>MVQD01000064.1 GCA_002067095.1 Methanoregulaceae archaeon PtaB.Bin056
GTTCGAGAGCTACTTCACCTGGTTTGACAAGATCGACAACAAGACCGCGTTCCTGATGGACTCATCGGTGCCGGCCGCGCTCGCGCACGCCTGCAAGTACGTGACGGAGGTAGGGCTTGCCAAGAGGGCCATCTACAACTCCATCAACGGGTCCATCCCGCCGGAGAACGTCGAGGCAATCAAGAACAGCGACGTCGATGCCGCCATCGTGCTGGCCTTCAACCCTGCCGACCCCTCGGTCGCAGGCAGGGAGAAGACCCTCGTCGAGGGCGGTGTCGCCGGCCAGACCAAGGGAATGATCCAGATCGCCGAGGAGGCGGGAATCACCAGGCCCATCCTCGACACTGCGGCAACACCCCTCGGCCTGGGCTCGGGTGGCGCATACCGCGAGATCCTGGCCTGCAAGGCCATCCACGGGTACCCCACTGGCGGTGCATACCACAACATGACCGTCTCCTGGACCTGGCTGAAGCGCTGGAAGGGCTCGAAGAAGAACCCGTCCAAGCTCGCCGAGTCCCTGAAGGGCAAGGATGCCTACCTCGAGCAGCTCCTGCACCACTACCAGGGCGGCCTTGACGGAGTCATCCAGGCGGCATGGTCCGCACCCGATATCGGCTGCAACATGATCGCAAGCACCCTTGGTGCCGACCTCATCATGTACGGCCCCATCGAGAACGTGGAGGCCATGATCACTGCCCAGGCATACACCGACATGGTAGTGCTGGAAGCCACCCGTCAGATGGGAATCGAGTGCAAGGCCGAGAGCCACCCCATATTCAAACTCATTTAAATTTTTTTTAGATGCATACGCATGCACACGCTGAAAGCGTGTGCATTCAGCGAACGCAACCTGCCCCTGGTACTCTTTTCCTGGTTGCCCAGGTACGCTCCTTCCCTATGCGCTATTGATGATATATTGAGTATTGAACCAGGAATCCAACCTCGCCACTCTTGGGTAGTTGCCATTAGGCCAACGAACACCACACCGGTTTGACAGATTGGGATTACCAGGCTTTTGGAGCCTTCAGGTGACCGTCCCTCCCGATAAAACCGCCAAATATCCGTCCTGATTCATGCGAAAAAAGAAAGGATCCTGACTGGGTATCCAAACGGGGGGAATCCGATCGTGAATGTCAAATTCATGAGATATTTTTTTGAGGACTTTTTAAAAATTTTTCACGTCGGGATTCCTGCAGAAAAAAATGTGTCGAACTGGCGAGTGATTTTGTGAGGAAAACGATCAAAACGTACCCTATCACGGTATTCTTTGACCAGTGACGAATTTGTGGGATTTCGGGCAGGAAGAGTGCACCTGATGCCTGGGAGGGTTGCCGGGCCGAATGGGAGATTCCTCACCGCATCTGCGTCTTCATTGCCTGGTGCCGCATCAGTCCCATGATGCCGGGCTTTTTCTCCTTCTGCCGTGCGGGCGAAATTGGTCCCATCTCGAACGGCAGGGACTCCGCCATCTCTCTGTTGAGGCGGCCGGTGATCTCGTCGAATATACGCCTGTACGCGGTGCAGTAAGGATCCACCCCTTTTATCTCTCCGCCATGCGGGACCATGGCGTTGTAGGGGCACCCTCCCCGGCAGTACCGGATATGGGCGCAGTCTGCACACGCCTTGTCAACAAGGTGCCGGAATTCCGTCATGAGCCGCCCGATGTGCGAGTCCGCCAGCTCGTCGAGTGTAGGACGGTCGGCCACGTTTCCCATCACGTACTCCGGCATCCCCACGAACCGGTAGCAGGGGTAGATGCCGCCATCAGGGCCGACCGCAAAGGTGCTCCCCATGCAGTCGACAAACGTGCAGACCGTTCCATGCCGGAAGAAGACGCACTTGCACAGGTCGTTGATATTCATGATCTCCATTCTTCCCAGGTGCTCGAGGGACGCATCGAGGAGATAGACCAGCAGCTCCCCGTAATCTTCGGGATCGAGCGTCCAGGGCTCGGGGTTGTCGTTCCGAAGCGACGGGAGGGCCGGGTGCAGCTTGAGGGTGAAGCCATTTTCCATAAAGAAACGGACGATACTCTCCCGCTCGTGGAAGGACCGCGACGTAAAAGTGCAGATGAAGCTCACCTTCAGCCCGTGCTCCCGCGCGATCGCGTACCCCTTCATCGTCTTCTGGAAGTAGCCTTCCCCCCTCTGGGTATCGTTGAGCTCCTCCGGGCCGTCGATGCTGGTCCCCAGCGGCACGTGGTATTCTGCCAGGATATCCGCGATCTCGGGGGTCATCAGCCAGAGGTTTGACTGCATGGCAAATTCCGGGTCCAGGTGCGCAAGCTCGCGCGAGAGGAGGGGCAGCGCCCCGCGGTAGAAGTCGGCGCCTGCCAGGAGCGGTTCGCCGCCGTGGAACGTGAACGTCACCCGCTCCTTCTCGATGCCTTTCAGCCAGTCCACCACCTCTTTGAGAGTCCCGATGCCCATCCGCGGAGATGCGGGATCGGAACTCCAGCAGTACCTGCACCTGGCAGGGCAGCCGAGAGTGGGGACGATCATCACGTGGAAGGCATTCTTCATGACGGAGATCTTTACCCCCTGGGGTGGTAAGGATTGCCTTTCCTGCAGCCGGGTGCGTAGAGATGCATCAGCGTCCTTGCAGATCCTGATACTTCAATCATAGGAGAGTCGCGTCTTCTCATCGGTGAGCGTCGGCGCGAGCAGATCTTTCCACGCTGCGGCATCCCAGCTGCCAAGGTTCTTGTGGGTTGCATAGTAGTTCTGCGGGATCGGGTGAGTCCCGACGACCACATCCATGCCGTATTTTTCACGGATGAACCGCGAGAAGTATCCGATGCGCGGGCAGGGCGGGTATCCGACCACCATTCCGGTCGCGAGGTGGACGACCTCCGCACCGTTCTTCTTCATCTCCTGTGGCACATACTCGACATTTCCGCCGGGACACCCGTTGCAGGTGGCAAACCCGACCAGTTCGACATCCACTCCCCTGTACCGCTCGAAGGCTCCCTCGCGGTTGCGCAGCGCCCGCATGCACTTTCCACCGGCGCAGGTCCGGTACCGGTCGCATATGATAATTCCCAGTTTTACGCTCTCTCCCATCCCCTCTCCTCCATACCAATCACAGTATACGCGATATTCGCCGTCATCGCAGAAATAGGATCGCAAAACCGCCCACGTGGCCGCCCTGTTCCCACGATGCGAGCCTGGTGAGTCGGGCCGGGCCTCCTCACTTTCACTCCCCATGCCACTCCTTTCATACCTCCAGGTGATCCAGCTACCTTCCTGGAGACAGGGAATGCCTGAACCATCCGGCCCGTCAATGCCCCGTAAAGGACGCCGGGACCTCCATGAGACCGCCGACCGCTGGCTCCGCGCCGCGAGGGCGGTCCCGGCTGCGGACAAGCCCCATGCCGAGCATCTGGCGGAGATGATCCGGGCCCACGCAACCGACCGCCTCTCCGCGATCGATGACCCCCTGGAAGCGGCGATGTTCTCGTTGCTTGTTGAGCTGGTAAAAGAACAGCAGGGGGGAAAGTAGTCTCTCCCGCGGCGGACAACAGGCACAAATATGCCCTGGACCTAATGGAGAGGGAAGATTTCTCGTTCAGCCGCTGCAGGTTCCCGTGGAGAGACGCGCGTTCCTTCCGGATCGTCTCCCCCGCACCTGCATCCTCATCCCCGCTCCTCTTCCTCGGAAGGGGGCAACACTCTTGTCCCTTTCGTCCGATGGTAATGGGGTCTCATGCCCCCCTGCTGCTCCTCTTCATCGGATAGAGGTCTGCCCCTGCCAGGTCTCCCAGGGCAAAGCCGTAGCGTTCGCGGATGGATGCGGGCATGTCCCTGTCGGGAATCTCCTGGAAGTCAAACGACCTGAAGAAATCGATCATGTCGCCGGTGGAGAAGGTGTAGAGTGGCTCTGCTCCGCACTCGTGGACAAGGAGAGAGACCGCGCTCCTGGCATACCCCCTGCGGCGGAACCCTTCCTGCGTGAAGACCCCGTCGATCTCGAGCCCGTCAGGATACCTCCTGCAGCGGGCGAGGGCCACAAGGTCTCCATCGACAAAAACTCCGAATATGCGGTCCGCAGAGGGATCTGCACGCTGCTGCCGGTAATGCGACCATGTCTCTTCTGCACGGGGAAATTCGGCAGTGCCGATCTCCCTGACCTGGACATCATGGGAAGACCCCGGGAAACGGATGAGGACGGGGATGCGGGCGCGCTTTGCGACCTCCGCGGCAATGCTGCCAATGGGCCCGTCCTTTAAGTAATCTGATGCGCCGAACCTGGAGACGAGGATCAGTGTCGCCTGCTCCTCCCCGGCAATCCTGCAGATCTCTTCGGCGGGGTCTCCGAACCTGATGAGAGGGCTGATCCTGCCCCCTATGGGCGCAAGGTCACGCTGGAGGAATGAGAGCGCCTGCATCGAGTGCTGGAGTTTCTTCTGCAGGTCATGCCGGTCATTGACCGAGGCAATGACATGCATGAGGATGATCTCTTCGTATCCATCCACCTCGCAGAGGAACTCGATAATCTCGAAGGTACTGCGCGAAAAATCCACCGGAACGAGGACCCGGGAGAAGAGCGGGTTCTCCCGGGAAGCGGGACCCCTGACCGCTTCACTCTCCGGGGCGGGTTCCTCTGGAAAATGGGTGACGAGGACATGGATCCCGGCTTCCTCGACGACTCTTTTCGAGACATGGCCCATGAAGATGTCCCTCAAAAAACCCCGGCCCCTTCCCCCGATCAGGACGAGATCTGCCCCGTTTCTCTCCGCAGACTCCAGGATCGCGGCATGGATCCCGGCACTCTTCGGGGGGGCAACCTCGTAGGTGACGGATAACCCGGCCTTCTCAAGCGCTTCACCTGCGTATGCAAGTGCATTTGCGGGCGTGCTCGGTGAATTCCTCGCCTCCGCGGAGGAGTGCCAGGTCATGCACTCCGGTGCCTCATCAGTGATATGCAGGAGCACGACCGCGGTGGTGCCTGGAATCTCCGTTGCACACCAAATCGTCCTCTGGGCATACCAGGAGAAGTCGGTTGGAATGAGGATTCGCTCAAACATGCTTCGAAACACACCCTTGCAAGAGTTGGTCCATTAAGAGTGTTGCAGCGGGGAGGTATTAATCTGTACATCGCCCCGCTCCACTCCCTCGTGGCAGCATATGACTGCCCTTAGCCATGCCAGCAGGAGTTTTTTTAGGATATACCGTATGTTGCAATACAGGAGGAGGGGACCCGATGTTCCCTCCTTCGGCAGGGAACCCTCCCATTGTACCCCGGTTCCTGGTATTGGAGAGATGAAAAAGTCACGATCCATTTCGGGGGAGCAGGTGGGATCCATATCCTGCGTGCGAAACACGGCACTGCCT
The DNA here is from genome assembly GCA_002067095.1 of Methanoregulaceae archaeon PtaB.Bin056. Lineage (GTDB taxonomy): Archaea > Halobacteriota > Methanomicrobia > Methanomicrobiales > Methanospirillaceae > Methanolinea_A. Next base: position 5,334 of record MVQD01000064.1, read on the forward strand.
CGCACATCACCCCACGGAAAAGAGGCACCGGGGAACAGAGTCCGTATGCGGAACAGAGATCAGGGTATCAAAGCATCTCGCTCATTAGACTGACGAAAGGAGAGAGAAGAGACCTTTCCGCTCTGTTGTATGGGAAGAGTGGATCGAGTTTGTCATCTGTATTTACGAATTCAGTCAATGAACCGCCGCCGGGGAGCCCTTCGTGGGCGCGGGGTATATCGTATCTAGGGTGGGGCAACCCGCCACAAAGGTGTCCGGTACATCAATCCTCTCCACACCAGGGAGCGAAGAACAGAAAAGAGAGGTTCAGGGGATGTCCAGCGGGTCGAACCCCTGCTTGAAGACCTTCCCATATTGCCTGGAGATCTTTGGGTCCAGGTTGCACACCGGGCAGGTGTAATCATCAGGGAGGTCCTCAAAAGCGGTCCCTGGTTTGATCCCGCGGTGAGGTTCTCCCCGCTTCTGGTCATAGACGTATCCGCAGACCGAGCAGATCCACTTGGTGGGGACCCACTCCTCGAATCCCCATTTTCCTATCTTCCCCTTCCCCTCCATGCCGCAGATGGGGCAGATGTAGCTGTCCGGAAGGTCCTCAAAGGCAGTCCCTGCGGGGATTCCGTTGTGAGGCTCCCCCCGAATGGGGGAGTAAATGTAGCCGCAGACCTTGCATTTATAGCGTGTTGTTGCCGTCATGATCACACCTCTTCCCTTATAATGCATTGTGATGCCCCGGCAGGATTTAATACTATTTTTCCTGGAATATCCTCACCCCACTTCTTCTGCCGAATTTATGGATCCAGGAGGAAGGTAGGGCTTTTGGGCATGTTCAGGGTCTTTCCGGCAGAAACAGAACAGCCCTGAAAGGAGATTTATTCATCTCCGCGTACCGATAACATACATGATGTCGCCCGGTGCGTTCTTTGACCGCCAGATGGAGACTCTCCCGCGGGATGAACTCGATGCGCTGGTGGACGAGAGGATAAAATATACCGTCAGGTATGCACGGGACCATTCCCCGTTCTACCGGAACTGGTTCCGCGAGCATGGCATCCGCCCTGAAGACGTGAAGTCCCACGACGACCTGAAATCACTCCCGATCATATCCGGGAGAACCATCCGCGAGAACCAGCCGCCACAGAAGAGCGAGTTCCTGTTCAGGAGCGTGCCCTGGGAGGAGATCTTCACGGTGCACGAGACCAGCGGGACCTCCGGCACTCCCAAGAGTTTCTTCCTCACCTGGGACGACTGGGAGCGCTATGCCGCCAAGTATGCACGGATCTTTGCGTCCCAGGGCTTTGGAAAGGGTGACAGGGTGGTGATCTGCGCATCCTACGGGATGAACGTCGGGGCCAACACCATGACGCTCGCTGCGCGGGGGATAGGGATGACCATCATCCCGACCGGCAAGTGCACCTTTCCGCGGAGGATCATCGAGAGTTACCAACCTACGGGGATCGTCGGGAGCGTCTTCAAGCTCCTGAGACTCGCGCGGCAGCTCAAAGGCGAGGGTCTGGACCCCAGGGATACCTCGCTCGAACGGCTCATCGTAGGCGGTGAGAGTTTTGCCGACGAGTCAAGGGCGTACCTCGCTGAGGTATGGGACCGCGAGGTCTTCAACACGTACGGAAGCACAGAAGGGACCATGTGCGGGGAGTGCATCGATCGCTCCGGGCTCCACGTACCTGAGGACCTGGTGCACCTCGACGTGTACGATCCCGCGATGGGAGGTTTTGTTCCTGACGGCGAATGCGGAAGGGCGGTGCTCACGACCCTCGTCCCTCCCGGAGGCCGCTGCGGCACGCTCCTCATCAATTACGACACGGAAGACACGACCGTTGTGATGACCCGGGAGCCGTGCGCATGCGGGAGGACGCACATGAAGATCTACACCCCCCAGCGCGAGGCTGAGACACTGTGGATCCTGGGGACTCCGGTGAACAGGGTGGATATCGAGCGCGGGGTCTTCCAGCCTGGGAACATGGAGTACCTCACCGGTGAATACGAAGCATTCGTCTACCATGGCGAGAATGGAGGAGTCATCCTCAGGGTACATATGGAGGCCCTTGACCCTGCGCACCTTCCCGGAGACGAGATCGGCGAGCGGTTCCTCGCCTCGTTCCTCCGCGCAAAACCGGGTCTTGCACCGGCCATTTCGCAGGATTTCCAGGTTTTATTCCATTTCACCCCGCCAGGAGGCCTTGAACTCTCCCGCGTGAAGGGGCGGCCGAAACGACTGGTGGACCGCAGGTAAAGAGGATCGCCAGATTCCGCAGGTTGGAGAGTCTCCCGGCATCGAAGGTTTTTTGAAAAATACCGGTTTTTTTGCAATTTCTTCTCACGGCCCAGGGGGAATATCAAAATTTTTAAGCTCATACGTGAATATGATACTGCTCTCTCTGGATATGTCCCTGGTTTTTTCATTTTGCCGGACACCCCCAGAATCTGGCATCAACCCCCCTATCGATCAGGAACGTAACCAGGGGAGCACCCGATTCTCTCTCTGATGGTCTTTCCCGGTTTGTTCACCCTTCTCGTGCCTTCCGACCACGCTTTTAATGGTTCGTGAGAAGAATAATGATCCAGCGGTTGTATGCCTGACATGCTCGCATCTGTGATTTACGCCTTCTCGGCGCTCTTTGTCATCCTCGACCCGATACTCAGCGTGCCGATCTTCACCTCGATGACCAAGGGGCAGCCTGCGACCGAGATCAACAAGCAGGCGCTTATTGCAGTGGCAGTCGCCGGTTTTCTCCTCTACATATTCCTCTTCTTCAACTTCTTCATCTTCGATATCCTGGGAATCACCATGCCAAGCTTCCAGGTGGCCGGAGGCATCCTCCTCTTCATCCTGGGGATGCAGATGGCGCTCGGACTCGACATAGGGAGAGCGAGAGGCCCCACTCAATCTGTGGCGGGGGTGGTGATCGGCACACCCCTCCTCTGTGGGCCCGGCGCCATCACCACCGTTATCCTCCTCTCAAAAGAGTATGGGATCCTTGTGCCGGCAATTGCGATCACTCTCTCACTTCTGGCAACGTGGATCATCCTCCGGTTCTCGTCCCACCTCCAGCGAATCGTTGGCGACACAGTGATCGATATCATGGCAAAAGTCCTCGGGATGCTGGTTGCGGCCATCGCAGTAAAGATCATCGCCGACGGCATCTTTGGCTTTTTCTGATATAATTTGGCATGCCGCAGGCAGGGGGGTTCGTAACCCGCCGGGAATGCCTCGGCGCCGCGGGCGCCGTCCTGACCGGAAACGGTTGCCGGCCGGCATTTTCCCAAAAAATGCGCCTGGGCAGTATCCTGTAATAATTCTAAAAAAGGTGTACCGTTCTCCCCTCTCACAGGGGGACTGTTCCGGGAACTATTTTGCCCGTCTTTAGTACCTGAATGCCACAGTGAAGTCCATCGACTTTGCGCCGAAGAACTCCTTGCAGAATTTCGCGGTCTTTTCAGGGCCGTACTCCTTGCAGCTGAAGATATCCAGGTATGCCGAATTGGTCTCATTGGCAAAGTGGCCGGATACGAGCGAAGTCTCAATCAGCTGGGTCATGGAGTAGCCCGCAACCTTGGCACAGGGGCCGAAGTGGACTATAGTGGGGTCGCCGAATCTCTTCATGTCGATGAGATCGCAGAGCTGGATGATGAATTCCTGGATCTTCTCCGGGTCCCTGATGGTCTCCGGGTCGCAGTGCTTTAAATCCACCATCGTGCACAAACCCCACGCCTTGTCTGTCTGGAACTTCTTTATCACATCGTTGTCCTTCATATTCCGGACAACTACTTCACGCTTCATCTCAAGCATTTTAATTCTCCCACCATAGTTCCCTTGGAACTACTATCTTAGAGGTTAAATCTCCCTGTTTTAAAGCTTTGCCTTGTTCCACAGGCTATTTACTCTCCATTTCCGATAATCAGGGCAAATATTGAGCCTTTTTCGAAAAAATATGACAAAATCGGTCATTATTGGAAAAAGGCACAGAATAGCCCGGATTCTCAACGCGCACCTTCCTGTCTTGCGGGAAAATTAAGGCCGTAAAAGCCATATTTTTTCGTGCTATATTTTCAGACCTAACTTCGCCACAAAAGGTTGAGAAGGTTACGCCTCCCCTTAGGGAGTATGTCAACCAACATAACCTTCTCACTAGGTAATATTGCGCTGATCGATAAAATCGATGCTGACACAAACATCATCAATTCAGTTCTTGCACCATTGGCAGGCCGGAGCAGCACTTTTATTCCAGGAGTCAAACTCCTCATCAGCAACAAACTCGGGCAGTCCATATCGATCAACAGACTCATGGACTTTACTCCGGACGAGGAATTGAAGGCCCTCGGATTCGAAGAAAAAGTCTCTGCGCGGAGTCTTTACCGCATTCTTGAACGACTCGGGAATAAATATCCCGTCTTTCTTGGGCTCTTCCAGGACTGGATACACACTCAGAATCTTGTAGATCCCGTGCAGTTTATTGATTTCAGTTCGAGTTATTTCGAAGGGACCTGTTGCCCTCTTGGAAAACGCGGCTATTCACGTGACCACCAGCCAGGAAAGCTTCAGTTCACATTTGGAATCAGTGTTGGACTGAACGATATCCCCACCATGCTGACAATCCAGAAAGGAAACGTCCAGGATAAGCAACACATGAAGTCAATTATTGGCCTCTGTTCCAAAGTTCTGCCAGAGCACAGTCTTTTAGTCTTCGACTGCGGGGGAAATACCAGCACGAACAAAGAGAAGATCCTGGACCTGAAATTCCATTTCCTCACCCTGAAGGCGAAGAAGAAAAATCCCTACCTGAAAGAGATCGCCTTTTTCAATGCCAATCCCCACGAAATGGTAACCTTTCTCTCTAACGACAATCACTATTCATGCGTTAAACATCATGTCGATAAAGAGACTTACTACATCTATTTCTCAAAAAAACTTGGAAATGACCAGTTTTTGAAGAAGGAACAGAAATTTAAAAGAGATCTTGAGAAGGGAGAGAAACTCTCAAAGAAAGTCAGAAAGGGAAAGGATCTCGATTGGCAAATCGCTCCTGAAGGTTGGATCGTAACCCGGGGAGAATTCCAGAAGGTCTTCGGGGAGGTCCAGAATCCTTTCATTACAGGCCTTGAAGGGTTTTTCATTCTCGAGTCCAGCATCGATGATGACCCGATGAAAATTCTTGAAGCCTACAAGAATCGGAACAAGGCTGAGATCTTCATCCGGGATATCAAAGAGGGTGCCGAGATCCGACCAATTCGTCACTGGTCAAAGAACGCCGTGATAGGGTATGTCTTGATTGTTTTCCTCACAAAATTGCTAACTAGTTTGACACATTTTTTCTGTAAGAATTCCGACGTGAAAAATTTGAAAGTCCTCAAAAAATATCTCATGAATTTGACATTAACGATCGTATACCCCCCATTTGGATACCCTGTCAGGATCATTTCGAATTTTACATATGAATTAGGGCAGATATTTGGCGGTTTTATTAGGAGATACGGTCACCTGAAGGCTCCAAAAGTCTGGTGATCCCAATCTGTCAAATCGTATTGGTGCTCGTTAGACTACTGGTAACTAACCAAAAGTGGCGAGGTTAGGTTTCAGAAATAATATAATGTCCGTTATTTTTAAAAAGAAGTCTTATTGCGCCGCGCAGGAATAAGAGATCGCGTTGCGAGAGGATCACACCAGGCGGGCCAGGTCATCACGAAGGGCATAGGAGACCTCGACCATGTGGTGGGGGTGATACCTCATCTTTGCCTCCCTGAGGCCGGGGACCCCCATGTCGCTCTCCCGGTTGATGTACGTGTACCGTTCCTCGAGGAATGCTGCTGTTTCCGCGTTGATGGCTTTGTAGATCCCCTCGCAGTCGGGAAGGCCTTTCTCGAAGTGGACCACAGCGGTCTCGCGATTCAGCTCCTCAAAGACTGCAATCGCTCCCACCTTGCCTTCGATCCGAATGAGGAGGCCGGAGAGCCCGAGTTCCGTGAAGTGCGAGATTGCGTAGAGGACGGCGTCCTTCTCTTCGGAGAGGAAAGGGTGTTCATCACATTGTTTCCACTCGCACCACTCGTGCAGGAACCTTTCCACGTCAGCGAGATTATGCGGTGCAATCTCTTCCAGGTGCGGTCTGCATTGCTTCCTGAACCGGTTCAGCTGCCGCCGTATTGTGAGGTATTCACCGCCGGGAAGGCGGGCGAGGTCTTCTGCGCGGTACACGTACTCAAAGTGGTCGCGGTCCTCGTGGAGCTCAAGGCCCGGGTACAGGTACTCCATCCACTCCCTCGTGGAGGTGTCCACCAGCACCAGCGGCGCCTCATCCCCTTCCTCCACGGCAATGCGGATCACCTCCTCGAGGAGATCCGGATCGCGTGGGCCGATGGGGGGGCGAAACCGCGTCCTTCCCTGGATGGTGCTGCAGAGCACGATCGTTCCCTTTGCCTGGAGATACGCGTAATTGGCATAGTGGTTCCAGCAGAGCATGTTGGAGAAGAGGTTGTCGCTGTGGACCTGGGGATAACGGGAGTAATGGTCCCGGAAGAGTGCCTGCTCCCTGAAGGTGACAGGGCGGAACTGCGAGAGTCTCATTCCCCGCTCACCCCTCCCTGGTAGCGCATGGGAATGTGGCCTTCCATGACAATGAACCCCGACTCCCTGTAAAAGTCGGACGTCCCCGGCTCGGCCACGAGTGCAATCCATGAGATCCCCCTGGCCCTGCAGACCTCAACCAGCCTCATGAGGAGGGCCTTTCCCACCCCCCGCCTCCTGAATTCGGGGAGGACGACGAGGTCCTGGATGTACGCATCCGAAACGCCGTCCGAGATGGCCCGGCCCATCCCCACCGTCCGCCCGCTCTGCCTGTGAACGGCCACGACGAATGCGAAGGTGGACCTCACGAGGAGCGGGATGTGTGCAGGGTCCCATTCGTCCTTCCACCACCCGCCCGCGCGGTAAAGTCCGATGAGGGCCCGGGGGTCCCATTCCCTGACCACGAAGAGATCCACGTCCCCGCCATTCGCATCCATGCCTTTCCACCTGTCCAAAGAATGAGGAATTATTACACTCTTCATACCGAGAATATATGGTCAGAAGTACTCGCACATTAGCCCTGATCCTGTCTCCTCCACCTGGAATTTCCGGGCAAGCCGTTGGACTGCATTGAACCCGGTGCAGTGACAGGGGTGCATACGGCTGACACCCATCTCTTTCAACGCGCTGGCTATCGCATCAAGGCGGCTCTCCGGGGCCTTCATCAGGTGGAAACCGCCGACGATGTCCTGCAAGCGCTCTTTATTGCAGACCTCGCGTGCGTACGCCACGATATTGCAGATACCCGCGTGGGAACACCCCGTGATCACCACAAGGCCGTCCCTTCCCCTCCATGCAAGTGCGCTGTCGTCCGGCATCAGATCGGGTTCGATGGTCCCGCTGCGTTTCCTCTTTCTCCCTGGTTCAGGGGACTCGAACCCGAACCTTCTCGGGATCTCCCCAAGGAACACAAGGTCATCCGAAAGCCATAATGGTTCGCGGGAGAGCCGCAGTCTGAAATGCTCCCCGCACTTCTCTTCGGATAAGAGCGCGCCTGACTCGGGGACCTTTCCCGACTGTTTTGTCAGGAAGACATCCGGGTGTGCGACAAGTGCGGGCCTCCTGAAGTCTCTTTTCTCTATCTCTGCCTCTGTAAGGGCCATCACGAGGTGCACCAGGCCCCAGGTATGGTCAAGGTGGCCGTGAGAGAGTACGACATAGTCGAGGTCGAGGAGGGACTGTCCCATCTTCACCGCGTTTTTTTGAAAAACGTCGGAGTATCCCAGGTCAAAGAGCACCCTGATGGCCCCCGTCTCCACCAGCACCGAGAACCCTGGCTCGGCGAAGTAGTAGCGGTCGATGAGGGTTGAATTGTCTGCCAGCACCCGGAGTTTCATCGGGCGCACGTCCCCTCCTGGCATGGAAATGCCCTCCACTTCTGCATGGGTGTACTATCTTCCTGCAATTGACGATAATATGGCCGCATGGTCACGCAACAACGGTGTCGCGGGATGACCCCCTGGAATGATTACCGGAATAAAAAGAATGGAAGGAAAGGAAGTGTGAGGTAATCGACGCTCTGTTCAGGAGACCGTCTTCGCATGCTCGATACATCTGATGGCTGCCTCCACGAGGGATGAGAGATCTTCTACCCCGAACTTCTCGGAGTTGAGGATCAGGTGGTAGGGGGAGAGGTCATTGATGTCGATCGAGTAGTATTCCCGGTAGCGATGGGCTTCCGATGCCTCCCGCTCGCGAGTGAGGAGAAGCGCGGTATTGATATCCTCGAGCGTGTCCCGCGAGAATATCCGTGCAACCCTGCACTCCATGGGCGCCTGGAGCCATATCTTCAGGTCGGCATTGCGCACGCACCACCCTGAGAGCCGCCCCTCGGCGATGATGTTGTCCCCAGACTCTGCGATCTCGCGCTGCCTGGCGTCGATCTCCCTGTCGATCGCGGGATTCTGCTCTGCACGCCTTCCGAACTCCGCGATGTCAAGGCCTCTCTCGGCTGCCATCTGCCGGAAGACTTCGCCGGCTGAAATGAGGGTGTAGTTCCTGGTGCCTGCAAGGTGGCGGGCGAGCGAGGTGGTCCCGCTCCCGGGTAGCCCGCTCACCGTGATGCGCATCAGATACCCCCGATGTTCAGGGACTTCCTGACCACCTGGCTGATGGAAAGGGAGCAGATCATGTACCAGAGGATCCAGGCCGGGACGGGCCCGAGCACCGCGTCAGTGAGCGTGTGGGACCCAAAGAATGGCATGACCACCGTCGCGTCAGGGGCAACCCCCAGCCTGAAGAGGAGCCAGAAGAAGATCGGGACCGTGATGATCAGGATGTAGGCCATGGGAGTGAACTGCTGCTGCGAGAGCTCCATCTGCTCCTTCATCACGCGGTCCCTCTTTGCGTCCATCTTCTTGATCCTCTTCTCATCCCCGGAGAGCTGGGCCTCGCGGAACTCTCTCTGGAAGACCTTCATCCTCTCCTGCACTTCGGTCATCCTCTCATAATCTATCGTATACTTCTGGATGATCGATGAATAGAGCCCGGTGGCCGCGGAGAGGATGATAATCAGGATGTAGAACGGCATCATCCCTGCAAGCGGCCCCAGCACGACGTCAAGGGCCTCCCCTACCCCATCGCGTATGGGTGCGATGCTGTAGGAGAGGATCATGGCCATAGCCACCAGCAGGGCGATAAAGCCCCCGAACTTCTTCTTCTTCATTCCGCTCACCTGAGAACGGCGGCCATCTCTTCTACCGCGCGGTCGAGCAGGAAGTCCGCGTTGGTGATGTACTTGATGGTGCACCCGGTGAGCATGGAATAGGATGCCGCAATCGCACGGTTGAACTGCTGGTGAGCGGCAATCGCCCCGGACCCCTCCATGTCCCTTGTCCGGGTCTCGTCCGAAAGCCGGCGCATGAGGATCTGGTCTTCATCGGTCTCGACGAGGATGATAGTGTCCGGCATCAGCTCCCGGAGCACCCATTCGGGCAGGCCGGCCAGGAATCCCTTCGGAGTCCTGACAGAGGCGTGGGTGTCGACGAGGATGTTTCCACTCTCCCGTGCCATTGCACGGGCGGCACTCTGCTGGAGCGTCTTCTGGACATCGCCGGGAAGCCGGCGCATCTCGTCACGGTCCCTTGCAAGGCCCTCCTTCTGGGCGGTCTCGAACATGTAGGTCCCGAAGTTGAGGGATCGGTACGAGATCCCCTCCCCTTCCAGGACTTTTAACGCACCTGTCACCACGGTCGTCTTCCCGACCCCGGGGACACCGGTCACGATCACTCTCCTTCCTGTCATTCTCACTCCTTTCCGAAAAATGTCCGCATGAACGGGTACATCTCCATGATCTGCTGGCTTGCGATCTCCTCGTAGAGCCGGTAGGTGATGGACACCGTGAGCAGAAGCCCCGTACCACTCACCGCCCCGATCACACCGAAGAGGTTGGCGAAGACCGAGAGGACCCCGATAAACACCCCGCCGATGACAGTGACCCTGGGGATGTAGCGGTCAAGGTACTTCTCCAGCACCTGGGGGTTCCTCCGGTATCCCGGGATTGACATCCCCGAGTGCTGGATCTGGCGTGCCACGTCCTTTGAGTCCATCCCCGCGGTCTTGATCCAGAAGAGGGCAAATATTGCACCTCCCACGACCACGACGAAGATATCGATCCCCATCCTGACCAGCACCTCCCAAGGCGCGTGGCCGAGGTCATACAGCCACCACATCCAGTCGTCGGGGCCGTTGATGGGGGCAAGGAACCACATCAGCCCGCTTACGGGGGTGGCACCCTGGAATGCGCCAAAGATGGTGATCCCTACGTTATTCAGGAAGAGACCGATCATCTGGATGTTCGCCTGCAGCACCCGGACGAGGATCATCGGCAGCACGCTCGCGTAGATCAGTTTTACCGGGAACCTCGCCCGTGCACCACGGACCTGTGCGTGTGCAAGGGGGATCTCGATCCTTGTCGACTCCACGTACACGATGACCAGGAAGATCACGATCGTGGTGATGAACGCGATCATGTCTGTGCCCATATACTGCAGGAAGTTTGCCCCGTCCATGATGACCGCGGCTATCCTGGGGAAGAACCCGACGGGATACTGGTCGCTGACGGGCGCCCAGTTGATGAACCCGTTGATGATGGCCTGGGATATCCCTGCAATGATGAAGAGACCCACGCCGGATCCAATCCCCCACTTGGTGACCACCTCGTCCATGAAGACGATCAGCACCCCCCCAATGCATACCTGCAGGAAGATGATGATCGAGACAAGGAACAGGTTCCCGCCGAAGAACACATCCGCAATCGCGGGGTCCGGCATCAAAAAGCCACCCACGAGGTTCGGTGCCGCCTCTATGATGATCATCACGAAGATCAGGAGTTTCTGCAGGCCCATGTACTGGATCTGCCCTCTCATATCGCTCGTATCGATATGGATGAGGTCCGCACCCTTCAGGAGTTGGAGCACGATGGACGCGGTCACGATCGGGCCGATCCCAAGCTGCACGAGCGACCCGCTGGCACCGGCCAGGAGTGCGCGCCAGTAGAAGAAAATGTCCTGTGAGCCCGGGTCGAGTCCGAACAATGGGATGTTGGTAAGCACAAAATACAGGATGAGGATCCCTGCGGTCCAGACCAGCTTGTTCTTGAAGTGGACGTGGCCTTCAGGTCCTTTTACGGTGGGCATCGCTGCAAGCAGCGGTTCCATTCGGTCCAGAAGTTCTCCCATTTTTTCACCACAAAAAGGGATTAGATAACCAGGGCCTGGCCACCCATCGCCTCTATCTTCTGTTTTGCCTGTCCGGAGAATGCACGCGCGGACACGTGCATCTTCTGTGTGACTTTTCCGTTCCCAAGTATCTTATCGATACCGATCTGATCCGCGGAGATGACGACTGCATCACCCTCCCTGGATGCCATCCCGGCAGCGATGAGTTCCTCGACCATCTCATCGAGCCTGCCCACCGAGAGGACATTCATGACAGCCGAGGTCTGGTTTACAAATCCATGCTTGCCGTTGTGGACTTCCCCGTACACGAGGAAATGGGAGAACCGGTGGTCGCGGTGGCCGGCACGGCCCCTGCCGCCCCGGTTACCCGCACCTCTCCTGTTCTTGTGGGTGCCTCCGCCGCACGTTCTCGAGCCGCGGAATTTTGATCGCTTGTTCACTGGCATCGCTTCACCTCATCTTGTACAGGAGCTCGTTGATCTCCTTTCCATAGTACCCGAGGGCCCCGCCCTGGGGGTAGGTCCTCTTGATAGTCCGGTACCCTTTCCTGGGAGGGTGGAGCCTGAGCACCGGTTTTACCCCCGGGACATCCGACAACCGGGCTTCACCTGATGCCAGGGCCCTGGCAAAGTCAGAGATCCCCGGGTATGTCGAGTTCTCCCTCACGTATTCGTCGGTGAGGGGCCTGTTCCCCTCAACCCTGCCACGGGTGCGGAGGATCGTCTCGACCGTCTCGACATCCACCTCGCCATAGGCCACGAAGTCCTTGACCTTCCGGATCATCCCGAGGTACTCGGGGGTGTCCGGGACCAGGACACAGTGATTGATGTGGTGCAGGCGGAGCATCTTCAACGTATCCTTGATGTCACGCCGGGTATTCACCACCCCGCGGACCTGCACGATTGCGTACATTACTCCTGGCCTCCCGTGCGGATCATGTTGGTCGCCTTCAGGGCATTGAAGGTGGCCTTCGCAAAGTTGATGGTGGTCCGGGTCTGGCCGCGGGAGAACGTCCACACGTCACGGATTCCGGCAAGTTCCAGCACCTTCTTGCTTATCTCCCCGGTCACAAGGCCGATACCCTGGGGTGCCGGCTTGAGGGTGACCCGGACACTGCCCGCCGCTCCTTCCACCATCATGGGGATGGAGTGCGCGGTGTCGCAGCCGCATTCCCAGCTGCCGCAGCCCCTCCGGACCTTGATCAGGTTGGTCTTGGCATCCACGATGGCCTTCTTGATGGCGTCTCCCACCTGGGAGTCCTTGCCCTGCCCAAACCCGATATACCCGTTCCTGTTCCCGACCACCACGACGGCGCGGAACTTCACCCGGCGGCCGGAGTCGGTCATCCGCTGCACCATGGTGATGTCAAGGACCTCATCTTCGAGGTCAGGGAGGAAGGTATCGACGATACCCGGCTCCTTGATGGGGCGGCCGCTCTCCAGCACCTGGTCGATGCTGGACAGCTGGCCCGATACCACCATCTTCCCAAGGCCGGTCAGCGGGACCCATTCCTCTTTCTCATATGCCATATTACTCCAGCTCCTTCATGATGGCGTCCATTGTCTGTTCCACGTTCTGCACGAGGCCGCCTGCACGGTCAGGTGCGTAGGCTGCGATGTGTGCACCCTTCACCCGGTCATCGTCGGGGAGGATCTCCTCGCCGTGGGGGATATCGAGGCCGGCAGTCACCGCTCCTTTCAGGGCCGCGAATATGCGGGCACCCCGCGTCGCGCGGTGCAGGCCGATGTCGAGGATTGCGGTCTCATAGTCCGCATTCAGGGCCTTGACCGCGAAGAGCGCACCGGTGAGATATGCCGCGGGAGTGCTCGAGGTGGACCCCGAGAACCCGAACCCGGCGAGCTCGCCCGAGTGAGCGGAGACGAGCGTCCGGTCTCCGTCCATCTCCGCGGTGACGAGCTGGATGATGATACGCCTGTTCGTTCGGCGCACCACCATCCGGGGCCGGTCGGATACCACCAGTTTTGCTCTGGCATAGTAGTTGGTCTTGCCCTCCTTCCTCCTGCGGAAGGGAACGAAGTAGCGTGGTCCTGTCGCCATGTTACTTCATCCTCCCTGCCATAAGCGCAAGGTGCGCTTTGAGGTGCGCGACACTCCTGAACTGCCCCCCGGCCGCCTGCCTGTAGAGCGTGCGGTACAGGTGGGGATTGATCTCCCCGGTGTCGCGAAGTTCCGCAAGAGTCTTTCGGATCGCACGGATCTTCTTGATCCATTCGCGTTTCCGGGGGCTCCGTGCCCCGGCTGCTCCCCTGCGCCTTCCCGGCCCCTTGCAGTGCCCGTACGAGCGCTTCGCCATCTTCTCCCTGGCTCTCCCCCTGCTGTTGCCCCTGGGCTGGAGCGCCCTGATGGCATCCTCGTCTATGAGGCCGCGGAGGTCTTCGCGGGAGATCGCGTTCTGGATGTCGGAAGTCCGCTCAGGGTCAAACCAGACCCTGTGGACACCGCACTTCAGAATTGAGGCGGATAACCTCTTCTGGGTGGAGAGATCAGTCATTCTCTTCCACCTCCTCGTCGTTCTCAGGCTCCTCTCCCGCGGGTTCTGCTTCCTTCTTTGCGGACAGATCCTTCGGGTTGAGGACCTTGAGTCCTGCGGCGAGGGCCATCTCCTGAATCAGGCCTCTCTTCCTTGCGCCGACCTGGGCCGCGATGCGGATTGCATCGAGCGCAGGATCGAGTCCCTCGAGTTCGCCGGCAGTGTGGACCAGCACGTCGCGGTATCCGCTTGGGTGCAGTCCCCTGACGTCGGCCGGGCTTCCGTAGCCGGGCGTGGGCATGGGGCCTTTGGCCTTCTTCTGGATCCGCTGCTTGTTGTGAAGCCCGCGGGGCCTCCTCCAGGTGTCGGCGAGACGCTCCTTCTTTCCTTCCCCATCTCTCCTGAAACGGGCGGACTTCTCTGCCCTGACACGAATACGTCGGATTTTTTCGTCAGCCATTATCCTCATCCCCTCTGAACCCGGTATATTCCGTCCTGGAAGATACGGGGGTCACGGTTCCGTATCTTTGTCGCATCCTCGATATTAGCCGAAGTGATGCCGATCAGCTCGCGGTCTATCCCGGAGAGGACGATCTCGTCGTTGCCAACCTTCGCGGTTACTCCGTCCCTTATCAGGGCGTACCGCGGCTTCTTCTCACCGAGGAAGTTGTTGATCTCGAGCCGGTTGCCCGAGAGCTTGAGCTGGATCGGGAAATGGCTGTAGACCACTTTCATGCGGTACTCGAACCCTTCCGAGACCCCTTTGCACATGTTTGCCACATGTGCCTGGATGGTACCCACCATTGCGACGACCCGTTTTCTGTCTGCCGCGGTGGAGATGACCACTTCATCGGCGGCAACGCTCATGGTGATCTGGGGGAACCGGAATACCCGCTCAAGCTGCCCCTTTGGGCCTTTGACCCTGACATGCGGGCCGTTTATCTCTACGTTCACACCCTTGGGGATGCGCACGGTTCGTTCTGTCGCCATTGTCTTTTCGCACCCCCTCTAGTAGACGTACCCCAGGAGCTCCCCGCCCACACCCTCGCGGCGGGCCTGTTCATGGGTGATCACGCCCTTTGAGGTGGAGAGGAGCAGTATCCCGAAGTTCTTCCCCGGGAGGAACTGGGTCTCCCAGTATTCCAGTTCGGAGAGCTTCACCGAGTACCGGGGAGAGATGGCGCCGCACCGGTTGATCCTGCCATTGAGGTGAACCATGAACTGGCCTCCCCGCCCATCCTCGATGAACTCGAAGCCGTTGATATACCCGGCCTCCTGCATGATGCGAAACATCTCGCCCAGCAGCTTGCTCGCCGGCTCGATGATCACGTCGGACTTGCCTCCGTCTGCCGCGTTCTTGAGGGCGCACATACCATCTGCGATTGTATTTAGTCTTGCCATATGTCTGACGCTCCCTCTAGTTCATCTTTTTAAAGCCCATCTTCTGCGCCCATTCCCGGAAACACTGGCGGCAGAACATGATGTTGTAACGCCGCACCAGGCCCTGCTTCCGGCCGCACATCTTGCATTCGTGTGCGCCGCGGCCGTATTTCTTGACCTTCTCTCCGCCCATGTCAGAGCACCTCCACCTGGTGGCTCGCCTTGAGGAAGGCAACCGCGTCCTGACGGTTCACCTGCTGTGTGCGGGGGAGCCTGCGCTGCTCTATTGACCTCCGCGAGATCCGGATGCCGGGGCGGGCGAGGACGACGTTGATGTCCATGCCGTAGATGCCTATCTGGGGGTCGTAACTCATCCCCGGGAAGTCGGTGTGCTCCTCGATGCCGAACGAGAAGTTTCCACGCTGGTCGATCTGGCTCGCGTTGATCCTTCTCTCGACGATGCCGAGCGCCGTTTTGAGGAATGTCTCTGCTTTGTTGCCGCGAAGTGTGACCCGGCAGCTGATAGGGGCGCCTTTGCGGATCCCGAACGTGGTGTTCGTCTGCTTGGCGTTACTGCGCACCGGGGTGCCTCCCGTGATGGCCTTCATCAGGTCGACGGCCTTGGTCAGCTTGTCGCCGGCCTCGCCGACCCCCATGTGCACCACGACCTTCTCCACGTAGACGTTGCGCATGGGGTTCATTCTTCAATCCCCCACTCTGTGAGGGCCGGTTGTTCGCGGCCCACCATGTAGATATAGTCGTCGATGGTCTCGAAGCGCGCCCTGCTCTCCTGGTCTTCCAGGATCACCCTGTTCGGCACACTCCCCGGCACTACCTCGATCCCGACGATGCGGGCAACGATGCCGGAGTGCTTGCCGCCGATGACCATTGCCATGTTGCCGACGGCGAACGGGAAGTGGTCGAGGATTGCGAACCTGTTCTCGGGCTCAAGCGATATGACCACCGAGTCGCCGGGCTTGTAGGTGTTGTCTGCAAGCACGTTTGCACCGAAACGGAGGTTGAGCTGCACCTTTCCACCCGGGACGATCGTCTTGTTCCGGATCTTTGCCAGGCGGCTCTTTGCCGATTCGGCGTCGATCTCGATGGTCTTGTGCCGGCCTCTCTTGTCGCGGAGGATCCTGTAGTGCTTGTTGATACGGGGGATGGAGATGATGTCAAAGATCCCGATCCCCATCCTGGGGTTCCGGCAGGGTTTTCCGTTGATGATAACGTCCTTCTGGACCAGGATCTGCTTAACCTCCTTCATGTTGGAGGCAAAGTGCATGTGGTCCCGGAGCCATACCGCGACCGGCATGGCATTGGCGTTGTGCGGGCCAGGGCTGGTCCTGGTGATGAACTTCTCTGTCTTCCTGGCAACGTGCCAGGACTTCGGGGCATTGAGCCTCTTGAGGTGGTCTGACATTATTCACTCTCCCCCAGGGACGCGGCCCTCCGCGGGTCCTTCAGGTTCAGTTTGGTGATCTGCACGTTGGAAGGAGAGACGGGCCTCGGCATCTCCGTCCCGTCCGACTTGGGAATGGAGACCCCCTGAACGACGATCCGGGACATCTTGGTGTCCACCTCGTCCACAGGGCCCTCGGTCCCGGCCGCCTCGCCCCTGAGCACCTTGACGGTGTCTCCCACCACCACTCGCGCGCTCCGGGTCCCGTACTGCTTCCGGAGGTCCGGTGCAAGCGGTGCGTGGAGGAACCGGCCACGGGAGTGGACAGAAGCGGTATACCTGGCCTTCCTCTGCTTCCTTGGTTGTGTACTCTCGATCCGTACCATAGCCTTCCCTCACACGATGATGGTGGCCATGGAGCCGATCTTCGGGAACCGCTCCGCCACTTCCCTGGCGACCGGACCCTTGATCTCCGTCCCGCGCGGCTCGTTCTTCTCGTCCACGACGACGACGGCGTTGTCCTCGAAACTGACCCGC
>MVQD01000065.1 GCA_002067095.1 Methanoregulaceae archaeon PtaB.Bin056
ATATCTGCTGACACTCCTGGAAAAAGAATAATGAATACCAGAACCAAAAGTATGCTCAACCTGAAAAATTTCATTTCTTCCGTCCCCAATTAGCAATAACTCGTAGTTTTCGCTAAAGGGCTATATATATGTCGCTATTCTGAAAAAACAGAAGAACGCCCAGGTCGGAATTCGAATCCGAGTCGTCGGCGTGACAGGCCGACATGATAGGCCGCTACACTACCTGGGCACACCAGTCTTCTCGCGCATCTTGTTGGAGATCCCGCCTCCCGGATTTGAACCGGGGACATCGCGGTAGCCGCGCAATTGCCTGGAACGGCAGATCATACTACAGCCGCGCACTCTACCAGTCTGAGTTAAGGCGGGATTTGCGCTCATACTATAGGGGGAATAAACCTATTAAACGTATCGATTCTTTGGGAGAACGGCTGCCTGGCCGGGTACTTTTTTATAGTAAAGGCAACGTAAAGTAAAGGTATGACCTCCAGAACCACTGATGTGGGGAATTGTCTTCTTTGTCGATAAGCCGTCGACCAGAAGAGTCACAGTTTTCGATACCACCCTCCGGGATGGTGAACAGACACCCGGTATCTCCTTCAAATTCGAGCAGAAACTTGAGATAGCCCGCCAGCTCTCCTCCATCGGAGTCCATGCCATCGAGGCAGGGTTCCCTGCCTCCTCGCAGGGAGAGATGGAGACGGTAAAGGCAATTGCGGATCTTGGCCTCGAATCGATTGTCTGCGGCCTGGCCCGTTCCAGGAAAGAGGACGTGGACGCCTGCCTTGACTGCGGGGTGGACATGGTGCACGTGTTCATCCCCACCTCCGAAGTGCAGCGGGTCCATACGATCAAGAAGAGCTGCGAAGAGGTGCTTGAGATCACCGGCGAGATCGTCTCCTACGTCCGCGACCACTGCGACCTGTGCATGTTCTCGGCGATGGACGCGACCAGGACAGACCTCGACTACCTGGTGCAGGTCTTTCGCACCGCCGCGGATGCAGGGGCGACCATCCTGAACGTCCCTGATACCGTGGGAGTCTACACCCCGACTGCGATGAAGGCACTCATCTCGCACCTGGCAGCCGAGATCAGGTGCCCGCTCGACGTACACTGTCATAACGACTTCGGCCTTGCGGTCGCCAACACCATCACCGCCGTTGAGGCCGGCGCCTCCCAGGTGCAGGTGACGGTGAATGGCCTTGGGGAACGTGCAGGGAACGCGGACCTCTCTTCGACGGTGATGATCCTCGAGTCCATCTTCGGGATGCAGACCGGCATCAGGAAGGAGAGACTGGTGGAGACCTCGCGGTTGATCTCCCGGTATTCCGGGATATCGATCCCGCCCACCTACCCGATCGTCGGCGAGAACGCCTTCTCACACGAGAGCGGGATCCACTCCCACGGCGTGATCGCCTGTGCGGCAACGTTCGAGCCCGGCATCATGACCCCTGAAATGGTCGGCCATCGGCGGAAGCTGACGCTCGGCAAGCATGTCGGGAGGCACGCGGTGCGCCAGATGCTCGAAGAGGTGCACCTGAACCCAAGCGACAGTCAGCTCGACCGTATCGTGGAGAAGATCAAGTTCATCTCCGTGAAAGGAAAGCGGGTCACGGATGCCGACCTTTACGAGATCGCCGAGAGCGAGATGGGGATCGGGAACGGCGGCCGGATGATCGAGATGGAAGAACTGGCAGTGATGACCGGCAACCACCTCATTCCCACCGCGAGCGTGAAGGCGAAGATCGGCGGAAAAGAGGCAGTCTACAGTGCCACGGGGACCGGGCCGGTGGATGCCGCCTTAAAAGCCGTGCTCGGGATGCTGCCGATGAAGGTGCAATTAAAGGAGTTCTCCATCGAGGCAATCTCCGGCGGGTCCGATGCCATCGGCCATGTCACGATTGCTGTTGAGGACGAGCAGGGGAGGATCTTCGATGCCAGCGCATCGGGGGACGATATCGTCCTTGCATCAGCGGAAGCGATGATCAACGCCCTGAACATGCTGCACCGGCTGGACCCGCACACCGGAAAAAAGTGAATGAAATGATCGGTTAGGCGGCGCCAGGGGATGATTTCCCCTC
Organism: Methanoregulaceae archaeon PtaB.Bin056; assembly: GCA_002067095.1. Taxonomy (GTDB): domain Archaea; phylum Halobacteriota; class Methanomicrobia; order Methanomicrobiales; family Methanospirillaceae; genus Methanolinea_A. The sequence continues at coordinate 2,079 of MVQD01000065.1, forward strand.
GAGCGCCTGCTTTATCTGGGCCTGGAGCTGCTCGAACTTGCCCTGCAGCAGGGTCTCCTGCTTCTCAAGGGACTTGATCCGGATCTCCAGGGTCTCGATCTTGTCGTTGAGCTTTGCCAGCACGTCTTCCTTCTTCTTCTGCATCATCACCGAGCCCACACTCATGAAGACCGCGTTCTCGTCCGGGACTTCTTTCAACTCCTCTGTGGCGCGCCTGGCTTCCCTTACCGCCATCTCGTACTGGCTCTTCTGGGCCCCGATCGTCTGCATCTGCTGCTGCATCTGCTGCAGCTGGGCAATCTGGTTCTGCACTTTTGGTGATATGCTGCTCATGATCTCTCCTTTGAGGGGGGGGATGCCAGCGCCTGCATCTCGTCTGCCACGTTCACGAGGCGGAGCCACATGTTCAGCGAGGCCCTGAGCGCGGCGCAATCCCGGGCCTGCACCTTCAGCACCAGGACGTCCCGGCTTTCCATGAAGCATTCCGCCCGCGAGCGGGGGTGCAGTTCTTCGGCCATCTCAGGGGACAGCGAACGGTACAGGGTTTCTGCATGGGGACACCGGAACCAAAAGACCGCTTCATGCTCCATCGCCCATCATCTCATCCCTGAGGACCCTTCTCTCCCTTCGGACAACGGGTACCCCCCTCGTATCTGTCTGACCTCTTTATTTGGACATTGGTCCACATAAACCGATTGGTCGGGTTGGAGACGGATGCATTTCTGGGAAATCTGCAGGAAAAAAAGCATGTCCTTCTCCGGGCCAAAAAAAAAGGTCCCGGAAAGCCCCGGAAGGAGCGTTGCCCCACCCAGCTGATGAAAAAAAACGGGGGATTCTCAGGAGAGCCCAATCAGCGTGCTTTCAGCTCTTTTATTGCTGCGCCGCGCTCCTTAAAGAGGATCCGGTGTCCGCAGTAGGGGCAGCGCACGTTCACGTCGATCTCCACCTTCTGCTTGCACCGGGCGCACTTGTACGCTCCCGACATGGCAGGATCACTCCTTTCCTTCCATCGTGCGGTCGATTGCGCGGAGCGCGATGCGGAGTGCAGGGGTCTGGGGGGTATATGCCCCTCCCGCAAACTTGAACCCGCACTTGCGGCAGGCCCAGATCCCTGTCCCCTCCCTCTTCACCGAGACCATGTCGCATCTCGGGCAGCGGTGTGCGGCGCGGGAGATCCGCTCGGTTTCCACGACCCTCTTGCGGATAAATCTTCCATATCGTGGACCAAAGCGCCCTGCGCTCCCGGTTACCCTTCCTTTTGCCTTCTGTTGTCCCCTGCTCATTGTTTCATCCCTTTCTCTTGTGTCTTTTATTATTCGCCGTATGCCTTCATATAGTTAATCGAGGATCTTCACCTCTCCCTGGCCCTTGGTGAGCCGGTTTACCAGGTTGTAGAAATCACCCTGGATCCCGGCCGGGATGCGTACGAGGCATATCCAGGAGCCGTCTTTCTGCCATTCCTCCCGCTCGATGGTGGCCGCGGACTGGATGTCCCCGAACGCCCGGGGGGCGAAATCCGCCGGTATCTTCACCGCGATGCGGAGTTCGTCGAACTTGATGGGGAGGATCGGGCGAAGCGCCTTTACCGTCTCCTTGACGAGTTCGTCAAGGTGCTTGTAGAGGTCGATACTGACCCGTGCCTCCTCCATCGCCATCTCCACTCTCTGCGGTGGATGGGGAAGCCCGGTCTGGGGGTTCACGGCATTCCGGGCGATAAAATTGATCACCTGCCGCCGCTTCTCGGCAATCATATGCTTGCGCTGCTCAGCGGTGAGGTGTATCTCCCCCTTCTGTATGATCTTCGCGGCAATCTCCGGAAAGTTCGTGGTCTGGAAGACTTTCTGGAGCGCCTCATCCGACGCCCGTGTACCCCTCGAGGCATTCGAGAATACATTGAGGGCCGCGACCATGTCTTCCAGTTCGATCTTCTCTCCCTGACGGTACCTGACCGAAAGGTCGGGATCTACCAGGATCTCAAACTTCTCCCCGTGGCTCTCCAGCCGTGCCGTGACCGCCTTCTCCAGGGGTATCACGAGGATTCCTCCCTTATTTTTCGAACTTTTCCACGAAGGCCGCGACCTCTTCCTTGCTCATCTTCCGGAATATGGGGTTCTCCATCTCGATGATCCCGATCTCCACCATATTCACGTCGAACTTGCCCTCGGTGGCGTCGTGGAGGGCCCTGATTCCCAGCTGTATGCTGTCGTTGATGGTCGAGTCAAAGTCATACTCCTCCTCGAAGATCTTCATCACAGCATTCCTGCCGATCCCGATGCCGGTGGCCTTGTATTCGAGGAGGGTACCGCTCGGGTCGGTCTCAAAGAGGCGGCCTTCCCCGTCGCTCACTCCTGCGATCAGGAGCGCGGTCCCGTAAGGCCTCGCCCCGCCGAACTGGGTATAGGTCTGCATGTGGTCGCCGAGTTTCTTCGCAAGCGCCTCCACGTCAATCTTCTCGTCGTAGGTGACGCGGTTTATCTGGCATTCGATCCTGGCCCGGTCGACAAGCGCCCTGGCATCCCCCACAAGGCCGGATGATGCGACCCCGATGTGCTCATCGATCTTGAAGATCTTCTCGATCGACGAGGATTCGAGAAGGCGGGAGGTGACTCTCTTGTCCACGATCAGCACCACACCCTCCCTGCATTTTATTCCCACCGCCGTGGTCCCTCTCTTCACTGCTTCCCGGGCATATTCGACCTGATAAAGCCGGCCGTCGGGGGAGAACACTGTGATTGCCCGGTCATACCCCATCTGATACGTTTGTGGCTGCATGGTTCGCTACTCCTCCAGATCTTCCTCTGTGAGGAACAATGGTTGCTGGTTTTTAAATCCCTTTTCAAATAAATCAACCTTCGCACCCGGATACTGCACCGCGGTCCAGGATCTGCCCTGGAAATACGCATCATGCTCTCCACATGGTGCCCTGGATCTCATTCCCGCGAGGTGCCGGCGCAGGGAGCGCATGGTCCCCGAGGTGCGGATGCTCCGCACCGCCACGCTCACCTCCTGCACCTGGTGCACCGCGGCAAGCCCCGCGACGACCCTGCCCTCAGAGGAGCGGGTGCACCTGATGATTGCATAGCCTTCGGCGCATGAGACGACAGAGGGCTGTATGAAGGCCATGCCGGAATCTCCATAGAGCGAGGTCAGCGATTCCGCAATGGCATAGTAGAGGTCGCGGCCATTGAAGGCGACTGATGGCGGGTCAAGCCTTGCCAGGATATACCGCCTCTTTCCCCTCATCGTGGGGGGGCGCGGTCTCATTCCACCACCTCGACTGACTTTTCCGGCCGGAGAACCTTCGCGATGCCGAGGAAGGCCCCTTCCACATCGTCTTCATCCAGGCCAAAGAGCCCGCACAGCGCGACCATGTCCCTTGGGGACTTCATCCCAAGGATCGACCTTGCGCCTGATGAGAGGGTGAGTAAAAACCCAAAGCGCGACTGGAGCCTGACCAGGTCCGCGTACCTCTGGAGCGCCCTCTGCCTGGTATAGTCCCTCCCGCTTACAAGGACAGAGATGTCGAGGTCCACTGCCACCTGGCGTTCCGCGGCCATTCTTGCGAGGATATGGTCAAAAGAGTTCCCGGGGGTGGCATGGATCCCCCTCAATATCCTGACCCGGCCCATGTGAAGGAGGGCCCTGTTGAGTGCATAATCCCCCGCGGTGGCCATCACGACCCCCGGGTCTTTCCCCATTCTCCGCAATGCTGCCTGGACCTCCCCCTGATCTCTTCCCTGGATGACGGTTCCTCCTACCACTTCCACTCCCCTGAAGATGCATCCTCTCGCGCCGACTGCCACTATGCTGTCAAGCCCAAGCTCCCCTGCTTCCTGTGCCATCCGGCGAACCGAGGAATCCCCCAGGGGAAAGGGGTACACGCAGGCGTCAGTGCATCGCATATCAAAAGAGATCGGGGGAAAAAGGATAAGTTATTTGCCCAGGTTGCCATGCGAGCGGATGCTCGGCCTGGTCTTCTCGGTCCCTTTCCCGCGGTTCCGCATGCCGCGGCCCTTCATCCCCGCGCTGGTCTTGCCGCGTTCTGCGCGTCCGCGGTGGACATGGTCGCTCATCCACGCAAGCTGCGAATCGCTCCGGATGGCCGGGTGGTTCCCGTCGACCAGGATGACCTCGTACCATTTCTGGCGTCCGTCCTGGCCCACCCAGTAGGAGTTCAGCGCCTCCATGTTCGGGTACTTCCGCGAGGCACGCTCCTCTGCGATACGCTGCAGGCTCTTCCCGGCGGTGATGCGGTTGACTCCCATCCTGATGGACCTGCGGGCGCGGACGTACCGGGACTTGCGCCTGCCGCCACGCCGGACCTTCACCCTCACCATCACGATGCCCTGCTTGGCCTTGTAGCCAAGGTTCCTGGCACGGTCGATACGCGTGGGGCGCTCTATCCGTACGACGCTCCCCTCGCGGCGCCACTGCTGCATGCGGTTCCAGAGCAGCGCCTTGACCTCGCTCTCGCTCGGTCTCCTCCACGCCTCCCTGACGTAGGCGTACATTGATTTTGCCATGGTTCTTGCACCTTTCAGGTTCAGCTCGAAAGACGAGCCACATTCCTTGACGGGACGCATCCCGTAAGACCTATAGAAGTCGCCTGCAGGGATATTAAACTGCGCGGTCAGCGCTACCTGCGCACTTTTTTACTGCTCGCTGGCACCGCTCTCCCCTTTCCGCTTCTCGAGCACCCTGATATCGGTGATGCAGGTGACCGGGTACTGGCCGCCTGCGTCCTTCTCTGCGGACTTCACCATGTCCCATACCGTGAGGAGGGCAACCGATATCCCCGTGATTGCCTCCATCTCGACACCGGTCCTCCCATGGGAGCGGACCCTGACTGCTGCCTCCACCGAGTCTTCCAGGAGATTGAACTCCACGTCCACGCTGCTGATGGGGATAGGGTGGCACATGGGGATCAGGCGGGGGGTCTCCTTCACTGCCAGTGTGGCGGCTACCCTTGCGGTCGCAAGGACGTTTCCCTTCACCACGGTCCCACTCCTTATGGCAGAGAGCGTCTCCTGGCGGAGGAGGATCCTCCCTGATGCCCGCGCCTCACGGTATACTTCTCCTTTTCCCCCGATGTCCACCATCCGGGCCCTGTCGTCTCTGATATGCGTAAATTCCGTCATGTGGGTTCACTCCTCTGAAAGAGCTCGAGCGGGATGCGGTCGACCAGGTCTGTCGGGAGCATCCCCCCTCCAAACGCCTTCTCGATCCCCATTCCTGCTCTCCCGTTCACGTATGCGGCCAGGCACGCGGACTCGAACGCGGGAAGGTGGCAGAAGAGGGCTGCGGTCACCCCTGCAAGGACGTCCCCAGTTCCCCCGACCGTCATTAGGGGCGAGCCGGTCCGGTTGAACCTGACCCGCTTTCCGTCCGAAATGATATCGGTTTTTCCTTTCAGCAGGATGGTGCCGGTGCGTGCCGCATCCCGGACTGCTCTTGCCCTGGGGACCGGCTCTCCGGGAGGCAAAGCGCCTGTTATGCGCGCAAATTCGCCTGCATGGGGGGTATAAATGGTATCCTCCGCCTGCGGGAGAGGGGTCCTGATCGCGTCTGCATCCACCACGGCCCTCCTGCAGCTTCGGGCAAGCTCGACCATCACCCCGTGGCTCTTGTCGCCCAGGCCATTTCCCATCACCACCACGTCGGCCCTCTCCGCGAGGGCCTTCAGGGTTTCGACGTGCCGGGCGCCAATCCGCTTCCCCTCGAGCCGCTCGTAGATGAGGTCAGGAACAGGTTCAAAGACTGGTGAGGCTATCCTCACGATATCCGCCCCGGCCCGGAGCGCCCCGAGCCCGGCGAGGTAGGGAGCCCCCTGGTAGGGGCCTCCCCCGACCACGAGCACCTCTCCCCCGGCTCCCTTGTGCGCACCGGGGTCCTTTCGCTGCATGACGGTGAGGTCCCCGGGGCCGACAGTGATCTCGGCCTCAAGGGGAATGCCGATATCCGCAACGAGCGACCCCTCTACCTTGGGGCGGTGGAAGGCAAGGATGTGGTCAGGGACAAACCCGGGGGTGGGAACATCCGCGGACACCTTCACGGCGGTTGTCCTTTGGGAAGCCTCCACAAGGGACCTGATCGGCTCTCGAGGCGTCCCTGTGCTGCCGGTACCGAGCAGCGCGTCCACGATGCAGCCCGCTTCCTGGAAATGGGTGTTGAGGGCGACCACGTCTTCATGGCACCGGGCAGGTGCAAGGTCCACGGGACATGATGAGAGGACCTTCAGCTGGTGATCGCAGTCAGGGCTCCTCCCCTGGCCCTCAAGGTATATTACGCTGACCTCGAGGTCCTGCAGGTGGCGGGCTGCGACCATCCCGTCTCCGCCATTGTTCCCCTTCCCGCAGAGGATCAGGACCGTGTCTGCGTCCAACGAACGGACAAGGTCTGAGAGGGCCTTTCCGGCCGACTCCATCAACTGGAGAGAGGTGACCCCGAGGGCCATGGCGTTCTCGTCCACCGCCCGCATCCTCGCGGCAGATATGATCCCCTGCTCCCGGAACTCCAGGCATTCTCTCCTGACCATTGATCACGACCCCCGGCCCTGCAGCCGGATTCTACCAGGATATCTCCCCCTTGAGATATGAAACATCCCACCCGGTGCCAGATGCAGGGATTCCATTCTGCCTGCCACATGTCCCATCCCCACCCTTTTTCTCCTGGATACCCCATTACTATCGCAATGAGTCTCTGCGATGATGCCCGGGCAGCGGCACGGGAGATACTCTCCCACGAAGAGGTGACCATCATCTCCCATATCGATGCCGATGGTATCGCCAGCGAGGCCATCCTTGCAGAAGCCCTCTCCCGGGCGGGAATCCGCCCGAGATCCGTGCATGTCAGGCAGCTTGAGCCCATGACCATGCGCCAGGTGCCGCAGGATGACACGTTCAAGATATTCTGCGACCTTGGGGCAGGCCAGCAGAACCTCCTCGTGGAGCGGGGACTCCGCGAAGACGAGGTGCTGATCGTGGACCATCATGTCAGCCAGCCTGCCGGCAGATCGTACCTGCAGGTCAACTGCCTTGACCATGGTTTCTCCAAGATGAGCGCCGCGGGGGTGGCATACCTCGTGGCCATGGAGATGGACCCTGGAAACGTCGACCTCTCGCGCCTCGCGGTGGTAGGAAACGTGGGAGACATGATGGCAAGGGAGGACTGCGGGCTGGTGGGGCCGGCAAGGGATATTGCGCTCGAGGGTGCCGCGGCCGGCTGCATCGAGGTCATATCCCGTGACCTGAACTGTTACGGCACGTCCACGCGGCCGCTCCATGTCTGCCTCGCCTACAACGATGACCCTTTCATCGCGGGGATCACCAATAACGTAAATGGCGCGCTCCGGTTCCTGCAGAGGCTCGGGATCGAGCTCCAGACCCCTGAGAAGCGCTGGCGGGTGTGGGAAGAGTTCTCGCCCGAGGACAAGCGCCTGGTGACAAGCTCCCTTGTCCAGCAGCTCATTGCCTGCGGCGAACGGGCCGACCGGCTCTTCTCCGAGAGCTATCTCTTCCCCGGCGAAGCCGCACGGACGCCGCTCCGGAACGCCCAGGAGTTTGCCACGCTCCTGAATGCCTGCGGGAGGTGGACCCGTCCATCGGTGGCAAGTGCTATCTGCCGGGGGGACAGGGGACCGGCGTTCCGGGAGGCCGAGCACATGCTGAACAACCACCGGGCCGTAATC
>MVQD01000066.1 GCA_002067095.1 Methanoregulaceae archaeon PtaB.Bin056
CAGACCTGGACATCGGAAAAGATGAATGCCGGGTCATGGTAGCACCGGAGCAGGATCTCGCGGCTCTTCCTCACCGCTCCTCCCACCCGTAGAGTACCATGCACGAAGGGTGCGTCCGGTCGTGAAAGACCTGGGTTGTCGCCACCCGGATGTCCGCATAGGTGTCCTTCATTGGGTTGTTGCCGGAGTTGGTGTTCCGGTCCCAGCAGGGATAGTTGCTGCTCGTCACTTCGAGCCTGATGCGATGCCCCTTTCGGATATTCGCCGCCGTGCTCCCGCCATCGATCCGGAGATCATAGACGGTTCCCTGCGAGAGAAGGTGGGGATGCTCCAGCGAGTCCCGGAATTTCGCACGGAGGATGCCGGACGTGAGATTGATCGCTCTCCCGTCAGGGAACACATCCACCAGTTTGACGCAGAAGTCGGTATCCGGTACATCTGTGGCAGCAAAGAGCCGCACGGATACACTCCCCGCGATGCAGAAGGGAATCTCCAGGGAGTGCGTAGTGTACACGAGCACCTGGTTGATCGCCTCGACAACCCGCTGGTCGAAAGGCCCCATGGGATTGACGCCGGGAATGCAGCATGACTGGCCTCCCAGGCTTGGGATGGGGTCTCTCGGGTTGTAGACGTAGACATCGGGCATCTCGTCCCCAGGCAACTCGAGGGTGAGAGCCCCGTCGCCCGAAAGGGAGTTTGCTCTCCCACGGCTGTGGAGAAAGAACGTCACGGGTTGTGCCTTTGCCGGGGGCCAGGATGCATCATCCCTCCATCTGTTCTCGCCAAGCATGAAATAGCGGACCCGCGGCTCTTCCATGATGCCGTTTAAAATCCCCTTGAGCCAGTAGTCGAACCACTCCACCTGCAGGTCGTCCACGCGGCTGGCCGCAGCCTCGCCGAGGTCACAGGGACCGAGGACCCGGTTCCATGGATTGTGGTACCAGGGGCCCATCACCAGTTTCTGGTTCTCCCTCGCCATTCCCGACCCCGCCTGTGCCCGAAGCCCCTCGTAAAGCCGGAGGTCCCCGTCCCTGAATATATCATACCACCCGCCGATGTGCAGGGCCGGGACCGTGATTCGGGGATACATCCGCTCAATGCTCCATCGCTGCCAATAGGCGTCGTATGACGGGTGATCTATCCACTCAAAGAAGTACGGCGCGAGGTCGTGGGCGCGGAGCAGGGGAAAAGACTCCATCGGAAGCCACTGCCACCAGTCGTGCATCGACTGGATCGATTTCCAGAGAGTTGCCTCGTACCCGGAGAGCCCCTTTCGCCTGGCGGTCCCGGTCGCGAGGTACAGTGCCCAGGTCAGGTTGAAGGAGAGTGCAAACGCCCCACCGTTGTAAGCCCATCCCTCGTAGAGCTGCGGGGTGCAGAACGCCGGGCAGATGCAGGTGAGGTGCGGGGGCCCAAGCGACGCAGCCATCATCTGGGTCAGCCCCCCGTACGAGAACCCGTACATCCCCACCTTTCCGGACGAGCCGGGAAGCGCCGCCGCCCACTCCACGGTATCGTATCCGTCCTCTGCTTCGTGGCGGAATGGTGAAAACTCGCCACCGGAGGCCCACCGGCCGCGGATGTCCTGGGATACGACGATGTACCCCCGGGAGGCATACCACGATGGATGCGCGTAGGAGAACGTCTCGGCATGAGCCTTGTCATAGGGCTGCCGGATGACAAGGACCGGCCAGGGGCCATCACCTTCTGCCGGCCGGTACACATCGGCAGCGAGCATCGTCCCGTCCCTCATCTCGGACATGACATCCCGTTCCACGATGGATCCTGCGATCTTCTCTTCCACGATTCCCACGCTCCTTATCTCACAAGGGGATTCTCACCTGATATGCCCTTCCCCCTATCCCGCCTTTGAAGGGGAATCGGACCCCTCACCCCAATGCCCCCGAAATAGGCCGGGATCAGAAAGTGGGAAGAACCCAATCACGAGGGAGTTTTATCGTCCCGCCGGAGATATACCAGAAAGATGAGGGTATTCGTTGCGCTTGCGATCTCCATTGTCATCACCATGCTGCTCTGCGCAGGCTGCACCTCCCGGGTGGGGGAGACACCCGCGGCGATCACCACCCCCGTATCACCCGTACCATCGACTGCCGGGCCCACCATCCCACCCGGCCAGCCGGACATTTCGATAGCGGCCACTCCCGGTCGCTACAGCCCCCTGATGTCATCGACCGTAGGAATTCGTCTTTCAACAGGGTATACTGAATCTGTCCCGGTGCTCTACAACTGGACTGCGGACTACGGACATTTCGTGACATGGAATGCCCCGGACTACAGGGTAATCATCGACGGCCCAAATATCGTCACTGACCAGCCTTCCGTCTACTGGTCGTACCCGCCTGATGATATGGGAATACAGAAACCGCCTGTGACGATCCGCCTCGTGATAGAGACGAAACGGCTGACACACGGCGGTACCCGGGGCACAATCGCCTGGAAGGAGATCCGTATCGGGTGGGAGGGCAATGATACGGCTGTTGCCGAGATCTGATATCCCTTTCCAAAGGCATTATTCAGTCAGGAGAAGAAAAATTACGCAATGACGCATCTCTCGGTGGACATCGGGGGACGGCCGGGAATCGACTGCCGGGGCTTTTGCGAGTATTGTTACTTCAGGCACGTGAAGGAGACCGCTCCCCTCGGCTGCCGCTACTGCCCTCCCTATAAGAAGGGCTGCGACTACTGCAGCCGGAGCGTGAGGGAGTACTACCGCGGGTTCCGGGACCTCCGGGAGATCGCCGACGACGTGCTCGCCCGCCTCCAGGTCATCCCCGACGAGGTGAGCAGGGTCACTATCAGCGGGGGCGGGGACCCCAGTTGTTACCCCTGCTTCACTGATCTCGTCGAGCTCCTCTCCAGCATGGAAGCACCCCTGCATATCGGGTACACGAGCGGGAAGGGGTTTGACGACCCCGGAATTGCAAGGTTCCTGGTCGATTCGGGCCTCTCCGAGGTCTCGTTCACTGTCTTCTCCGTTCGGCCGGACCTGCGGAAGCGGTATATGCACGACCCGACGCCCGAGGCCTCGCTCTCCATCCTCGAAACCCTCTGCGGGGAGATTGACGTCTATGCCGCCTGCGTGGTCCTCCCGGGGATAAACGACGGCCCGGTGCTCGAGGAGACCTGCGAATGGCTCGAGGAGAAGGGGGCAAAGGGGATTATCCTGATGCGGTTTGCAAACCGGGCGGACCAGGGGCTGGTGCTCGGGAACGCACCCGTCATCCGCGGGCAGAAGGTGCAGGAGGTGGATGAGTTCCGGGACATGGTCACCGGCCTCTCCCGGCAGTTCCGCATCAAGGTGAGCGGGACTCCACTCTGGGACCCGGAGATCGGCTCACCCTTCGCACTCGCGCGGGAGCCTGACCTCCTCAAAAAACTCCCGAGAATCGTGCGCAAGGCGAGCGTGGTCACCGGCAGGATCTCCGCACCGTTCATCAGGGAGATCCTCTCTTCGCGGGGGAAGGGGGCACGGGTGGTGCCGGTAGAGAAGGATATCGCCTGCCTGATCACCATCTACGATCTCTTGCGCCTCGATCCCACGTCTCTCGATCCCCTGGTGATCATCCCAGGGAGGGCCTTTATATACGACCGTGAGGCCGAAGAGGTGCTCTCCCGCGATGGCATCGCCCGGACCGTGATGCGGGGGCCCGACACCCTCACCGCGGATGCCGAGACAAGCATGGGGATGACACGAAACGAGGTGCTCTCGCTCGAAATGGACGCATTCAGGGACCTCATTCTGCAGATCAACCGCTACGGCAGCACCTGACCGCACCTGCCGCCCACGATAGCATTAATAGTCCACCACCCAAAGGAGCTACAGCACTTCTGGATAGTGCTGGCAGATGTAAGTCCGACGTGCGGCAACGCACGGGCAGGGGTCATTCCCCTGCCTCTGGGATTACGGAGAGTCAGCGTGACTCTTTTCGGATTTACATTGCGTAATCGGAGGTGAATTGCACAATGGCAAGAATGCATGCACGACGCAGAGGGCACTCGGGATCTGTGCGGCCCTTCCGCAAGGAGGCCCCGTCCTGGGCGAACACCGATGTCGCGGCGATCGAGAAGATCATCCTTGACCTGCGAAAGGAGGGAGTCTCCACCAGTAAAATCGGGATGATCCTCCGCGACCGGCACGGCGTCCCGGACGTCAAGCTGGTCACCGGAAAGCGGATCGGCCAGATACTCAAAGAGAAGGGCATGGAGCCCGAGATCCCCGAGGACCTGCGGAACCTTATCGTAAAAGCCCTGGGTCTCAGGAAGCACCTGGGCGAGAACAAGAGCGACCTGCACAACAAGAGGCAGCTGCAGCTCACCGAGTCCAAGGTCCGCCGCCTGGTGAAGTACTACGTCGGGACCGGCAGGCTCCCGAAGGACTGGAGCTACAAGCCGGAGAGCGCCGAGATCCTCCTCTCACGATAACTCCCATGTCCCTTGACGAGGCCGCACACAGGCTCGCCGAACACCTCGGCAGGCAGGAGTTCGTGGAGGTCTACGCCCATCACGACGCGGACGGCATCGCGGCAGGCTCCATCCTCTGCATGGCCCTGCTCAGGAGAGGCATCCATTTCCGGCTGCGGGTCCTCCCGCGGGTGAGCCCGGCCGCCTTTTCCCCTGAGACCCCGACCCTCCTCTGTGATTTCGGGTCAGGGATCGAGGACCTTCCGGAGAGCGTGATGGTAGTCGACCACCATATCCCCTACTTCAAAGGCGAGCTGCAGGTCAACCCCCGCCTTCACAAAATCGATGGTGACCGCGAGCTCTCCTCGGCAGGTGCCGCCTACCTGGTCGCACAGGGCCTTGGAGACAACCGGGATCTCGCCGGTCTCGTGATGCTCGGGATCCTCGGCGACGGGCAGGCCCTCTCGGGAGTGAATCTCTCTCTCTTCAACGATGCTGTCGCAGAGGGGATCATCACACCGGGAAAGGGGTTCCTGCTCCCGGGGCGGGACGAGCACGAGCGGCTGTATGGGGCCCTCAACCCCTACCTGCACCAGGTGAGCGGAGACGAGGTGGCAGTCGCTGACCTCCTGGAAAGTGCATCATCAGGAGACGGGGTCTCCCTCGACAAACTCATCTCGCTCCTCGTCCTTCGTCTCAGTCCCTTCGCACCGGAGGAGACCCTCGAAAGCATCTACGGGGCCCGCTACGACCTCCAGCGCGAGGTGATCCCCGATGCCCACACCCTCGCCGCGGTGGTGGATGCCTGCGGAAAATCCGGGTACGGGGGGCTCGCGTCCTCGCTCTGCCTCCGGTCAACGGTTGACCTGGAGGTGGCGTGGGACCTCTCGTTCCGTCACCGTGGACGCGTGATCCAGGCACTCAAAGCGGCGTGTACCGCTGAGGGGGCTCCGCAGTTCGTCGAGGTCGACGACGTGCAGGTGGCAAGCGATGTCGCCGACGCCCTCTCCAGGGACTGCCTCCCCCAGGGGCCGGTGATCGTGGCCGCACGTCATGACGAGCTCTGTCACCTCTCCGCACGATGCCCGAGAGGGATGGAGATGGACCTCGGCGAGGCAGTTCGCGAGGCCGCCATCCAGTGCGGCGGGTTTGGCGGAGGCCACCGGTTCAGGGCCGGGGCCACCATCCCGTGCGCACGCCTTGAGCAGTTCCGCAGCCTCATCGAGAGGTCGGTGGCCGCATGATGGAGATACGTGGCGAGATACGGACCAGGCACCGGAACGCCGCGTGCGTGGCACCGGCTCTCTGCCCTGACAACCTCCAGAGCATGCGCACGTATGCGGAGGGAGGCCTCGTCGTCACGACGATACAGGGGAACTCGCTGCGGTCGGTGATCGCGTCAGTTGACGACTACCTGATGAACCTGGCAGTCGCAGAGGAGATGTGTGGCTTTCAATGAATGATCATACCGACATGGATGAGTCGGAAGGGCATGGAAGAGGGATCGTGAGCCCATCGGAGAACAACCGAAAGAATCCTAACAGAGTGGTGAATACATGGCAAAGAAGAAACAGGCTGGACGGAGAGTAGAAGGCTGGAAAGCCAAGAGCTGGTACAAGGTGTACTCCCCGGAGGTCCTTGGAAAGACCTACATCGGGGACACTATTGCAAACGACGCCGAGAACGTGGTTGGCAGGATCATGCAGACCACGCTCGGTGAGATCATCAACGACTATGCACGGCAGAACGTGAAAGTGAAGTTCAGGATCGCGGAAGTCGCCGGGGACTCGGCGTATACCGAGTTTCTGGGCCACGAGCTCTCCCGGGACTACATGCGCTCAATGATCAAGCGGCGCACCTCGCGGATCGACTGCCATGTCCCGGTCATGACAAAGGACGGGAAGAAACTCGACCTCACGGTGACGTGCTTCACTCTCACCCGTGCAAACCTCTCCCAGGTGCACGCGATCCGGAACCTCATCTCCACCATGGTTGGAAAGATCGGAACGGAATCCGAGATGAACGCCATCATAAACGGCATCGTGAACGGTGAGATCTCAAGAGAAGTCTTCAAGGCAGTCAAGCCCCTCTTCCCGGTACGCCGGGTCGAGGTCATCAAGTCAAAAGTCGGCGTGGCCAAGGCGATCTGAAGGGGGCTGTCCCCTTCCACCCAGGCCATCCGCATTTTCTTCTCTTCTAGCCCCGCAGCAACGCAGGGAAACGGTCAAGCATAAGACAGGGAACAGACTACTCTTCTGGTAATGACGGCGCACAAGATCCTCCTTCTCGTCCTGGACGGCATCTCGGACCGCCCCTGCCCGGAACTTGGAAACCGGACTCCTCTCCAGGCAGCACTCACCCCGGTGCTTGACCGGATGGCAAGTGAAGGCATATGCGGTATCATGGACACCATCGCCCCCGGGATCCGTCCCGGCTCGGACACCTCGCACCTGAGCCTGCTCGGTTATGACCCCTACAAGTATTACACCGGCAGGGGTCCGCTCGAGGCAGAGGGGAGCGGGATCCGCATGGAGGCCGGGATGATCGGGTTCCGCTGCAATTATGCCACCCTCGACGCGGAGGGCAGGGTCACCGACCGCCGGGCAGGGAGGATCCACGGCACCGAAGCCCTCTCCGCGGCCATCCAGGAGGGAGTGGACCTCACACCGCTTGGGGTCGAGTTCCTGTTCCGTTCCGGCACCGGGCATCGCGCCGCCCTGGCATTCAGGGGAGAGGACCTCGGGGTCGCGGTCACATCGAACGACCCGAAGAAGGACGGGGTGCCTCCGCTCCCGTTCTCGGCCCGCGACGGCACCGACGCGGACAGGAAGACCGCACGGGCACTCCAGGAATTCGTGCGCCAGGCAGAAGAGATACTGAAGGACCACCCTGTCAACGCAGCGCGGGTGGCCCAGGATCTCCCCCCTGCAAGCACCGTCCTCATCAGGGGAGCGGGGAGGATGGGGCACTTTGAGCCATTCTCCTCACGGTACGGCCTCAAAGGGTGCGTCATCTCCGCAGCCGCCCTCATCGCAGGAATAGGAACCGCAGTCGGCCTTTCGAGGGTGGAGGTCCCGGAGATCACCGGGTCGGCAGACACCAACCTGGCCGGGAAGGTCCGGGCCGCCATCGATGCGTTCAGGACCGCGGACTTCGTGCTGATGAACATCAAGGGTGCCGACGAGGCAGGGCACGACGGGAAAGCCCGGGCGAAGATGATGTTCATCGAGAGGATAGATTCGGCCCTGGTGCCGCTCATCGGCCTCGAGGACTGCATTGTTGCCATCTGTGCAGACCATTCCACGCCCTGCAGCGTGAAAGACCACAGCGCTGACCCGGTGCCGCTCGTCATCTTCGGGGAAGGGGTGAGGGTCGACCGGGTGACTCAATTCGACGAGGTCTCCTGTGCCGAGGGGGGCCTCCACCGGATCAATGGTGGCTCCCTGATGCCTATCCTGCTTGACCTGGTCAACCGGTCCCCGAAATATGGAGCCTGATGAACCATGCCTGGCGTCACCCCCCCGCACGAAACCCTCGTCTCGAAGGTCCTTGAGCTTCCCGGTGTGCGCTGCATCGAGCCCGCGTTCGCCGACCTGCCCGACGACACCTTCACGGCATGGATGGAGGATCTTCCTGCCGACCAGGGGAGGCTCCTCGTCGACGAGGACTCCGACCCGCTGGCAATGGCCTTCCACACCGGGCAGGGCTGGCTTGCAGGCTCCTTTCACCTCCGGGAGCCGACGCTCGCGCTGATCGAGCACTTCGAGGAACTGAACGGCGACATCTTCCAGGAGGACCGGGCCGTCTGGGAGGAGGCCGTCCGGGAGTATTACAGCCTCATTTTGATGGAGACGACCACGCCTGCACTCGAGGACCTCAACCCCGCAAGGACCGGCCAGGTCCGCGACCTGCTGGCCGAGTGCTGGGGGGAGCGGGTGGGAGTCTCATGCCTCGACTGCGGCTGCGGGTCGGGTCTCGGCTCGCTCCTGCTGCGGGAGCGCGGAATGCGCCCGCTCTCTTACGACAACGATGAAAGCCTCCTCTCACTCGGCCTCTCCAGGGGCAGGCTTCTCCCTGGCGAGACCATGTGCATCGATGCAACATACGCAAGCCGGTACTGCAGGGGCGCAGAAGCGGGGCTTGGCCTCATGTTCGGCGAGATCAACGCCTTCAACGAGCAGGACTGGGAGATGATCACCGCCGAGCTCCTGGCGCTGACAAAAGACTGCCTTGTCACGGTCGGCACCGAGCGGGAGGCGCATCTGATCCAGTCCTGGGCAGAGGCCCGGAGGTGCCGGGTTGAGGTCCGGGAGAATGGCCGCGATCCTATCTACGACCGCTGGGTCTGCCTGATCGAGCGGGAATGAGATGCCGGACCTCCCCTCCCCTGTTTCGCGGAACCTCGTGCGCCTGACCGAGGGGGAACTTCTCTTCGTCCCGTCCCCCCGTCTCCGCGCATTCTACCTTCTTCTCCTGATCCTCGTCGTCTGGGTCGCCATCCTCCCCTGGTTCATCCTGGCCGCAGTCACCCTTCCTGCCCACGTCACGCTCACCCTGGTGCTCCCGCTGCTTCTCGCCATCCTTGCAGTCAGAATGTATATCCCTAAGTACTGGGCTTCTCTGAAGTTCCGGTTCACAGGGACAGAACTCGTCATCGAAAAGGGGGTCTTGCGGGTGGACCGCCGGGTGGTCCCGTATACGGGAATTCGTGATATCGAGATTGCGTGCGGGCCGGTCTGCCGTTACATGGGAATCGCAAGCCTGCGGATCACGCTTGAGGATGGCGGCACGCTCCACCTTCCGGGCGTGGA
Source organism: Methanoregulaceae archaeon PtaB.Bin056 (assembly GCA_002067095.1). Taxonomy (GTDB): domain Archaea; phylum Halobacteriota; class Methanomicrobia; order Methanomicrobiales; family Methanospirillaceae; genus Methanolinea_A. The sequence continues at coordinate 9,234 of MVQD01000066.1, forward strand.
GGACCCAGCGGAGGTGCGAGGCGCCCTGACTGAAAAAATCATGGGGTAAAATGGCATTATGCGGACAGATACCCTCCCTGAAAGAGAGAAATAAAATGGGGAGCAGATTTTTGGAACCTGAAGGAACAGGAGAAGAACCCGTCGTTATCAGCATACCCCTGCCGGTTCCCGGTTTTCACAAAAAACGAAAAAAAGCAGCTGCCTGCCGATACAAGGATCATGACCACGCGAGCGGGCAGGACGACGCGAAACATTTCCCTACTTCCTTTTCTTCTTCTCCCTCTCCTTCTTCTGCTCCATCTCGGCGCACTCGAGTTCCGCCACGATCTCCACCGGGTCCTCGATCTTCTTCATCAGTTTCTGGATCTCCCCAAGGCGCTCCACCCCGATGAAGTGCTCGGCCATGACCCTTGCAAGCGGCGTAAGCACGATCTTTTCCTCCTGCCTGGTCACCAGGTCCTTTTCGAGCAGGATATCGAGGACCGGCTCCATGGTCCCGACCATCGTCTCGTTGATCCGTTCCAGGTCCGAGATCTTCCCCTGGCAGACGACGGCGTTTGCCACGTACTCTTCTGAGCTCTGCTCGAGGTCGTGCTCGGGCGCGACCTCCTCCATCTCGCCTTTCAGGAGCTTCATTGCGATCTCCTCTTCGGTCGATCCCGTTGACCGGGAGTAGGAAGCGCCGGGCTCGGCGAGCACCACCACCTTCCCGAGGTCGTGGAAGTCGGGGCGGCCCGCACGGCCGGCCATCTGGTTGAACTCCTGGACAGAGAGCCATGAGATCCCCATTGCAAGGGAGTCGAAGATCACCTGCGAGGCAGGGAAGTCGACACCTGCACCGAGCGCCGCGGTGGTGACCACGGCCTTGATCTTCCCTGAAAGGAACTTCGCCTCGATCTCCCGGCGCTCCTGGGAGGTGAGGCCTGCGTGATACGCGGCATACCCCGGCCCCAGGGCGTCGGCGATGACGTGAGTCCGGGCCCTGGCGTGGGTGAAGACGATTGTCTGGCCGTGGAATCCCTTTGACGAGACCCGGGAATACTCCTGGGTGCAGAGGCGCTTGATTGTCGGTATCTTCTGCTTGTGCTCGACAAAGATGAGGTACCGCTCGAGCGCGACGGGCCGGTCGTCGTACCGGACCAGCGTTGCGCCCAGTTTCTTTGCGAGCACCTTCGGGACCCCGATGGTGGCAGAGAGGTACAGGAACTGGGCCTTCGGGGCGAGGTACTTCAGCCTCGCGATAAGGCCGTCCAGGCGGTGTCCCCGGTCAGGGTCCTCGAGCATCTGCACCTCGTCGATGACCACCGTCCCAATCGGGGGGAGCCGCTTCCCCGACCGGATGAAGTGGTCGACCCCCTCGTAAGTCCCGACGACGATAGGGGCACGGATATTCCGGTCGCCGACGGGGGCGTTCTCGGGGAGCCTGATCCGGGCCTGGCCGATCAGCACCCCCACCCCCGCGAGCTTCCCGTACCGCTCCTCGAAACGCTGGTACTTCTGCACCGCGAGCGCGACAAGGGGGACGAGAAAGAGGATGTGGCCTCTCCCTTCGAGATGGTTTTTCATGCCTGCCATCTCGCCGATGAAGGTCTTGCCGCTCGCCGTGGCCGAGACGATCAGGAGATGTTTCCCATGGAGAAGACCTGCTTCCACCGCCATCTGCTGTGCCGGCATCAGCGTCGCGACGCCGGCGGCATCGATGAACGCCCGCGGGAGGGGGAGCTCGTCGAGGCCCTGGGTCTTCTGCACAGGGTGGGCATCCAGGCGGTCGAAGAGCGCCTGGGAGATCTTCACCTTCTCGGGCTGGACACTCGCGAGGACCTTGTCCATGTCGCGGTAGTTCCGCAGGAGCTCCTCGAGGTGGCCGAGGGCCTGCTTGCCCACCCGTCCCATCGTCGCAAGTTCCCTCCGCAGCTCGCGACGGGCACAGTCGAAGCAGACCTGCTCCCCGGTGGTGTAGCGAATCCCGTTCTTCCGGTTCAGGGGAGTGATGCGGTCCTCCATCAGGCAGATGCGGCAGATGGAGGTATGGGTGAATGGGATCTGGAAGTCATGCAGGAATCCCTCGAAGGCCTCGTCCTTCTGGGTAAGGTACACGGCCGCCTTCCGGAGAGAGACCACCAGTTCCTTCGAGGGGGTGAGCCGGAACTGGTGCTTGCCTCCCCACCGCACCCGGTAATGCCCGGGCCGGTATCCCTTGGGAGTTGCGTCGATCTCCGCGATTCCCACCGCCCGAACCTGCAGGTTGTCGAGGAAGAGGATCTTGTAATTTCCCTTCTGGGGCTGGACGATGACGTTCATGGGGCGATCAGGTCATGGAGGACGTAAGAGAGCCCCACTCCTTCCAGCCGCTTCAGGAAATCGGTGAACTCCTCGTCCACGACAAGGATCGCACAGTCAATGCCATGGAACGCGGCCTCGATCACCCCTTCCCTTGCCCCGAAGAACATGTCCGGCGTCCTCCCCGCCTGCTGCAGGGCAACGTAGCCTTCGAGCCCCACGGCAGCGACCATGCCCACCCCGGCGATGACCTCGAGGAGCCGGTCCCTCTTCACCTTCCGGGAGCCTCCCCGCTGGATACGGGGGACCTTGCAGACATGGATCACCCCCTCGGTATGGTCTATCAGCCCCGAGAGCCTGGCGACCCCGACGTCCTCCCCGGGTCTTGCATCCATCACCACTGTTCCCATGGCGCTCCGGGGCTCTTTTGAGGCGTAGAGCCACCCGTGCTCCATGTAGACGCCCACCTGGTCACCGTCGACGAGGTCCTCTGCGGCAATAGCAGTCCACGTCGAGACCTGCTGGATGATGTCTTTCCTTATGTGACGGGCATATGCCTCCAGCGCCTCAGCATGGTTGAGGATCCACTCGATACCAGTCCTCGTGACGGTGTACCTGCCCCGGCCCTGTGCGGCTGCCATCTCCTCGTCCACCAGTTCCCTGATGTATTCAGAGACCGCCTGCGGGGTGACTCCGAGTTTGTCGGCGATCTCCTGCTGCCTCACCGCGGGCTGGTGCTCCGCGATCTCGACCAGGATCTGCAGACGGGTCACTTCGCGCTTGCTTCGGAGAATTGACGACAGGGGGTCCTTACTGGCTTCGTTCAAGGAGAACCAGCCCCTGTCCCTTCACGTCGAGATGGGGGATGCGCTTTGCCAGTCCCTTGATGAAGACGGGGTTCACCCCGAACTTCCGGGCAATGTCGTTGATGGAGGTATTCCCGGAACGCAGCTCCTCTTCGACCTTCTCGACCATGCACCTGAGGTGCTCGTCATTTGAGACGGCGATGAAGAGGAGGTCGGAGAGGTCGCCGAAGTTGCACTGGAAGTTTGCCCTGAACTTATTGTAGGAGGCCCGGTACTCCTTTACCGGCTTCTGCCCGGGTACCGGCATCCTCCACTTCTCCTCGACAAGGCTCCCTTTTTTCAGTACCAGGAGGCATTGCTCCACGTCCCCCTCAGCCATCTGATCCATGAGCTCCTCTTCGGTCATCCAGGACTTGTTCAACAGATCGTACACCTGCTTATAGGTCGCATTATGGAAGGTGATAAGCAGAGGAACAAGATCCACTGGATCGTTGACTATCCTGATATGGCCGCTCACTGGTAAAACCCTAGTATTATATGGCGTGATAAATCAATAAATCTTTGTTTGAACGGCATGCGCAGGAGCGGAAGGGTAAAAATCAGGGGAATCGTGCAGGGTGTCGGCTTCCGGCCATTCGTGTATGCCACTGCGATCGCGCTGGGTATAAGAGGTTTTGTCAAAAACCGGGGCAGCGAGGTCGAGATCCAGGCTTCAGGTGACCAGTTCGAGGAGTTCCTGGAGCGAGTCTCCCGTGGGCCGCCACTCTCCCGCATTGACCGGGTGGAGGTAGTCCCTGACCCGGGGCCGTTCCCGGACGATTTCTCCATTCAGGCGAGCGAAAGCGGCACCCTCTCCGGCATGATCCCTCCCGACATCGCTATCTGCGAGGAGTGCCTCGATGACATCCGGGACCTTAATGGACGCTACTCCGGATACTGGTGCACTTCATGCGTGAACTGCGGTCCGCGGTACAGCATCATCCGCGACCTCCCCTACGACAGGGAGCGGACAACCATGGACGCATTTCCAATGTGCCCCGAATGCAGCCGGGAGTACCATGACCCGTCGTGCCGTCGGCACCACGCCCAGACCATTGCATGCGCCTCATGCGGACCGCGGTTGCGGCTTCTTGACAGGGAAGGAAACGAACTCTCTTTCCGCGATATCATCTCCGAGACTGCACGTCTCCTTGATGCAGGGTACATCGTGGCGATACGGGGCATCGGGGGGTTCCACCTCGCCTGCATCGAGAGTTCGGCAGCCGAACTCAAGCGCCGCCTTGGGAGGTCCGAACAGCCGTTTGCGGTGATGGTCAGGCTGGACGCCATCGACCGGATCGCGGTCCTTACCGCGGAGGACCGCATGATCCTCGAGAGCTGCCAGCGGCCCATCGTCGTCCTGGAGAAGAGGGACCCCGATGCACACGCTGACATCAGCAACCTCCACACTATCGGCTGCATGCTCCCTTACACCGGGCTGCACCACCTGCTCTTCTCCAGGCTCTCGCACCCCCTCCTGATCATGACGAGCGCGAACATGCCCGGCTACCCTATGATCACCGGGATCGATATCGCGATGGCCCGGATGCACGGGCACGTCGACTTCTTCCTGACCCACGATCGCCAGATCGAGAACAGGTGCGACGACTCGGTGGTCAGGGACGGGTTCATCATCCGCCTCTCCAGGGGCATGGCCCCAAAAAGGACGGCAATTGACCTGGGGGCCTCGTCCATCCTTGCAGTGGGACCGGAACTGAACGCGAACGTGACCATCTACAGGGACGGGTTCTGCACCACCTCGCCCCACGTGGGAAACGTCAGGAATCCGCAGACCTATGCCTACCTACAGGAGACGATAGAGAACCTGGGAAGGTTGCTCGGGGCAGACTTCCGGTATATCGCCCACGATGCCCACCCCCAGTTCCTCTCCACGAGGTACGCGAGGGAACTGGCAGAACTGCATGGCGCAGAGCTCGTCCCGGTCCAGCACCACCAGGCGCACATTGCGGCGACCACCACAGCGCCCTGCATCGGCATCGCGATCGACGGCGTGGGGTACGGGGAGGATGGGACCATATGGGGCGGGGAGGTCTTTGCAGGCTCCATACCGAGGTATGAACGGGTCGGCCACCTGGAAGTGGTCCCGATGCCCGGCGGTGACCTTGCAACCCGTTTCCCTGAGAGGATGCTGTATGGAATCCTGCCCGAGCAGTCTGTGGGAGAACTCCTCGCGTCACGGGGGTGGACCGATGTCGAGCTCTCGGTACTTGATGCCCAGCTCACCCGCGGCATCAATATCGTCCCCACTTCGAGCACCGGGCGGGTGCTCGACGCTGCCGCAGCCCTGCTCGGGATATGCCGGGAGAGGACCTATGACGGGGAGCCGGCGATGAAACTCGAGTCCTTTGCTGCAGGGGGGAAGGCAGAGCCATGGGACCTCGAGTACGTCCGGATTGGGGGACGGAGAGTACTCTCCACGAGGTCACTTATGCAGAGGGCGATGGCTGAGACGGAGAGGGTGAAGGATCAGAACCAGAGGGCGATGCGATCGATTGCCGCATCGTTCCAGTTCAATCTCGCCAGGGGGATCGCAGGAATTGCCATCCATGCCGCCTTCGAGAAGGATATTCCTATCGTGGCGCTCTCCGGCGGAGTGGCCTACAACAGGGCGATTCGGGAGACCATCCGGAACCTCGTGACGGGATCGGGCCTTGAGTTCCGCATGAACCCCGAGTATCCGCTCGGCGACGGCTGCATCTCGTACGGCCAGTGTATCTATGCGGGGCTGACCGCAAGGAGCAAATAACCTTTTTTTTTATCCTTTTTTTAAAAATAGGGATTAAAGAATAATTTTTCAGGGCATCACATTATAGGGGTCAGGATGATGAGAGACGGCGTAGTGGTCTTTCCGGCCTCAATCGTTACGGTCCTGACCTGGGTCTTGTATCCCTGTTTCATGAGTTTCAGTTCGTAATCACCTGGGGAGAGACCATAAATCGTGGCCGGGCTTGTCCCTCTGACCTGGTTATTCAGGTAAATCGTGACACCTCGGGGGACAGTGTTGATCGCAAGCGCCCCGGTCTGCCCTGTCGGTGTGGTCGAAGTAGTCACGATAGTGGTTGCAGTGGCTGTCGCAGTCGTGGTCGCAGTCGCAGTTGCAGTCGGCGTGGGCGAGACACTCGTGCTCGGGGTCGGCGAGGCGGTCTGGGTCGGGGTAGTTCCCGGGACACCTCTCTGGAGAATGATCAAGGGGAGCTGGAGGTGACCTCCTGACGCGAGGGTGACACTGGTTGTGTAATCGGCGTATCCTGCCATGCTGATCTTGAGGGTGTGGGTTCCCGGGCTCACCCGGTATCCCATCAGAGGCGTGACGCCCACCACGGTTCCATCGATGGTGGCCGTTGCCTTGAGCGGGAACGAGAAGACGCTGAGGTAGCCGGGGTCTGCAGGCGGCGCTGTCGTGGTGGTGGTGGTCGCAGTGGTCGTCGCCGTCGTGGTGGCAGTCGTGGTTGCGGTGGTCGTGGCAGTGGTGGTCGCTGTAGTCGTCGCTGTCGTGGTGGCTGTCGTGGTTGCGGTGGTCGTAGGCGGAGTGCCGATGATGACGGTTCCCGGAACAGTGGCGGCGGTTATCCTCGTCCCGCTCCCGTCCTGGAGTGTATTGACGGTGATGTTCACATCGGTCTGGCCAGTGGCATCACCCCTTATACGGAGAATGGCGAGTGTGACGTTCGTCTGTCCCGAGTCCACCTGGTATCCGAATATGCGTATCCCCACCTCATCCGCCGGGGTGGGAGTGTGGTGGGAAAAGGGATAACTCGGGGCCCATTCTGGAAACAGGACATCAACAATCTCGGCCTTTGATGGATTGGTCAACGTTGCATTGAGACTGTATCCAAGCAATCCATCCGGGAATTCATCGGCGACAATCGGGAAATCTCGGGTCTCCCCGACTGTCGGGATAGTGCCCCCTTCAGCGGTTATCGTGGTCGCCTGCACGACTGAAAAGACCGCCCCGATCAAAAGAATGAGTGCAATCAGTTTCATGGTCGAACGGTAAGTCATTTTCTTCCTCCTCTCTTCATTCTGCTCCAGAAAAAAATATCATGGGACCTCATTGAACAGCAGCACGAGGTCATCAAAGCCAAGCCACCCATCGCCGTTATAGTCAAAGAGAGCAATCGGCTGGCCCGATTGGATCATCCATACGTCGAAATGCAGGAAGAAGAGCACGACATCCACGAAATCAATATCGCCGCTTCCATTCAGGTCCCAGTAGACCCCGTCGTGATATGGAGCCGTCGGTGGTCCGTATATCGGCCAGTCCTCTGTCGGGGGGAACTGCTGGAGCAGGACAATCTCAACGTCTGCGGGGGTGGATTGAGTCTGAATGTTATCTTCTGTGTTTGCCTGCATCAGGTTGACCGTCACATTGATGGTCGTCGTTCCAGGCACAAAGCCGGTCGTATTGAACGTGGCGAGCGTCACATTCGTTGCCCCGGGTTTGATCGCATCGGATACGTCCGCCACGCGGAGCCATACTGATGAACCGGGCACCGTGCTGTTCCTCGTCCAGGTGGGGTCAGCCCATGACGGCGGGTTCATCTCGACGAACTGGGCTGCGGCGGGATCCGCAAAGAATACCGTGATGTTGTAGATGCCGAGTCCCTGATCGAACTTCTCAGCCTCGAGCCTCACCTGGGTGGTGGAATTGGTCGGGATGAGGAAAGAGGACGGGACGAAGTAGAGATTGGTGTAAAACACGTTGCCGGCTACCTGGATGTACCTTGAACGGGTTTGGGTGTTCGTCCCAAACTCGTTTCCGACGGTAAGGGCGACCGTGAAGTTCCCTGAGTTATTGTACGTATGGTTTACGGGCATCATTGTCGTGTTTTGGGTCCTGTCGAGAATCGTGCCATCGCCAAAGTTCCACTGCCACCACTCGGGGTAACCGGTAGACCAGTCAGTGAAGTTGACAAGATCACCTTCAACAACATTCGTACGATCTGCAGTGAAGTTTGCGACCGGCAACTCTCCCACCACGACGAAATCTGTCTTCGACATGGTATCATCGCCGTACAGGTTGAACACGGTAAGGTTGACCGTATAGTTCCCCTTCGCCAAGAACGTATGGTTCGCGTTCCTCTGGGCAGGGACCGTCGTATTGAACCATTCGACCGATGTGGTATTGTCAAAGCTCCAGTTCCATGCGGTGATATTGGGGATGCCGAACGAGAGGTCGGTGAAGAACACGGTGAACGGTGCCACCCCGAACCGCGCTGTCGCATTCGTGAAGTTTGCGACCGGGACATCGCCTGCTTCGACAAGGAAGTATTTCGTTGTGCTGTTGAACCCGTACTCGTTTGTCACGTTCAGGCTCACGTTGTAGAGGCCGGTAACATTATAGGTCCAGTTGGTATGTTGACTATCGCTGAAGTTCCCATCGCCGAAACTCCAGTTCCACAAAAGCGGGGTATCATTGGTGATGTCGGTGAAGTTCACGAAGAACGGGACTTGGCCCTGACAGAAGGTGCAATTAACGTCAGATACATTCGCGGCAAAGAAATCCACGATTAGCGGTACACCCACGTCTATGTAGAAGGGTTTGCTCGTGGAATTTGTCCCTTCGAGGTTGCTGACCGTCAGGTTCACGGTATAATTCCCGGTGGTATACGTGTGGTTGGGGTGCTGAAGGGTAGAGGTGGTGTTGTCACCAAAGAGCCATTGCCATGCGGTTGGCTCACCGGTCGAGAGGTCGGTGAAGTTGACGAGAAGCGGGGGCAGTCCCTTGATCAGCGTGTAGTTCTCCACGCCGTTTGCTTCCGCGGTGAAGTTGGCAACCGGGGGAATGGATGCGATACGTGCGACAAACGCGTCATAGACCATGTGGAAATCCGGTTGCACCGCGTTCTTTACCGGGAAGTCAGGAGACATCGTAAACCCGGTCACGGTCGCATTCGCCCCGTGCAGGGCAATTCCCATGGCCCGGTCTTCAAGTTTCCCGCCGAGGTACGTGGAGAACATGAGGGCAGTGCCGTTCGGGTAGAACCGGGTGACGAAGGCGTCGTACGGCCAGCCGTTCAGGCTTCCGTAAATGGCATTCCTGGTCGGGTAGTTCCACGAGTCAGTAAAGCCCGTGATAAAGGTTGAACCGCTGCCGTCGACCGCGATGCCTGTACCCTCATCGACCTGGCTTCCTCCGATATAAGTGGAGAAGTTGAGCATATTGCCGGCGGGCTCGAACTTGGTGAGGAAGGCGTCCTGTGGACCGTAAATGAAGCTCTGGAACGCATTCTTTACTGGGAACTCAAGGTTTGACGTGGTAAAGCCGGTCACGTATATGTATCCGTTGCCATCGACCGCAATGCCATATCCTGCCTCGTTGTCACGGCCGCCAAGGTACGTGGAAGATATCAGGCTGGCCGCACCTGGCGAAAAGTGCGTGACGAATGCATCCTGGTCACCACGCAAGTTCGCCCTGTAGGGATTGGCGGTCGGGAAATCAGGAGATCGCGTCATGCCGGTGACATAAATGTGATCCGGATAATTGTTGCTTCCCATTGCGATCCCATAGCCCCGGTCCGCACCCGCTCCACCAAGGAAGGTGGAAAAGTCGATGGCTGAGGTGGTTCCGTCAAACGAAATTCCGGTGACAAAGGCATCGATGGTCCCGTTGATGGTGGGGAACAGCGCCGACTGATTGGGGAAGTCCCAGGAGCCGGTGTATCCGGTCAGGACAGGTGACTCGGTGCTATTAAGGGCAATGGCCTGGCCGATATCGGTCATATTGCCACCGAGGTACGAAGAATACACTGCACCGTTCCCCCAGGGATAGAGGACCGTGATGAATGCATCCGCATCTGCGCAGGGGTAACAATACCCGCCACCGCTCTTGTTGGTCTGGAATTCATTCAGAACAGGGAAATTATGTGAAAGGGTATACCCCGTGACATACGCATACCCTGAACTGTTGACCGCGATTCCATGCCCGCAGTCGTCGTTATACCCTCCGATGTAGGTGGTATAATTGAGCACGGTCCCGGATGGCTCAAATTTTGTGACGAATACGTCCAGGTTGCCGGCATTGAACTCCTGGAACGGTGCCGGCATATCGTCGGGAACCGGGAAGTCGTTCGACCGTGTTCCCCCTGTCACGTATGCGCTGCCCAGGGAATCAACCGCAACTGCATAAGCCTTGTCCTCCCAGCTCCCTCCAAGGTAGGTGGAGAAGTCCAGGAACGGGTCGATGACCAGGGGATGTGCCGGGTCGTAAGGTCCCACGCTGAACCCCACATCTGATTCGCCGAGTAGCACGTAGTCACAATCGACGAATACCTGCTCCCCGTCGATGACCTGGTAGCAGACGGGTGGTGCTTCCCGCAGGGTGCCCCCTGCAGACTCCACAGTGAGCGAGCCGTCCTCGCCGATCGAGAGCCCCTCCTGGCCGAAGTACCGGATCACCACTCCCGCGGGATCGGTCCCAGGTGCAAGCATAATATCGCGCTTGAGCGCTCCCTGGGTGCCGTAGTAGATGATGTCAACGCCGGGAATAATTCCTGCATACCGTACCTTCCCGAACGTGGGCACCGAGGTGACCCACTGCCCGGGGTCGTTGCCGATGAGGAAGTTCGCGGTCCCTGTGAGCGGGTCTTCCCCGGTCACCTCTGTCATGGGACCCTGCCCTGCGACCGTGATCTCAATCACCGGGGCCGCCTGTTCACCGGCTGCCTGGACGCATACGACTGCATCCTGGGTGAAATAGATGCTGTGCCCTGCGGCGCTGGTGTGGTAGAGCACCTCTGCAGGCCTCTGCCCCTGGTTCTCGATGAATACAAGCGGTATCCTGGAGACTTCGACTGTGACCGTATCGCCTGCACATGCCGGCAGCACAGTGAGTGCCAGGAGACCTGCCACAAGAATAAGAATTGCGGTAAATCCTGTCATTGATCTCATGAGTTCCCACTCCCACCTTTCACCGGCTGCCTGTGTATCATGGGAGCCATAGAACCCTGCCTCGAGGATGCCACGCGGTACTGGCTCAGGTACGCCATGATCCAGGATCTCATGCCCCGGTGAGAAACCTTAAGTTCTGATCAGATACTTATAAAAAAACCCTCTATTTGAATACTTATAAATGTTTCCCTGGATTTTTTTTATTCTCCTGCCGTTTTGCCAGCAACGCACGCTTTGTCCCGGATCGGAGCATCACTTCACATCCACATCTCTTATGGTTCTTTCCATCCCATTGCATGGGATATGCCAAGAATACTCTCTCCCAGGGACCTCACGCTCCTCTCGAGGATGGTCCCGGAATGCAGCGATCTCACCTGTGAAAGTTCAGGACTCTCATTTCGTTCTCTCCTTCCTCCCGTCTCGAACCACTTCTCTGACGGTCCGGATGACTTCAGGAGGAGGCTCGGTCACCTCGGCAGGGATGACCTGGCCTACCTTCTCGATCTCATTCGGGATGGATCAGAGAGCCTTGGATGTCTCCCTCCGGAAAATGCATCCGCGCTGATCGATATTATTGCACAGCAGTTTGGCGCCGGTGCCGCGGCCGAGGTGCTCGAGATCTACGAGTCAGGCCATGCATGCGACCAATGATGAGACTTTCCCGTTAAAGATCCCACCCTGTAAAAGGGAAGAGATACTTCTTCGCTCCTCTTTTTAAAAAACTCCCCGAAATATTTATTTTCAGGGTGTGCCCACATAGTGAGGAAAACCCTGCAGGATGAGATGTCTATGTTATGGGCAAATGCAATCATCGGGATCATCCAGCTGATCATTGCCATCATACTGGCAGTGGTCGCACTCTACCTCGGGTTCTCCGTACTCTCGCGGATAACCAGGGGAATTGATGAGGAGAAAGAACTGGCAAAGGGCAATGTCGCGGTGGGTATCATCATCGCCGCAGTATTCTTCGCGATTGCGCTCGTGGTCCAGTCCGGGATCTCGGGGATCTCGGTCGGCATCTCCACGGCACTCTCGGTAGGCCTCTTTTCTGCCGATGGGATAACCGCGATCGCGGTCGCATTTTTGCAGCTGATTCTCGGGATAGTCCTTGCCATCGCAGCGATTTACCTCGCACTCACGATCCTTGACAAGCTCACCAAGGGCGTAAACGAGTTCGAGGAGATCAGAAAGGGAAATGTCGCGGTTGCCCTGGAGATGGCCGGGGTCATCATCGCCACCGCCGTCATTGTCCAGTCCGGTGTGATCGGCATCACGACCGCACTTCTCTAAAGACACCCCACCTCTCTTTTGTCTCATCGGTGCATTCATTCTGAGTGCCTGATGCATCAGGGCCTCTTTTCGGCCTCCATTTAAAAAGACCTGACCCACGCTTTCAAAGGGAGCAAAACACAGAAAAAAAGGGGAATTATGCCCCAGCCCGGGCAGGTGCCCTTCAGGGTTCTGAGATGTCCTTCTTCTCACTACCGGCTTCGGGTTTCATCTGGGGAAAGAGGATGACCTCCTTGATTGAGTTCTTGTTGGTGAGGAGCATCACAAGCCGGTCGATTCCGACCCCCACACCCCCGGTGGGGGGCATGCCATACCCGAGCGCGTTGATGAAGTCATAGTCGAGCATCTGCGCCTCGAGGTCGCCAGCCCTCCTCTTCTCGTCCTGGCGCTCGAACCGGGCGAGCTGGTCCAGGGGGTCGTTCAGTTCGGAGAACCCGTTTGCCACCTCCATCCCGCAGATGAAGAGCTCGAACCGCTCGGTGAACCCCTCGCGGGAGCGGTGCTTCTTGGCAAGCGGTGAGTTCTCGATGGGAAAGTCATACACAAATGTCGGCTGGACGAGCTGGTCCTCGACAAGCGCTTCGAAGAGGAGGACGAGCAGCTCCCGGTGGTTCGTGGCGTCCTCGGAGCCCTCTATCCTCTTCCCGGCGGCGATGCGGCGGAGGTCATCGAGTGAGTGGCTCCAGATGTCGATCCCTGCAAGCTCCTTCACCGCCTCGTCCATGCTCATCTTCTTCCAGGGTGGCGAAAAGTCCAGGCTGACGTCCCCGTACGGGATCTGGTAGGTCCCGTGGATCTCACGCACGATGGAGCTGATCATCTCCTCTGCAAGCCCCATCATGTCGCGGTAGTCGCGGTAGGCCTCGTAGACCTCGACCATGGAGAACTCGGGGTTATGATGGGTGTCGATATCCTCGTTCCTGAAATTCCTGGCCAGTTCAAAGACCTTCTCAAAGCCACCCACCACCAGCCGTTTCAGGTAAAGTTCCGGGGCGATCCGCATGAAGAGTGTCTGCTGGAGGTAGTGGTGGAAGGTGGTGAACGGCCGGGCGTTCGCACCCCCGTATATCGGCTGGAGGATCGGCGTCTCGAACTCGAGGAACCCACGGTCTGTCAGGTAGTTCCTGATCAGCGAGACTATCCGGCTTCTCGTCCTGAACGTCTCTCTCACGTCTTCATTTACGATCAGGTCGACGTACCGCTGCCGGTACCGTTTCTCTATGTCTTTTAGGCCGTGGAACTTCTCGGGAAGGGGGCAGAGCGATTTCGTGAGAAGGACGATCTCGTCCACCCAGAGGGAGATTTCACCGACCTTGGTGCGGAAGACGTGTCCCCTGACACCGACGATGTCCCCCCTCTCGGTGGACCTCTGGAAGAAGTCGAACCTCTCCGCACCCAGGTCATTCTTCCGGATATAGAGCTGGATCCGGCCGCTCTCGTCCTGGAGGTCGGCAAAGATGGTCTTGCCGTGGTTCCTGACCGTATACAGCCTGCCGGCGGTGCACACCCGTTCACCGGACTTCTCATGCCCGATATCCGCATATCTCCCCCTAATCGAGGCGATCGGTTCCCTCCCCTCGAATTCCGCCGGATAGAGGGGGACCCCGGCCGCCTGTAGCTCCCGGACCTTCTCAAGCCTCTGCGGGTCGAATGCGAGGTCGTTCTGCCTGTACTCCATGTTCTCTCCTGGTCCTCCCTTTCATGCAGCCGGGCGTCTCTGATTGTATCTGGCCGGCTCCGCCCGGAGACCCCCCGGTGAAAACCTCCAGGCAGGAGACAAATCCCGGCCCGTTCCCTTAAGAAATGGGACTCGAAGATAATAATGGTTCTACGTCAGGAGAGAGGGAAAAGGACTCGCCCCCCAACACCCGCATGTCGGCACTCACTCACTGGACCTCCTGGTAATCTCGGAGATCGCCTCGAGGATCATCTCCTTAACCCCTTCACTCTCCCCTCTCAAAGCCCGCCTGAGGGGAAGGAGGGCCTTCGGGTCGCCGAGGCGCCCCAGCGCCCACGCCGCCTTCTGCCGGACCCGCCAGTCTGGATCCAGGAGGGTATTGATGAGGGGATCGACTGCCGACACGTCTTTTTCACGGGCGAGTATTTCGATGGCCTTCCAGCGGTTCGATGGATCTTCATCGGCAAGCAGCTCGAGGAAGTGCTTCAGTCTCTCCCCTCCCGGAAGGGGTTCTCTCCCATCCATATTCATCAGCCTGGGGATGTATCGGGAAAAAAGATTTGGGTAACCTGCCCCGCACCCTCCACCAAAACCGAACAGAGATCGTGGCGCCAGGGTTCGAGGAAAAGGTGCAGGATGAGAACAGGCTTTGGCTGGATCGAATACAGGGGAAAGGTCTGCGGGCATGACCCCATCATTCACACGGGCGGCAAAGTGGAGAAGAGGAGAGCGAAGCGGCCCGCACACCTGAAACGGGACTTAAGGTCACAGGCCCCCAAGGAGAAGGGATGTGCATCCCTTACACGTGAAAGTCCCATGAGGGTCTCCACCAGGACTTATCGGGCCTCACATTCCTCTTCCCCCTGCAAATGGCCATGTGCACCTCCCGGCGTCACCGCAGAACTAAATAACTACGCAGCCCAGTCTCTCATGAGGTTTGAGAATGAGAGTTGTGCTCCTCTCGGGGAGTCCGCGCCCCGAAGGCAACACCATCCAGGTCGTCGAGGAGTGTGCAGGCGTGATCCGGGAGCAGGGGCTCGAAGCCGAGGTCATCTCCCTTGCAGGGATGAAGATCGAGTCCTGCACCGCCTGTAACCGTTGCGGCAAAGAGGGCAACTGTGTCCTCGAGGACGGCCTGGCAGGGATCATCGAACGAATACGGGATGCCGAGGGGTTCATCGTGGCCTCTCCCGTCTATTTCGGGACTGCACGTGGCGACGTCATGGCAGCGCTCCAGCGGATCGGCATGGTCTCCCGGTCAACCGACCACTTCCTCTCCTGGAAAGTGGGGGGTCCGATCGCAGTCGCCCGGAGAGGCGGCCATACCACCGCCATACAGGAGATGCTGATGTTCTTTTTAATCAGCAACATGATTGTGCCCGGGTCCACCTACTGGAACATGGTCCTCGGGCGCGACCCGGGCGAGGTCTGGAAAGACGTGGAGGGGATGAACACCGTGAGGCTGTTTGCAGAGAATGTTGCGCGGCTCATCAGGAAGATTGCATGAATGGAATCATCACTCCGTTTTCCAGGTGAGGCGTGGCAAAAGAGATAATAAATGTCTCCGGGCTCGTTCATCGCTACGGGGATTTCGAGGCCGTAAGGGGGATCGGTTTTTCTGTTGAGGAGGGGGAGGTGTTCTCGTTCCTGGGCCCAAACGGGGCAGGGAAAAGCACCGCCATCAACGTGCTCACTACGCTGCTCCGCATCCAGGAGGGCTCTGCCCGCGTGGCCGGGTTCGATGTCGCGACCGAGCCTGCGAGGGTTCGCGAGTCCATCGGGATCGTCTTCCAGGAGGTGACGCTCGACCGGGACATGACGTGCTGGGAGATCCTGGAGTTCCACGGGTGCCTCTACCGCATGCCCCGCGGCGAGAGGAGGGAGAGGATCGATGAACTTCTTGCGGTGGTCGAACTTGATGCGAAGCGCGACACCCTCACCAAGCACCTTTCAGGCGGGATGAAACGGAGGCTTGAGATTGCACGCGGCCTGATGACCAGGCCGAAGGTGCTTTTCCTGGACGAGCCCACCATCGGCCTCGACCCTCAGACGAGGAGGAGGATGTGGGACTATATCAAGGCGGTCAACGAGGCGGGAACCACGATATTTCTCACCACCCATTACATGGATGAGGCAGACCAGCTGAGTGACCGCATCAGCATCATTGATCACGGGCAGATCATCGCCACCGGGAGGGGCTGGGACCTGAAGAACCGGCTCGCGGAGGACGTCATCTACCTCGAGACAAGCGACAACGTGAGGTCAAAGGAGATCATCGGGGCAATGGACGAGGTGACGGAGGTAAAGGAGAAGACGAACGGGTTTGTCGCCCTCGTCAACCAGGACGGCACCCACCTTCTCCCGCGGATCATGGACGAAATACGGGCACACGGGATCCGGATCGAGACCGTCAACCTGAAGAAACCCTCGATGGATGACGTGTTCGTCCATTTCACGGGCCGTGAGTTGCGTGAGGAACGTGCAGAGCGCCCTTCCGCGGCCATTGCAAGGGCGGGGAGGAGGTGATCGGGTGCACTTTGGATTTCTCACGATTTACTGGCGGGACATGATACGGTTCGTCCGGTTCCGCACCCTCCTTGTCTCCTCACTTGTCCAGCCCGCCCTCTGGATGGCCTTCTTCGGGATTGCGATGTCGGCGAGTTTCAACCGGCTCACCCCCGACGTGCCACCGGTCCCCGGGGTTCCCACGATCGGCTACCTCACGTTCATGGCTGCGGGCGTCATCGCCATGACCACGCTCTTTACGAGTCTCTTCGGCGGGATGGTCCTCCTCTTTGACAAGAACTGGGGCCTTCTCCGGGAGGTCATGGCAAGCCCGCTCCCAAGGGACCACGTCATCTTCGGGATCGCCCTCTCTGGGATGACCAAGTCCTTCATCCAGGCAACCATCATCATGGTCTTCGGGATACTCCTCGGGGCCGAGTTCTTCAGGGGCTACAGTGTGGGGGAAGTGACAGTCTCGGTGCTCGGCATCCTCCTGTTCGTCGGGATCTTCTCCCTCGGGTTCCTCTTCCTTTCTGCGGCGATTGCGATCTCGCTCGAGAGCCCAGAGGGGATGCAGGGCATTATGACGCTCCTTACGATGCCCATCTTCTTTGCAAGCAACGCCCTTTACCCTGTGAATGCCTTTCCCCCTGTGCTGCAGGCCGTGTCGGTCGGAAACCCACTCACCCACCTTGTCAACGGGATACGTTACTTTGCGATCGGGGACCATTACCAGGCGATCGGAGTCCTCTATATTACCTCGCCGGCAGAACTCCTCTTCTCGTTCTCGGTCCTTGTGGTATTCGCCCTCGCGATGTTCGGGCTCGCATGGTGGCGGTTCCAGAGGGCCGTCGTGACCTGACTCACCCTTCCGCTTCTGCCTCAACTGCCGGGGAGGGGACCCGATACAGGGGCATATCGGAGAACCTGGCGGCAAACTCTTTGAGGTGCCACATGTCCGCGGCGGCCATCTCCCGGGTGAGTGGCGGGGGGAGGGCCGGTCCAAACTTCCAAGTCTCTGGAGCGGGTAGTGGCAGGAGGTCCGCCATTTCGTCCACCGAAAGACCCTGGAGGTGCCGGAGAATGGAGAGGGCCCGGTCAGCTGCTCCCTCCCGCACAAGACCGGAAAAGTGGAGCGAGAGGTCGTCGTACCTGACCCGGTTCTTTTCACCGAGCTCCCTTCCTGCCATGGCGGCAAGGAGGGCATTGTCCGTCCGCGAGAGGAAAGTGAGGGCGATTGCATCCATCTTTCGCGTTCCTCCCACCTCCCACACATGTATTCCTCTTGCATGCAGGCGGGGGAGGCTCGAGATGACCCCCGCAAGTGCCTCCTCATGGGCCGGGAGGAGAGGAAGGAGCGTCCTTCCCCGGGCAAGAATCCTCTGCACCGCCTGACATATCACCGGTGAGGACCCGGCCTGCCCCCCGGTCCAGAAGGCCTTTCTGCCCGCCGCGTCTCCAGGGACCACCACCACAAGGTTGTGCGCCTCGTCGCTCTTTACCAGGGTCCAGTCCCTGCCGCCGAGAGAGAAACTCCCCTCTCCCCGGCTTGCAACAAACCGGGCATCGAGCCTTCCCACCAGGTCGCCATCCGGGGTCACGGCACGGTACTCTCCCCCTCCCCTGATCACCGAGTATAACTCCTTCCAGTTCGACCTCCCATAGAGCGCTTCCATCTGCGGACCGGGCATGAACATCTCCCCGTCCCGCACCAGGAACCTGTCCTTCTCGAGATGCGCAACAAGGAGATCGAGGGAGCTTCTCGGGAGATCCCGCATGCTGGGAAGTGATCCAAGATAGCTGCGGAGCCTCGGCAGGGTGGTCCGCCTGTGCCTGACAGTCTCCAGGAAGACCTGCTGCACCATGACATTGTACGGCCTCTTCTGGGGGATGAGCGGCTCCACCCGCTTCCTGCTTGCGCTCTCGATCACTGCGGTGCAGAGGAGGAGGTCCCATGCGTCCGAAAGGACAAACGACATGTAAGGTGACCTTCCTCTCCGGCCGCTTCTCCCCATCCGCTGGAGGAAGGAAGAGACTGACGCAGGTGACCCGAGCTGCACCACCACGTCAAGATCGCCAATATCGATCCCAAGTTCGAGCGTGCTCGTGCAGATGATGCAGGCACTCCCCTCGCCTGCCATGGACTCCTCAGCGGCACGGCGCATATCGGCGGAGAGCGAGGAATGGTGCACGAAGAGTTGTGCCACGCGCCCCCTGAGGGCGCGGACCACCTGCTCTGCCTCCGCCCGGCTGTTCACAAAGACCAGTGCCTTCCTGCCGGCAACGATCCGTGCAATCGCCGCCATCCTCCGTCGCTCGTCACCCTCTACGTAAAACGAGAACCGCTTCTCCTTCGGAGGCACCGCGACCCGGACGAGTTCCTGCGCATTCCCTTCACCCGAGAACCAGGCAAGGACCTCCTCCGGGTTGCCGACAGTCGCCGAGAGCCCGATCCGCTGGACGTGGCGGCCGGCCATCCTGTCCAGGCGGTCCATGAGCACCCGGAGGTGGACACCGCGCTCCGACTCGACGAACGCGTGCAGCTCGTCCACGATCACGAACCTTGCCCGTCGGAGATCCTTCGACTGGATGCTCTCGCCCATCAGCACCTCGAGCGATTCGGGCGTGATCATCAGGATATGGGGGGGTTCCCCGTCCTCCCAGGTGCGGTCGCCGCGGGGAATATCCCCGTGCCACATCCGCACCTCGAGCCCGGTGGGGATGGCAAACGAGCGGAAACGGTCCTCCTGGTCGTTGATCAGGGCTTTCAACGGGGAAATATACAGGCACGCCACGCCGGGGCACCCATCTTTCAGGATACGGTCGAGGACCGGGATGAGTGCGGCCTCGGTCTTGCCCCCCGCGGTGGGCGCGATCACCATCACGTCCTTACCCCCGCTCACCTCGCGGTAGGTCAGGGACTGGACCTCCCGGAGATCCGACCATCCCAGCCGGTGGGCAAGTACCTCCTGCAGCGTCTCGTGCAGGCCGGCGAATATCCCGTTCACGCGTGTTCATCCAGGTGGTTTGTGCTGCAGCCGGTTATCTGTTGTGCTGGAGGGAAAAGAAACGATTAAATACCGGTTGTTCTCCACATTGATCAGGTAAACCCCGATGGATCACACGCCAGTGGCCCCAGAAAAACCCGTTCTTCGCCACGCCTGCGTGTTTTTTTTCTCCTTCCTGTTTAGGTAGGGGACCAGCCGTTCTGCCGGTCCCCGTGTAGCGGCAAATCCTCGAGTTTACCGGAGGTTTCTCTCATGCTCGGAATTCCTGACCCACAAATATGGATCGCATATCTGCTCTGCATAGCGCTCGCGATTGCCTGCATCATATACGGCCTCCTCAACTGGAACAGGGGAGGCGCGTGAACAATGGCCGCAAGCCTCTTCTGGATTGTCCTCGTCACTGCAGTATACCTGGTGATGATCCTCTGCCTCGGCTACCTTGGCTACAAGAAGACCAAAGCCGCGGAGGACTACCTGGTGGCAGGCCGGAATGCCCATCCTGTCGTCATCGCGCTCTCCTATGGCGCCACGTTCATCAGCACGTCAGCCATCGTCGGGTTCGGGGGGCAGGCTGCAAACCTCGGGATGGGCATGATCTGGCTCACCGTCTTCAACATCGGTGTCGGTGTGCTCCTCGCGTTCGTCATCTTCGGGAAAAAGACCCGGGAGATCGGCTCGCGCCTGAAGGCCATCACGTTCCCGGACCTGATGGGAAAGGTCTACTCCTCGCAGTTCATGCAGGTGGTCTCGGGTCTCGTCATCATCGTCGGCATGCCGCTCTACACCGCCGCGGTGCTCATCGGGGGTGCGCAGTTCATAAAGGAGACGCTCGGGATATCCTATGCCGCGTCCCTCATCGGCTTTGCCGTCATCGTGGCCATCTACGTCGTATTCGGCGGCCTGATCGCGGTCATGTACACGGACGCGGTGCAGGGGGCCATCATGCTCCTCGGGATGACGTTCCTCTTGATCTTCACCTATGTCATCCTCGGGGGAGTCACGGCTGCACATACCGCCCTCACGAACATGGCCGACATGGTACCGGCCAAACTTGCCGAGCAGGGAATGAACGGGTGGACGGTCATGCCCGATCTCGGGTCACCCATCTGGTTCACCCTCGTCACCACACTCGTGCTCGGCGTGGGGATCGGGGTGCTTGCCCAGCCGCAGCTCGTGGTGCGGTTCATGACCGCGAAGGACGGCCGCTCGCTCAACAGGGCGGTCCTGGTTGGAGGCCCGTTCATCCTGATGATGACCGGGGTTGCATTCACGGTCGGCGCGCTCACCAACGTCTACTTCAACCAGACGAAAGGAACCATCGCGATTGCTGCTGCAGGAGGAAACGTGGACTCGATCATCCCCCTCTTCATCAACCTCGCGACTCCTGACTGGTTCACGGTCCTCTTCATGGTCACCCTCCTTGCCGCGGCGATGTCCACGCTCTCCTCGCTCTTCCACGCAATGGGAACTGCGCTGATCTGCGACGTGTGGGGGAGGGGGAGGGAGTGCGCCCTCTCGCTCAAGGCAAACCAGATCGGGGTGCTCGTGATGATCATCGCAAGCGTGATCGTCGCCTTCCTGATGCCGGGCAGCATCATCGCGATCGCAACGGCGATGTTCATGGGACTCTGTGCGTCGGCATTCCTCCCGGTCTTCGCCGTTGCCGTCTACTGCAGGAAGCCTGACCCCCTTGCGGCGAAAGTGAGCCTGGTGGTCGGAGCGGCAGTCTGGTTCGTCTGGGCACTCTTTGTAAACTCCCGGTATGCCGCGGTATTCGGGCTCTCGAATGCCGCACTTGGGACGACAAGCGTACTCCCCTATCCCTGGAGCGCAATCGACCCCCTCATCATTGCCCTCCCCCTCTCAGGGCTGGCAATACTCCTCCTCCAGGCCCGGGCCGGGAGACAGAGGGGGGAGAGTTCCCCGGTATAACACACTTTTTTTCGCCTGCTCGGTGCCTTTGCCTCGGGAGGACCTGCCCCATTAAAGTCCCTGCCCTCCACAAGAGAGAGGCAGAATAAGTACAGTCAGACGATAGTGTTGTGAGGCGAAGGCCTATCTTTCATCTACCGGGGGCATCTTCTGGCGGTACACCAGGTATCCTGCGATCAGTGTGGCGATGACTGCGCCCGCAACGGTGATGCCGAAGAGGGGATGTGCAACGATGAGTTCCCAGATAAACTCCGATCCGAGCGCGATCAGGAAGCACCCGATGAATGCCCCGATGGTGATTGCCAGGAGCACAGTCCTCGGCGTCATCCCGAGCAGCCGCCCGACGAGGGACCCCCCGATGCCGCCTGATCCCTGGAGGGGAAACATCACGAAGAGGACGAGGCCGGAGAAGTAGAATCTCTTCAGATAAGGCCGGCGGGCCAGGAATCCCTGGCCATGGTCCATGAACCTGCGTATCCATGCCCCGAGGAGGGGGATATGGAACGCGAGTTCGAAGTTCAGTGCCATGAAGATCGCTGCAAGGACGTCGAGGAGAGCGATCGACGTGCCGATGAGCCACCAGGGAAACCCGAGCGCGATGCCAAGGGGGATGACCGACTCCTTGCCCGCCGGCGGGATCACGTAGGCAAGCATGAGCCCGCCCAGGAGGAGCACCCGGTCGTGGGGGAGGATGAGGGAACAGAAGGTGAGGTAGAGGGCTCCAAGGATGAAGGGGAGGAGGAACCTGGTCATTGCACGAAGGGTGGGGTGCATGGTGGATTCTGCCGTATGGACTCAAGAGGTACAATCTCCCCATTTCGACATCAAGATGTGCATGCCCGGCACCCCGCACAGCACAGCAGCCCTTGCGGGATCACCGGATTTGATACGCGGGAAAATGCAGGGAAAAACGAATCGCGAAGGTGCATCGTCACGGCGCCGGGGGGGGTCTGCGCTGATCCCCCGAGCGCATTGCTTCACGATGCGGGGCGCACCTTCCGCACTTCGTTGTAGAGCATGACAAGCGAGAGGCTGATAAGGTTCAGGGTGGTCGCAGCGTACCAGAGATACGATTCGAAGGGAGAAAGGAGCGTAATCCACCCGGTCCAGAGCATGAGGCAGATGATCACAAATGAGAGCAGGGTGTCAAGCGCGAGGAAGACGAGGGGTATGTGGAGACAGGCACCCATCTGCGCGAGGGTGCAGTACTCGAACGGCGCCGGCCGACCGGCAAGGTCAAGGACCGCTCGTCCTGAATTCATCACCAGGTCGGCCCCTGCCCAGAGGACCACCACCCAGCCGAAGGCTGCAAGGGCACCATGGTACGGAAAGGTCACCACCTGGATTGCGACCATCCCAAAGAGGAGCTTGAATATGCAGAACGGGATGCCGATGGTCAGCGAGAGAAAGAGCGGGCGCTGGAAAAACTTCATCAGCCGGTCCGCATCTTGCGGCGACCCCCGGAAGGTGCGATCATTCTTCTCCTGCCTGGCGGACAGCATGCTTCACCCCTCCTTTCATATCAGGGCTTTTATGAATGGTGGTCCCTGCTCGAAGATATAGCCGGCGGGGAGAGGGGACGGCTGTGTCACGGCACGCGATTATTCTTTCTCCCTCTATTGCTGGTAATGCTTCGCGCTGCCAGCACTCCCGAAGCGCATGCAAAGTGGAGGTTGTAGCCACCGGTATCCCCGTCTATGTCAAGGACTTCCCCCGTAAAATAGAGACCGCGATGGATGCGGGACTCCATCGTCTTTGGATCGACCTCGTCGAGAGCGACGCCCCCCCTGGTCACCATGGCCCGGTCGAACCCGGCAAGGGCCTCGACTTCGAACGGATGGCTGCTCACCAGCAGCGCGATGGCGTTCCTGGCACCTTTCCCCAGATGTGCACAGGTCGAACCGGCTGCAACGCCTGCCAGATCAGCGAGCCCTTTTGCGAGCCTCTCAGGGAGCCCGAGTCCCTTCAGCACCGTTGCTACCTGCACCCTGCCTCCCCGAAGGAGAGCCGCATGCACCGTCTTTGCCGCCTCCTCCGGCCCTTGGGAGGAAGCAAACGATACCAGGATCCGGTCGCCGGGGCGAATGTCCCTGGAGATATCGAGGATTCCCGGCCCGGAGAGGCCGTGATGGGTGAATAAGATATCCCCCCTGTTCCTGCAGACACGCTTCTTCTGCCGCTCCACCGTGATGCGAAGATCCTCAAATGACATCCCTGCCAGGTCAGGATACGGGAAATCCTTCACCCGCACCGCGGAGAGGGCGGGGCCGATCTCGGTGATACGGTGGCCGAGTGATGCGGCAAGGGAATATCCATCCCCTGTGGAGCCGGTCGCAGGATAGGTGGCCCCCCCGGTGGCGATGATGAAGTGCGGGCTGAAGTACGCGGTCCTTCGCGTGTTCACCTCGAAGCCACCGTGACGGATCGCCACGCCAAGGACCGGCTCGTTGCAGTGGATATCCACCTCCCGGCAGGCACACTCTTTGAGGAGGATGTCAAGGACGTCGCCGGCTCTCCTCGTCGAAGGAAAGACCTTCCCGCCGGGCTCCGTGACCATCTCAAGCCCGCGGGCATGAAAGAACCTCACCAGGTCATGGTTCGAAAACTGCAGGAGCGCCGGCTTTGCGAACTTCCCGTGCGCCCCGTAGTGGGCAAGGAACGAGGACATCTCCCCATCGCGGGTGATATTGCACTGCCCTGCCCCCGAGATGAGGAGTTTCCTCCCGCATGAAGGCATCTTCTCGAGCACCAGGACCGCCGCTCCGGCACCTGCCCCGCACAGTGCGCAGAAGAGCCCTGAAGGGCCTCCCCCCGCCACCACCATGTCGTACTGCTCCACTTCTCCCTCACTCTCGTACCCGGGCAGCGTTCGCCTGGCCTCGCATGAGATGGCCGCATTCCGAATCTGTTTTGCGGCTGCGGGGCCTGGTACCAAGTAATTTGCCCGGAGGACCGTAATGGTTATGCTCCCAGGGCCCGCTGATGCGGTATTCTGGGGCCTACGAGGATCTCACTCCAGACTGAAGGGCGACCCGGAACACGCCGGGCCCGGGGATCACCCTGGAAGGAAGAGTTTCATCCGGAGAAGATCAGGGAGATCAGGCGGTTACCCGAGCGGATTGAGAAGAAGAGTTGAACCGGGGGAACGAAGGCCCGGCGCTCTCTCATACCGGGCTTCCGGCTTCACCTTCCCGCCACCTCCGGTACAGGTGGTGCTCGATGGAGAGGACGTCCAGCACCTTCCCGACTATATGGTCTGCGAGGCCCTGGATATCCCGGGGGCGATGGTAGAAGCCAGGGGAAGCGGGAAGGATGACGGCCCCTGCCTCGGCAACGGTGAGCATGTTTTTGAGGTGAATGGAAGAGAGGGGCGTCTCCCTGGGGACAAGGACAAGGGGGCGGTGCTCCTTGAGGGCGCAGTCTGCCGCACGCAGGAGGAGGTTGTCGGCAAAACCGCAGGCGACCCCCGCAAGCGTCTTCATGCTGCAGGGGACCACCACCATTCCCGCGTGTGAGAACCCTCCCGATGCAAGAGGCGAGGTGAAATCGTAACTGTCATGCACACGCGTGGCCAGTGCTGTGACCTCTTCCGGGCTTACGTCTGTCTCGATCTCGATCATCTTTGCGGCAATGTCAGTCATGATGAGATCCGTCTCTACGCCCAGTCCACGGGCAGCCTCAAGCAGCCTGATGCCGTACACGATGCCGCTTGCGCCGGAGAGCCCCACGATTATCCGGTTTTTTGCCATCGGGTACAGTGGTGATCCGGCGTGCCTTAATATGGTTGCGATAAAGGCTAAAAGAGAAAAACCTCTGGCCTGGTGGGATTCTCACCCTGCAAAGGGGAGGGTCCCGGTTCCTCACGGGGGAAGGCCGAATGTCCTGCAGATACGGGATTTTATCGAGTCCTTTGGGTATGCACCGATGATGCGGTCCGCAAGCTGCCCTCCCCTGAAGAGGAGGATCGTGGGGATGGCAGAGATCCCGAACTGCGCCGCGAGCCTGGGGTTGTGATCTGTGTTGCACTTCCCGAAGGTGACCTGCCCGGCCATCTCGCGGCAGAGCGTCTCGATAATTGGCCCGACTGTCCTGCAGGGCCCGCACCACTCTGCCCAGAAGTCCACGACGAGCCTGGGGTGCTGGGAGAGCAGCAGGCCGAAGTTCGTCTCTTCCACGAGTATGACTCTTGCCTGTGGCGGGGGTTCACGCGAGGCGTGGAGCTTCTCCTCGAGCTCCCTCCGTTTCCTCTCTCGTATGCGCTGGAGTTCCTCGTCTTCCATGCTGAATCGTTATGTCAGCAGGAACAGATAATCACTCCCCCGGAGGTCTTCTCCCGAACACACAGAAGGGGCAAACTATATCACCGCAGATTGTCAATGATCATTCCGCAAATTCTCTGGAGCGAGGTGGGGTAGTCAGGATATCCCGACGGGCTCATAACCCGTAGATCGATGGTTCAAATCCATCCCTCGCTATTTTTTAAATTTTCACCTTCACCTTCCGCGCGACCTTATCGGTTCTGGCTTTTTTACTATGAAAATTCAGGGGTGAGGCCCCCCCTTAATTCCTCACTCCTTTCAAATTGGGTCCACCTGATTCAGGTTTAAAGATTGAATACCCTGCTTTTAAGAGGAGAGAGACCGCTTGATCAAGCGGGATATCAGGCAAAACAACCTTTCGAGGAGACCTCACCTTCTTCATCAGGTTAGGTTCAGAATAACGTTCCCGATGGGTGAGCAAGTGCCAAAGGATGCAAAGAATCTTGCGTGCGAGAGCGACAATTGCTTTATGCCGACCTCTCCGATAAGCGATACGATGAAAGAATGTTGCGAAGACAGTATTCTTCGATCTACTCGCTGCCTGAGCAGCCTGGACCAAGATCCACCGAAGATGCGTTGAACCACGTTTGGTAATTTTCCCAGTGATCAATTTATCGGCAGATTGATAGACGGAAGGGGTGAGACCAGCCCAGGACGCCAGACGGTCTGCCGAAGGAAAATCTCGGTAATCTCCGATTTCAGCAAGAATCGTGACTGCAGCGGTAGAACCAATTCCTGGGACTGAAGCACAAATCACCATGTCTTCACGTTGTTCATCAACCAGAGTCCGAACAATAAGAGCGTCGATTTCAGAGATCTTTGTATCAATCTCATCGAGGAGTGAGAGTTGCATGCGAAGAACGTGAAGCTGAAGTTGAGAGGGGACCTGGTTCAGGATCTCCTTTATCTCATCTGATCGACGTTTCACAACTGGAGAAGGGATAGTTGAGAGGACACTGTCAATATCTGCCTGGTCAACAATACCATTGAGAAGGTGCCTTCCAGATTTCCCAAAGATATCTTTCAGCAGGGGTTTGAGTCTGATGCCTGAACTATCAAGTATCTTGTGAATCCTGTTCTTGACGGTGGTTCTGGTCCTCACAAGAACTTCACGATTCCTGGTGAGATCCCTGAATTCACGGTCAATTCGAGGGAATATGCGTGAAGGTTTGATTAATCCATTCAGTGCGAGTTGTGCAATCCATTCGGAATCCTTGATATCTGTTTTTCTCCCGGGAATGCTCTTAATTTGATAGGCATTTGCCACGATCACTGGAATATCCTGCTCCAAGGCGAGATAGAGCATATGCCAGTAAATACCCGTGGATTCGAATGCAACCTGTTCGCATTGTTCTACGGATACAAGATCTTTTAATGCAAGAATGCCATCATGGGTATGGCGGAATCGATGGAAGGACTTCTCTCCTGATCTTGAAAGGATACATACTTGGAGAAATTCCTTGTGAACATCAATTCCGCACACTTTCATTTTTTCTTTCATAAAACCTCAAAAAAGGGAGTAGATCCGATACTCTTCTGAAGCATTTTACTATCCGCATTCGTTGATGCATGTATACTTCTGTAATTTGGAACTGGCTAGTTTTTTTCACGGGATCTGTGTCCCAAAAAAAGGTCAGCCTTCTCTACCCCCATGAAGATGGGGGGGGCGTATTATTTTAATTCTGTATGCTTGTGTCTCGGAGAGAATCATGCGATTTTTAAGAGAGAGAATGGTCCGAAAGAAGCACTTTCAGGACCCAAACGACCCAAGCCGTGTCTGGTAGGTCCCGTCAAGGAAATCGACCGGCGGCGGGCTGCTCTTTTCGCCGGGAATATCCACAGGGTAACAGCCGGTCAGGCACCCGGTGCAAAGGTTCTCACGGTCGATGCCGATCGCCTCCACCAGGGCGTCGATGGAGATATGATGAAGCGAGGTGGCGGTGATCCTCTTTCGAACCTCCTCTTCCTCCTTGTCGCTTGCAATCAGTTCCTCCCTTGTGGGCATGTCGACCCCGAGATAGCAGGGGGCCTTGATGGCGGGAGAGCCGATCCGCACGTGGATCTCCCGTGCACCGGCATCCCGCATGATCCCGATGATCCGCCGCGATGTGGTCCCCCTGACGATGCTGTCGTCCACCAGGACCACGGACCTGTCGTCCAGGTGTTCCCGGATGGGATTCAGCTTGATGCGGACCGCCATCTCCCTCTCCTTCTGGGTTGCCATGATGAAGGTCCTGCCCATGTACCTGTTCTTCAGCAGGCTCTCGACAAAGGGCGTGCCCGAGCGGGCTGAGTACCCGATGGCATAGGCAGTCCCGGAGTCCGGCACAGGGCAGACGGAATCCGCCTTTACCGGGTCCTCCTCGAAGAGCTTCTGGCCGATCTTGAGGCGGACGTCATACACAAGCGCCCCGTCAAGAACTGCGTCGGCACGGGCAAAATAGATATATTCAAAGATGCAGTGCGCTTTTTTCCGGGAAACGGCGATCTGCATGCTCCGCAGCCCCTGGTCGTCGATGCATACCAGCTCCCCCGGGGCGACATCGCGGAGGAACTTCCCTGCAAGGGCATCGACAGCCACGCTCTCGGAAGCAAGGACGAGTGCCTGCCCCGCTCTTCCGATGCACATGGGCTTTATCCCGAGCGGGTCCCGGAACCCGTAAAGGACCCCGTCAATCATCATCACCACTGAATAGGAGCCCTTCAGCACACGCATGCAGCGATGCACCGCATCCTCGATGCTGCCCGAGTTACTCATCTCGTCGGTGAAGACCTTTGCGATCAGTTCCGTGTCGGTGGTTGAGCAGAAGATCTGGCCCCGGCACTCGTACTCGTCCCTTAATTCCCTGCTGTTGACCAGGTTTCCGTTATGGGCGATAGAGATGATATGGTCACGGTAGACAAAATTGAACGGCTGCGCGTTTTCTGGGCGGTTTGCACCTGTGGTCGGGTACCGGACGTGGCCTATACCCACGTTTCCTTCAAGGCTCTCGAGGACGGCAGAATCGAACACTTCTGCAACCAGGCCCTGGCCCTTGTGCTTGTGCAGCCTCGTGCCGTCAAAAGTAGAGATTCCCGCGCTCTCCTGGCCCCTGTGCTGGAGTGCATAGAGCGCATAATAAATAGAGAAGGAGACACCGCCAGCATCCCTGATGCCAACGATTCCGCACATGGGTGGC
>MVQD01000067.1 GCA_002067095.1 Methanoregulaceae archaeon PtaB.Bin056
TCTTGAGTGAATTGAAATTTTCCTTGCACAAAAAGAATATCGCATAACTTAGATATAAACCTAAGTATTTAAATCAGTAAAAGTGCAGAGTCACCTGCTCACGTGCGAAAGGTGGGTTGCAAAAGCCCTTGGGTTCCAATGGTGATATGTGGAATCTCCCGGCCATTCCAGGGAATACCGGAAGGCCTGCAAGGAAAAACCAGGGAAAGAGGGGGTCATTCCAATTGGTCACCTTTTCATCGCGCTCAACCCCAAAAAAATGGTGTATATACGATTTCTTCGGAGTGTTTCCCTGGTTTTTTAGGAATGCGTGAGGTCACGCAAGTGAGTGGCATTCGCGTGCTTCAACCGGGATGCCATATGGATGTGGGCCATCATCGAGCGGGAAGTTGCATATTCAAGGTCACGTATGGGGGGTATCCCCATCCGGGCAGGTCTCATCTCAAATCCCGGCAGATTGGGCGTACCTTTTCACTCTTCTCCCCGTGCAACCATTTGAATCCAGGAGTGCCGGATCAAAGCAGACTCTCTCGTTTCCCATTGGTCGCGGCTCTCTCCGGGCAGGAAGGGGTTACCCATGTATGATCTTTCCCTGCACAACTGCCGGGGGTGAGAACGCCCCGCCCCAGTAGCCTCTCCATGCATTCATGCGAGGGATATTCACTTTCACCCTCCCCGGCAGAAGTTTTTCTAGTGGATCGCCTCCAGATAAGAAGTGTCTGTATCAATGCCACCTTGAGGATACAGACATGGGCAGAAACGCCCATGGAAAAGTACTCTGCCAAGAGAAACCTGGATTCACGGGGGATCCCGGTGCCCCCTTTTTACGGGATCCCCTTCTCTTTTCCCCAGTGGAAGACCTTCGATCAGCCCCCACGTAATCTTGCATTAAAAGCTTCTGATTTCGATTTAAGGAGTAAATCGAAGACTTTTTCCTCCCATCGCGGATAACGTGCAAAAAATTCATATACCGTATGTTGCTATACCATATCTTGGGGACAATAGGCCCACTGAGAGAAGGATTGCGCGATTACTTCAAAAGAAATCCATGAAATGAATTAAACGGGATGAACAGGCATGGACCTTGCGAAGCCGTGATAGAAGAGACAAGGCAACGCCAGGAAAGCCTGGGAGTGCCCTGCAGAAAATTGTTCATCGATCCCTCATGTGCAGAACCCCGATCCTCCATCTCATCCAGTTACCTATTTAAAGGAAACACAAACCATATCTACACAAAACAGCCCTCCCCCCGGCTGGCATAGCATCCCAATGATAGCCCATGATTACCGTTCTGTTCGTGGATGACGAGCCGGCCCTCCTGGATGTTTCGAGGCTCTACCTGGAGAAGACCGGGGATATAAAGGTCGACACCTGTTTTTCCGTTGAGCAGGCGATAGAATCCCTCAAGGAACGCTCGTACGACGTCATCGTATCTGATTACGAGATGCCGGGGATAGATGGCATAGAGTTCCTGAAATTGTTACGAAACCTTGGTGACCGCACACCCTTCATCATCTTCACCGGCAGGGGACGCGAGCATGTCGTGATCGAGGCCTTGAACAGTGGCGCCGATTTCTATCTCCAGAAAGGAGGAGACCCCAAATCACAGTTCGCAGAACTCAGCCACAAGATCAGGCTCTCGGTAGAGCGACAGAGGAACGAGAGGTCACTTCAAATCACGCGGCATTCGGTCGACAAGGCATCCATCCGGATCTTCTGGTTCGACACCCGTGGAAGGATTATATATGCAAACGAAGCGTCCTGCAAGGCACTCGGGTACACGCCCGAAGAACTCCTGCGCATGACAATCGGGGAGATCGATCCATTTTTTACAAGGGACGAGTGGGACTTGTTCGTCCAACGATTGCGTGCGCACGGATCGATGATGCTGCAGGCATTTCACACCCGAAGAGACCGGGAGATGGTCGCAGTCGAGGTCTCGTTCACCATAAGAGACTTTCAGGCGCGGGAAATAATATTCGCATACTCCTGGAGTGCAGGTGAGTGGTCCGCAAATAAAACACGGGAAAAACAGGTGGAAATTCGCTGTCACCGGATTGCGGATGCGATGCCGTGCCTGTACTTTGAGGTTTCGACCGATGGAACACTCCGGTTCTGGAACGATACTGCCTCGGTATTCACGGGGTACCAGTTTAAAAACCGGGCGAATCCCGGAGAGCTTACTTTCCTTGACCTGGTGCTCAAGGGCCAGCAGGCGCATATTGCCGGGATCATCTCAAGGGTGGGGGAGACATGCCAGAGCGAGATCATCCAGGTCCCTATGGTGGGAACCGGGGGAGCACACCGGACTGTCATCTTCCAGGCGCATGGATACGAGGGGCAAGCCGGCCGACATTTCGTGCAACTGCTTGAGATCTTCCCAAAGACCATGAGCACCCCGTGAGTGAAAGGGGAATGCAAAGCCTCCTGCAGGAGGGATTATTCCCCCACCCCCATTGACTATCGGCACTTTCTTCCACGAAGAGCAAAATTCCCTGCGCTGGTTTCCAATGCCGGTAGAATTGATGCCACCAGGTGTGGAAGGAGAACTCAGTCCAGATTATCTCCCTGAAAGGATTCATCTCCCTTCGCAGGTCCGAGGGGAGGGTTCTGGAATAGGGTTTTTTGTTGCTCATTGAGCCAACGAGACGGCGGCTCTCCCCGCCATCAAAGGATTTGCCCTTAAAAATCGTTGCTGAATTGGTGTCCAGGAAATCGACTCTTTGCTCTCTGGTAGTGGCAGGATTCACGAACAATGAACATTTTGTGCGGGCTCTCTTCTCCCCCACACCCGGATGCGATGCGCCCCCGAGATGGGGCACCCTGGCGGCGTTTGGATAACCGGGGAGGTATGCAGACAACATCTCAATTCAGTTCCCAGAAAAACCAACCAGGAGACAAATGAGCGGAGACCTTCGGCCAGAGAGCGGACCCCATGTCAGGAAAAAAGGAGTCTTCACCCCAACTACTTGGAAAGATCGCAGTGTAACCCTATCAGTGTGTTCGCGCTTCAACCACGCTACTCCCTGCTTCCTGCCAACGGGTCTCTTTTATCCCGGATCAGATCCCGCCTGGAATAATGGGATTTTTGGGCATTCTCCTTCAATGGCGCGGATCTTCTGGGTGGTTTGAGAGATGCCCACCGACTATAATAAACTATATATTGCTATATGATAAGAAATAGAGAGAATACACGGGCGCAGCATTGGAACGGGGCTTGTTTGCGCCGGGAGGACCCTATGCGTACACAGTATGGCCAGGAGGATGTCAACAAGTACCGTAAATTCAAGAAGGTGGATGGTGCGACCTACCGGAAGGTCAACCAGTTCCTCAGAAAGCGGACCTACGTCACCGCAAGGGAATGGGCCATCGCACGCCTCTGTACCGATTTCCGCACGCGGAGCGGCGCGGAGATGACTTTCATAGGTCAGCATTTACCCGAACTTGTCCCGTTCATGCAGGAATGCTACACCCCCCAGGCAGTGAACCAGGCCCGTAACTCGTTCAAGAAGAAGATCTACAAGTCGGGGGCCACGTTCTTTTACGGGGCGATGTGCGGGTTCTTCACGAGCGAGGAACTTGACGACCTGCTCTTTGAGGCAAGCGAAGTTGCCCGGTTCCTCCTTGAGGTTGAGAAGACATCCCTTGATATCGACGAGGAGATCGAGATAGAGGACCGGATCACCGAGGTGATGAGAAGCGTCGGAGCGGCGGCCGCAAAGATCCTGCATGCAAGGATGCATGAGGAAGAAAAGGAGGGAGAGGGGCCGGTATCCGCCGGGATGCCTCCGGACGGGGATACCGCATGAGGGTGATCCATGTCGCAGGGGTCTCTGGATCAGGCAAGACCACCTTCATCAGGTCCCTCATCCCGATGCTCGGGCGAATGGGTCCCACCGCGGTCGTCAAACACCTTGGCCACCACCGCTACTCGCTCGAGGCCGGCAAGGATACCACACTCTTCCTGGGAGAGGGTGCGTCTGCCTCAGCAGGAGTTGACGAGGAGAAGGCAGTGGTGGTGGTCCGCGGGCATACCCTTCGTGAGATCTTCCCGCTGATGTCGTCGATTGGAACAGAGTACCTCCTGGTGGAGGGATGGAAAAGCCACCCGCTCCCGAAAGTGCGTATCGGAGACCTGCCGGGTGCGACAGACGTGGTCCTTTCCAACCCTACCGCTGGTGAGGTCATTGAGTCCCTTGAACTGTTCCCGCATTTTTACTCCCCTGAAGGACTTGCGCGAAAAGTACGGGGTGAGGACCCCGGGTGTGTGGTCCTGACCGGGCGATACCCGGCACCGGTCGAGAGAGGCACGCCGGATTCAAGAAGAGAGTTTTATCTCCGGTTTTCACCCATTCTAAATGAGATAGCAAGGAGTGCGGAATCCCGTCCCGGGGGAGCGCATGCCATAGTGCACCTGCACCAGGGGCTCATCTTTGGGGGGGAGGATGCGGTTCTCGTGGCAGTGGGAGCACCGACTCCCGCAGCCGCCCTCGATGCATTCTCCTCCTGCCACAGGCACATGCTCTCCGCACTTGGCTCCGGCAGCTCGCACAAGGGGTGAAGATGGAAGAGAAGAAACTCGAGAAGAGACTCTTCGGTACAAACGGGGTGCGTGGCGTGGCAGGAAAGGACCTGACGCCTGCACTTGTGCTCTCGATAGGAACAGCGCTCGGCTCCATGCGCCCTGGCACTATCGCCGTGGGCAGGGACACACGGACATCGGGACCGGCCCTGGCAAGCGCCCTGAAGGCAGGGCTCCTCTCGGCAGGGTGCGACGTGGTCGACCTTGGCGTCCTGCCGACACCGGCGCTCCAGTACCTCGTCCGGGACCACTTCGATGCCGGGGCGGTGGTCACCGCATCGCATAACCCTCCCGAGTACAACGGGATAAAGGTGGTGGAACCCGACGGCACCGAGATGGGAGACGAGCAGTGCATTGTGCTCGAAGACCATATCTTCAAGGGGACCGCCTGCCATGCCCCCTGGGACCGCGTGGGCCGCGAGGTTGCGGCGCCATCGATGGTCGAGGAGTACGTAAAGGCGGTCGCAGGTTCATTTCCGCCCGGAACAGGCGACGGGAGACTGGTGGTGGCAGACCCCGGGTGCGGGGCTGCGGCCCTGACCACTCCCGATATCCTCACCCGCATGGGGTGCAGGGTCTTCTCCCTCAACAGCCAGATGGACGGGACCTTCCCGGGCCGCCTGCCGGAGCCTTCCCCGGAGGGGCTCGCACCTCTTGCCGACCTCGTGAAGACCACTGGTGCAGATTTTGGTGTTGCCCACGACGGCGATGCGGACCGGGCAGTCTTCATCGACGACCGCGGGAGATTCGTCGAAGAGAATCGGCAATTCGGCCTGATCGCCGATTTTATCTGCCGCACGCAGAAAGGAGTCGTGGTCACCCCTGTGAGCACGTCCCGGTTGATCGAGGTCATAGCGCGCCGCCATGGGTCGAGGGTGGTCTACACCGCGGTGGGCAGCATCTACGTGGCAAGGACCATGATCGGGCTCTCTACTGAGGGCACCACGGTTGCATTCGGAGGCGAAGGAAACGGCGGGCTCATATTTCCCGGGCACCAGCTCTGCAGGGACGGGGGTATGACCGCCGCAACGATGGTAGCCCTGCTCGCGCACGCCCGGCAGCCACTTTCCGCCCTCGTCGACGCGCTCCCGCAATTCTTCATGATCAAGGAGAAGTTGCGCGAGAAGGATGGTTCGGGGCTGATAAAACGCCTGATCGAGGTGTTTTCGGGTGATTCGCTCGACCTGACCGACGGGATCCGCATCAACCGTGAAGACTCGTGGGCCCTGGTCCGGCCTTCCGGGACAGAACCGCTCGTGAGGGTGATGGTGGAATCGGTCTCGGAGACCCGGGCAAGGGAATTGTACGAAGAACTCATGGGGCACATCCGGCCCTGATCCAAGGCCCGGTCTTTTTTCCTTTTCCGGCGGATCCCAATCGCGGTCGAGGGTATTTTCACAACTATTCTCCCCGCGTCAGACATGAGGTTTCGCACCATTGGGTGGGGAGTGGTTTTCTGTTCACCACCCTTATACTGAAAATTAACGTTTTTTTTCCAAAAATAAAGGGATAATGGAGTTTTATTCAGATGAACCCAGCAATGATCATAAACCATTGAATGCGATATATTTCAGAGGCCGGGCCGGACGGGAATGATGATAAGTACGACCGTTGACAGATCCCTTCGTGTAAATTCCGCGGGAATGAGAGGGCCCGCGCGGATTGGATATGTGAACATGAAGACCGTGGAGATCCGCATCTCCGGGAGAGTCCAGAGGGTGGGGATGCGAAACTGCGTGCGGCATATTGCGGGAACACTGAGCATCAGGGGTGATGTGATGAACCTGCCCGACGGGACCGTCAGGATACGGGCGACCGGGGACTCCATCACCCTCGACAAGTTCATCTCCATGCTCTACGGGTGCCCGAGAGCCCTTATCAGGGATGTCGAGGTCATGGACATCCCATATACCCCTTTTTTGGACTTTGCCGTGGTCAGGGCAGAAGAGAAGGCGGATTAGCGTCCCTCGCAGGACAGGACGAGGTAATCTTCATTCCTTATCAGTGCGCCCTGGAGCGCCACCACCTGTTCATCGATGATATCCTGGCGGATACGTTGCTGGAGCGCTTTCGTGAGCGCCTGAAGGAGTTCATCGCCGAGGATGCAGCGAGATGGGCTGCATTCGTAGTCCTCTTCGGCGATTCCTCCCCTCGCAATTGCTGATACCACGCTGTCCACCATCGTCGGTTTGAAGGGGTCGATCAGGTCATAGACAAGGCCGCCCTTCCCCTTGTGCAAAAAACCCATGTCCGGATCCAGGTGCGCCCCTATGGCCGCAACGCAGGCATTGCCAAAGAGAAGGCCATACCCAAAGGAGAGCATGGTGTTTACCACATCGAGGTGAGGCCGGGCAGTCCTGCGGCGGAACCCGAGTTCGGGGGGAATGGTCCTTGCAAGGATCTCGTAATACATGTCCGAGACGAGGCGGTGGACCCGCCGGAGTTCTTCCATCCTGACCAGGAACTCAAGCTCGGCATAACTCTTCTCGAGTATCTCAAGCTCTCCCTCGTAAAAAAGGGGTTCATCCTTATGATCCTGGAGCCAAATAAGCGCCTGGATCCGGGAATGGACGCTGCCTTTTGCGACTGCCAGGGCAAAGGAGTGGGAGAAAGCCTTTGCCTGCGCCTCCTTGACCACCTCGTCGTAGCGAAATCCGAATGGCCGGAGGACCCCGAGAGGCTCACCGTCCGCTTCAAAAAAGGAGATGCAGGATCCCGATGCGAGCAGCCGTGAAATCACCGAGGTGTGGAGGGAATGGCCCCCCATCACCAGGAGGTGCCTCACCCTGGAGAGTGGCAACTCTTCAGTATTCCCATTCTTCTGCACGATCAGGGCCCGCGGCGTTGCCTTGAGGTGGGCCCCGAATCCTGACACCAGATACCATGGGACCGGGACGATGATGCACTGCTCCTTTACCACCCTTCGAAAGGGGGTTTTCCGATATACTCATTTCCAGGATTCTGCTACTTCAATGCATCGTCGACACGAATGATCGCAGGCGAGAACGGGTGGGATCGCATACACTCTCGATGCCATGCCATGACTTGACAATGTTTTTCATCCGCCGGCGCAAGATTCTATGAGTAGCCCACGTCGAATCTGCACGTACGACAATTTCCTCATCGTCGAGCAGAAAGGGACAGGCTGGACCGGTGGCAGAATGAGAGAGATGACAGGAGCCCGAGAGGACCTGGGGACAAGAGACCATGTTCTGGGATGAGAAGACCGAGACCCTCCCAAAAAGAGACCTTGAGGAACTGCAGTTGAAACGTCTCAAGAAGACCGTTGCTCAGGTCCAGAACGTGGAGTTTTACAGGAGGTTACTCGGGGAAGCCCATGTAAGGCCTGAAGACATCAGGACTCTTGCAGACATCGAGAAGATCCCTTTCACGAGGAAGCAGGACCTTCGTGACGGGTACCCATTCGGGTTTTTTGCCGTGCCAATCCACGAGGTGGTGCGCATCCACACCACTTCCGGGACAACCGGAAAACCGACCGTGGTGGGGTATACCAGGAACGACCTCCAGACCTGGGCAGATCTGATCGCGAGGAACATGACCATGGTGGGGCTGACGGACCGGGACATCTTCCAGAACATGGTCAACTACGGGATGTTCACCGGGGGCCTCGGGTTCCACTATGGTGCCGAGAAGATCGGCATGACGGTGATCCCGAGCGCGACCGGGAACACCAGGAGACAGATCGAGATGATCCAGGACTTTGGGGTCACTGCCATCCACTGCACGCCCAGTTACGCAATGCACCTCGCAGAGGTCGCCGAGGAGACGGGCGCATGCCTGGATTCCCTCACCACGGGGCTTTTTGGCGCGGAGCCATGGTCGGACGCGATGCGGGCAGAACTCGAGAAGAAGCTGGGGGTGACTGCATTTGACTCCTATGGCCTCTCGGAGCTCTTCGGGCCCGGCGTGGCATTCGAATGCCCCGAACGGGATGGCCTGCACATATGGCACGACTGCTACCTCGTCGAGATCATCGACCCCCTGACAGGGGAGACGCTCGGGGACGGGGAGCGGGGCGAACTGGTGGTCACTCCGCTTGTCAAGGAGGCCATGCCACTTCTGCGCTACCGGACGGGTGACATCACTATGCGTTTCGAGGACGAGTGCCTTTGCGGACGGGCCAAAAAGATTGCCCGGATTACCGGGAGGAGCGACGATATGCTGGTCATACGGGGTATCAATGTATTTCCGTCGCAGATCGAGCACGTGCTGCTGCGGATACCGGAGGTCGGAAACCACTTCATGGTGTACGTCGACCGGGTCAACCACCTGGACGAGATGACGATAGACGTTGAGATCAACCGCGACTACTTCTCGGGCGAACTCCAGGACCTTGCCCGGATACAGAAGAAGGTGGTAAAGGAACTGCGTGACACGCTGGAGCTTCGCACCACTGTCAAGCTGGTGGAACCTGGTTCCCTCCCACGGTTCGAGGGGAAGGCAAAACGGGTGATCGATCGCAGGGGTGAGATGTGATGAGGGCATGGGATCCCCGCATCGAGGAGATGCCAAAAGCCGATCTTGCGACAATGCAATACCGGCTTCTCAAGACGCTCGTCTACCGGCTTTACAGCTTCAGCCCCTTTTTCCACCGCCGCATGGAGGAGAGCAGGGTCCACCCCGACGATATCAGGTCACTTGAAGACATCAGGAAGCTCCCCTTCATGTACAAGCGCGACCTCCGGGACAACTACCCGGATGGGCTCTTTGTCTGCACACAGGACGACCTGGTGAGGTACCATGTCTCCTCCGGGACCACGGGAAAGCCCACAGTCGTAGGATATACCGAGAGGGACCTCGAGAACTGGACCGCCTCTCTTGCGCGGGGGCTTGTCTCCTGCGGGCTCGGGCGGGGGGACGTCATCCAGGTCAGCTACGGATACGGCCTCTTCACCGGCGGGCTTGGACTGCACTACGGGGCGGAACGAATCGGAGCGACCGTGCTTCCGACAAGTGTCGGGAACACCGAGCGTCAGATCGAGCTGATGCAGGACCTCAAGGCCACCGCGATCGCCTGCACTCCCTCCTACCTCCTCCACATGGGAGAAGTCGCCGAGAAGATGGGGGTCAGCATCAAGGACGACACACTCCTCAAGGTGGGGATCCTCGGCGCCGAGCCCTGGTCAGAGCAGATGCGGCAACGGATCCAGGAGTGGCTCGGGATCCGTGCGTACGACATTTACGGGACCAGCGAGCTCTCCGGCCCGATGTTCTGCGAGTGCACCGAGCAGAAAGGGTTCCATGTCTGGGGTGACCTTGCCTACGTCGAGATCCTCGACCCCGAGACGCTTGAGCCACTGCCTGCAGGTGAACGGGGGGAGATGGTGATCACCATGCTGCAGAAGGAAGCGCTCCCCATGGTGCGGTACAGGATCGGGGACATCAGCGCAATCGACGACTCGGTCTGCGCATGCGGGCGGACCCACCCGCGGGTGCAGCGCATCACCGGGAGGGTCGACGACATGCTCATCATCAGGGGGATCAACGTCTTCCCCTCGCAGATCGAGTATGCCCTGATGTCGATCCCGGAGGTCGGCCAGCATTTCCAGATCATAGTGGACAGGAAAGGTGCGCTTGATGACATGCTGGTCCAGGTTGAGGTGAAGAAAGAAGCATTCTCGGACAAGATCACCGACCTGATGAGCATAAGGAAGAAGGTTGAGCACAAGCTCAAGAATATCCTGAATGTCGCAGTGAGTGTCGAACTTGTCGAGCCCGGGTCACTGCCCAGGTTCGAGGGGAAGGCAAAGCGGGTGATCGACAGGAGGAAGATCTGACATGAAAGAGAACAAGTTCGTGATCAAGCAGATATCGGTATTCTCTGAGAACAAGCCCGGGAGGCTCGCGGCCATCGCCAGGGCACTGCAGGAGGAGAAGATCAACATCATGGCCTTCTCCATCGCCGAGGCAGACGGGTTTGGGGTGGTGCGGGCGCTCGTTGACAAGCCAAAGAAAGCCCATGAGAAGCTTGGGAAGCTTGGATTCAACGTGGCATTCACCGATGTGATCGCAGTCCAGATGAAGGACGAGCCTGGCGGCCTCTACGAGACCGCCCGGATCCTTGGAGAAGGGCAGATCAACATCGAGTATGCCTATGCGTACTCGGGAAAAGAGGCCGCGGTGCTCATCCTGCGGGTGGACAACGTGGAAGCGGCGATTGCCGCGATCCAGAGGGGCGGGGGGACGCTCATCGAGAGCTCCCTCTTCCAGTAACCCCCCTCACTTCTTCTCCCACCTGACCAGCTCGGAGACCCGAGAGAGGGTGCTGCCTCTCCGGATCTCCTCCCTTACTCTCTCTTCGGTCTTCTTTACTTCCATCGCACGGCGGGCAACCTCGAATGCCCGCTCCCGCGGGACCACCACCACCCCGCTCTCGTCCCCGGCAACCCAGTCCCCGGGGCGGACTACCTGGCCCCCGCACCTGATCTCGGCATTGATCTCGCCGAATCCCTTGGGCTCGCCTGCATTCGGGACCACGGCACGGGAAAAGACGGGAAACCCCAGCCTCCGGATGTCGTCCACGTCCCGGACGGCCCCATCGATCACCACACCCGAGAGCCCGCGCTCCATCGCGCTCATGGTGGCAAGCTCTCCCCAGCATGCCACGTGCCTTGCGCCCTGGTTGTCGATCACGAGCACGTCACCTGGAGCAGCCACGTCGATTGCTTCGACCGGCTTGGCCCAGTCTCCCGCAAATCCCTGCACGGTCACGGCCTTTCCCGCCATCCTTGTGTCCGCGCAGATCGGGGATATCCCCTCCATGGCACCCTTCCTGTGCATCGCATCAGAGATGTTCGGAGTGGAGACTACGCGCAGGATATCGCGTATTGCCTGTTCCGGGGAGATGTGTTCTTTGCGGGAGAGGGAGGGGTTGTCGATGGCGTCCCTGATCGACCTGGCCGATGCCGCCACTCCGGCCGAACGGGTGATTGCCCCTCCCACAATGACCACATCCGCACCCCCCATGACGGCCTGCGGGGCTGTGGTAGCGTCAAGGCCTCCCGCAGCGGCAACCGTGACGTTCACCGCGTCTCTCAGGGCGGTGAGCATCGAGATAGAGCTCTTCCCGATCATCTGCTGGTCGATCCCCACATGGGCGTTGACGATGTGCACGCCCATCTTCTCCAGCTCGCGGGCGCGTTCGACCGGTGAACGGACATTGATCAGGTCTGCCATCAGCTTCACGCCGTAGAGGTCCGCTGCCCGGACCGCTTCGGCGATCACGGTATCGTCCGCGTCGGCAAGGATGCAGACCACCGAGGCGCCTGCCTTGGCTGCCATCTCCACCTCAAGCGTGCCCGTATCTGCGATCTTCATGTCCGCCACGATCTCGCGGCCAGGGAAGAGGGCGCGGAGCCTCCTCACCGCTTCCATCCCCTCGCTCTTGATCAGCGGAGTCCCTGCCTCGATCCAATCGGCTCCTCCCTCCACCGCCTCCCGGGCAATCTGGACGGCACGGTCAAGCTCCGTGATGTCCAGGGCCACCTGGAGGATAGTCCGTTTCATAAGAGAGATGTGGCACGGCATGGGCTAAATGGTTGCTGAGCGAGTGCGGCGCCCCCTGAACCCGGGCGACTTCCCGGATGCCTTGAATCACACGTCTCTCCAGGGGGAAGGGGCAGGGGAAAAGGGTGTCTCCTTCGGGGAGCTGAAGGTTTGGGATTCTCCACCGCAAGATGAAACAGACCTCACTCAATCACGATGACGCTCTTATGCGATGTGCCCCCACTCTTTCGCATCCCCTAAACGCGATAGGCACAGTTCTGGTGAGAAGGAAGAGATCACGTTGCTCTGCACCACCCTGCTCACAGGCTATCGCGTATCGGGGGTGGGGACAGGGGAGGGGGATTCTCCCCCTCCCCACAAGATGTAACAGACCGCAGCGAAGCCCAAAAAAAGCGTCATCGGGGGGAAGTTCCGGTGGAGTTCGCCCGATGAACGGGGTATGCCTGGGACATCCCCGAGCACACCCCCGCCGCAACAGGCATTGTGCCTATTGCTGCTCCACAAACTTCTCAAAGAAGGTTATGTCGTCCAGATCCTTCTTCTTCTGGATAGTGATCTCGGCCGGGAACCCGGCGGGGACGAGCGAGACGAGGGTATAGCCATCCGGGACGTCCAGAAGCTTCCTGACCGCCTCTGCATATTCCTTCTTCTCCCCTGCGACCCAGCAGCTCCCCACACCATACGACTGGAGGGCGAGGATGATCGTCTCCGTTGCCGCGCAGCAGTCTTCGAGGTAGTACTTCGCCTTTTTCTCGCCAAATACCGCTATGCAGACCGCAGCGCTTTCAATGAACTTCCCGTGATCGGTGAGGTCCGCAATCTTCCCGAGGAGAGATTTCTCGCGGACGACACCGAAGAGCCAGGGCTGGAGGTTCATTGCCGTCGGGGCATGCCTCGCGCACTCGAGGACGTCCCTGATCACGTTCTCATCCACCTGTTCGGGTTTATATTTGCGGACGCTATGGCGTGACTTGATAATCGTGGTGCCAATGTTCATGGAGATTTGATCTGCGCACGAGGAAAAAAAGGTGTCTTCATTGAACAGCCCTGCTGCAGCGAATCAGGGAGATCTCTGCTTCAGGACGCACACCACAAGGGCTGCAACTAGTCCCAGGACTGCCGGAAATCCTCCAAACCCGGGCACCGGGGTCGGTGAAGGGGTGGGCTGCGGCGGGGGCGGTGGGAGCCGGGCTCGTCATCGTCACCTCGACTGTTCCTGAAGTGATCGTGGGTTGCGGGGGAGTGGTGGCAGGGACAGGCGTCGTCCCGGTGATAAGGGGATTGACTCTCTGGAGGAGGAAGGAGACCTTCTCACTGATTGCCTTCCCGGCAGCCGGGTAATTGTCGGACATCCCGTTCGCGTCGCACCTGGCATACACGGTATACTCGCCTACAGGATACTCCGCGCTCCCTGTCGCCCATACCGGCCCTGTCTCGAATGGCGACGAGGAGACGACAAGGTTCTCGAGTGAAAATCCCCCAAGAGAGGAGAATACGAGCGAGTCCGGCCCGTTCAGCCTGATCTTCAGTGGAGCACCGGGAGTATTCGGCCGGTTGGCCATCACCCACAGGTTTGTGTCAATACGAAACCCCACCGCATCTCCCTTGGGGACCCAGGAGGCAGCCGGGCTGACCACGAACCCTGATGAGTAGTCCACGACACGAATCTCAATGTGTGGCTCCTCCAGGTAAAATGCGACTGTGTTGTCGGGCAGGAGGAACCATGGCCCGGTCTTCCCTGCAAACGTGATCGGAGACGCATAGAACGCGGTTGGATCCCCGACTGTCACCTGCGCGGAGGGCACGTGCGAGACCTGGCCTCCCGTCCCATACCACGCAAGAATGGCGCCCTGCGTGGCGCCCGTCGCGGTGATGTCCAGGTTCTCCTCACCAACAAAGACAGTCCCCCCCATGGGTATGGCATTCTCCGCCGCGGAAAGCG
This sequence comes from Methanoregulaceae archaeon PtaB.Bin056, assembly GCA_002067095.1. GTDB lineage: Archaea > Halobacteriota > Methanomicrobia > Methanomicrobiales > Methanospirillaceae > Methanolinea_A. The sequence continues at coordinate 14,052 of MVQD01000067.1, forward strand.
GGACAACCACGAGGAGAATGGCGCAAAGGAAAAAGACCGCCCCAAGACTCAACCTTTCTGCCGCTGATCGGTGCATACACAGGAGAGCACACCCGCCGTGATAAACCTTCTCAGGCAAAAAATGGCACAGCCGTTTCGTCAGGTCGACGAGAACAACCCCGTCGCGGCGGTCCACATGTTGGAGAGGCCCTGGGTGATCAGGACGCCCGGATCGATCCCGAGCAACGGGAAGATGAACATGAAATAGAGGATAGTCCCGAGCGTGCTCCCCAGGTTGGCAAGCGCGGCGACGAGCACGACCCGGAAGAGGGGCACCTTCATCATCTGAGAGAAGCTCTCGGCCTCGAATATCCGGCGGAAGTCTGCAGGGGCCGGTTTTCGTATCCTGGCCTCCACGATGGCTGCAAACCACCCTGCCGCAACCAGCGGGTTCAACGCCGTGAACCAGGAGACGCCAAAGCCGGTGAGCGCTGAGAGGGGATGGCCCCGGGCGGCGAGGGTGCACACCGCGGTCAGGACACCATGGACCAGCACCCAGTAGAGGAGTGCCATTCCCAGCACCTCGAAGCCGATACCCGAGAACGCGATCGCAAGGAGGAGGAAGAGGAAGAGCGCAGTCACCGCGACGCCGAAGATCAGGCCCCATGGCCTGGACTTCATCTCGGCCGTCAACTCCCGCACGGGGGGCAGGGTCTCCGGGGCATCAAGGTATTTCATGACCCCCTGGACGTGCCCCGCCCCGAGGACCGCAAGGACACGTGAATGTCCTTTTGTGAGGCCGTCGATCTGATGGGCGAGGTACGCATCCCTCTCGTCAATGAGCGCCCTCGCACCATTCGGGGAGAACTTCCTGAACTCATCCATGGCCATGGTGAGCATGTCCTGCTCCTTTAAGCTCTCCACATCGATCTCCTCGCCGTCGATGCTGACGACCGAGACGGCGAGCGCGTAGAGCATCTTCAGCTTCTCAAAAAACGAGAGCGATTTCCAGAACCTGCGGAGGGTTATGTTGATATCACGATCGATTAAGCCGATTGCAATCCCCCGGGATTCCGCCTCCTCGATTGCGGCCTTCATCTCCGCGCCGGGCTCCACGCCAAGGTCAAGGCCTATACGGCGCTGGAGGTAGGCAAGGATCCACTGCACGAGGATCTGGGTGAAGTTTTTTGCCTCCAGGATGTCCTGCACCGACGGATCCCTTGCCTGTTTCCTGATCGCGGCATAGCGGGCAGGATCCAGTTCCACTGCAACTACGTCAGGGGAGAACTCCTCGATGGCTCTCCTGACCTCTTCCACGCTCTTTGCCGAGACGTGCGCGGTGCCCACGACACGGAGTTCGCCTGTCATACCCGCGTCACTCCTTCCCCGTCGATGACGAGGCATCCCTTCTCACGCGGAAGCCTGGCAGAGATTGCCCGGCGGATCTTCTCCCCTTCTTCCTCCTCTGCAGCCCGCCGGGCACGCAGGGCGCGGGCCATGGCGCGCGCCTCTTCCCAGCCGATGGGACGCCCGAGACCGGGGCAAGGGGACGTCAGGAGGTCCTCGCCATCAAGCATGAACGGATAGGTGCGGCATATCCACGGTCTTTCGGCATAGACCTGGCATGAACCGTCGCGATAGAAGATGCAGTCACCCGCAACCCGCCGGACCGCCCATCCGAATGTGACTTCTGTGCCGTCGGAAAGCTTGACGTGCTCGGGATAGGGCTCGGCACACTCTTCGGCACGGAGGTGGCAAAGGGAGGATATCCGGCGGATCTCGCCAGGCGAGACCATGACAAGGTTGTCGTCACCGGCCCCCGGGCGGCAGCACTCCCCGCACATGGTGCAGGAGAACCCGATCTCCCTGATGCGCGCAGTGAGTTGCTCTTCGTCGATGGGGGCGCTGTATTCTTTCATGGTCACTCTCCCCTGCAGATTGCGTCAAAATTCTGGTACACCCTCCGGCCGTCCCGCGTATGGCTGACCTCGGGGTGCCACTGAAGACCGTAGATGCGAAGGTCGGGCCTTGCGATCGCCTCGTGGGCACAGATGGAAGACCGTGCAAGCAGCCGGAAACCGGGGGGCATCACTGCCACCTCGTCGGCGTGTGAAGCCCAGACCTGGAGCGTTTCAGGGTATCCCGCGAGGATCTCCCCCTCCTCGACCACGTCTACCTGGACGGGGCCGTACCCGCCCGACCTCCCTGGCTGCACCCTGCCCCCAAATTCCGTGGCGATGATGTGAAGGCCCAGACATATCCCAAGCACAGGGAGATCGAGGTGAAGGTACCGGGCAGCATACCCGCTTCGCCCGATATCCGGCCCGCCTCCGAGCACTATTCCCCGGCATGCTCCCGCCATCTCATCCGGGGGCGTGGTGTTCGGGACCAGCTTTGCGTTGATATCAAGGTCCCGGAACATTCGAAGGATGAGGTGGTTGAACTGCCCGAAGTTGTTCACCACGTATATGGGGAGCATGATCTTCACAAGAATGGCCGCTTAAAGTTCAAAATGCCTCCGGCATCCTCATGGGGGAGGCACGCCGCCGGGCCAGGATACCCTCGTCCCGCGTTCTCCATGACAGCCCTCTTGAGAGGTGCCCGGTTTGGGGGGTTTTCGGAAGAGGACCGATCTCGGCGCATGTGGCCCTTGCAGGTCCCCGGGACCTCCCTTGAGATCGGGCGGACGGCTCACCGGTAAGAAGCGACCGTCTCAAAGATCTTCTCCCTGATAGAAGAGGGGGAGTGGCCGAGCAGGTACGCCATGAACATCGCACCGCCCGCACCCATTCCTTCCTTGACTTCCCCTATGCAGTACCGGGCAAGGCCAGAGTGCCCGAGATCCCCGAATCCCGGGTCCACGTAAACCACATCGGCCCCGATGCTCTGTGCAATCTCGGAAAAATTCGCGGACGGGTCATCCCTGACATAGACAGTCGTTGCCACCAGGGGGAGGGGAATGCCCATGGCCTTCATCACTGCCGCCACGGCAAGCATCTGCGTGCCCCCTGCCAGCACCATCTGGCGGGTGCAGGTGCTTCCCAGTCCCGCGCACAGGGCGATCATCGGGTCCCCGCAGCACCTGATGATGTCCAGGGGTGACCGCACACTCTCTGCTTCGATCCTGCGGGACACTGCGTCCCACACCTCTTCCTTCATCCTGACGGGGTTCTCTACGAAACTGGAGCTGACCCTAGCAGGGTACCCGAGCGAACGAAGGACACAGAGTGCCGTGGTGGTCCCCCCGGGGACACACTCGCCCACCACCAGCAGATCGCACCAGCGGGATAAAAATTCCCCAAGCGACCGGCCGGACTGGTAGAGGTCCCGTGCGAGTGGCACCGCGTCCATGAACCGGGGATCATTCCCGGGCTCACCGTACACATCCATGCACGGCACAGTGGGGCGAAAAGAGAGCCCGGCATTGATGAAGAGGGCCTTTGTCCCGCAAAGTTCCATGATTGAGCGGGTAATTGACGCAGGAGTGGGACAACCGGTAGGAGTATCGGGCCTCGCCGGCATACTGGTGATCGAACCCCTCGCAATCAGTTCCGCATCGAGGATCGGGGTGAGGAGCGTCTTCTCAGGGCTTGGCCCGGCCCCCGAGATGCCCGGTACCACGGAGAGCACCGTATTTGCAAGGATGCTGCAGAAGAGGGGTCGTTCTGCAGCGATGCCTGGATCTTTCGAGAGAAACGCCATGCCACGCACTCTTCCTAACCATCGGTACTGTGGATCCATCAACCTAGCGCTTGACCAGAACGAGTGGCAACCCTGATAATCCCGGAAACGAGACTGTGTGAGAAGAAGGATACCTGTCATGTTCGAGATCGGTCAACGGTTGCAACAGAAAGGGGCCGGGATGGAAGAGATTGTCGGCGCGGCAATGGAGCTCTATGTCCCCCACGGCGTCTCGGCAGGGGAAGCCAGGGTAGTGATCAGGCGAATGATCGAGAAGTACATGGAGGACCCGAACGTCGCGTCCCTCCTCCTCGGTGCAGTCCTGCTTGAAGACGAGCTCTACTGGAAACGTGTCGACTCGGAGATCAAGGACGACCCCGTCTTCCTCCTCTCCGACGAGATCATCGGGATGGCGATCGCAGAGTGCATTGGCGGCACCTACGCCCGCTTCGAGTTTACCCGTTACGACCAGAAAAAGCCCGGCATCCTTGGCTCGCTCGGCCCGTTCCTCGACGATGCCGTGGCCGGCCTCATCGCCGGATGCACCTCCAGGTTCTACAGCGAATGCCACTGAATGCGGTCATCGCACTGCTCCAGTTCACCACGGTCCTCCCCCTCGGAAGAACCCGGGACTTCTCCGCGTTTGCGAGGCGATCGTGGATATACCCCCTCGCAGGATACGTGGTGGGGGGAATTGCGGCTGCTGCAGTCTTCTTTATCGGCCAGCCGCTCGTTGCCGGCGCCGTTGCCCTTGGGCTCCTCTACCTTTTGACCGGGTGCAACCACCTCGACGGCCTCATGGATTTTGGCGACGGCCTGATGGCCCATGGTGGAAGGGAGAGGAGACTGAGGGCGCTCTCCGACCGGCAGATCGGTACAGGCGGGATGGCGATGGCAATTGTCATCTCGATGATCTCGTTCTCGTCGCTCGCCTCGGCCCCGTGCCTCCCCTGTGCCATTGTCATTGCCGAGGTGGGCGGAAAATTCTCCATGGCGTTTCTCTCAACATTCGGTAAACCCTTCCGTGAAGGCCTCCACTCGTCAATCCAGTCCCATTCAAAGCCATATTTCCCGGTCCTCGCCGCCATCCTGTGCACTCCGCTCGTGTTCCTCCCCGTTACCCCCATCTCCCTTGCGATGTCGGCTGTCATGATGATCGCCTGCCCCGCTCTCCTCCTTGCGGTCTCGAACAGGCTCTTTGGAGGAGTGAACGGCGACGTGACGGGGGCCGGCAACGAGATCACGAGGGCTGCAATCCTTGCCGTGCTCTGCCTGATCTAGCCAGGACGCACACCTTTTTCCCATGCCGGACGCAGTATACTGCATGCGCAGGGAGAATATCATTCACATGAAGGGAGGGGTGATCACCGAGAGAGACCCTGGGTACTGCACCATCCGCACCAGGATCCCCGCGGGGGTCGTGACGAGCGCAATGCTCCGGGGGATTGCGGATATCGCGGATTCCTGCAGGGCGCCCCACATCCATCTCACCACCAGGCAGACCATCGAGATACCCCGGGTCGATCCCGGCCTGCTGGACGAGATCTCGCGCTCCCTTGCAGAGAACGGGACGCCGATTGGTTCCGAGAGGGACGAGGTGGTGAATATCACCGCCTGCCCGGGCATCGAGCGGTGCATATTCGCAAATATCGACTCGATCTCGCTTGCAAAAGAGATCGACGCCCGCCTCTTCGGGCGGGAGATGCCGGTCAAAGTCCGTATCGCAATCTCTGCATGCCCGAACGCATGCACAAGCCCCATGCTCAACGAGATCGGCATCACCGGCCGGATCCAGCCCATCCGGACTCCCGGCGTCTGCACCGGCTGCGGGACGTGCGTTGAATTCTGCAAGGAAGAGGCCATCTCCATCAAGAAAGGAATATCAGTCCTTGACCCCGCCAGGTGCGTCCAGTGCGGCACCTGCATCCGGTCGTGCCCCTTCCACCTTCTCAAGTCGTCTGGTGAGCACTACCTCATCTCCGTCGGGGGGAGGAGGGGAAGGCACCCGAGTATCGGGCGGGAACTCATCACCGTGAACTCCCCTTCAGCGGCGGCCGATGTCGTCGAGAAGGTAGTGCAGTGGGTCTACCGACGCGCCTGGAGCGGGAGGCTCCTCTCCGAGCAGCTCGATGAGCTGCAGTTTGAGAAGTTCAGGGAAGAGATCATGAGCCAGATCCCGGCCTCCTCAGTCTTTGGGGCAGGAGAGGTGGATCAAAGTCTGTAACGAGGCCGGAATCCCTGGTTTTTGTCATCTGCACATTCGATAGCGGATCCGTCCCGGACAAGCTGGTTAAACTGGAGGGCAGCGGTCATCAGCGCATCATCGGAGGCCGAACCCCTCTTCATCCCCTTTTGTACCTGCTCCTGGGGGGCAGGATACATGCGTGGACCGACCTTGATCCCCTTGCAGTGTTCGCAGAACGCACATTTTGTATATACGGACACCTCTCCTGTGGCGCATTCCACCGTGGCGCGGTTGCCGTTCGCATCCTTGGTCATCGAAAGGGTCTTCATGCTTCCGGAAGGGGTTTTATCCCGTCACCGATATGATTCTGTCGATAATATCACGGTTTCTGGCGAAATCGCCCAGAATACGGTCAATCGAAACGATTAATATGGATCCCTTTCCAATATTTTATACTCGTATAAATGGGCTGAACTCTGACAGGCTCATTTTTATCGGAGGAATGACATGGCAGCTGAAAAGCCTCACATGAATCTGGCGGTTATCGGACACATCGACCATGGGAAATCTACCACGGTCGGAAGGCTTATGTTCGAGACCGGGACCGTCCCCGCGCACATCATCGAGGGATACCGCAAGGAGGCCGAAGCCAAGGGCAAGGCCACGTTCGAGTTCGCATGGGTCATGGACAACCTGAAGGAAGAGCGTGAGAGGGGTATCACCATCGATATCGCCCACAAGCGTTTCGACACTCCCAAGTTCTACTTCACCGTCGTAGACTGCCCCGGGCACAGGGACTTTGTAAAGAACATGATTACCGGCGCTTCGCAGGCAGATGCGGCCATCCTGGTCGTCGCAGCCCCCGACGGGGTCATGGAGCAGACCAAGGAGCACGTGTTCCTGGCAAGGACGCTCGGAATCGGGCAGCTCATCGTCGCCATCAACAAGATGGACGCAGCAAAGTACGACCAGAAGCGCTTCGAAGAGGTAAAGAAAGACCTCTCGGCCCTGATGCAGATGGTCGGCTACAAGCCTTCCGAGACACTCTTCATCCCGATCAGCTCCCTCGCAGGTGCAAACATCTCCAAGAAGAGCCCCGACACCCCGTGGTATACCGGCCCGACTCTCCTTGAGGCCCTTGATACTCTGAAAGAACCCGAGAAACCGGTGGACAAGCCCCTGCGCCTGCCCATCCAGGACGTATACAGTATCAGCGGCATCGGCACTGTGCCGGTGGGCCGTGTCGAGACAGGCATCATGAAGAAGGGGATGAAGGTCTCCTTCATGCCGGCCAACAAGGAGGGAGAGATCAAGTCCATCGAGATGCACCACGAGGAGATCCCCCAGGCCCTTCCCGGCGACAACGTAGGTTTCAACGTGCGGGGCATCGCCAAAGGCGACCTCCGCCGCGGTGACGTCTGCGGACCCGTCGAGGCCCCTCCCACCGTTGCAGACGAGTTCACCGCCCAGATCGTGGTGCTCCAGCACCCCAGCGCCATCACCGTGGGATACACCCCGGTCTTCCACTGCCACACCACCCAGACCGCCTGCACCTTCATCGAGCTGAAGAAGAAACTCGACCCGAGGACAGGACAGACCAAGGAGGAGAACCCCACGTTCATCAAGACCGGCGATGCGGCCATCGTCCAGGTCAAGCCGTCCAAACCGATGGTGATCGAGAACGTGAAGGAGCTCCCCCAGCTGGGAAGGTTTGCGATCAGGGACATGGGCTCGACCATTGCAGCGGGGATGTGCATCGCCATCACCCCGAAGCAGATGCGGTGAACCGCATCCGTGATATTGTTGGTGAGCACCCATGCAGAAAGCCAGAATACGCCTTACAGGGACGGATTTCAAGAAAGTTGAGATGGTTTGCGATCGTATCCGCGAGATCGCAGAGCGCACTGGCGTGAATCTGGCTGGACCGATTCCGCTTCCCACCAAGCGCCTGGTCATCCCTATCCGAAAGAGCCCCGATGGAGAAGGCACTGCAACCTGGGACCGGTGGCAGATGCGCGTGCACAAGAGACTCATCGATATCGACGCAGACGAGCGGGCACTCCGCCAGCTGATGCGCACGCAGGTCCCAAAGGACATAGGTATCGAGATCGTCCTCGAAAGTTGAGGGGAGCGGTTTGACCGCAGCCGGCATTGCTCAGAGAATCCGGCCCTTCTTCTCCTTTCACACGTTATTTTTCCTTATACTTCTGGGAGGGTTTCTCCTCCGGTTCATATGCCTTGACCTCAAGCTTCTCCACCACGACGAGGCAATACACGCCTGGTTTGCCTATGAGCTGGTGACCAAGGGGGCCTACGTATATGACCCGATGTACCACGGGCCGCTCCTCTACTACCTTACGGCGGGAATGTTCTTTGTCTTCGGCCAGTCCGACCTTATCGCCCGGCTCCTGCCTGCACTATTCGGGACCGCCATCATTCCCCTCGTATATGCAATTTACCGTCTGGGCTACCTCGATCGATGCCAGGCGCTCATCGCCGCGCTCTTCATTGCCGTCTCCCCAGACCTGGTGTACTTCTCCCGGTTCCTCCGCCACGACATATTCCAGCTCTTCTTTTCGGTGCTGGTACTGGTCGCATTGCTCGCGTACCTGGAGAGAGGAAAGATGCGGTACGCACTTCTCGCGGGGCTCGCCATCGGCGGCGGGATGTGCCTCAAGGAGGACATGCCACTCTTTTTGGTCATCATCGCGGTCTTTGGCCTCTTTCTTCTCTGGAAGAGGCCGGTTCCCATCCCCCGCACGTGGATGCGTGATACCCTGCTCTCGGTTCTTCTCGCGGTGGGGATCATGGCCGTGTTCTACTCCTCGTTCGGGGTCCATCCCGAGATCCTCCTTACAGGGCTGGAAAAAGCATATACCCACTGGGCTGCCATGCACGGGATGTGCCGCATATGCGGCCCATGGTTCTTTTATATCCTGCTCTTCCTCCTCTACGAGGTGCCGATCTTCATCCTGGCCCTCTTTGGGGTGATCCAGTTCGCAGACCGGCATAATCCCGTCCCCTCCTGGATTGCGCGTGCCAAGGCATTCCTCGCAGCACGTCGAAATGCCGGCGAGGGGGAGCACTCGCCGGTCTCCCGGGCATCTTTTATCCCCGCCGCGTGGAACAAGAAGGAGCTCTTCTTCCTCTTCTGCATCATCTGGTTCCTCGCGGCACTGGCTGCCTATGCCTACATCGGGGAGAAAGTGCCATGGCTTATCATCCACCAGCTCCTCCCCGCAATCTTCATCTCCGTCTACCTGATGGGAAGGAAGAAGGCAGTCTTTGCACTGGCCGGATGCATCTTCCTGCTCCTTTTGACCTGGCACGTCGCGTTCATCCCGGCCGACGTGAACGAGCCGATCGTCCAGGTGCAGAACTCCGAGGACATGAGGCTCGTAATGGCGCTGATCGATGTATCGGACTCCGTGGCGGTCGCTTCAGAGAACTACTGGCCGCTCCCCTGGTATTACCGGGGCGAAGGCTGGTCAAGGATGCACTTTTACGGAAAGATCGTGGACGAGGGGACGATCTACAGCGTGGACCCCGACATGGTGATCACCCATGACCAGGCCAGTTTTGTCTCGCTTGCCGGGTACGAGAAGCACACGTTCAAACTCTCCTACTGGTTCTCGATATATGATAACGAGAACAGGCTCCCCGAGTATTACGTAATGCGGGACGGGAAGATGGGGAGCATCAACATCGACGTCTTCACAAAACCCGGCCTCTACGAGAAGGCAGGGATCAGCCTTCCCTTCACGCCCTATCCCTCGATCTCATAAGAAAATTTTTTGTTGTGCCCATGTCGCCGGCCACAGTATCGAGGGAAGTTGTCCCTCGCGGCATTTCCCATCCCCGTATATTTTTTTCCGATCAACTCTCTTCCATGAATACGAAACAAATTCCCTTCAGAAATCAACCCGAGGGCTGATACCCCCCAAAAGACTTCTCTTCTCCAATTTGGAAACGCATACACTATCCAGTCACAAGGGGAACCTGGAGTCGTATTTTAAAAACACCAAAAAGCCATAAAAAGAGGTGGGGAAAAGAGGTTCTCAGCCCAGCTCGTCCCATTTCCGGCGGCGGCGGAAGAGGAGGAGCGCGATCACGGCAACGACCGCGATTACCGCCACCACTATAATTATGACGATCCCGCCTGCGAGGACACCGGCAAACATGGTGCCCACTGCCGCGAGGGGATTTGCATCGAGCTGCTCTTTCAGCTTGAGGGCCTCTGCGAGAGCCTCGTCTGCTTTCACCCTGGCATCGTTTGTTTTACTCACCGCCAGGTCGTATTCTTTTTTGGAGAGCTCGTCTTTTGCCGCGCTGACAAGGTTTGCGGCATTGTCATAGGCCAGGATGATCGGGGTGAGGCGGGGATCGGAGCTCATGCTCCTGTTCACCCTGAAATCGGTGATAAGGGCATTCGCCTGGCCGATGACCGCGTCCACGTCATTGATACTCTTTTGTATCCCCAGTTCCCTGGCAAGCACCTCTGCCTCGGCGATCGCCGCGTTGGCGGCGTTCAACGACTGCTGGGCCCTGGTGTAGTCAGAGGCGGTTTCTGCGTTGTGGATTGCGGAACTTGCCTCGGTGAATTTCTGCTCGACCGATGAGACATCAACGCCTGATGCAATGAGGTGGTCAATCTGCCCCCTGACCGCGGAGAGCGTTTCCTTTGCCTGCCTGATGGAGGCCCCAATCTGGGCTGGGTTGATCACCATCTTCTTCTTTACCACCTCTGAACTCGTGATCTTTGCACCCCTGCTGTCAAGCTCCCTCACTGCAATGACGATCTTCTCTTCGGAGCCACTTACGGTAGGTGCAAGCCCCTCCATGGTCACTTTCATGGAGAGTTCACGCTTTGAAGGGTAAGAGAGGAGCCAGCCGTTGATATTGATGTTCTGGCCGACTTCGGTCTTGGATGGATTCTCGATCCCATCCAGCACGATCGCATAGGTCCAGCTTGGGCTGGCCATCTCGCTTGCAAGCTGCAGGCTGTTCGCATCATCGAACGTATACCCTCCGCTGGCAGGGAAGTTGATGATAAAGGTTGACCTGACCTGGGTCTGCCCTGAGACAAGGTCCGTTGAGGGCGTGATGGCGATGTTACCAACCGATATTGCTGCAACGCCCTGTATCAAAAGACAGAGAAGGGCGATGAATGTCACACACTTCCAGTAGCTCCTCATGAATATCACTCAAACAATGGTTCAATCTCTTCTTCAAAGGAGAGCGGTTTCTTCTCCTCGATCTTTGCGGCGTCGTCCCTCGTGGAACGGGCAATCTCCATCAGCTCTTTGATCCGCGGGGCATTTCCCACCGTGGCAAGCACCACGACCGCGGCGACAAAATTGCTGTTCACCGGGTAATCTCCACCCCTGACCTCTACTCCGGCGATGTTCTCCTCCACCCAGCTCTTGGCCTTCTCGATCCCTTTCCGGTCAAGCTCATCGGGTGGGCCTGCGACCAGCACGAGCGCACGCTCGGTGCTGCTGAAATCGCAGGGAAGCGTGAGCCGGCCGAGCATCGCCCTCCGGACAAGGGAGATCACTTTGGCAGTCCTGTCCTCCCCAAGGAGCACCTCCTCGGCCGCCTCTTTCTTCCGGAGTGATCCTTTTATTCCGCCAAAGATACCACCCACGGTCTTCTTCGTCTTCTTTGTCACGACCTCGGTGATCGCGTACCCGACAGAGGTGATCCCGCCGCCACGGAGGGTGTTGATGATCTCGCTTGAGTCAACCACCATCTCGCCGATACCGGCCGACCCTACCTCCCCCGCCCGGAAGAGGACACCGAACCTCCGGACGATCTCATCGTTGAGGCGGGAGAAGGCGGTTTTTATGCTCTCCCCTTCGTTTTTCCATGCACTGTTGTCAAATATGAAGGTGTTGTCCGCTTCCTTCACGAGGGTCGCGAGGCTTCTTGCGGCATTGTACGAGTAGAGCTTTCCCTCTTCGGGCGCGGGAAGGATGCCGAGAACATAGACGGGTTCCCTGTAAATTTTCTTCAACGACCTCGTCAGCACCGGCGTGCCGCCCGAACCCGTGCCCCCTCCGAGCCCCGCGACGACCATGAATGCATCAATGTCGTGGGTTCCCCGCTTGTCAATGGCACTGACGATGCTGTCGATCTCGTCAAACGTGACCTTTGCCCCCATGGCATTGTCCGTTCCCACGCCATGACCCTTGACAACGGTCTGCCCGATGAGAATGCGGTCTTTCATGTCGATATGCTTCAGGCCCATGAGGTCTGTGCGTGCGGTATTGACGGCGATGCCACGGAAGCTGTTCCGCCCAAGCTTCTTGTCCTGCTCCAGGAACATGTCCACGATCTTTCCGCCCGCCTGACCAAAACCGATGAAGAATATTCTCATGAAATTGACCCACCAGCCCACAAATTACGCAAGATGCTCAAATTGCCTCAATGAATATGGTTTCTTCCGGGAGTTCAAATACTTTCCTTCTTTCTCATCTGTCTCAAACTGAATTTAATTGCGGTATTTGGAATCCGGAGCCTTTTTCATCCCCTTTTTCCAACTTATACTGAGCGCCGGATATGAGGATCTGCATCATAGGCGGAGGCCTGACGGGCCTCACTGCGGCCTATCGTCTTGGAAAAGACCACGAGGTCGATCTCTACGAGAAGCGGGGCTGCCTCGGAGGCTGTGTCTCATCCTACGAGACAGGGGACTATTCCATCGAGGAGTTCTACCACCACTGCTTTGCAGGAGACTCCCGCCTCCTTTCCCTTATGAAATCGCTTCGTATTGCAGACCGGCTGGAATGGCTGAAAGGGACCAGCGGGTACTATGCTGACGGCACCATCTATCCCCTCAACTCTCCCGGGGAGATCCTTCGTTATCCCTACCTGTCCTTCACCGACAAGATACGGCTTGCACTCCTGACTATTCGCGCAAGTAAGATGGACACAGGTCCGCTGGATCGGATCACCGCCCGGGACTTCGTTGTCCGGGAGATCGGGGAGCGGGCCTACCGGTCGTTCTTCGAGCCCCTGCTCGCCAGCAAATTCGGGGACCGGAGGGACGAGATCTCTGCGGCATGGCTCATCAGCCGTATCGCAATCCGGTCCAACCGTGGACTTTCCGGCGAACGGCTGGGATACCTGGGGGGGGGATTCTTTACGCTGATCGACGCACTCGCCGAGCAGGTGGGAAAGAATTGCGTGATACGCCTCCATGACCCGGCAACCTCCCTCTCCCGGGAGACCCATGGGTGGAGGGTGAACGGCCAGCGGTACGATGCGGTCATCTCCACCATCCCCCCTCACACCGTCCCGGGGGGAGTGCTCTCCCACCTCCCCCGGATCCCCTACCAGGGGGCCGCGTGCATGCTCCTCTCACTGGAACAGGACGTCACGTCCGGTATCTACTGGCTGAACATGAAAGACCCGGCCCCATACGGAGCAGTCGTCGCCCACACCAACTTCGTTCCCTTTGAGCGCTACGGGGAGCACCTTGTCTACCTGGCGTCCTACTTCCAGGACACCCTCCCTCCAAGGAAAGATCAGGCGATGCGCGAAGACTTCTGCCGCAGGTTCCATGTGCAGCCGGGCGACATCCGGTGGCACAGGATGGCAGTCGACCCGCTCGCGGGACCACTCTATACCACCGGTTTCCGCGAGCGGGTCCTGCCGTACCAGGAGAAAGGCCTCTACCTGGCCGGGATGTTCTCAGGGCCGAACTATCCCGAGCGGAGCATGGACGGGGCCGTGTGCGCCGCGGAGGAGGTCGCCGCCCTGCTCACCAGGGAGGAAGGGGCCTGACATGGAGACCACGGAAGTTACTGCCGTCATCCCGGTGTACAATGACAGGGAGGGCCTCCGGGCAGCGATACCAAGGTCGATCGAGGTGCTTGCGGCCATCGACCCGGGTTTTGAACTCATCGTTGCCGAGGACGGGAGCACTGACGGGAGCGCGGAGGAGGTCATGGCATGGGAAGAGCGGGACTCCCGCGTCAGGCTCCTGCACAGCGATGCACGGCTGGGCAGGGGCCGGGCCCTCACCAGGGCATTTGGCGAGGCCCGGGGACGCATCGTCTGTTATTACGACGTGGACCTTGCAACTGACATCTCCCACCTCCCCGAATTGATCAGGGCCATACGGGAGGGGGCCGATGCGGCTACAGGCTCAAGGCTCCTCCCCGGGAGCACGATTCAAAGGAGCGGGGGCCGCGAACTTGCAAGCCGCGGCTACAACCTCATGGTCCGCACAATTCTCGGGAGCAGGCTCCATGACCACCAGTGCGGGTTCAAGGCGTTCCAAAAGGACCGCCTCATGGACCTCCTCCCATCCGTTCGGGACACCCACTGGTTCTGGGACACCGAGGTGCTGATACGGGCACAGCGGAAGGGGTACCGGGTTGTCGAGTTCCCGGTCCGCTGGAGTGAGGGATCCGGGACGACGGTCAAAAAGAACGACGTCTACCGGATGGGCAGGGCGGTTCTCAGGTTATGGTGGCAGCTGCATGTGGAAAAAGATTAGCACCATCATCGTCTCCACCGCGATCGCCGTCGGTATCATCGCGTTCATGCTCTTTCGCATCTGGGACGACCTCCTCGTCGCCCTGGAGCACGCCGTGTGGTACTACCTTCTCCTTGCCTCGCTCGTCTGCCTGGCCGCCTGGTGGGCGAGGGGCATCCGATACCGGAGCATCCTCGCCTCGCTTGGGATTCCCGTCGGAGTGAACTTCTCTGTGGCATGCATCTTCGTCTCACAGACTGCAAACCTCATCGTGCCTGCACGGCTCGGCGACCTGGTCAGGATCTTCATCCTCGGGCACGAGAAGCACGCACCTGTCTCGAAGGGGATCTCGTCCCTTGTCGTGGAGCGGGTGTTTGACATCGTCACGGTCGCCCTTCTCGGGGCTATATCGCTCCTTTTTGTCCTGGACGTCCCTGACTGGTTTTATACCCTCATCCTGCTTCCCCTCGCAGCAGGGGCGGTCTTCTTTGCAGTACTGTTCTTTATCGGCAAGTTCAGATCAGGGAACAGGATCATCAATATCCTGCTTTCCATCATGGAGCAGATAAAGGAGGCATCTCTCTCCGTCCGGGCAGTGGTGGTCCTTTCCGGCAGTTCCATCCTCATATGGCTCATGGACGTGGCGGTGTGCGTCTTTGTCGTGATGATGTTCCAGGAAGCAATACCCTTTGCAGTGGTGGTCCTTGCAATCGTCGTCGGAAACCTCGTGAAGGCAGTTCCCCTCACCCCCGGAGGGGTTGGGACCTACGAGCTGGCACTTGCCCTCACCTTCACGCTCGCAGGAGTTCCTGCCGCGGAGGCGGCGATGATTGCGGTCGTCGATCACCTGGTCAAGAACCTCATCACGCTCGGCGGCGGGATAGCCTCCATCTATTATTTTGGCGGGTGGGTCCTGGACAGCATAAAGAACGCGTTCGAGAAGCGGTTCGGAGGGATAAAACCTGGCGGGGTATGAGTTCCAGGCACTGGCAGTCATCTCCTGGCTGCTCCTGATCTTTTTCCTCCACATGGCCCTCTGGCCGTACCTGAAAGGGGCTTTCCACGAGTTCGCCTACCCGGTCTCCTTCCCCGCGTCCGTCCTCTTCTTCTCCCTCCTCTCCTGGTATTGCGGGCTCCTTCACCTCCCCTTATTCATCGCTCTCGTCCCCTTCGCGGTTCTCTTTATCCGGGCCGCATGGAAGGGGGAATACTCACGGAAAGCCTTCGTTGGCCAGGGGGTGTGGGTGTTCCTCTTCCTGCTCTTCTTCTTTGCGATGGTGAGTGTCAGGTTTGTCAACCCGAGCATCTCGTACGCGGAGAAGTTCATGGACCACGCGTTCCTCGCCTCCATCATGAGGGTGCCGGTCGTTCCGCCGCTTGACCCCTGGTTTCTCGGGGGATACCTGAATGTCTACTATTACTTCGGATACTGGATGATCGGTGCGCTGGGAACCGTGAGCGGGGTGCCGTCGTATATCACCTTCAACCTGGCGCTCCCGACCGTTCTCGGCCTCTCGGCGATGATGATGTACGCGCTGGGTCGCCTCCTGACCCGCCGGTTCGCATACCTCACCCTTGCCACATTCATTGTCGCAAACCCGTCGTTTTTCTGGCAAGTCATACAGGGAAAGAGCCTTGGGTCCGTCTTCTGGGACAGCACCCGGACCATTCCCGACACGATCAACGAGTATCCCCTCTTCTCGTTTTTGTGGGGTGACGTCCATCCCCACGTGATCGGGATCTTCAACCAGGTGCTCTACCTCTTCATCCTCGTCTATGCCTGGACCCGCTGGCGATCGCTTCGGGCACGGGAACGACTCTCAGTCATTCTCATTGCAGCGCTCAGCCTCGGCGCCATGCCGCTCATCAACACCTGGGACGTCATCGTCTATGCCCCTGTGACGGTCCTCGTCGGCCTCATGATATGGTACCAGGGGGGAACGCCGTCTCCGCCACCCGGTGCCGGGAACCTTGAGATCATCCGTTCGGCAATAAAGAGGGCGACAGCAGGCGTCTCTGGACTCCTGGGGAGAAGAGTGGGGGAGAGGGGAAAAGAGGACGCAGATGCCCTGCAGAAGGTTTCGGGACACCCGTGTGCGTTCATCCTCATGGTACCGGGTATCTCAGTGCTCCTCTACCTCCCGTTTTACTTCCAGATGAACACCCGGGGGATCCAGGGGGTGGGCATCGTGCACACCCCGACCGGTCCCGTGGACTTCCTGCTTGTGCACGGGCTCTTCCTTGTCCTGATGGTCCTCTACCTTTACAAGGATATCTGGAAGCGCCCGCTTCTCCTGCTCATCCCCCTCGTGGCCTGGCTTTCCGGGCATGGCGCAGCCGCGCTTGCCGCCATCCCGCTGGTCTATCTCCTTTGCAGGAGGACGAGATCTCCCGCAGAGGTGCTTGCAATCATCGGGCTCTCCATCGTCATCATGTGCGAGGCATTCTTCCTGGTGGACAACATGGGGGAGACCTACTACCGGATGAACACCATCTTCAAGTTCTACATCTCCGCCTGGCTGCTGATGGGTGCCTCGTCGTTTGCGATGCTTTCAGAGATGCTTGACCGGCGGTTTGACGCAATCCGATCCCCGGCATGGCTGAAACGGGCTGCACTGATCGCGGTGGCCATCCTCATGCTGGTCACTCCCCTCGTCCTCCCTCTCGACTCCCCGTATAGGGGCGCGACGCTGGATGGCCTTGACTACGTGAACTCGGCCTATCCCGGCGACGCGGAGGCGGTGGCGTTCATCCGGGAGCTTCCCGGTGTTCAAGGCATCGTGGAGGCGATCGGGGGTGATTACACCTACTATTCCCGGGTCTCTTCCTTCACAGGGGTCCCGGCCGTACTGGGATGGTCGTTCCACGAGTTCATGTGGCGGGACGATACGGACGGGTGGTACGGGAGACGGATTGAGGACGTCAGAACCATGTACGAGCAGCCTGATCGGACGGCAGCCCTGATGCGGGTGTACAACGCAACCCACATCTACGTGGGGGACCTCGAGAGGGAGCAATACGCCGTCAGGGTGGACGAGGCCGGGCTTTTACCCGTATACGACCGCGCCGGGGTCCGGATTTACGCCCTTCCCGGCTGATTCCCGGCCTGAAATCCGGTGGAAAACCGCGATCTTCCAAACCTTTATGTCTGCATCTGTCGAAATGATATGGCTACATCGTCGTCACTGACTGATGAGTGATGAGGGAGATTTACGCTACTCCTGAATGAGGTGAGTTATGGCAAAGACATACGTGAAATTCCAGGTTTCTGAAGAGATTCAGAACAAGGCCCTCGAAGCCCTGGAGGTTGCCAGGGATACGGGGAAGATCAAGAAGGGGTCGAACGAGGCGACGAAGGCAATCGAGCGCAGTATCGCCTCGCTTGTGCTGATCGGAGCCGATGTGGAGCCGGAAGAGATTGTAATGCACCTTCCGCCGCTCTGCGAGGAGAAGAAGATCCCGTTCATCTTCATCAACAAGCAGAACGATATCGGCACCGCCAGCGGGCTGGACGTGGGATCTGCTGCTGCCGCGATTGTCAAGCCCGGGAAAGCCAAGGAAATGATCGACGAGATCGCAAAACAGGTCGCCGATCTGAGAGCGTGAGCGGGCCATGGCAGACGAAGGAACTCCCGCAGAGGTGATCGAAGTGATTGGCTCCACAGGGATGCACGGCGAGGCTATGCAGGTGAAGTGCAGGATCCTCGACGGCAACAACAAGGGCCGGATCATCACGCGCAACACGGTCGGACCCATCCGCGAGGGGGATGTGCTGATGCTGCTGGAGACCGAGCGCGAGGCCAAGAAGCTCTCCCGGCGGTGAGGAGATCATGGTCGAACAGAGAAACTGCAGTTTCTGCGGGGACGCAATCGAACCGGGGACCGGCAAGATGTTCGTCCGGAGGGACGGCACGGTCTACTACTTCTGCAGCACCAAGTGCCAGAACAACTTCAGGCTTGGCCGGGCCGCCCGGCGGGTCCCGTGGACCCAGGCCGGAAGAAAGGCGATGGGGAAGGAGTGAGCCCTCCCATGGACCGCACCTTCGTCATGGTCAAGCCTGACGGCGTTGCCAGGGGGCTCATCGGCGAAGTGGTCTCCCGCCTGGAGCAGAAGGGCTTCAAGCTCGTGGCGGCACGCCTCGAGAGGCTGCCCGAGAAGAGGGTCATGGAACAGTACCGTGAGCACCTGGAGAAGCCGTTCTTCCCTTCGCTTCGCCACTACATCGAGAGCGGTCCCTGCTTCCTGATGGTCTGGGAGGGCAGGGATGCCGCGGCGGTGGTCCGGCGCATCGTCGGCGCGACGAACCCGGCGGAGGCTGCCCCGGGTACCATCCGCGGGGACCTTGCAATGGACATCGGGAGAAACGTGATTCACGCGTCCGACTCCCCGGAGAGCGCTGCCCGCGAGATCGCCCTCCACTTCCCCGCAACGGAGATCGTCTCCTACAAGCGGGTGGACGAGACAGTGCTCTACGAGTGACTCATTCTTTTTTACTCCCCCTATCTCAAGCGTTTTTCACCCTTCTGGCGAATCAAAACCAACCCTTCGTCAATAGTGCAGTCCTGCTTTCCGTTTCGCTGGACTGTGCATGACCTTTTCCGGATAAGAACAGTGCTCAGACGCAGGGCCTGCTTCTGATATCAGAATATCACTCCCCTCTCGATGACGTTCTTGGGGCTTCGCCCCGCCACTGTGGCGTCCCCTAAGCGCGATAGGGCCAGTGCGAAGCCGCAAGTACTATCCAATCTGTCCGGTTGTTACCCTGCCCACAGACTATCGCGTATCGAGGGGGAGGTCTGGAGGGGGGATTCTCCCCACTCCGGTTGCAGGTTCCAGTCAAACTGTTTCAAGATAAACAGACCGCACTCGCTCACGATGACGCTCTTGGGGCTTCGCCCCGCCACTGTGGCATCCCCTAAGCGAGATAGGAACAGTGCGAAGCCGCAAGTACTATCCAATCTGTGCCGTTATTACCCTGCCCACAGGCTATCGCATATAGAAGGGGAGGTCTGGAGGGGGGATTCTCCCCACTCCGGTTGCAGGTTCCCTTCAAACTGTTTCAAGAGAAACAGACCGCACTCCCCTCACGATGACGTTCTTGGGGCTTCGCCCCGCCACTGTGGCATCCCCTAAGCGCGATAGGGCCAGTGCGAAGCCGCAAGTACTATCCAATCTGTGCCGTTATTACCCTGCCCACAGACAATCGCATATAGAAGGGGTGGTGTGGAGGGGGGATTCTCCCCACTCCGGTTGCAGGTTCCAGTCAAACTGTTTCAAGATAAACAGACCGCACTCCCCTCACGATGACGCTCTTGGGGCTTCGCCCCGCCACTGTGGCATCCCCTAAGCGCGATAAGGCCAGTGCTGGGTATCTATCATTATCCGAAGTTTTCCAATTTGCTCTTCCCACAGATTATCCCGTATCGTGAAGAAGTGGATATTTCCCCCCACCTTGATGGTGAAAACCGTGATTCAATGAGACCCACAGGTCGCCCGGGGAAAAGGGGCAGCCATCCCGGCAACACCAGAAATATCAAAATATTCCCGCCCCCCACACCAAATGGTATGAAGCTCTTCTGCGCCCAGGTCACAAGCGTCTGGGAAGACCCGGTGGCCACCCTGAAGAGAGTGGAGCCCTGCATCGCAAGGGCGTCGCGGGGCGGTGGCGATCTCATCTGCTTCCCTGAGCAGTTCGCCACCGGGTGGGACCCCGAGTCATCCCTGCACGTGCAGGGAATCGACGGTCCCATCACGGGGAGACTGCGTTCGCTCGCGGAAGAGTATTCAATCGCGATCTTGGGCTCTTTCCGTGAGGAGACGGGGGGGGCCCCGCGGAACACGTGCGTGGTGGTCTCTTCCGATGGGGAAATCCTCTCAACCTACTCCAAGTGCCACCTCTTCTCCCCGGCATCCGAGGACCTGCATTATACCCGGGGAGACGCCATCGCCACCTTCTCCATCAGGGGAATAGAATGCGGGCTTGCCATCTGCTATGACCTGCGTTTCACCTCCCTCTTCCGCCTGTATGCGGATGCAGGTGTCCACGCGGTGCTGGTGCCTGCGGCCTGGCCGGAAGCACGGCTCCAGCACTGGGAACTCTTCATACGGACCCGGGCGCTCGAATACCAGGTCTACGTCGCAGGCATCAACACGACCGGCATCACCCCTGTCGACCTCTACGGCGGCGGCTCCATGGTGGCGGACCCTACGGGCGGTCTCCTTGCCCGTGCAGGGCGCGAGGAGGCGCTCATCTCATGCGAGCTCGACCGGGAATACGTCGAACTGGTGAGAGCCGCGCTCCCCGTCGCCAGGGACAGGCGCGATGACCTTGGACCTCCTCCGGAGCGAAGACCGGAGAGACCGGCAAAGAACCGGTGAGCTGCGCTGCCGGATGAAGAGCCCGGCTCACTTCTCTCCGGAGAGCCGGTGCCGGCCGGAGGCCTTGCATCTCTCTCTCCCTGTGCACCTCCTTTTTCCCCTCTGGACGCACAATATATACTCATGTACCGTCTCGTGTGCGTAGAGTGCGGGGCGTCGTTCCCACCTGACGAGATATTATACCAGTGCACGCGCTGCGGCCACCTGCTGGCGGTGGAATACGACCTCGAGACCATCAGCGTCGACCGGGCTGCATGGAACAGGCGACCGCTCTCGGTCTGGCGATACAAAGAGATCCTCCCGGTCTCGATTGCACCGGTCTCCCTTAAGGAAGGGGGGACGCCCCTCTACCACCTCTCCCGCATCGGGGAGGAGATCGGGGTCCCCCACCTCTATGCCAAGCACGAGGGGATGAACCCCACCGGTTCGTTCAAGGACCGCGGCATGACGGTCGGGGTGAGCATGGCGCTTCAGCTCGGCAAGACATCCGTTGCCTGCGCGAGCACCGGCAACACCTCCGCGAGCCTCGCTGCATACGCCGCGAAGGCCAACATCCCTGCTGTCGTCCTGCTGCCGGCCGGAAAAGTGGCGCTCGGCAAGGTGGCCCAGGCCCTCATGCACGGTGCGCGGGTCCTCTCCATCCGCGGGAACTTCGACAGGGCACTTGAGATGGTGCACGAGCTCTGCCTCACCCATGGTCTCTACCTTCTCAACTCGGTCAACCCCTTCCGCCTGGAAGGACAGAAGACAATCGGGTTCGAGGCCCTTGACCAGCTGGGGGAGGTGCCTGACCGGATGGTGCTGCCGGTCGGAAACGCCGGGAATATCTCTGCAGTCTACAAGGGTTTCACCGAACTCGTATCCCTCGGGATGATGGACCGAATCCCGATGATGACCGGGATCCAGGCAGCGGGATCGAGCCCTGTCGTCAGGGCGATACACGGGGGACTGCCCGAGGTGATCCCCGAGCGGAACCCCGAGACCGTTGCCACCGCCATCCGCATAGGCGCACCGGTGAATGCCGAGAAGGCACTTGCCGCTATCCGGAAGACACGGGGAACCGCCGAGTCAGTGACCGATGATGAGATCCTGTCAATGCAGCGGGACCTCGCACGAAAGGAGGGGATCGGGGTTGAGCCCGCGTCTGCGGCATCGGTTGCCGGGGTGAAGAGACTTCGGGAGATGGGCGCAATCGACCGCGACGAGAAGATTGTGTGCGTGGTGACCGGGCACCTCCTGAAAGACCCGGAGACGGTGATCAGGCAATGCGAGCCGCCCCTGGAGATCGATGCAGATCTGCGTTCCTTGCTCTCTGCCTTGCAGCGCTCCTGACGGTCCTGCCGGCTGCCGGACTTGGTGCTGCATACCGGATCACAGAGAACGGCACTTCGTATTATGCCACCCTCGATCTCGCTGATGCCGAGGGTTTCGAGTTCTACGAGACAGGGATGCTTGGCGAGCGCATTCCCCTGAGAGTATCGGATGTTATGCTCTCTGGCGACTGCGATCCCTGCCCGTTTGAGTGGATCGGGAATACTGCCATCACATTCGAGAAGGGCAATTATTCCCTCTCTTACCGCGGCCCTGTGCGTGACAACCACTTTCACGCCACTTTTGAGTCTCCCAGGCAGGTCAACGTCTCTCTCCCCCCCGGGCTCGATGTCCGGAACCCGGCGCTCGGGATGATAAGCCAGGGCGGGACTGTTGCCGATTCCTCGGGGGGAGGGATTGATGTCACCTGGAATTCCACCAGAACCGCCGAGATCAGGTTCTATGACGAGGGCAGGGAGAACCTGCTGTATATCTTCGCCAATTTCTGGATCATCATCGCAGTGGTAATGCTCGTCCCGTTCCTTCTCAGCATGAGAAAGAGGGAGTAGCCTCCGAATCTGCCATTGGACCATTCTGACGCACCCAGAAATCTTCACCCCCGGAAATCTATGGCGGCCGGAGTGAACAGGAAAAATGGATCCTTTCTACCCGGTGCGGGGAGGATTGGTGCTCCTGGTACCTTTTAAGTGGGTTTCCTCCACACTCCCACGCAGGATAACCCCCGCTGCCCCCGAATGGCGCCCCGCCGGGGGTTTAATGCCTGAATTCGGAATGCAGAGGGCACACTCGATCCAATCTTCCCATACAAAACAGCGGGGAGGCAAAAAAAAGAGGGGATTATTTTTTCAACTTGATATCAATTCCGAAACGCTCCGCGTTCCGGTCGGCAACCGCCTGGATCTTTGCGATCTCGGGCTCGTTGCGGGTCGGTTTGAAGAGGTGCCGGAACCTGCGCTGTTCCTTGAGGTACGCCTCCACCGGCTTTCTCACCACCTTCTTGACCCTGGTCACCTTCCCTTCCTCCATCTCGTAGTTGACCCAGAGCCCCGTCTCGATGGCGAGTTTGCCGATGGCCATGGTCTTCTCGCCTTCGAATCCCCACCCCGTGCAGCACGGGGCATGGACCTGCAGGTAGCAGGGCCCCTCGGTCGCAAGGGCTTTCTCGACCTTCTTCTTCAGGTCGGGGAGGTAGGCGATGGACGCGGTTGCCACGTAGGGTGCACCATGGGCTGCGAGGATCATGGGGAGGTCCTTTTTTGGGCGGCGGTTCCCTGTTGAGCATTTACCTGCCGGGCTCGTGGTGGTGCTCGCATCGTACGGGGTCGCACCCGACCGCTGGATGCCGGTGTTCATGTAGGCCTCGTTGTCGTAGCAGATGTACACGAAGTCATGGCCCCGCTCGAACGCACCCGAGAGGCAGAGGATGCCGATATCGAAGGTGGCACCGTCACCGCCGAGCGCGATCACCTTCTCTTTCCTGCCCTGTTTCTTCAGGGACGCCACTATCCCGGATGCAACGGCCGAGTTGTTCTCGAAGAGGGAGTGGATCCAGGGGACTTTCCACGCAGTCTCGGGGTACGGGGTCGAGAAGACCTCCATGCATCCCGTTGCTGAGACGACGATGGTGTCCTTTCCGGCCGCGTCAAGGATGGTCCTTGCGGCCATCGCAGCCGCGCAGCCACCGCATGCCCGGTGCCCGTACTCGAAGAGGCCACACGATTCCCCGGTCATGATACCAACTCCTGGCGGAGACCATAGAAGAGGTCTCCCTTGCCCTGCCCGGCCATGTCCACCACGGCCCTGATGTCCTTCTTCCGCACGTCCCTTCCTCCAAGGGCAATGATATAGTCGAGCACGGGCACCTGTTGCCCGTAGAGTGCATCCCTGACCTCAAGTGCTACCGCCCCCTTGGTCCCAAGCGAGACGTTCTTGTCGAGGACCGCGACCCGGTTCACCCCGGCGAGGGCAGATCGTACCTCTTTTTCCGGGAACGGCCGGAAACTGCGGAGTCTCAGGAGCCCGACCTTTTTGCCGTCCTTTCTCATCTCGTCGATCGCGTCCTTGACAGTCCCGCAGATCGAACCCATGGCCACGATTGCACAGTCTGCGTCGTCGAGACGGTATGACTCGACAAGGTCACTGTAATCCCTTCCGAACATCTCCCCGAACTCCCTTCCTGCCGAAGCGATCTTCTTTGCAGCTCCCTTCACTGCCTGGTCGATCTGGTAGCGGAACTCCATGTAGTAGTCGGGGGAGGCAAAGAGGCCGAACGAGATGGGGTCCGCGCTGTCCAGGCGCTGGACGGGAGTGTACCTGGGGAGGTAGCTGTCCGCCTGCTCCTGCGTGAGCATGTCGACCGGCTCGTAGGTATGGGAGAGGATGAACCCGTCGAAGCAGACGAACGCGGGGAGGAGGACGTTTCTGTCCTCGGCGACTTTATATGCCAGGTAGTGGAGATCGGCCGCCTCCTGGTTGTCCTCAGCATAGAACTGGAGCCACCCGGAGTCCCGCAGGGATATGGAGTCCTGCTGGTCGTTCCAGATAGAGAGCGGAGCACCCATCGCCCGGTTCACAATGGACATCACGACCGGCATCCGCATCCCCGCACAGTTGAAGCAGACCTCGAACATCAGGGCCAGCCCCTGCGAGGTGGTGGCGGAGTAGACCCTCGATCCTGCTGCGCTTGCCCCGAGGCATGCGGAGAGGGCCGAGAACTCGCTCTCGACCGTGATGTACTCGGCGTCCAGTTGGCAGTTGGCCACCATCTCTGCCAGCGCCTCCACGATGTGGGTCTGGGGGGTGATAGGATAGGCCGCAATGACCTCGGGCCGGCAGTGCTTCACCGAGTGGGCTACCGCGTGCGACCCTTCCATGAACTCCATCATCTTACTTCTCCTCCTTCTTCATCTCGATGGCCTGGCTCGGGCACTCCTCTGCACAGAGGCCGCACCCTTTGCAGTAGTCGTAGTCGGGGACAGGCTGGCCCTCCCCGTCCTCCGCGATACAGCCTTCGGGGCAGACCTGGGAGCACAGGCCGCACTTCGTGCACTTCTCGTGGAGGAACTCGGGTCGGAACGTCCGCCAGGAGCCCGTTTTGTTCTCCTTTGCCTTGCCCGGCTTTGCCGTGCATCCAAGACCGAGTGCCATGGCTCAGGACACCCCCTTCACGAACTCGAATGCCTCGCGTGCTGCGGCAACGTTCTTTTCGGCCAGCTCGCCCGGGAACCTCTGGCGGATCGCGCCCTCGAGTGCGGGAAACGCAATCTCCCCGCTTGCGGCGGCAAATGCCCCCATGAGGGTGGTGTTGGTGATGGGAAGCCCCAGGTGCTTCAGGGCTACTGAAGTGGCGTCGATGGTGATGACCTTCACCCCTTCAGGGATCGGGTAGGTGAGCGCCTTCTCGGTGTTCACGATCACGATCCCACCTTTCTTGAGGCCCTGGAATACGTTCACGTCCCGGATCAGGGTGCTGTCCTGCACAATGATGTAATCGGGCTCGTATACCTGGCTTCTCAACCGGACCTTCTGGTTATCGAACCGGACGAACGCCTGGACCGGCGCGCCCCTGCGCTCCACCCCGAAGGCCGGAAACGCCTGGGCATACACCCCGCCCGCGAATGCCGCCACGGCGATCAGTTCTGCGGCGGTGACCGAACCCTGTCCGCCGCGGCCATGAATACGCAGCTCGCGCAAAGAAATCACAGTATAATTTTACATGATTAATCATACTAAAATGTTGAGATTTCTCGCGGGCAATGATCAAAAAGACCCGGACATCTCGCGTGCAACCCCGGCTGAAGCGCCGCAGGTC
Source organism: Methanoregulaceae archaeon PtaB.Bin056 (assembly GCA_002067095.1). Classification (GTDB taxonomy): domain Archaea; phylum Halobacteriota; class Methanomicrobia; order Methanomicrobiales; family Methanospirillaceae; genus Methanolinea_A. The sequence goes on from MVQD01000067.1 coordinate 39,904, forward strand.
TGAAAGACCCTTGTATCAGGAGCGCACTTCGAGGCCAAGGATGTCGCCGGCCCCGGAGAAGACCTCTTCTGCGATGAGGGCAAGGCCGTCCGCAGCGCACCACTCGTCGTAGACAAAGACCTCTCTTCCGAGAAGGGATCGCACATCGTTTGCAATCACCGGCGCCATGGTGCCGGCGAGAGCGACGCGGGCCCCCGGGGCAAGGAGAAGGAGTGCGGCGCATTCCATGGCCGAAAAGAGTGCCAGCGCGGGAACCTGGTCCGCGGGGGGTAGGGTGTGGTATACCCCTGCATGGAGGAACGCCTCGTTTGCGGTCGACTCGCAGCGGTCCACCCTGCGGATGGCGTCCACGTCGAGCGCCCCGTGCTCGGTTCCGGGAGCAAAGATGCAGGCATCGAGGGCACCTACAAGGCGCCCATCCCTCACCAGGATGCTGACAGTGTTTGAACTTACGTCTGATACCACCACGTCACCCCCGAGATCCCGGACCACCCTGAACGCAATCCCGACCTTCTCCGGGCTGGCCTGGTGGGAATACACAAAAAAGCGCGGGTCGGTGGGGGACCCGCGGTGAAGGCCGGGGACGGCGACCGCGGGGATGCCGCTTTCTTCGACCTGGTCGAAGACCCGGGTCCCGCCCCCCGTATGCTTTCCGGCCCCTTCCCTGCTGACAAGGCCGCGGTTCCTGAGGAGGCGGAGGGGGGTGATTGCCGAGAAGTTGTCGCCCATCGAGTAGGTGAGGGCAATCCCCTCGATCTCTTCGGGGGGCCCGAGGCGGGAGAGGTCCTCTATGCAGAACGAGACCGCATCTTCCCGCGCAACCTTGAACCGCCGGTCTTTCCCCGCAGAGAAGCGGATCGCCGAGGTCCCGTGGTCTATCCCGATGAACATCGAAGTATCCTTTGGCGTGCTGGCGAATATATCATTTCGATCCGGAGGGGCACCTCATTTTCCCTTGCGCAGGTCATGGCCGGGGACTCATCCCGGGTGCCGAGAAACGGCGGAGAGCGAGTTCAAAGAGGAGGATCAGGAGTATCCCTGCTGCACATGGGACAAAGACCGAGGAGACAGTTCCTCCCGCAGCAACGATCCGGTCATACATCATCCTCGTCGAGCCAAGCATCAGCCCGGTGAGAAACGCCAGCGACTGGGTGTGATAGGTGCGCAGGACCACCTTGAGGACTCGGCTCATGGATATGATGCCCGCCACACCCCCTGTCATGTAAACAGCAAGGGGAAGAATGTCGATGCGGGCAATTGCCGAGAGGAGGTATTCATACTGGTTCATGACCAGGGTGAGGTACGCACCTGAAACACCCGGCAGGATCATGGCGCACAGGGCAATGAAACCAGTGACAAAGAGCACCGGCAGCGAATGGCCAAGCCCCGACTGCCCGAGCCCGCCGACGAGATACCCGGCAGCGAGGCCCAGTGCCACCCATACGGTAGCGATGACCGCGTCCCACTGCTCGATCCGGTATGCGATCAGGACCGATGAGGCGACAATCAGACCGAAGAAGAATGCGTACGTCCAGGCAGGAGCCGTCTGCAAAAGCATGAGGACGATCCTCGACATTGCCAGCAGCCCGATGCCGATCCCTGACAGGAGAATGGCCAGGAAGAAGGGATCGACACGGGCTATTGCTTCGACAGCCTCCTCTCTCCGCCTGCGGATGAGCGCGCTGACGGGGGTCAGACTGATGCTGCCGATTGCCGAGATCAGGCGCTCGTAGATCCCCGTAATCAGGGCGATCGTGCCTCCGGAGACGCCGGGAATGATATCGCACATTCCCATGAGCGCCCCCTTGAGGACGATCAGGGCGCCTTGCGGCGCGTCGATTCTTGGAACCACACCTTTAGTATGAGAGAGAGACGTTTAATATTGATTACAGGGGAGAAGGGAAGAACCTTGAAAGCGGTCGTCACAGGAGGAGCCGGGTTCATCGGATCGCACCTCGTTGATGCCCTGGTCGCGCGGGGAGACGAAGTCACGGTCATCGACAACCTCTCAACCGGAAATCTCCGGCATATCGCGCGGCATCTCGATTCCGGTGCGGCCCGGTTCGTCGGTAAGGATCTCCTCGGGGAGGGATGGCAGGACGCGGTACAGGGGGCCGACCGGGTCTACCACCTCGCCGCAGATCCCGACGTCAGGGCGAGTGCGGGCAACCCGTCTACGGTGTATGCACAGAATGTGACGGCGACGGTGAGAGTGCTCGAGGCGATGCGCGAAGCCGGGTGCGGCGAGGTGGTCTTCACCTCCACCTCGACGGTTTACGGAGAGGCGGATCTCATCCCGACGCCGGAGGAGTATCCCGGCATGCAGCCCATATCCATCTACGGAAGCACAAAACTCGCGTGCGAGGCGATGATCTCGGGTTATGCCCACACGTATGGCTGGAGATCGTGGGTGTTCCGGTTCGCAAACATCATCGGGGAGCGGAGCAACCATGGCGTTATCTGGGATTTCATCCAAAAACTGCGCGCAAATCCCCGCGAACTGGAGATACTCGGCGACGGCAGGCAGCAAAAGTCCTATTGTCCGGTATCGGTCTGCGTGGATGCCGTGCTGTTCGCCGTCGACCGCACAAATGAACCCTTCTCCTGCTTCAACATCGGGACAGAGGACTGGATCGACGTGACCTCGATCGCGTCGATCGTAACCGCCGAGATGGGCCTTCGGGGCGTCTCTTTCCGGTACACCGGCGGCGACCGGGGCTGGGTGGGAGACGTCCCACGGATGCTCCTCTCGGTCGAGAAGCTCAAGTCGCTCGGCTGGCGGCCTGGGATGACTTCTGAAGCGGCGGTCAGGGAGGCTGCAAGGGCGCTGTTACGGGAAACAGGCCAGATCCCCTGACAGGGGCTTTGAAGGCAGGGCAGACATGAAGAAGAAGTACCTGGTTATCCTCGGAGATGGGATGGCGGACGAGCCTGTCCCCGGGCTCGGAGGCCGGACACCCCTCGAGGCAGCGAAAACCCCGAACATGGACCGCATCGCAAGGGAAGGTTCCTGCGGCCTCCTGCGGACCGTCCCCGACGGGTGCGAGGCAGGCTCCGATATCGCCAACCTCTCGATCCTCGGCTACGATCCCCGCCGCTACTACACGGGGAGGGGCCCGCTTGAGGCGGCGAGCATCGGGATATCCCTCGGGAACACCGACATGGCCTACCGCTGCAACCTCGTCACCGTCAGGGACGGGATCATGGAAGACTTCTCTGCAGGGCACATCACGAGCGCGGAGGGGGCTCTTCTCCTCTCTTCCCTGGAGCGGGAGGTGTCTCCCGCGCGGGTATATGCAGGCGTGAGCTACCGCAACCTGCTGGTCCTTCCGGATGCCGGAGGGGCGACGACCGTCCCTCCCCACGACATCGTGGGCCAGGAGGTCGCACTCCATCTCCCTTCAGGCAGGGACGCACCCCTCCTCCTGGCCTGCATGCACGCATCGGAGAGGGTCTTTGCAGGCCACCGCGTGAATGAGGACCGGGTAACCCGCGGGCTCCGGCCGGCGACGCAGATATGGCCCTGGAGCGGCGGCAGGGTCCCCGCGCTCCCGCCTTTTCACGAGAAGTACGGCATGCGGGGCGGGATCATCTCCGCAGTCGACCTCCTCAAAGGCATAGGCAGGTATGCGGGGATGGAGATCATCGAAGTCCCAGGTGCAACAGGGTACCTGGACACCGACTACCAGGCAAAGGCGCGCTATGCGCTCTCGGCACTGAAGCGCCTGGACTTCGTCTACGTGCACGTCGAGGCTCCTGACGAGGCCGGCCACCTCGGGAGCGTGGAAGAGAAAGTGACCGCAATCGAGCGGCTCGACGAGATGATAGGCACCATCATGCAGGAGTTCCGGGGGGTCATTGCAGTCCTCCCGGACCACCCGACACCTGTACGGACCCGGACCCATTCCCGCGAACCGGTTCCCTTTGCGGTTTTGGGAAAAGGAAAGGACGGCTGCCGGTCGTTCTCCGAGAAGGAGGCAGGCAGAGGAGACTTTGCGCTGATGGAGGGGCCGGACTTCCTCCCTCACCTCTTTTCCGAAGGCTGAACGGGCACGTCCACTCGCGAGACGAGCCCTCCAGGGGGAAAGATTGGTATCCCCCCGTCGCCATCACTGGTGTGGCATGAACGAGTCATGGCTGTTCGCCGAGCTCGAACGGGTGGCAGGGCCGCTCACCCCCCTGCAGAGGATACTCCTCGGTACCGACGGTTCGGTGACAAGGATCCTCGAGCTTGCGACCGGGGCACCGGTAACCATCACCACCCTTTTGCAGACAGTGGAATCGGCCGGGCCAGAGGTCGCAGAGATACTGGCTGTTCCCCTGGGCCAGGAGGTCAACCACCGCATCGTGGAACTGAAGAACACCAGAACCGGCGAGACCCTCATCTACGCAGAGTCCTATACGCCACTCTCCCGGCTCTCGCCGTCATTCCGGGAGGACCTGATGCGGGCCGATACCCCGATCGGGAGGATCCTGGAGCAGCACCAGCTGGAGACGCGGAGGGAGATCGTCAAGATGTCTGCCGGCCAAAGGCCGGCTCCGGTCGCCGCGTCATTCGGGCTCTCTGGGAAGCCGAGGTTCCTCTCCCGGCAGTACCGGATCATCCACCAGGAGCACCCCCTGATCCATATCGAGGAGATCTTCCCCGCCGCGCTCTTTTCGGGAGAGACGAGGGTGGTGATCGATGCGCCTTCAAGACTGCACCTGGGTCTCCTCGACATGAACGGGGCGCTCGGGAGGGTTGACGGGGGAATAGGGCTTGCACTCGACGATCCCAGAATCGTCATCTCTGCAAGGCGGAGCGATACGTTCCTCGCGGAAGGCGGTGACGCGGACGCACGGGAGAGGGTCCTTGCCGCGGCGTCGGCAGTCTCCGGCTCACTCAACCTTCCCGGCGCCGCAGAGTTCACCATCCAGGCGCAGTTCCCCGGCCACGCAGGCCTTGGCAGGGGGACTCAACTCGCCCTCTCGGCTGCGTGTGCACTCTGCCGCCTTTACGGCCAGGACTGGACGGCCAGGGACCTGGCGCGGATGACCGGGCGCGGGGGGACTTCGGGGATCGGGACCGCGGCCTTTGGAGCAGGGGGGTTCATACTCGACGGCGGGCACTCGTTTGGAGCGCGCCTTGACAAGACTGCGTTCCTTCCCTCCTCGGCCTCGCCCGGGGTCCGACCCCCGGAAGTGATCCTCCGGCGCGATTTCCCGGAGGCCTGGAAGATCCTGCTGGTTATTCCTGACATCGCACCCGGGGCAAGCGGGGGAGCCGAGAGAGATCTCTTCAGTCGGTACTGCCCGGTGCCGCTCGAGGAGGTGCGCGAACTCTGCCACCTCGCGATGGTGTCCCTCCTTCCGGGCCTTGCCGAGGAGGACCTTGACCTCTTTGGCTCTGCGATCAACAGGATGCAGGAACTCGGGTTCAAGAAGGTGGAGAACCAGCTGCAGCCCTCTCTGGTCGCAGACCTCATGGAGGCGATGCGGGATGCAGGCGCGGCGGGTGCGGGGCTGAGTTCGTTCGGTCCCGCGGTATATGCCATCGGAGAAGGGCGGATGCAGGACGTGGAGAGTGCGGCAAGGGAGACCATCCCCTCTCTTGGGGGAGACCGTGTGCTCCTCACCAGAGCCAGGAATTCCGGGGCGGTGGTCACTGTCGCATGACCCCTCCCGCCAGGGCAATTTGGGGGAGGCACTTTCATTAGAATGTGCCGCGCTAGTATGGTACTATGAGCGGGCCAAGGACCCTCACCATCGGGATCACGGTGAACCTGGAGCACTACGAGAACCTCCGTCTCGAAGTGAACGGGGAGGTGAAGGACCAGGAGGATGCCCGCGACCTTGCCCGGTTCCTCTCCGACGTGCTCGGGACCTACGGGCGCGGCGACCCGGCGACCGCCGAGAGGATAGAGAGCTTCCGGCGCCGTGTCCTCCCTCCCGATGGAGAGAGGCGCGACCCGGTCTCAGAAACCCCTGGAAAGGGAGATGAGCCCGCTTTGGCAGGTGCTGCACCCTGTCCAACGCCCGCTCCGGCATGCGAGACCACCGCGCCACCTCCCGCGTCGCGAAGCCCCCCCTCGCCACTATCTGCGGCTGAAAAAGGGCCCGCAGCAGGAGCATTCATATGCGAGGAATGCGCAGCACCAGTGAACCAGGCGGAGCAGAAGATGAGCATGCTCTTTGCAAGCAGGGTCCTGTGCAGGAAATGCCTCAAAAAAGTCTGACGGGTGAATCGCGTTGAACCGGATGGAGAAGGTGTTGCCCTGGTGAAGAAGAACCTCCTTATGTGGGATGAGACTCTCTTTCGTGACCCGGAGGTGTTTGAGATCGATTACGTCCCCGAGCAGTTCAACTTCCGGGAGACGCAGATGCGCGAACTCGCGTTCCAGATCAGGCCTGGGCTGCGGGGGGGCCGGCCCCTCAACACCATCTGCCGCGGCCTCCCCGGGACGGGCAAGACCACCAGCGTGAAGAAGCTCTTTGCCGAGATCGAGGAGACCACCAGGAAGCTTGTCCCCATCCATGTCAACTGCCAGATCGACAACACCAAGTTTGCCATCTTCTCCCAGATCTACCGGAGGCTCTCGGGCCATCTCCCCCCCTCATCGGGGACCTCCTTCAAGCAGGTCTTCGATGCGATCGCGAGGATCCTCGCAAAGGAGGAGCAGGTGCTCCTGGTAGCGCTCGACGACGCCAATTACCTGCTCTACGAGAACGAGATAAACAAGGTGCTCTACACGCTCCTCCGCTCTCACGAGGCATATCCCGGGACGAGAGTGGGGGTGATCATGATTGTCAGCGACATGGACGTGGATATCGCACGCGAGGTTGATGCGCGGGTATCCTCGGTCTTCCGGCCGACCGAGATCTACTTCCCTCCCTATACCACTGAGGAGGTAAAAAGCATCATCAGCGAACGGGTGATGCAGGGGCTCTACCCCGGGTGCCTCCCGTCCCCCATGTTCGATCTCGTGGTGGAGCAGACGCAGAAGAGCGGGGACTTGAGGGTGGGCGTCGACCTGCTGAAACGTGCCGCGCTGAACGCGGAGAAGCGGGCAAGCCGCGTGATTGAGACGGAGGATATATGCGGTGCCTACAAGGTATCGCGCTACCTCCACCTGGCATACTCCGTGAAGTCCCTCAAGGCCGAGGAGAAAGCCCTGCTTCTCACCCTCGCCACCCATGCCGGTGAGGGAGGGGAGATGAATGCCGGGGAGGTCTACAAGGCAGTCAAACAAGAGTCCGGAGTCGGCTACACGCGCTTCTATGAAATAGTGAAGAAGTTCGATGCCATGCGACTCGTGAACCTGGAATACCGTGACGGGAAGGGCCGCACGAGGGTGATCACCCTCAGATACGACCCGGCAAAAATAATCGAATACCTCTCCTGATCTTTTTATAAAACGATCATTTGATAACTCTTATCACTTCTGCTGCTATGTTCTATGGTAAAGGGGGTACTCCACGTGCTCAGTGTAAACGAACTTGCCTTAGAGATTTTTGAAAACCTGGCGGAATACGCCGAAGAATTCAACGCTGCATACCATGAACTTGATAACGGCGCACGGATCATCGATTGCGGGGTAAGCACACGGGGAGGGTACGCGGCCGGCCGCGCCTTCACCGAGATCTGCATGGGAGGACTTGGAGAGGTCAATTTCAGGATGGCAGACATCAGGGAGTTCCCCCTTCCTTTCATCGACGTGTTCACCGACTTTCCCTCAATCTCCTGCCTCGGCGCCCAGAAGGCAGGATGGACGATCAAGCACAACAACTACTTCGCCATGGGCAGCGGGCCTGCAAGGGCACTCTCCCTCAAGCCCAAGCACACCTACGAGGTGATCGAGTACGAGGACGACTTTGACTCGGCGGTCATTGCCCTCGAGAGCGACCACCTCCCCAACGGAGAGGTCATGGAGAAGATCGCAGAGGACTGCCATGTCGACGTGGGCAACGTCTGCGCCGTGGTTGCCCCCACGGCCTCAATCGTGGGTTCCATCCAGGTCGCCGGCCGTTGCGTGGAGACTGCCATCTACAAGCTGAACGAGCTCCACTTTGACACCCGCAAGGTCGTCGCGGCATTCGGATGCGCACCCCTTCCCCCCGTCCGGGGCCCGAAACTTGCGATGGGGGTGACAAACGATGCCACCATCTACCACGGAAGGATCATGCTGACCATGAAGGCCCCCGAGATCAAGGACTACCTGGAGAAGATCCCAAGCAACAAGTCCAAGGGATACGGAAAGCCCTTCAACGAGATCTTCAAGGAAGCAGGGTACGACTTCTACAAGATCGATACCTCCCTCTTCTCCCCGGCCGAAGTCGTGATCAACGAGACGTCTGAAGGCGTAGTCTACCACTGCGGCGCTGTGAACCCTGAAGTGACGCTCAAGTCGTTCGGGCTCATCTAACCACGCGTCCTCTTTTTGGTCCCCGGCACGGGGGTGCCCGGCTCCCTGGTCCGGAATTAATGCAAGTGAGCCGGGTTTCCGGCCCTCACGGTGCCTTCGAAGAAAGACTGTTGATGCATCGGAGAGAACAATTCAAGGTATGGACACCCCGCGCGAGGCATGGAACGCCGACTACGCGATGAGAGGGCGGCGATGGGCCAGGGGCCACTGCAGGCTGCCGTCATTTCATCCCCACGAGAGGGTGCTCGACGCCGGGTGCGGCGACGGGAAGAGCCTGGCCACAATCGTTGGCGAACGGGAATTCCCGGGGGGTGTCGGCGCACGCTGCCCCGAAGTGGTGGCATTTGACTTCTCCCGTGAGGCGATCCGGATATGCGCATCCCGTTTTTCGGGAAACGAGTGCGTCCACCTGGTATCGGCCGACGCGTCCAGGATGCCGTACCGGGCAGCATCGTTCGATGCGGTGCTCCTCTTTCACATCCTCGGCCACGCCGCCGCCGGGCCGAGGAGAGAGATCTGCAGCGAGGTGGAGAGAGTGATCAGGCGCGGGGGGTATGTCTACCTCCGCGTCTTCTCTGCCGCGGACTTCCGCTCAGGGAAGGGAGAGGAGATCGAGGAGATGACGTTTCTTCGCGGCGACGGCACTTTCACCCACTATTTCTCTCTTGCCGAGATCCCGGCGCTCTTCCCGAACCTTTGTCTCATCTCGATAGAGAGGGTCTCCTGGACTCTCCGGGTGCGGGGCGAACACCTGCCCAGGGAGGAGATTCATGCGGTGTTCCGGGCAGGCGCCTGAGGGAACCAATCGGAATGCCATACCAGCCCATGGCGTCCCCTGCCCCTCCTCCCTTTATCCGCATCACCTGGCGGAGCGAGGGGAATCTCCCCGTCGCGGGGAGAAAAACCCGATGGATGAGTTTAATACCCACACCGTTGAATCTTTCAGGCAAATCGGGGCCCGTGGTCTAGTCGGTTATGACGTCGCCCTTACACGGCGGAGGTCGCCGGTTCGAATCCGGCCGGGCCCACTATTCTCCTGTATGCCTTGCCGCTCTTTTTATTCAGGGAGAATACTGTGAGCGAGTTTCCGGGTGCGCATTCAGATATTCGGCAGCCGGGTTTCGCGGGGCAAGGCCGGTGCCTGAGAATGACGGCAGGGTGTAAAAGGTGCCTGCGCGGAATTATATGATGGCAACAGGGCTCTTTTCGCATATCCTGTGTCATGCTCCATATCTGAGGTGCCGACCCTGGGGCCCTGGCCATGCGAGGTCCAGGGGAGACCGCGTGACTCCACGAACACCGCATAACACGCAAGGCCGGAATAGCAGGAGCGATTGTTGAAGCGCACCCTGCCATCTCTTTACGCATCACCCGGTAGAAATATTTAAATATCAGGAACTGCGGCACCACCAGGATTTCATGGAAAAAAAAGGCCGCGTTTATGCGTTCCATGGTGAATCGGTCTCCTCAGTCTGCCTGAAACGATGAGAAGAGCGAATTTTGACGTTCGTAAAAATACTGATTAAAATGCTTTATTTGAATTTTTAAACCCAATAAATTGATTTCTACCCTTGCATGACCATAAGGCTCCCGATTGGCAATTCCGTCATAAAACGTCAGACGCGTGCCAAAAGAGACCCGGAATAATCACTTTGAACGATGTAATTTATATAGAAGAAGATGAAATGGATTTTTTGGTGCACCGTTCAGCGGGCGACGCCTGCCTGAAAAAGCACTATACAATCAAGGTGGCATCAATATAGGCA
>MVQD01000068.1 GCA_002067095.1 Methanoregulaceae archaeon PtaB.Bin056
AACCATGAAAACCGCCCCTTTTGAATTTCATTTCCCCCACCCCTATCTTTTTCCCGCGCCCAATCCAAAACCTCCAACAAGGAGAACGATTCTTGTATGCCCCCCACCGCCACCGTCCGCGAACTTTCCCCCGCCGAGTTCCCCCTCGCCGAGCAGGTCTGGACCCACTACCGGAACCAGAAGGCCGACCCAAAGACCGAACGCATCTTCGGGGCCTTTGTCGATGGAAAACTTGCCGCGACCGCCCGCTGCACCCGCCACAAAGATGGCCTGGAGATGGACTGCGTCTTTACGCTCGACGAGTACAGGGGCCAGGGGCTTGCCCGCAAGGTCGTCGATGCCCTCCTTGCCGCGTGCGGAAAGGAGACGATCTACATCCATTCGACGCTCGTACTGCGGCAGTTCTACGGGTCGCTCGGGTGGAGGCCGATTGGCGAAAAGGAGATGCCGCAGACGATCCGGGACCGGTTCATCTTCTGCTTCGGGGAGATGGAGGGGTGCAACGCGGTGCCGATGGTGAGAAAGGGGGTGTGAGTGGGAGGGGATAGAGAGATGCCCTCTCTTTATCATCGATGATTTGGTTTCGCTTTTTTGAGAATATGGGCGCATCACACAGACCGAATGGTAACTTTTCCTGGCTGATACTATCAGATGGAAAAGGAAACGTGGAGAATATATGAAAAGCGAAAAGTATGGGGTGATAATTGTGCCAATTTATCACATTTTGATAAATATGCACATCTTTTAATACTGTGCTGCCTTAAGTATAGGTATGTCTTCCAGTATGAGTGGAATAGATAGTAAAATCAAACGCATTCCCGTGAAAGAGGCAACCTGGAGGAATTTGCACGAACTGAAAGAAGCCGGCCAGAGTTATGATGATCTTCTTACGAATATGATCAAGCGCGAGCAGGACTGGCGAGACTGGAAAATGATCTCCGAGATTGACAGGACCGGCGAATATGTAGCATTTGATCCGGACGAGATATTGAAGGAAGATTGACAGGACCGGCGAGCGGAGTGCATGTTTACTATTGTTATTGAGAGGAGAGCACATGACTATCTTATAAGGCTCCCTCACAAAACCCGTCGTATAATCGTAGAAAAGATCCTTAGCCTCGGGAAAGATCCGTTTCCTGGGGGGAACAAGGAAAAACTTGATTATCCGGATCATCCTGTAATATACCGCCTCCATGTCAGCAGGTCGTTCACTATTTTTTATATGATTGATCACAAAGAGAACATCATAAAAATCAACAAGATCATGACGATCGAGAAAGCCCATAAGGAATATTTTCGCAGGTAATCCTCAATTTTGAACAATAAGGCCTGATCCTTCTTTTTTCCGATATTCCCCGCGACCGGGTCATCTTCTGCTTGAACCGGCTGATATCCTGCGGGATGATTGATTGCATCCTGCAATGTCCCACGGGATAACCATTATGTGATCTACAGGACGAACAGGAATTGGACGAGGTGATGGGATATCGACGTATATGATCTTTTTAAAAGAGAATAGACGGGAAATCCTGAAGATTGCATCACGGTATGGTGCAATGGATATCCGGCTGTTCGGATCAGTTGCAAAAAGGAGTGCCACCGAAACGAGCGATATAGATTTCCTTGTTACCCTGGAACCAGGGCGGACCCTTTTCGATCTCGGTGGGCTTGCATACGAGCTGGAGCAACTCCTCGGAAGGCATGTAGATGTCGCTACCCGGCCAATCCTCCGCAAGGAAGTGCGGGAGAGGGTAGAGAATGAAGCAATCCCATTATGAGAGACGATTCGCTTCGCTTCCAGGATATTCAGAGTGCAATTGAGAATATTGAGAAGTATAGCAAATGCACCAGGCAGGAGTTCATGCAGAATGAACTTTTACAGGTTTGGGTGGTTCATCATCTCCAGATGATAGGTAAGGCAGCAAGGGGAATCTCTTCGGAATCGCGTGAGAGGTTATCGTCGATTCCCTGGCCAAAGATTATTGGTCTTCGGAATATTCTGGTCCATCATTATTTTTCAATCGATCCGGAGGAGATATGGCGTGTCCTGGAAATGGACATTCCGAAACTGAAAGCAGATTTGGAGAAGATAACCGCTTCAACGAACGGTAAGGATAAATGACCTTACTCGTTTCAAACTGGATCCTCACTTGTCTATTCATCCTATACAATTCCAAACAGTGGAAATAATCCTATAAAAGGGAAAAATGAAGGCCCGTCTTACGGCAGTTCACAGGATCTCTTTGAGCCGCCGCTCCGCGGTCTCGCAGTACTTCTGCGAGATGTCGATCCCAAGATAACTCCTGTTCAGTTTCTTTGCCGCGACGCAGGTGGTTCCGGCGCCGTTGAAGGGGTCGAGGACTACATCGCCCTCGAAACTGAAGAGCTTCAGCGCACGCATGACAAGCTCTTCAGGGAACATCGCGGGGTGGTCGAACCGTGCCATCTGCCTCTCGGGGGCGATCGACCACTTCGCCACCACCCACTTCTTGAATTCGTCCGCCGTGATGTCGGCCTTCTCCCGCGACCCTTCCTTCTTGAGATCTCCCTTGGCAAAGACCTCAAGGAACTCCCATGTGTACTTGAGGTAGGGGTTGCCCGGGCTCTTCCAGCTGCCCCAGGCGGTGTACTTGCAGTTGTAGTTGTGCTTCTCCCAGAGGATCTCGCCCTTCCAGATGAGCTTCTTCTTCATGAAGTAGTGGGAGATTACGTGGTGGCTTGGGATGTAGTCCGAGAAGAGCGGCTGGATGTTCACGATGATCCGCCCGCCGAACTTGAGTACCCGGATGCACTCGTCGAAGACGGAGAAGAGTTTCGAAAAATACCGTTCCCAGTCGACGCCGTCCTCGCCCGTGTCGTACCCGAGCCCGAAGTTGTAGGGCGGCGAGGTGACGACGAGGTCGATGCAGTTTGGAGGGAGCCTCCGCAGCACCTCTTCGCTGTCCCCTGCGATGACCGCGTTCCTGAACTCTTCCGGCAGCGCATTCTCCTCTCTCTCGAACCCGTGGTCGAGCGCATAGTACCACGACCCGCGTGCCTTTTCCTTGCGGTGCCGCCCCTCCACCTTCCGTTCCCGGTTGTAGGTGGCGTAGATGCGCTTCTTCCCACGTATCCCGTAGCTTCTCACCGAGTCGATCCGGTCAAGCAGGTCCCCAAACACCCGCTGCATGCGGGGGGATGCGCCCCTCTCCTCTCCATCGCTCCGGAGGAGATCGAGGACCGTGCTCCTGAACGCCCCGGTATCGAGTGACCGGAGATAGAAACGGAGGTTCTCTTCGTCAAACTCGAAGGAGAACCCGTTCTTCCCCGAAGTGCGGCCGATTTCCCCGACGAGTTCCTGTTCAGGCCCGGAGAGGGGGTGATCGAGCGGGATCTCTATCAGGAGAGAGTCCGCCTTCTCTTCAGGGGTGAGAAAGTCCCGCGTTCCCGGCGGCATATCAGGAGTCACCTCCCCCCAATACTTCTTTCATAGAGAGCCGCCCTGCGGTCATGACGATCAACCTCCATCGCGGGTCCCGCTGGATTTGTCGGCAGGGCCCCACCGCGATTGTCCGGTGGGAGGGTGGGAGTGGCAGTTCCTCGGATTCCATCAGGAGAGAGTGGACCTGCGGAAGAGAAATACCTGCAGGGTATGGGAGAAGCGAAGAGACCCTCCCCTCTTGTTCCCTGGGTATTCAGGGGCGCTTCGAACATGGACCAGAGGCTCCCGGGACGTTCCCGGGCGTCCTTGGGAACATTATTCCCAAACGACTGAAAAAGACTGAAACAACCATGCAGTGCATCACGTTCGACCGCTACATCGAGGCTTTCAGGGTGCTCGAGAAGTATTCGGTCGAGTATCCCTTCATGCTCGACCACCTCCTTGACGTTGCCGAAGAGTGTTTTCCTGGGGGCCTCTCCATGCTCGATATCGGCGCCGGGACCGGGAAGTTCGCGAAGTCATTTCTTGAACGATGCAGGGTTCCAGTCCACGGCTACACCGCGATCGAACCGTCGAAGGACCACGTCACACAGATCCATGAGAACCTGGACGGAATCCCGGCGGAAAAGGAAATAATCTGCGAGTATTTCACGCCGGAGACTGGCTTTGGAAGAACGTTTGACCTCGTCCTGCTCTCCCACTGTACCTACTGTTTCATGCCGGACCCCGAACCGTACCTGCTGCATGCCCTGGAACTGGTCACCGATCACGGCACGGCGGTCATCTACCACGGCAGCCCGACGAACTTCTGTTATATCTTAAACCTCCTCTGGAGAGACCTCCTCCCTCCAGGCAGGGTCACTAATCCTACCTTCACCAGCTGGAATGTCCGTGATATCCTTGAGAAAAATGATGTCCCTCACGAAGTCACCTATCTCCCTGGGGCACTGCAGGCAGAAGAGCTCTTCAGGGAGGGTAACGAGCACCTCCTCGACGAGCTGATCACGTTCTCCCTCATGGTGGAATCAGGCTCCCTCCCAAAAAAGGTCCTTGAGAGAACAAAAGAAATGCTCAGGGAGTTAGCGTGCACCAGCAGGCAAGGCCCGGTGCTGAACCTCGGGGTCGACGCGATCGTGGTGAGGAGGTGACGGGTATGACCCAGAATTAAATCCCGCGATTACACTAGTGCAAAGAAAGAAAAAGATGGAATTGGATATACACTGTCATGTCAACGGATGTTACCCTGCAAGAAATATACCGGGAGATCAAACAAATCCGTAAAGAAATGATTCGGCGTGAAGATCTTGATGAACTTGTATATACAGTAGAATTGATGAGCACTCCCGAAAAAATGGAGATGATACGCAAGAGCGAAGAAGATATCAGAATGGGAAGGGTGAAAGAGATCTCGACAGTTGAAGACCTTCTTAACGAGTCATCTCCATGAATTGGACATTAAAGAGGACCGATACATTCCAAATATCTTTTTCGAATTTTCGGAATAATCCGGTTATCCTTAAAGAGCTTGAAAAGAAACTCAAAAGGTTAAAAGAAGATCCATTTCATGTGGGGGGGGTGGCTCCATGGACCACTCCATGGGAAGCGAGCAACCAGAATTGCTCAAAAATATCGCCTGATTTTCTCAATTAACGAGCAATCGCACACAGTATACCTCATTCTTTTCGACCACCGTGAGGATGTATATCGCAGAAGGTAACGGATGGGTGGCCCTAATCTTCTTTTAAACCTTCCATATCCGTTCGGAGAAACATATATTAGCGTCTTCGATGGGCAAAAGGAGCATTCCCTTATAAGGAGTAATCCGGCCTTCGCTCATCCACGCTGCTGTTCCTGGAACATGCAGTATCCACCCATATCCCGGACCACCACGGGCCGGTTCTCGAGCATCTTCATGGCTTTTGCAAGTTTTGCCTTCAGCCGGAGGTTCTCGGACTCGAGGCGCCGGACCCTCCGGTGGAGGGGCTCGCGACCCCTCGCCCCGCACAGGCTCTCGATGTAGTGCTTCAGGAAACGGTCGGCCCGGTTCTCCTTTCGCGGGATCCACTGGATCTCGACCTTCAGGTGCCTGCTCGCGATTATCTCCTCGATCTGCGCCTTCTTCCGGAGATAAGTCCCGGGCCGCCGGGGATGTCTCGTGGAGAGGTGCCAGACCACCACCTGGCTGTCGGTATAAATCCGGGCGTGGGCGCGGGGAGGGAGGTTCTCGAGGGCCAGGATGACCGCGTTGAACTCCGCGTCGTTGTTGGACGCCCCCCGCTCGTACGCAAAGAAGACCTCCTCGCCGGGAAAGAGGGCGATGCTGTGCCCGTCGCCGCTTCCGTCTACCATTATCTCGAATGTTGCGTGTTCCCGCGGGGGACTGTGCTTTGCAGGTATTATTCTCGGTGAATCAGCGGCCGTCTCCGCCTCCGGAGCGTGGGAAAAGATGATGGTGTGTGGTTCAACAGGAAAAAGGACCGCGCAGGAGGGGAAAAGGGAGTCACCCTGGGGGTGAAGGGCACCACCGCCGGGATTCGCGCGATCCTCGCTCATTCCCACCTGGATGAGTGGTTGCACTCTCGCCCTATTTAATTATTTTGCTCTTTTTTTGTGTTTTAGGTCAGGATAAGGGAATGGTTTCCGGATCCAACAGGTTAAAACGAAGAAAAATTTATTCTGCGAAATAGTAAAATTATTGGCTTTTTTAGAATATGGGCTGTTTAACGGACGATTTTTGTAATGGGGATCTCCAGTATATCCTCAGCCCCGGCAGCTTTCAGGCTTGGGATAAGAGTGTTGACGTCCGCCTTGTGCACCACGGTCTGGACGCTGTAGTAGTCGATCCCGTGCAACCGGCTGACGGTGGGCTTCTTCATCGCGGGGAGGGCGGAAATCACCGTCTCCATCGCCGGCGTGGGCACGTTCATCGAGAGGAGCACCTGCCGGCGTGCCTCCATCACTCCGGAGAGGAGGGTCACGATCTCCTCGATCGCCTTCCGCTTCGCCGGGTCCTCGAAGGACTCACGGTTCGCGATAATCATCGTGTAGGACTCCATGATCTGCCCGATGATCTTCAGGCCGTTCTTCCGCAGCGTCGTCCCGGTCTCGGTCAGGTCCACGACCACGTCCATTAGGTCTGGCACCTTGGCTTCAGACGCCCCGAAGGAGTGGAAGAGCTGGACGGGGATCCCCAGGCGGCCGAAGAACTCACGGGTCAGCTCGGGGTACTCGGTGGTGACGCGGCTGTTCGGCCGTATCTCCTTCACATCATTGATCGGCTCGGACTGGTGCACCGCCACCACGATCTTGACAGTCCCCTCGCCGGTCTTGCTGTAGTTGAGCCGGGCGACCTCGCGGACCCTGGCCCCGCTCTCCTTCACCCAGTCGAGTCCAGATATGCCGAAGTCGAAGTAGCCCATCTCCACGAACCGCGGGATCTCCTGGGGCCGCAGGATCTTCACCTTTGAGATGCGGCTGTCCGCGATCATGGGGTTGTAGTCGCGGTCGGACCGCTTCACCTCGAGATCCGCCTCGCGGAAGAGGAGAAGAGTCTGTTCTTCGAGGCTCCCCTTGGGAAGTGCGATAGTGATCATTTCGCTCTCTAGTGCGACGGCAGAGGGAAAAAATGTATCATGAAAATCGCGTCAGCGATTTTCATCCGGGTGTGGCAGAGGAGGACGGTGGAGAAGGATCATGGGGGGGTTTGGAATCGCATCAGCGATTTTCATCCGGGTGTGGCAGAGGTTGACGGTGGAGAAGGATCATGGGGGGGGTTTGGAATCGCATCAGCGATTTTCATTCGGGTGTGGCAGAGGTTGACGGTGGAGAAGGATCATGGGGGGGGGTTTGGAATCGCATCAGCGATTTTCATTCGGGTGTGGCAGAGGAGGACGGTGGAGAAGGATCATGGGGGGGTTTGGAATCGCGTCAGCGATTTTCATCCATTAAAACCCATCAGTCCAGCGTATGGACGACGAGGCCCGAGAGGAGCTTCGGCTCAAACCAGGTGGACTTCGGGGGCATGATCCCCCCGGCATCCGCGATCTCGATCACGGTCCCGACCCCCACCGGCTGCATCGAGAATGCCACTGCATACCCCCCATTCCTCACCATGGCCTCGAGGTCCGCGATTGGCCGGGCACCGCCAAGATAATGGAGGCGGGGGTCTCCTCTCGGGTCGGTGATGCCGAGGATGCCAGTGAGCACCTCCCGCTGGAGTACAGAGACATCCAGCGCCTCGATCCTGTCCATGCCCCCCACGCGCGGGCGGCCGCACTCGTACCACGTGCCTTCGAGGAACATGTGGATGACGTGGCATTCTTTTGGTGCGAAATGCGCAGGCTGGATGTGAAACGCCCCCGTGTCGACCTCCCCGCAGGGGATGACCGAGAATGACCCTTTCAGGCGGTCCATGAACTCCCGGGGGGAAAGTCCCGAGAGGTCGGAGACGATGCGGCTGTACCCGTGGATCTTCACGCGGTCGTGGGCAAAGATCACCCCGAGGAACCGTGTCGCTTCGGAGGTGAGCCTGCCCTCCACCTTCCGCTTCAGGCAGACATTGACCGCGGACTTTGCGCGGTGGTGCCCGTCGGCGATGTAGAGCCGGGGGACGGCCCGGAAGACCCTCTCGAGCGTGGAGAGATCCCCTTCGCCGGTGACGCACTTCACCTGGTGAACCGTGCCGTCTTCCCACCTCACATCGGCGTCGACGTGTGTGATCCTGTTCCAGAGGGTCTCCAGGACCCCGTGCGTGTCGTTCCTGTCCTCGAAAAGGAGCACCACGGGCCCGGTGTGCGCGTTCACCGCGTCGATGTGCCGCGTGCGGTCCTCCTCCTTGTCGTAGCGGGTAAGCTCGTGCCGCCGGATGGCGTTCTCTTCGTAGTCCCTTACAGAGACCGCGCACCCGAGCCCCAGGAAGTCGTTCCCGTTCCCGGTCAGCCGGTACAGGTACATCGCAGGGGCGTCGTCCTGCACAAGGAGACCTCTTTCCCTGAACTCGCCAAACACCTCGCGTGCCCTGGCATAGACCCTGGCGTCGTCTGGCAACACGCCGGGAAGCTCGGCGTCGGGCCTGCTCACACGGAGAAAACTCGACCGGTTCTTCCGGATGCACGCGGCCGCCTCTTCGGTGGTCACGACATCGTATGGGACTGCGGCGACCAGCGGGGCAGCACCGGCCGGGGGGCGTACCGCGGGGAAAGGAAAAATATCCACCATTTCTCCCTCTATCATTCTCCCTGGCAGTATATTATAGCAATGAAGACCATAGTGTGAAGACAGCAGACCTCTATGCTCCCCGAGATCACCATTCGACGGGCGAGGGCAGGCGACATCGACCGGATCACCCTGATCGAGCAGGAGTCGTTCCTCGACCCCTGGAAGGCGGCGGTCTTCGCCGAGGCCCTCTCCTTCTTCCCCGAGAGCTTCTTTGTCGCCACCGTCGGGGGAGAGGTGGTGGGCTTCGTGCTCGGGGGCCTCGAGGACACCGGGGAGGAGATCTACGGGCACATCTGCAACCTCGCGGTCACCCCTGCATGGAGAAAGCGGGGGATCGCGAGGCGACTCGTCGAGAGGGTGGAGCAGCAGTTCGCGGTTGAGCTTGCAACAGGCGTGCAGCTCGAAGTCCGGGTCTCGAACCGCCCTGCGCAGCAGTTCTACCGGAGGCTCGGCTATCGCCCGGTCCTTCGGTTCGCAGGCTACTACGCGAACGGCGAGGACGCGATCGTCATGATGAAGTGGTTCCGCTGAAGATCCCCGGTCAGCGGCCCAGCGTCCTGTGGGCCCGCGCCAGGTGCTGGGCGGCGAGTGCGCCCAGGAGCGAGAGTTCCCCGGCAAGGACGCCAGCCGCGAGTATCTCGGCAAACTTCCGTGCGTTTGAACCCGGAGGTCTCCCGCCCCCCGCGACACCCAGCAGTGCCAGGCACTCGGCCTGCGTCTCCACCCCGGTCCCGCCCCCGACCGTGCCGACGGGAAGGTCAGGGAGGGTGACTGCGACGTAGAGCCCTCCCTCTCCCTCGTCGACCGTCGTGATCGCCATGCTCCCCTCGGTGACGTGCGCCGGGTCCTGCCCGCAGGCGATGAACATCGCCGCCACGACGTTTGCGGCGTGGGCGTTGAACCCGAGCGAGCCGGCCGCCGCGGACCCCACCAGGTTCTTCCGCCGGTTCACCTCGGCCATCGTGCGGGCGTCGGTCTTGAAGACAGAAGATATCAGCGCATCGTCGAGCCAGACACCGGCACAGACGCTCCTCCCCCGTCCCCGGACCACGTTCACCGCGGCGGGCTTCTTGTCGGTGCAGAGGTTTCCGGAGAGGGCGACGAGGTGCGCCCCGGTCGCGCTGGCGATCAGCTCCGCGGCCTTCTCGCTCCCGATAGTGACCATGTTCATCCCCATGGCGTCTTTTGTATCGAATTCCATCCGCACGAAGACCGAGGTCCCGACGACCGTCGTCACCGCGCCGAGGAACTTCCCGTGCGACGTCGTGGCCTCCGCAGCCCGCGCCAGCGCGTCCACGTTCGCGGCGACCCAGTCCGCGACTTCACGCGCATGGGCGACGCTTCGGGCGGCAAAGACAGGCGCCCTGGTCATGCCGTCCCTGAGGATCCTGACCTCCGCTCCCCCGGCCCTGGTGATTGCCCCGCACCCCCTGTTCACCGAGGCCACGAGGGCACCCTCAGTAGTCGCAAGCGGGAGGTAGAACTCGCCTGTTGCGTACTCCCCGCTGACTTTGAGCGGCCCCGCAACCCCGACCGGCACCTGGACCGCGCCGATCATGTTCTCGCAGTTCTTGTGGGCCACCCGGTCGATGTCGATGGTGTAGGACCCGACCTTTCCGAGCGAGACCCCTGTCTCCCCCTCGATATAGCGCCTTCTCACCCTCACTGCTTCGGCAGGTGAAAGCTCTCCCTCGAGGGCATAGAGCTTGAGCGACCCGTCCCTGAGCCTCTGCAGGTACTCGTCCATACTACATGATGGAGGGGTGACGGAATAACACTTCTTTTGGGGGGATACACTCATCCTTCACGCCTTCCTCTGGTACATGTAGAATGCCTGATGGGTCCATGAGAACGCAGTGGTGCGTCAGGGTCAGGAAAAGGGACGCAGAGTTGTACAGGCAGGACCTTGTGCGGCGGGGTCTCCTTGATCTGGCCCTGAAACCCCGGAAAGAGGGCGAATGGGTCCTCTTCCCGGTCTCCTCACCGTTCGCCGGCGCGACCCGAGAGGAGTTCGAGGCTCATCCCGGGCAGGGAGAACTCCCCAGGCACGAGCTGATCGGCGGGATCGCGGTGATGCAGGAGCGGGACCCCCAGGGTGCCGCCCGCCTCCTCGCATCGCGCCCTTCACTCCACACGGTACTTGTCCCGGAGAGCGACGTGGAAGGACCGTGGCGCACGCGGCGGTTCGAGGTGCTTGCAGGCGAGCCGACGACGAGGACCCGGTACCTCGAGCATGGCATGCGCTTCGAGATTGACCTCGCGGAGGCGTACTTCTCGGCACGCCTCTCCACCGAGCGGCAGCGGCTCCTCGCTGCAATGGATAAGGGCGAGCGGGTGCTCGACATGTTCGCGGGGGTCGGCCCGTGCGCCCTCACCCTCGCCCGGAAGGCCGCATTCGTGGCCGCGTCAGACCTGAACCCCGGCGCGGTGCGGCTGATGGAGAGAAACATCGCCCTCAACAGGGCACGAAACGTCCTCCCGCTCCTCATCGACGCATCGCATCTCCCCTCTGTCCTCCCCTGGAGGTTCGACCGCGTGGTGATGAACCTCCCGCTCGGCGCCATCCGCTTCCTTCCCGCAGCCATCGTACTTTGCCGCCCGGGGGGCGTCATCCACTGCTATGCGCTCCAGGAGAAGGAGGGGGAGTTCCTCGGGGAGATCGAGACATATCCCGTTGCATCTGTCAGGGAACGGTTCGTTCGGTCCTACTCACCCGGCCGATGGCACGCGGTATACGACATAGCGCTGAGACGAGCGCATTGAATCCTTCACCGGTTGCTACTCTCTCATGGGAAGGCCACTTCAACCATCAAAAAACGCACTTCCCGGAAACGAGTGTGTTCCGTTACGCCGAAATACGGTGTGACATCCCGGGAAGGGGGGTGCACGCAATACGAAGAAAAAGGGGTGTTCAGTCAGCCGGGACGTACTTGGTCCCGTAGTGAATGACGCCAGAGTCCCCGTCTGTGGAGATGCGGCGGAAGACGGGCCTGACCCGCATCCCTATCCTCACCTCTTCGGGGCTGCAGACGAGCTGGGCGGTGAACAGGGGCCCTTCATCGAGTTTTACGATTGCGAGGGCATAGGGCGTCATCTGCTCGAACTGCTCGCTCGCGGTGCGGATGATGGTGTAGGTCACCACGCTCCCTGTCCCGGGGAACTTGTAGCTGACAATCTTTCCTGCACGGCGGCAGTCGGGGCAGAACGACCGGGGCGGGAAGAAGTACCTCCCGCAGGTGGTGCACCGGCTCCCGATAAGGTTGTACCGCTGGGGGATCTTCCTCCAGAACCGCGCAACCGAGGACATCTCACACCCCCATGATGTG
>MVQD01000069.1 GCA_002067095.1 Methanoregulaceae archaeon PtaB.Bin056
GAACCTGGCCTGGAGGCTCTTTTAAAAAAACATGTGCACCGGACCCTTGCAGTTTCGTGTGAATACCAGGAAATCGCCGGATCAGACTGTACGTTCATCTGTGTCGGAACTCCTCCCTCACCTGATGGCAGCGCAGACCTCCGTTTTATTCGCAGTGCCGCTCACTCTATCGGATCTGCGCTCAAAGGGGGAAGAGATCCGCACACCGTAGTGGTCAAGAGCACCGTGCCACCCGGGACCACCAGGTCAATCGTGGCACCCGCGGTACTGGAGGCATCAGGAAGGCGGGATGGTTCGGTCACCTTTGCCATGAATCCCGAATTCTTGCGGGAAGGAAGGGCAGTCGAGGACTTCTTTCATCCGGATCGCATCGTTATAGGGTGCAGTGAGGAAATTGCGTGCAGGAAGGTGGCGGCTCTTTACGACGGTATCGATGCCCCTCTGGTGACGGCGGGACTTGAGGCTGCCGAGATGATCAAGTATGCCTCAAATGCATTTCTCGCAACAAAGATCTCATTCTCGAACGAGATCGGAAACATCTGCAAGAAACTCGGGATTGACGTGTATGAAGTGATGAAGGGTGTCGGTCTCGATACCCGTATCTCTCCGCATTTTCTGAATGCGGGGGCTGGCTTTGGGGGAAGCTGCTTTCCAAAGGATGTATCGGCCCTGATCTGCCTTGCAGAGTCGATCGGGGAAGACCCACGGATCCTTAAATCCGTCATGGAAGTGAACGACAGCCAGGCCCTTCGCATAGTCACGATTCTTGAGTCCCGGATTGGTGATCTCTGTGGAAAACAGGTTGCAGTGCTTGGCCTTGCGTTCAAGGACAATACGGATGACGTGCGCGATTCCCGGGCAATTCCCGTCATTTCAGCACTCGTGGAGAAGGGTGCACTGGTGAGGGCCTTCGACCCGCTTGCGAACGCAGCAATGTCGAGAATTTTTCCTGGCATCAACTACTACGGGTCTGCGGTGGATGCGCTTAGCGGTGCCGATGCCTGTCTTGTGATGACAGAGTGGCCCGAATTCTCGCAGCTGGGCCATGAGTTCGACCGGATGAAATCCCGGGTGATCATCGAGGGGAGGCGTATTCTCTCCTGCGGCGGGAAAGAGGGGATATGCTGGTAAGAGACAGGATGGGATTTGTCTACTATTGAGGAAGGGGGATGATGATATTGAGACAATCTGGAATTCGTGGGTGTTGGTTCCCGGGGGGCGAAGTCATGAATAGGGAATTAATTCTCGCCTCTTTGCAGGATACATTGAGAAATGTGAGGGGGAGATCCTTTCCATGAGCAGTGCGAAAGTCACAAAGGTGGTAATCCCGGCGGCAGGCCTCGGGACCCGCTTCCTCCCGATGACCAAGGCCCAGCCAAAAGAGATGCTCCCTGTCGTCGACAAACCGGTCATCCAGTACGTGGTTGAGGAGGCCGTGGCGTCGGGTATTGACGACATCCTGATCATCACAGGGAGGGGAAAACGTGCCATTGAGGATCACTTCGACCGTTCTTTCGAACTCGAGTACCGGCTCAAGGAGTCGGGCAACCTTGCACTCTATTCAGAAACGGAGGAACTTTCCAGCCTCGCGGAAATTCACTATATCAGGCAGAAGGAACCAATAGGCCTTGGTCATGCGATCCTCTGTGCCGAGAAGCACTGCAACGGGGAGCCGTTTGCCGTGCTGCTTGGGGATACCATCACAATCCCCTATCCCGGAGAGAAACCTTGCACGGCGCAGATGGTGAAGACGTTTGCTGAATGCAACAGTTCGATTATTGCAATCGAGGAGGTGCGAAGAGAGAAAATACAGGACTACGGGATCATCGACGGGACAGAAGTCAGGAAAGGCCTCTTTGATATCCATACAATAATCGAAAAGCCAAAACCCTCCGAGGCACCCTCGAACCTTGCCTCCATCGGTCGCTATGTCCTGACACCCGATATATTCGACATCCTGCACGGGATCCGACCCGGGTATGGCGGGGAGATCCAGCTGACGGATGCCATCCAGCAACTCCCCAAAAAGATGGGCCTCGTGACACGGTGCACGCGATACGACATTGGGGATAAACTTGGGTGGTTGAAGGCAAACCTCGAGTTCTGCCTCCAGCGGGAAGAGTTCAATGAAGAAATACTCGGGTTTCTCACTTCCCTTCAAAAGAAGAAGAGAGTACATCTGGAAAAATAACAGGGATTGATACCGTACTGCATGAATCCATTTTTATTGCCCGGGACGAGTTTTAGTGGTCTCTATAAAGGGGCCATATTGGAATTTGTCCTGGAGCACCCCAGGGTATTTTATACAAAAGGGTGTTTCTGTTCGTATGATTATCCTTAAGGAAAGACGTGAGTGATTGCGGTAATCCTCGTGGTTGTATTTTCGATTTACCGTACAGAGAATATACAGCACCAGTGGATCTTTTCTAGGAATATTTGAAGATTCCCGGTAATTCGCAACCTCTATTATATCAAAAATCACATTCGCGATCTCCATTTTGCATGCGTATGTCTCGAAGAGAACCATGTGGTTTTTTTAAAGCATCCTGCCGCAAGAGAAATCATTTTTTAGTTTTTCCTTGTATATTACCTCATGACTGGCCAGAGTGACATCCCTCCATCCCATCCAGGTATTGCCTTTCCCCGGTTCTGTGGCCAGGTAATTGCCTATCTTATCGACGCGCCTGTACATTTTTCATCCAGAAATTCATATCCC
>MVQD01000070.1 GCA_002067095.1 Methanoregulaceae archaeon PtaB.Bin056
CTTCTATGTCTGGAAGTTTGCACGCCACTGCAATGGCGAGGTGGGATGCACCGAGATCCCGTACTGCTGCGGCGGCCTCGGGATCCCGGCGGATGTTCCGATCCGCATCGGGTATCGGACCTATGTCGAGCCGGGGACAGGGATAGGGCCGACCTGCACCGAGATCCTGTACGACCAGGCAATTCACTTCTCTCCAGTGTGAGAGATCCATCCCGGCCTTTTTTCGTAAATGTTGGATTGTGAATTGATCGACCAGCGAGATTCCAACCAGCTCCTCCTCACTGACGAGCAGTCGGGGGTGTTTCTGATCTAGGCGCTGGACGGGGCTGCGGGGAGATGCCCAGTATCTTCATCATGTTGATATTCGCACAATTTGGGGGGAAGACTTCATTGACCTTCAAGGACTGCGAGATGCGTACATCGGTGGCAAGGGCAAGACGGACTGGTGACGTCACAGTCAAGTCCGGGTACGGATTATCGATAAGTGACTTGCGCCCGGCCTCCCCCCACTGCGAGTATCCGGGCTTGCGTCATCTACTTCTCCTAATAGATCAGGGACACTGACCTGGAGGGTCCGGAGTTCTGCGAGCGGTGCAGGAGGCGCATAGGAATTCTGGGGAAAGCCGCGGAGAAGCCGTCGGCAGTGTGGATACCTTATACCCTGCACCCGGTCCTTCGCCCTTCCCTTCTATTTACTTCATCACCCGTTCAAGGGCAAGAGCCCCGAGCTGGGCCATCGCTTCAGGGACTTCCTTTGTCTCCAGGGAGAGCACGGTATCTGGATTCTGGAATGCAAATGCCAGTACACCATATACGAGGCCATGGGCTTTCATCGGCACATAGTGACCAGTTCCCCCGACGAGGGTTTCGGTGCCCTGCCCAGCGACCTCCCCGTTCTCGTAGACCCAGCGGGCGATGGTCAACTCCTTGTCTGAAAAAGGATACTCCCTGTCACCAGTTGCCACCCTGATACCGTGATCGTCCGGGACAAGAATTGCGACTTTACCGGGAGCAAAAGCCCGCATGTGTGTTGTCAGGATCTCCAGGACTTCCTGGTAACTCTCTGTGTCAACGAGATCCTTGGAAAGACCGGCAACCGCAGCAACCCTGGCCTCGCTCTCCCTGATTTGGGGGATGAGGTACCGGAGCCGGTTTGCGAGGTGGCTGATGATGATCGCGATGACGACGTACCCGGCAAACGAGATGAAATATTCCCAGTCAGAGATATTCAGCGTGAAATAGGGCGCAACAAACGCAAAATCAAAGGCGAGAATGCTCACAACTGCCGCGAATAATGAGGCTTTCCGCGAGAAGAACCAGGCACTCGCGACGACGGGCAAGAGTTGGATAATGATGAGGTTTGCCGTGCT
Source organism: Methanoregulaceae archaeon PtaB.Bin056 (assembly GCA_002067095.1). Taxonomy (GTDB): domain Archaea; phylum Halobacteriota; class Methanomicrobia; order Methanomicrobiales; family Methanospirillaceae; genus Methanolinea_A. The sequence goes on from MVQD01000070.1 coordinate 1,371, forward strand.
GATTGTCCCAAGCAGCAGGTGATTCAGGAGTGTAACTGTAAGGATCATCACAAGGGTGATGAGATAATCCCTTGGAAGGAGATGCGGGATCTGCTGCTCAAGTGGGATCGACGGCGCCCCCTTCGGGTCGAAGAGGATGATGTCGATCCCTGGAGAGGTGCGCATGATCCGATAGACCGGTGAAATAAGGATGTCCAGGCCGCGGGGTTTGCCGAGCATGATCGTGGTCACGTTGTGATGGCGAGCATACCTGATGATCTCGTGGGCGACGTCCTCCCCGCGGTAGATCAGGATCTTTCCCCCTAGTTTCCTGGCGGTGTCCATGGCATCAGAGAGCCAGGCCTTCTCCTGTGGAGTGGGTGGCCCTTCCCGCTCCTCCTCTACAGAGAGTACCACCCATTCAGTATTCAGCCGCTGTGAATCCCGGAATGCTGCCCTGACCATGGCCTCCGCGGTAGGGCCCGGGCGGATGGCAACAAGGAGGCGCTCGACTGCGGGCCATGGACCTGAAATGGCCCGGGCCCTCATGTGGGTCACCATCTGGCGGTCGGTCCGCTGGGCGAGGTACCTGAGCGTCAGCTGCCGGAGAGCGATCAGGTTCCCGGTTGAGAAGAAGTGGTCCACTGCCTGGGCGGCCATGTCACCAAGATACACTTTTCCGGCTTTCAGGCGTGCAATCAGCTCTTCGGGAGTGAGGTCGATCAGCCGGATATCATCCGCGAGGTCGAAGAACGTGTCAGGGACTGTCTCCCTGACCTGGATGCCGGTAATCTGGGAGATGGCATCATTCAGGCTCTCGACATGCTGGATGTTCACTGTGGTATAGACTGAGATTCCGGCTCTTAGTATCTCTTCAATATCGTGATAGCGCTTCAGGTGACGGGTACCCGGGCCGTTGGTGTGCGCCAGCTCATCGACAAGAACAATAGAGGGTTTCCTGTTGAGAATGGCATCAAGGTCCATCTCGCTAATCGAGAGTCCCTGGTACCAGACCTGCTGCGGAGAAAGTGTCTCCAGGGACGCGGCAAGCGCATCGGTCTCGATACGCTTGTGCGTCTCGATGTAGCCAATGACCACATCTGTCCCCTCAGTATTCCTCTGGAGGGCATCCCAAAGCATTGTATAAGTCTTGCCGACCCCTGCAGCATACCCAAGATAAATGATAAGCTTCCCGCGATGTCCAGCCCGCTCTTCGGCGTTTGCAAGAGGAAGCAGGTCTTCCGGTGCCGGTCTGGCCCGATCCTTGTCCCAGTCGCCGGTCATGGGACACCATGCTCATCAAGTGCCCTGTTGAGGGCAAAGACGTTCACATAAGGATGCCCCTGGGAGAGGGGATCCGGTACTGCATTCTGGTACACCAGAGCCATGACTGCATCCTCGTCCATTCCACGTGCGTGCGCAACGACAGGAACCTGCAGCAGAGCGGCATCGATGGTGAGGTGTGGATCAAGGCCGCTCCCTGAGGATGTGACGAGATCCCCGGGCCAGGGCCCCGAAATCCCGAGAGTTTCAAGGTGGCGGATTCTCTCTTTCACCTTCACCAGCAGGGCAGGATTCGAGGGGCCGAGATTGGATCCCCCTGATCGGGTGGCATTATAGGGAGATCCCGGTGTTGAGGAGGGGCGGCCCTCAAAATAGTGCGGGCCGGTGAAGGGAAGCCCAATCAACTCAGATCCCATCACTGCACCACTCCCGTTCCTGACAAGGCTTCCATGAGCTTGGGAAGGAAATGCGAGCTCGGCAACACACGTCACAAAGAGCGGGTACACGATGCCGGTGATGAAGAACAATATACAGAACAGGAGAATTGCCGTCCGGAGAGGTCTCTGCCAGGTCACAGGGGCATCACCGCCGAGATGAGGATGTCGATACCCTTGATTCCAAGGAATGGTGCCACGATTCCGCCGAGTCCGAAGATTACAAGGTTGTATGTGAATAACCTGGCAGCAGGCATGGGCCGGAACTGTACTCCCCGGAGGGCAAGGGGAATTAAGAGTGGGATGATGAGGGCATTAAAGATGACCGCAGAGATGATGGCGGACTCGGGGGTTGCCAGTCCCATGATATTGAGCACTGCGAGCTGCGGATAGATGACTAGGAACGCCGCCGGGATGATGGCGAAGTATTTCGCCACATCGTTTGCAATGGAAAACGTGGTGAGGGCCCCCCGGGTCATCAGGATCTGTTTACCGATCTCCACGACATCGATCAGCTTGGTCGGGTCAGAGTCGAGATCGATGATATTCGCAGCCTCGCGGGCCGGCTGGGTTCCATTGTTCATGGCAACCGCGACATCTGCCTGGGCAAGCGCCGGGGCGTCGTTTGTGCCGTCGCCTGTCATGGCAACCATATACCCTTCATCCTGGTACTCCTTAATCAGCCGGAGCTTGTCATCGGGTTTTGTCTCTGCCAGGAAATCATCGACCCCCGCTTCGGCAGCGATTGCTGCTGCCGTGAGGGGGTTATCCCCTGTGATCATAACTGTCCTGATTCCCATCCTCCGGAGGTCGAAGAACCTCTCCCGGACACCGGATTTTAAGATATCCTTGAGATGAATCACCCCGATGACCGAATGATCTTTACTCACGACAAGAGGAGTGCCGCCGGTCTGGGCTATCCGGGTCACCTTCGAAACAAGGTCCGGGGGGACCTCTCTTCCTGCCGAGGTCACCTCGTTCGTGATGGCATCGGTGGCACCCTTCCGGTAAGTGGTCCCGCCGATATCCATCCCGCTCATGCGTGTCTGCGCCGAGAACGGGATGAACACGGCGTGTTCAGGAGGACAGGTAGTGGGACATCCGGATGCACAGGCAAGGGAGATGATGCTCTTTCCCTCCGGGGTCTCATCATCATAGGATGCACAGTATGCCGCAGTGACAAGGTCCTCGTCGGCCATGCCGTCGACCGGGATGAACGCGACAGCCTGCCGGTTCCCGAGTGTGATGGTGCCGGTCTTGTCGAGCAGCAGGATATTCACGTCCCCTGCCGCCTCGATCGCCCTCCCCGACATCGCGATGATGTTTCTCTGGAAGAGGCGGTCCATCCCGGCGATCCCGATCGCGGGGAGAAGAGCAGCAATGGTGGTGGGCGCAAGGCAGACAAAGAGGGCAACCAGGACTGCAACATGTACGGGGCTCCCGCTCCCAGACACCGCCGCACTGTAGGCAGAGACCGGCCATATGGTCGCTACCACGAGCAAGAAGATACCTGTGAGAGCAAAGAGTAGGATCTCGAGCGCTATTTCGTTCGGGGTCTTCCTCCGGGTTGCACCTTCGATCATCTGGATCATGCAGTCGAGGAAAGTCTTTCCAGGCTCCGCGGTGATCCGGACGATGATTTCGTTGGCAATCACCGTGGTCCCCCCGGTTACTGCACTCCTGTCCCCTCCGGCTTCCCTGACAACAGGAGCAGATTCACCGGTAATCGCTGCCTCGTTGACGAGAGCGGCTCCCGCGATTACTTCGCCATCGCTCGGGATAAGATCGCCGGTCCTTACAAGGACGAGGTCCCCGCACCTGAGATCCGGTGACGCCACGGTGGTAACTGGCGCTGATAAGGATTGAGATTCTATTTTATTCGCAGTCATGGTAGCCCTTGATCGCCGGAGCGAGGCCGCTCGTGCCTTTCCACGCCCTTCTGCAAGCGATTCGGCAAAATTCGAGAAGAGCACCGTCAGCCAGAGCCAGGCCGAGACCATGCCGACAAAAAAGACGGAACCTCCTGCCGGGACGAAGGTCTCGTATAGAAATATGAGTGTCGTCAGAATTCCGCCAATCTCTACAGAGAACATGACCGGATTTTTGCACAGTCGCCTCAAGTCGAGGTTCCTGATGGCACTGACTGATGCATCCCGCAACAGTGCAGCATCAAAGGCGGTGACCGGCGTCACCCTTTTTCGCGCCACGTCAGAGCCCCCCTGCAAGAGCGAAGTGTTCTGCGATGGGCCCCATCGCGAACAGTGGGAAGAAGGTGAGCGCCCCGATAATCAGAATCACTGCAATCAGCCAGAGCACGAATGAGGGAGATGCCGTGGGAAGGGTCCCTGGTCCAGGGGGGATAGTCTTTTTCCGGGCCATGGTACCCGCAAGCGCCAGCATAGCGATCGCGGGGACATATCTCCCTATAACCATGACGACTGCCCCGGAGAGAGTGTAGAAGGGCAGTGCGGCATTGAGTCCTGCAAAGGCACTTCCATTGTTGTTCGCCATCGATGCGAATGCATAGACAATTTCAGAAAGACCATGAGGACCGGGATTGAAGATCCCTAAAAGGCCTCCCTCGATCACTACACCGATTCCCACAAAGACCAGTACGAGAATACCCGGGATGAGGATGGCGATAAGAGCCATCTTCATCTCGAAGATCTCCACCTTCTTTGCAAGATACTCAGGGGTCCGGCCGATCATAAGGCCCGCAATGAACACGGCAACGATTACAAAGGCAATCATGGTCGCAAAGCCTGACCCTACGCCCCCGAAGACTACCTCCCCGAGAAGGATAAGGAACATGGGGACCAGCCCGCCAAGCGGGGTGAGTGAATCATGCATGGCGTTCACGGCCCCGCAGGCAGTCGCAGTAGTCGAGGTGCTGAAGAGTGCCGTCCCGGAAAGCCCGAACCTGACCTCCTTTCCCTCCATCGATACCCCGGGCACGTCCTGCAGGGCGCGTGATGGATTCCCCGACAGTTCAGAGGCATACATGGTCCCCAGTGATGCGACAAAGAGCATCATCATGACTGCATAGAGAGCCCATCCCTGCCTCTTCTGTCCGGAAATTATTCCGAAGGTGAACGGCAATGCCGCGGGGATGAGAAGGATAAGGAATATCTCGAAGAGGTTGGAGAACGATGTGGGATTTTCGTACGGGTGGGCGGAGTTGGCGTTGAAGAATCCTCCTCCATTCGTTCCGAGCTCCTTGATCGCCTCCTGCGAGGCGACAGGGCCCATTGCAATAGTCTGACTCCCGGTCCCTCCATATCCTGTCGTTTTGAGTGATGGATCGAAATTCTGGATCACTCCCTGCGAAAGGAGGATGAGTGCTGCGATGCATGCCAGGGGGAGGAGGACATAGAGAACGGCCCGGGTCATATCGACCCAGAAGTTCCCGATCCTGTCGGTCATCTTCCTGGTATGCCCCCGCATGACGGCTATCGCCACGCAGATCCCGGTGGCTGCAGAAAGGAAATTCTGTACGGTCAGGCCGAGAACCTGGGTGAAATAGTTCGCCGATGCTTCGCCGCTGTATACCTGCCAGTTAGTATTGGTCACAAAACTCACGGCAATATTCAGGGCATCAATGAGAGAAAATCCGGGGACCTGCTGGGGATTGAGCGGTAATATCCCCTGAAGAAGGAGAATGAGGAAAAGAATAAGAAATCCAAGTGCATTGAAGATGAGCAGGTCCCGTGCATATCCCTGCCAGGACTCTTCCTGTTCCGGGGAAGTCCCAACCAGCCGAAAGAGTGCATGTTCAATCCGGGAAAAAGGTGCCCATGTGAGCGATCCGGAAAACACCGCTGCCAGGTAGCGCCCCGCAAGGACTGCGGCTCCAGTCACGATGATGAGGAACAAGATAAACAGGGTTACATCGAAAACGGGATTTGCGGCTGGCATCGGGGGGCTCTCTCTAATCTCTGGTTGATGGTGATTCCATATTCCTTAGAAGGATGCTTCCTAATTCATTGTTTAATAACTTGTCTGTGAGCCAGCGAAATACCGGGAAATACTATTGATAAATTAAAGTAATAAGTGCTGGATTGTGAACTGAATAATACTATTAATAATCATATATAGTCCCAAGGGACCTCACATTAAAAGAAAGTCTTGGTTTTTCATCAAAGGTTTATTCAGCTCCCGTCAAAAAGCTGGAAGCACTGAAGGAAATTCTGGTGGTTCTTCTATACAAATATCTTAATATACAAGGAAATCTATTTCCTTCCACCCAGCTTAAAACTGGAGGCCTCCCTCTTGTTCAGGAACCGAGAGGAGAATCTGAACGCAAAAGTGAATCAAGGGAGGGAGTAGAGAGAGGTGAAGAGAATGGCAACGAAAAATATTGAGAAGAACATGCAATGGCTCCGGTTTAACACCGGACCTCCTGATGAGACCACTGATTTCTTTGAAAAAATGATTGAACAGAGATCTGAGGACAAGTGGATACCCATCGGGGACTGGTATTATTACCTGAACCTTCATGGAACAGAGATTCATCTCTGCCGGACCAGGGGAAAGATGGGATTGCCTTCTATCACGGAAACGATGAGTCCGGCCCATTTGGCGATATCGGATGACGATCTTCAATGTGCAGTCCAGTACGAATCATGTGGAACCTTCCAACCCGGGCAGTACCGGATCTCCCCGCTTATCGAACGCAAATTGAGGATCCTTTTCGAATAATTTTTTTTTGGCTTTTTTGAAAGCCCCCCCTATGTTTCATTTGGTTGAATAAAGACACCGGGTCTGATGCAATGGGATGCACCCTGCTCTTTTGCGATAACCAATCCTTCCCATGGCCAGGACTTATGTCTCTCCAGAAAAAATGGATTCCAGTAATGAATCTCCGGGAAGACTCCTTTTTGTCAACATCCGGGTTGCCAGGATAGAATATTTCCCCACATATCAAGGAATTTTCAGGAAACCGGGGGGTTTTTAGTAAACCGGTATTCTTCCCGGGGTACATGGATCTCGAACTGGGCTCCCCTGCCCGGCTCCCCGGTCTCTTTTAACGCTATACCGGTGAGAGATAGGATCTTCCGGACGAGAAACAATCCAAGGCCCTATCCTCCCCGAACCCCTGATCGAATATCTGCTCTTTATCATCAGCAGGAATACCCACGCCGTTGTCTTCGATGACCACGACAAGGCCTTCAGCTTTTTCCTTGTATAGGAGGGTTACCTCAGATGCATGCTCCCCGTATAGGAGCACATTCTGCATCATGTGAAACAGGATGTTTTCCAGCAGGGGATCGGCATACACCTCGAGGTCCTTCACGTGGAGGGTATTGGTGACATGCAGGAAGTCAAGGTGGGAGATTGCAAACAGGAAGACCTGCTCAATACTTTGCCATCCGGGTGGCCTGGCCCCTATGTCCTGGTTCTTCAAAAACGAAAAAAAGAAAACGGGACCGTTCGGTCACATCATTTCCGAAGTTTAAGGGTGCAATCCATGAACGGGACCCCGGGGAATCTGGTGTTTCCCCCATCCTTGGGATTTAATGGACCACACTCTTCGACCACAGGTTGATGACGAGCACCCCCGCGAGGATAAGCGCGATCCCAGCGATGGCAGGGAGATCGAGGGCCTGCCGGTACACGGCATATCCGACAAGTGTGATGAGCACGATGCCGACGCCGGACCAGATTGCATAGGTAATGCCGATCGGGATCTCCTTCAGCACCAGGCTGAGCAGGTAGAAAGAGGAGAGATAGCCTGCAATCACCGCGATGGTCGGGAGGAGGCGGGTAAACCCTGACGTGGCCTTCAGGGTGCTCGTGGCGATGACTTCGCAGATGATGGCAAGCACCAGGAGGAGGGAAGGATTCAGTGTCATGGGTCTTTGCCGGGGAGGCCGGCGTTCCGGCCGAAGCATTGAGTTTGTTGGACTTCAAGATATATAATGGCGATAATGTCCGGATTGGATCTTCCATAACCTCCGGATACATCTCAGCACAGGTTTGTATCGGTCCCGGAATTTGCCCGGAATACAGGCCATCCCTGGTGTTCCTTGGTCATGTGATGGAGATCCAGGCCATTGATCGCCACAGGGGAGAGATTTCTCCAGGCTGACAGGTCGGAAAGGAGGGCAGACGGTCCACAATGACTGCCAATCCGTTCGCATTCAAGGCAACCCTTAACACCGGCCGGCACGAAACGTCTTCCTGATCGAGAATGAACCGCATATTCATACGTTTCATGGCA
>MVQD01000071.1 GCA_002067095.1 Methanoregulaceae archaeon PtaB.Bin056
GATGCGCTCGTGGATGTGACGGTAAGATTAAGTAAGGACGGAAAGATAATTACGTCTCGCGGCGCCCGCACGGACATCATCATGGCAAGCGTCGAAGCGGTGATCGCCGGCATGAACAGACTTCTGAGGGAAGAGAATGAAGACCGGAGCCAAAATACTCATTGAAGGGCTGCAACGCGAAGGGGTGGAGACAATATTCGGCTACCCCGGCGGTGTAGTGTTGCCGATTTATGATGAACTCTACAATTCGTCATTGCGGCACATCCTTGTACGGCATGAACAGGCAGCCGCCCATGCCGCTGACGGGTTCGCCCGTGCCAGCGGAAGGGTTGGCGTATGCCTGGCCACCTCCGGTCCAGGGGCCTGCAACCTGGTGACCGGGATAGCAACCGCCTACATGGACTCGGTTCCCATCGTGGCGCTGACCGGCCAGGTCCCGACGAGCCTCCTTGGGAACGATGCGTTCCAGGAGTCGGACATCACCGGCATCACCCTGCCGATCACGAAGCACAATTACCTCGTCAAGAGGACCGAGGACCTGGGGCACATTGTCAGGGAGGCGTTTTACATCTCACGTACGGGAAGGCCAGGCCCAGTCCTGATCGACCTTCCCAAAGATGTCAGCACAAAGGAGATCGAGTATGAATACCCCGAGAATGAGCAGGTGAACCTCAGGGGATACCAGCCGACCTACAGGGGGCATTCCAGGCAGATCGACAAGGCTGTCGAGATGATGATGGAGGCCGAGCGGCCCCTCTTCTACGTGGGAGGCGGAGTCATCGCCTCGAACGCATCGGCGGAACTCCTCAGGCTCGCCGAGATGACGGGGATCCCGGTGACCACTACCCTTATGGGCATCGGGGCCATCCCGTGCGACCATCCCCTCAACCTGGGAATGCTCGGCATGCACGGGACCAGGTATGCAAACTACGCGGTCACCGAATCAGACCTCCTCATATCGGTAGGGGTCAGGTTCGATGACCGGGTGACAGGAAAGCTCGATACGTTCGCGGCCCAGGCCCGCATCATCCACATCGACATAGACCCCGCAGAGATAGGAAAGAACAAGCGCGTCGACGTACCTATCGTCGGGGATTCAAAAACCGTCCTCCAGGAGATGCGGGAACGCATCCAGAAGAGGAAGGAGTATGATCGGTGGCTCTCCCTCATCCGCACATGGAAGGAGAAGTACCCGATGAAATATCCTCGAGACGGGGTGCTGCGGCCGCAGTTCGTGATCGAGCAGCTCTCGGAGCTGCTCGGGGGGGAGGGCATCATCGTCAGTGAGGTCGGGCAAAACCAGATGTGGACCGCCCAGTACTACTGTTTCCGCCATCCCCGGACCTGGATCACCTCGGGGGGTCTCGGCACCATGGGATACGGCTTCCCCGCGGCGATGGGCGCACACTTTGCCCGCCCTGACCAGGTGGTCTTCGATATCGCCGGGGACGGGTCCTTCCAGATGAACATCCAGGAGCTCGGGACGGTATCCCACTACCGGATTCCCGTCAAGGTTGCCATCCTGAACAACCGGTTCCTTGGGATGGTCAGGCAGTGGCAGGAGCTCTTCTACGACCGCCGTTACTCCTACACTGAGCTTCCGCCTGTAGACTTCGTGAAGATCGCGAATGCCTACGGGATCGACGGCATGCGGGTCGAGGACTGTAACGATGTGAGACCTGCCCTCCAGGCGGCGATCGAGACCGATGGCCCGTTCATAATGGACTTCCGCGTGGAGCGCGAGGAGAACGTGTTCCCCATGGTCCCGGCAGGAGCAGCCATCAACGAGATGATCGGGGGGCACACCGGATGAAGCCGCATACTCTGACCGTGCTTGTGGAGAATAAGCCGGGTGTGCTCTCCAGGGTCACCGGCCTCTTCTCGCGGCGCGGCTTCAACATCGAGAGTCTCGCGGTCGGCACCTGCGAGGAAACCGGGATGAGCCGCATCACCATCGTCTGCATCGGTGACGACGCCCAGATAGAACAGGTGATGAAACAGACACACAAGCTGATCGACGTGATCAAGGTCTCAGACATCACGGAGAACGATCGCGTGGAGCGCGAGCTCGCGCTCATCAAGGTTACCGCCGAACCAGGTAGCAGCCGTGCGGAGATCATGCAGATCGCAAGCATCTTCCGGGCACAGATCATCGACGTGGGCAGCAGGACCGTGGTCCTCTCGGTGGCGGGGGACACCGAGAAGATCGATGCCCTCGAGAAGCTGTTGCGCCAGTACGGGGTGAAAGAGCTGGTCAGGACAGGAAAGATCGCCTTACTCCGCGGTGCAAAGACGGTGAAGAGCGCAAAATAAGCGATATCTCTTTTTCTTTTTCACTCCGCACAGTGAATCAGCCGTTCACTCCTTTGCCTTGAACAACAGCCACTCGTTCTCTCCCGCACGTTTGAACCTGACGAGGAGATATCTGCCGCGGAGCCGGTTTCCCTGCAGCACCACTTCGATTCGGTCCTCTTCCCAGGTGTTGAGGGTATAGGTGCCATGGTCCCATATCTCGACTTCTCCTGCACCATACTCCCCATCAGGAATGGTACCCTCGAAATCCGCATACGCGAGCGGATGGTCCTCTGTCCGGACCGCCAGGTGCTTCTTTTCTGGAGACTCGGGGACACCTTTTGGCACTGCCCAGGAGGCAAGCACCCCCTCGTGTTCAAGGCGAAGGTCGAAATGGTGGTGGCGTGAATGGTGTTCCTGGACAACGAAGACAGGGGCCCCCGTTCCAATTTTCACGCTACCCCGTGGTTCGGGCGTCTTCGAAAAATCCCTCTTTCTTGAGTATTCATGCAGGTTCATGCGTTCAACTCCGGGATGTGCCAATCCTACTGCACTCCCTCTTCACAGAGAGAGGCCAAAGAATACACCCGTGGATGGTCAATCATATAATCCCACAGGTAAAATACTAAACCCGTGCGCACACTCATCCTGGGAGGGGGCCTTTCCGGTATCACCCTCGCACACCTGCTCCGCACACGCGGACAGCAGGTGACGGTCCTCGAGGCTGAAGATCGGATCGGCGGGCTCTGCCGTTCCCGGACAGAGAATGGGTTCACTTTCGACACCGGCGGGTCGCATATCATCTTCTCCAGGGACGCTGAGGTCCTTCGCTTTATGCAGAATGCACTTTCCTCGAACCGGGAGAAGCGGACGAGGAACACCAGGATCCTGTACAGGGACATTCTGGTGAAATATCCGTTCGAGAATGGCCTTGCGGCTCTTCCAAAGGACGATCTCTTCTTCTGCATCAATGAATTCATCAAGGCCTACCTGAAGTCTGAAAAGGGGGAGATCCCGCCTCCCGCCAATTTCGCTGAATGGATATACGCGACGTTCGGGAAGGGGATTGCCGATCTCTACATGATTCCATACAACGAGAAGATCTGGAATTATCCTCCCGCTTCAATGTCAGCACACTGGGTCGAGGGGAGAGTGCCGAGGCCTCCGGTCGAAGACGTGATAAAATCTGCCATCGGGATAGAGACGGAGGGATACACGCATCAGTCCGTCTTCACCTACCCGGCAGAAGGCGGGATCGAGGCCCTGGTCACGTCAATTGCCCGCGGGATCGAAGAATGCATCGTGACAGGTTTTCCCGTCAGATCGCTCGCGTTTGCGGACGGTGCCTGGGAGGCCAGCGACGGGAGACGGACACGCCGGGGTGACAGGGTGATCAGTACCATCCCCCTCCCACACCTCATGGCCTGTCTTTATGATATCCCAGTGAAAGTGAAAGAAGCGATACGTGCCCTCCGCTACAACTCGGTCTGCTGCGTCCAGGTGGGGATCAGGGGAGCGGTCCCTGATATTTCATGGCTCTATATCCCTGACAGGGAGCAGAGCCTCGCGAACAGGATCTCGTTTCCCTCAAATTTCAGCAGCCATGTAGCCCCTGCCGGCCACGCGGGCATCCTGGCCGAGATCACCTACAACGAGGGCGACGAGGTCTCCCGCATGACCGATGACGACCTTGTCCGCCACGTCATAGAATCCCTCGAGCGGATGGGGTTCCTCACCCCGGACCAGGTGGTCCATACCGCGGTTGACCGGCAGAAGTTCGCCTACGTGGTATACGACCTGGCATACCTTGAGAACATCAGGATTGTCAGGGAATATTTCCAGGCGCGGGGGATCACGCTGGTGGGAAGATTCTCAACGTTCGAGTACCTGAACATGGACGGGTGCATCCGCCAGGCCATGGAGTGCGTGAGGGACTGGGCGTGAAGGTCAATTTCTTTGTGGAAGACATGCTCTTCTTCCGGTTCATAGGGTGTGCGACGGTTGCAAAGACACTCTACCACCAGCTGCAGAATGAGCCTGGAATAGATGTCTCCTGGAAGAGTTTTTCAAACCACGCAGACATCGTCCATTATCATACGTTCGGCCCCATCGCCGGCCTCAACCGCCGGATGACCAGAGGGAAGAAGATCCTGACCGCACATTCCACTCCCCGGATCAACATGGGAAATATTGCCCTTGCGCGTGCCATCAACAAGAGGTATCCAAAGATCTACCGGAGGTTCGATCATATCATCTCCATCTCCCGCCCCTGCCACGAGGAGGTGACCGCCATGATCCCAGAGATGCCGGTGACGATGATCCCAAACGGCATCGACAGGGAGTTCTTCAGGAGGGACGACGAGAAGAGGGCAGCCTTCAGGGAGTATTATGGCATACCTGATGAACAGCAGGTCGTGCTCACGGTAGCACAGCTGACACCAAGGAAAGGTCTTTACGACTTCCTGGCGCTCTCCCGTATCTTCCCGGACAAGAAATTCATCTGGATCGGAGGGTTTCCCTACGGGGCCCTCTCGAAGGACTACGGGAAGATCAAGCACCTGAAGTTGCGGTGCGGTGAGAACGTGCTCTTCCCGGGCAACGTCAACGATATCGTCAAGCCCTACAGCGCGGCCGATATCTTCTTCATGCCGTCCTATGCCGAGACATTCGGCCTGGTCATACTGGAAGCCCTCTCCTGCGGTCTTCCTGTGGTCGCAAGGGACATCCCCGAATTCCATGACATTTACGGCAAGAACATTCTTTACTTCTCGGGCCGCGATGACGCTGCGACCCTTTTTGAAGACAGCATTGCGTTGAGGCAATGCGCGGGGGGCGCAAGGGATTTCACGTCGCAATTCGATTTAAAGGATATCGCCAAACGGCATGTCATGCTGTACAGGGAGCTCGTGGAATGAAGATCTCAGTGGTAATTCCCGCGTTTAACGAGTCTGCCAATATTGTTGCGTGCCTCGAATCATTGAATCGCCAGACCATCCCGAGGGAGGACTACGAGATCATCGTCGTGGACGGCGGCTCCAGGGACTCTACGAGAGAGCGTGCCGAGCCCCTTGCTGACCTGGTCTTCATCCAGACCAGCAAAAAGGTGGGGGGAGCACGAAACGACGGGGCGGTGAGGGCCAGAGGTCCGATTCTGGCGACCACCGATGCCGATTGCATCATCCCGGACAACTGGCTCGAGGTCATACTTGAGGACTTCGAACGGTATCCTGAAGTGGTGCAGCTCTTTGGGCCCGTCGACCCCATTGAGAAGACCATTAAGAACCATCTCTCCCTCGCCCTTGCGAACACTCTTGCGAGGATTGGGTATTACACCGGTACTCTCTATTACACGCTCGGATGCAACACGGCGTTTCGGAAGGATGCATTCATGCAGGCCGGAATGTATCACGTGGTCGATGCGGGCGACGACCTGGAGATTGCCAGGCGGATGAGGAAGGTGGGGAGAGTGAAGTTTGACAGCCGGATGAGGGTTGGGTTCTCCATGCGCAGGTACGAGCAGTTCGGGACTTTCAGGTCGCTCTACGAATGGCTCTATATCGTGGCCCACGGGGGTTCCTCAGAGAAGCACCAGTATACCCGCAGAAAATACAAATGAGGGTATCCTTTAGCCCCTGTGCCTCCCAATTGAGAGTACGATTCGCAATGTCCCCTCATCATTCATCTGATTCCTGCCACCTCTCTCCCGCTGAGGTGCGTGAGAAGGTCCGGCATTTCGACCAGTCAGAGTTCGCCCGCCTCATGGGGATGGAGATACTCGAGGCGCGTCCCGGGTATGCGAAGGTGAGGATGGATGCAGAAGGGAAGCGGAACCTGCGTGGGTTTGCTCACGGGGGGGCCGTATTCGCTCTCGCCGACCAGGCATTCGGCATCGCGGCTAACCTGGGGCAGGTTGATGAAGTGGCGCTCTCTGCGCAAATATGCTACCTGGTCCCTGCAAAGGGGATACTCACTGCCATCGCCGAATGCAAGGGCGAGACACCACAATATTCCATCTACACGGTGCGGGTCTTTCGGGACGACCTGCTCGTTGCAACGTTCGAAGGGCAGGGAATGAAGCAGCACAGGGGATGATGGAAATGAACCTTCTCCCTTGGGATCTTTTCATTCGCATCCTCTCTGCCACGGGACGCGAAACAATATCTCCTCTCACAATCCCGGCAATTGCCCAGAATACGGAGAGAACACCAGAATCTGCACGGGTTCGATTACAATCTCCGATTATTATGGGTTCACGGGCGCGGATTGACAAAAAAAATAAGAATACTCAGTTATAGGTCCTGAATGCCAGGGACTGGTCGTATATCCTGTACCGCTCGCCGTTGACCAGGTTGATGAACACCTCTACCCTGTCGGTCCCCCGCGTCCCTTCGATCTCGACCTTCGAGTTCACCTGAGGCCTCTCGATGCTCTTTGTAATCACCTGGCCGTCGGATCGGGTGACCGTGACATCCATCGAATACACGAAATTGGTGCCTTTCCCTCCACGGTAAGTTGCAATAATGCCCGGGCTGATGGCGACGGTATTCCGGTCGACCTGCACGTCTACCACGTACTGCGTCGGCATGGGACCGTCGATGTACCCAAGGGTGGGCGTCGCGACAGGGGTCGCTACTGTCGGGGTGGTGGTGGGCTGGGGCGTGGTGGCAACAGGTGTCGGAACTGGGGTGGACGGCCCACTGGATGGCTGGGTGCAGCCGGCGCCGAGGACGAGAAGTCCTGCGAACATACAGAGCACCGCAAAGACAAATGCCTTCATGAATAGAACTGTACCCGGCAATTATAAGAGTTTTCTGAGGGTCTCTCCACCATATGAGAGGGAAATATCACCCAATATCCTGGGAATTGACACATCTTACCAGCTGCCAGGTGAGGACCGGCTGAAATCCTGTGCACCTCTGTTCAGGGTATTCTGCAGGCCCCGGGGATAGCGGAGAGCATTTCCGGGATTCCAGTCGAGTCCTGGACATGCATATAATTGACCAGGGCGATTTACGCAATTACAGCGGTGAATACACTTTTACCGGGGAGAGCGCCCGCGACCCGACACGTTCTGGGCAGATCTTCCTTTCGAAAGGAGTGCTGATCACCAGGAGGGGGGTGATCCACTTAGCTGAAGAGTCCGTTTAAATAACATAATTGCATACATCACACTGAAAAAGGGGGGGCACGATGAGACATCCCGGGAGGAAACTGCCATTTTCATACCTGCTCATGGGGATCATTTTCCTGATCATCGTCACTGTCCTCCTCGCCGGCATCTGGATCAATTACGCACACTCTGTAAGTCATACAGAGGAGAATGCAGAACGACTACGGGCCATGACGGAATCCCACATTGATAATTCGTTCAGGATGATCGACACCGGACTGAAGCTCTACGACAACACGTACAACCAGGAGATGCGGGATGCATTCGATATCGTCATGGCAGAATACGCCGAGTCTGGCGGAGATCCCTCCCTGATGGACCTTCCTGCGCTCAGGGACAGGATTGGAGGCATGGAGATCCATGTGATCAACGATCAGTGTGTCATTGAGTATTCATCGTCACTGCAGGATATCGGGCTCGACTTTTCCGTTATCTACCCTGATTTCTGCGTATACCTCCATAAGATCCAGAACACGTCAGGATATTATCCTGACAGGGTCGTGATGGAGTGGTATACCGGGGCACTCACTAAATACGGTTACATGCCTTCACCCGATCATCGCTATATCATTGAGCTGGCGCTTCGTTCGGAAACATTTGCAAAGGAAAGGATGGAGCTCCAGTACAGCGACGTAGTGGACGAGGTGAGGGCATTCAATCCCTACCTCGAAGAAGTCCTCCTGTTCCAGAAACAGAAGAGGCTGATGTACAACACCACTTATATACCCACACCTGAAGAATCGGAGATGCTCGATTATATCCTCTGGGAGAACCGGTCGACCCAGGTAGTAAAGGACAATGACGCGGGAAAGACCATCGCCTGGCAGGTCATCGACCTCCGTGACCCGGATTACGCCGCTGATATGAGTATCTTTGCAAAACTCACCTATAATGATGCAATGGTCAGGAGGGAACTGGACCAGATTGCACTCCTTCATGGTTTTGCCGCACTGCTCCTGATCCTCTCTGGCGGGCTTATCGCTATTATGGTCTCACGAAAACTCTCGAGGCCCATCGAGAGACTTGTCGAAGATGTCAACAAGATCGCCGAAGGAGACCTGGATCATGCGGTCAGGCCTTCCCCTGGTTTCGAGCTTGCGAACCTATCCAGCAGCATCCAGGTCATGGTCGACCGGCTGAAGGCACAGATACGGCAATGCGAGGCGAGCGAGGAGCGCTTCATGGAGCTCGTCCAGCTCCTCCCCCAGGGGGTTTTTGAGACCGATCTCAACGGGAATATCACGTTTGCAAACCCCATCGCGTTTGAAGTCTTCGGCTATGACCCGAAAGATTTGGAGAAGGGAATCAATATTTTCGACATCCTCGCACCCGAAGAACGTGCAAGGGCGATGGGGAGGTTCAAGGAGATCCTGGCAGGGGATAAGTCACACGGTTCTGAATATACGGGGATCCGGAAAGACGGCAGCAGATTTCCTGTGATGGTATACACCGCGGCACGGAAAGAGGAGGGGAAGGCCACCGGAATGCGGGGAACGATTGTGGACATCAGCCACTTAAAAAAGGTCGAGGAAGAGATAAGGAAACTGAATGCCGAACTGGAAGAAAGGGTTTCCCGGCGGACTGCAGAACTTGAATTTGCGACCCGCGAAATGGAGGCGTTCACCTATTCGGTCTCGCATGATCTGCGCGGCCCGCTTCGGGCTATTGATGGGTTTTCCCACCTCCTCTCGGAGTCAGACACTGCGGGTTCTGATGAAAGGCAGCAGCACTGTATCAGGGTGATCAGGCAGAACGTCGAGCTGATGGACAGCCTCATCGACGGCCTCCTGTCACTCTCGCGGATGGGGCGGCAGGAACTGAAGCGCGAATGGATATCGCCTGAACCGCTGGTGCATGAAGTCGTAGCAGAACTGCTGGACCAGGCACAGGGTCGTGAGATTGATGTCAGGGTAGGTACATTGCCCGAGTGTTACGCCGACCCCGTGATGCTGCGCCAGGTGTTCTCAAACCTCATCGGCAACGCGGTCAAATTTACCAGGAGAAAGGAAAATGCCCGGATCGAGATAGGAGCATGTTTCAGGGATGAAAAGACCGTGTACTATGTCCGGGACAACGGGGCCGGCTTTGACATGAAGTACGCGAATAAACTCTTCATGGAATTCCAACGGCTTCACGGGCCGGAGGAATACGAAGGGTCAGGTATCGGCCTTGCAATCGTTGACCGCATCATCAGGCGGCATGGTGGAAAGATCTGGGCAGAGAGTGAACCGGGCCTGGGGGCGACGTTCTATTTCTTCCTGGACGGCTATCCCGAACGCTCCTGAAAAAAACCATATGATTCACCTGCGGGACACATGCATACAAAACGGAAATTTTTGGGGCCATTTTCCCATTGACCATGCATGACTGCCGGGCAGTCGATCATAAAAGTTGAAAATCACGAACTGGGGTTTAAAAAAAAAAGTGATTGCCGGGAATGGCCCCCCCCTTCGCGGTAATTATAATCTGTTCATTTTAAGAGGAGCCGTGAGGTACAGATCAGTCATGAGAACAGGGATTTATCTCGCCATCTTCATCCTTGGATTCCTGGTCATTGTGACCGGGTGCATGCAGACTAATCCTCCCGCCGGCCCTTTGACACCCCTTCAAACCCTTACGTCGGCAGAACCCGTTGTTTCCCCCAGCGCCACAGTATCCCCAGTTCACCATTACCCCGCGACGTCCCTCGAGATCAAGGAATATGTGGACAACGCCGCATCCTGGGCAAAAGAGAACGGGAGAGAATCTGCCATTGCTGCCTTCAACAATGCATCAGGCCCCTTCGTCAATGGAGATGTCTACGTGTACGCCCTTGATTATTCGGGTATCGCGCTTGCCCTCCCCTTCCAGCCCGGCATGGTCGGCACTGATTTTCGCCCCCTGAAGGACGCAACTGGGAAGCCGTATACCGATATCGAGATCCAGCTGGCTAAGGGAGGTGGGGGATATATCCTTTACCATTACCCGTATCCTGCGGGCGAGCAGCAGAGCACGCTCAAGATCAGCTATGTACGTCCCGTCGATGATACCTACTGGATCGGGGCCGGGGTGTATACGCGTGAGGATCTCCTCATTGACGACGAACTCCGCCAGTTCGTCTCAGAAGCGAGGGCATATGGGCTGGACCAGGGCCGCGAAAGGGCTACTGCTGCTTTCAACAACCAGAGCGGCCCGTTCATCCGCGGGGACCTCTACATCTTCGCCTATGATTACAACGGGACGGTGCTCTGCTGGCCCTACCAGCCGGAGCAGGTCGGCGTAAACCGGCTCAACGTGACGGACCCGGTCGGTAACCATCACGTACGGGAGTTCCTTGAAGTGGCAAAGAGCGGCGGGGGAATGGTCGATTATTACACTGTGAACCCGTTTACCAACATGACTGATTTAAAAATCAGCTATGTGACTGACGTGGAAGGGACCTGGATGCTTGGTGCAGGCAGGTATATCGAGCCGGGCCAGGTCATCCTGAGGGCATAAAGGAGAGCAGGGTGGAGGAGCCGATCCTCCATGCCAACCTTTTTGGCCCCCCTCCCGAATATCCCTCCTCGTATTGCCATGAATGACGAGCTGCGTACAGGATGGGTCTCCCCTCTCTGTATGGTCTGCGCCCACCTCCGCCGCAACGCGGAATCCCCGGCATGCGACGCATTCCCGGAGGGAATTCCAGCCAGTATCCTTGCAGGAGGGCGCCATGTCGATTCCTATCCTGGCGACCGCGGCATGGGCTTTCGGAAACTCTCTGGTGATCCGTCATTCTTCGTTGCAGGATCGCATCCGGGGACCCTCTTCAGGGTGACCGCCGCCGGCTCCTACGAACGTTATGTCCCGATCCTCGACCTGTGGGAGCTGGATAACCAGTTCATTGGATACGTACTCTCCGTTCCGCTCACTATCCGGGCAATCGATCCGGCCGGGGCAGGTGCCTTCATCGATTCCGCAAGGATTTGCCTCGAATCCATGAACCCCTGCATGAGGGAGGTCAGGCGGATGATGTATTTGAGCAGTCACGGGGAAAAAACAGAATAACGGCATCAAGAGAATAAACGCCCAATCCCGGCGGTTACCAACACTCCGCCGGCTCTTAAAAAGGATCGATCTAGTGAAGAAGATGTGTCCCCCTCTCTTTTTCTCTACGGGGCGTAAACTCCCTGAAAGAAGAGTGAACACCGACTATTTACGGGGTTTGAAGGCTCCGGTCAACCTTTCCATATAAAGAAAAGGGAGTGAGTAAGACGCCGAGGGGGAGATTTGAACTCCCGAGGCGGCGAGCGCCAGTAGCTTTCGAGGCTACCGCCTTCCCGGGCTAGACTACCTCGGCACGGGGTAGCTATTTTGCTTTCGCATTCGTATAATCCTATCGAATGGGAGTGAAGTGCCGCCTTTTCCTGGTCCCGGAAGGAAAACGTGTCGAATACGAGGGGGTGGCAGGCGCGACTTACGAAGACGCCCTCCTCTCTATCGGAATCATTCCTGATACCGTGCTCATTCTCTTCAAAGGGGAGAGTCTCCCGCAGGACAAGCAGATCGAAGAGGACGAGGTGGAGATCATCTCCACCGGATCAAGGGGATGACGCGGGGTCCGGGGAGAAGAGAAATGATTCCCTGCCCTGGAATGCCCCTGAAAAAAATCTAAAAAGGTTGTGCAGAGATTCATCCCATCGGAGGCATGCCTTCGGGCTTGCCACCGGGTGCACTACTTTCACGGGTGACCATCATGTCATCCACCCTGAGGAGCATGATTGCAGCCTCGGTCGCACTCTGGATGGCCTGCCGCTTGGAGCGCTGGGGCTCGATCACACCCTCCTTCAGCATGTCGACGACCTTTCCATCGTACACGTTCAGGCCTGCATGCTTCTGTCCCTTGGCGTGGGCGTTCTTCAGGTCCACCAGCTTGTCCACCGGGTTGTAGCCTGAGTTCTCGGCAAGGGTCACAGGGATGACCTCGAACGCGTTCGCAAATGCTTCAATTGCGAGCTGCACGCGGCCTCCGACGTTGGCCGCATACTCCCTGACCTTCATCATGATCTCTGTCTCGACTGATCCTCCGCCGACTACCAGTTTCCCGTCTTCCATGGCATCCATCACGACGCGGGTCCCGTCCACAACCGCCCTCTCGAGTTCGTCAAGGAGATACTCTGTCGAGCCACGGAGAAGAATGGTGACGGTCTTTGGGTTCTCGCAGCCTGATATCTTGACAAACTCGCCGTCCTCAAGCTGCTCCACGAGCTCCGCGTGGCCAAGCATCTCGGGGGACAATTCATCCACCTTGTTGGCGATCTGGGCATTGAGCGCCCTTGCGGCAAACTTCATGTCCTTCTCGGGAACGTCCTCGACTGCCAGAACACCACCCTTGGCAAGGTAAAATGCGACCGCGTCCGCAAGGCCTTTCTGGCAGAGAAGCACGTTTGCCCCGCTCTCGATGACCTTGTCGGCAAACCTCTTCAATGCCTCCCTCTCCTGGGCAGAGAATGCGCTAACCATGTCGCTTGAGCTGATGTGGATCTTGGCCTTGACCTGGGTCTTCTTGATCTCCATGGGGCTTGCGACCAGCGCTACCTTTGCATCCTTTACCTTGCGGGGCATGTCCTCGCTTATCCGCTTCTTGTCGATGACCACGCCGCGGACAAGCTCGGCATCGTCCATCGTGTCTCCTGCCTGCTTCTTGATCAGGACGTTGTCCTCGTCTGCGGTGATCTTATTGCCCTCTTTCTCGGCTATTGCCATTACCGCATCGACAGCAATCCCGTTCAGCTTATCCTTGACTGATTCGATCGATTTCCCGGTCATGGCGGTGTCCGCAATCCTGATCAACTTCTCCCTGTCGTAGGGATCGATAGTCAGGGAGAGATCATCGAGGATCTCGAGTGATTTCCTCATGCCCATGCGGTATCCCTCGGCGATCACGGTGGGGTGGATCTTCTTCTCGATCAGCTGCTCGGCTTTCTCCATCAGCGAGCCCACGAGGACCACCGCGGTCGTGGTGCCGTCCCCTACCTCCTCGTCCTGTGCCCTGGCCACCTCTATGACCATCTTGGCTCCCGGGTGCACGACCGAGATGTCCTGGAGGATGGTTGCACCATCGTTGGTGATGGTCACATCGCCTGTCCCCTCGACGAGCATCTTGTCCATGCCACGGGGTCCAAGCGTGGTCCTAACCGCGCTTGCAATGGCTTTTGCAGCCGCGATATTCGAGCGCTGGGCCTCGAGGCCACGGTTGCGCTCCACGTTCTCCTTGAGAATGATGATAGGTTGTCCTCCAAGCATAGCAATTCCTCCGATGCTGTAAAAGATGGAATTAAACTTCTATATAAAACAACCTATTCTTTTACAAAAACGGGAGGGAGATCAGTCAATCCGGGATATTTTAAAGAGCGAGTATACGGGAACGCCATCCACGTCCCGGAGCCCGCGCTTGTCAAATATCACCCATATCGCAACAGGCGTTGCTCCGTGGCGCCGCAGGTACTTCACCACGTCCTGCATCGTGTTGCCTGAAGTGATGACGTCATCGATGATGATACACCGCTCACCGGTTACCGACGAGAAATTTCCGCTGATTGACCCTACCGGGTGATCCTGCGTGCTGTGTTTTGCGGGGTGATAAATGGCGAGCTTGATATCCTCCTCGACAGCTATCAGGGTGGCCAGGGGTATCCCCGAGATGGCAATCCCTACCGCGAGGGTGGGGAACCGTTCGGAATATCCCTCTTCCTTCTCACCTTCGTCGAGGGCCGAATAGTAACGCTTCAGGAGCATCATAGCGACCCCGTCAATCAGTGCACCCTGGCCGCTGACCGCAGTCCAGTCAATGTGCACGTCCTTCGGGATGGCCGCCCCCTTCTGCTGGGTGAGCAGCCAGGTCACGGTCTCCATTGAGAGAGAGAGTTCATCGGCGATCTGCCCGGGGCTGTGACCCTCGGAGAGGAGCATCCTGGCTTTCTCTATCAGCTCATCGAGCGACGACATGGTGAAACAGTATTCTGTCTCCTACTTAATGGTTCTTTTCGGGATGGCCCCACAGACAGGGCACTCTTCCGGGCCGTCCGAGTACCTGCCGCAACCGGGACACCGGAACCTCCAAACCCTCTTTTTTGCCCTTCTCTGCTGGAGCGGGGACGCAGGGATTCCGAAGTGGTGGGCGACGTTCTGGACGGCAAAGTCGTCGGAGACTACTTCCGCGGACAGCTCGAGTGCAAGCGCAAGTATCTCCCGGTCGGCAGGAGAGAGTACCCCCGCGTCTCCGCTCGTTGCGGAGACCTGCGCCACCCTGCGAATGGAGTCCTGGCCTGGAGAGACCACCCGCAGCCCTGCCGCGGAGAGCGCCTCCAAACGGCACCGGGACCTCGCATCGGCGAGTTCATCCACTACCCTCGGCGAGGTGAAGAGTTCCCCTTCAAGGGGCATATCCACGAAGAATGCCGTGGCGTCAAGCACCCGCCGCACGCTCAAACCTCACTATCTCCTCTTCGCTGATCAGGATATGGATGCCAAACTGAGCCAGCAGCCAGCACATGGTCCGGGCATGCAGCGTAAAGGTATGGCTTGTGTACGCGCCTCCCGCCATACCAAGGTAGATAAGGAGCTGGTCTGCCATGTACGAATCGACAAGCCCATCCCCCTCCCACTCCCTGACGAGTGCGAGAGCGGCATCCTCCCCCACACTCTCTGCAGGATATCCCCTTCTCCCAAGACCTGTTCCCCCCATCCATCCCCTCCAGACCGTGCATGAGCTTCCTGTGCCGGGACCCGGCCCCGCATCCAGTGTCACAGGGAATTCGAGCCCCATGCATTGGAAGAGCCGGGATGCTGCTGCTCGTGCCTGCCGCTCCGCCACATGTGCGGGGAGTCCTGTACTGCAGGAGCGGATACCGCGGTCTCCTCCTGGCCGGTGGCAGTCGGGGGAGAGCTGGTTCAAGACTGAAGGCTCTGCATCAACCCTCACCACCCCTCCACCCCTGGGATAATACCCTCGCCTGATGATGTCCACTGAGATGCGGGCGCCGTGCATCTCCAGGAAGGGGACGAGGACATTGGTGAAATAGTCGATGCTGGGACTTCTTTCGACTTCTGTCCCGCCGGACAGGGTGATCACCCCGCCCGATCGGATGGCGACAGGGAGCCAGGCCTGTATCACCAGGGGTATACTCCCCGCGGTGCCGACGTCGATTGAAATCTCGCACGGGGAGATGCGGCCGGGAGTGAACTCCAACTCCCTGCTGCCCGTGGTACAGCCGGTGACCCCTGCATTGCAGGCCGCTGCAACCGCGGCGATCGCCGCAAGGTGCTGCGGCCGGAGGCCGGGCTGTTGTCTCCCACCCCTGATGCGTTCAATCCTCACGGGTGTGCCTGTAAGGGCCGAGAGCGCCACAGCCGAGCGGACGATCTGCCCGCCGCCTTCCAGGTGCGAGCCGTCAATTACCAGCATCCCTTGATTCCATCGACAACCGCACCGGCAGCGGAATAGCGGCTGCATGCCCTCTCAATGGTGTCGCTGCAGGCCACCTCGCGGATACCGCCCGAAAGCAGCCTCCCATACGCACCCTCTGCGAGAACCCCGTGGA
This sequence comes from Methanoregulaceae archaeon PtaB.Bin056, assembly GCA_002067095.1. GTDB lineage: Archaea > Halobacteriota > Methanomicrobia > Methanomicrobiales > Methanospirillaceae > Methanolinea_A. The sequence goes on from MVQD01000071.1 coordinate 16,024, forward strand.
CGCAGACCGATGAGACGCTTTTTGCTCCCTGCTCCATCAGCATGGCGGCAGCAGTCGCGAGGGTGCCTCCAGTCGAGATGATGTCGTCTACGATCACTACGTCGCGTCCCTTCGCCTCCAGGTTTCTCGGTGCCATTCTCACCTCGTTCCCGGAGATCCGGGTCTTCTCGAGATGATCTGTCTCCCATCCGCACACTGCTGCGACCTGCCCGGCAAACGCTGCAGCGCCGTCATCGGGTGCAAGGACAAGCGGGCGGCTGAAGGAGTTATTTTCGAGGTAGCGTCCGATCTCTCCTGCCAGGCTGGCATCATGCGCAGGGACGTTGAAATGGGAGAGAACAGCCCGGTCATGGATATTGACAGTAAGAACACGCGACACCCCTGTTGAGAGCACCCTTGCGACTGCCCTCGCGCTGAGCGGCTCGCCTTGATGGAACTGCTTGTCCTGCCTTGCATATCCCATGTACGGGACCACAAGGGTGATCTCGGCACCTTCGCAGGCATCAACAAGAAGGAGGATCTGCACCAGTGCATCTGCATCAGGGATGCCACCCACGATGACCATATCCCGGTCCGTGGCCGAGAGACGAAGATACTGCTCCCCATCGGGAAACCGGCTGAACCTTACCCCGCCCAGGGGGCAATCCAGGCCTTTTGCCACGTTTGCAGCCAGGATCTGGGAATATTCTGTGCTTACTACCAACATTTCCGCTACCTCAGGCTGAAAGTACTTAAACGAGCAGGAATAAATTATATCACTATCTCAGTGACAGAAGAGGTCATTTTTCCTATGGAACAGGAGCAGGTTGCCGAAGAGATCCAAGAAGAGGAAGTGCCTGTAGAGGTCTCAATGGTGAACTCTGCACAGGTCGAAGTCCCTCAGTCTCTGATCGACCAGGTGATCGGCCAGGAGCATGCGGTGGAGGTCATCAGGAAGGCTGCAACCCAGAGACGCCACGTCATGATGATCGGGAGCCCCGGCACCGGGAAGTCGATGCTCGCAAAGGCCATGGCAGAGCTCCTGCCAAAGGAGGAGATGCAGGATATCCTCGTGTACCCGAACTCGGATGACTCGAACAACCCCATCGTGAGAACGGTCCCCGCAGGCCGGGGAAAGCAGATCGTGGCTGCCCACAAGGCAGAGGCACGAAAGAAGATCCAGCTGCGGAACACCCTCTTCCTCCTCCTCCTCATCGGGATCATCGGATATGCGTTTATCACTTACCAGTGGCTGATGGGTATCATCGCCGCGGCGTTCATCTTCATGGCGCTCCGGTACGCCACCCCCCGCGAGGAGTCCATGGTACCCAAACTTCTCGTTTCAAACGATGCCACCACCACCGCGCCTTTTATCGACGCAACGGGCTCGCACGCGGGTGCGCTCCTCGGGGATGTCAGGCACGACCCGTTCCAGAGCGGTGGCCTCGAGACGCCAAGCCACGACCGCGTTGAAGCGGGTGCAATCCACCGCTCACACAAAGGTGTGCTTTTCATCGACGAGATCAACACCCTCACGCCCCACTCCCAGCAGAACCTCCTCACCGCACTCCAGGAAGGGGAGTTCCCGATCACCGGGCAGAGTGAACGGTCGAGCGGCGCAATGGTCAGGACCGAGCCCGTTCCCTGCAAGTTCATCATGATCGCCGCGGGCAACCTCGATGCCATCCAGGGGATGCACCCGGCACTCCGCTCGCGCATCCGAGGCTATGGCTACGAAGTCTATATGAGCGAGAGCATGCTTGACACCCCCGAGAACCGTGAGAAGTTCATCCGTTTCATTGCCCAGGAGGTCAAGAACGACGGAAAGATACCTCACTTTGACAAGGGTGCGATGGAGGAGATCATCCGGGAAGCCCGCAGGCGCTCCAACCGGAAGGGTCACCTCACCCTGAAGCTCAGGGACATGGGGGGCCTCATCCGCGTGGCAGGGGACCTGGCACGCCAGCAGGGGTCCGACGTGACGACCGCCGAGCATGTCATCGCCGCCAAGAAGACCGCGAGATCGATCGAAGACCAGGTCTCTGACGAATACATACACCGGAGCAGGGAATATGAGCTGACTGTCGTGGACGGCACGAGGGTCGGCCGCGTGAACGGGCTTGCGGTGATGGGAAGCGACTCGGGATCGGTCCTCCCCATCATGGCCGAGGTGACCCCTGCACAGGGTGCGAGCGGGACGGTGATCGCAACGGGGATGCTCAAGGAGATCGCCCAGGAGTCCATCAAGAACGTGAGCGCGATCCTGAAGAAATTCACCGGCAAGGACATCAAGAACATGGATGTCCACATCCAGTTCATCGGGACCTACGGCGGCGTGGAAGGCGACTCGGCCTCGATCAGCGTTGCTACCGCGGTGATCAGCGCTATCGAGGGGATTCCCGTCCGCCAGGATATCGGGATGACCGGTTCCCTCTCGGTCAGGGGCGACGTCCTCCCGGTCGGGGGTGTGACGTACAAGATCGAGGCCGCAGCAAAGGCCGGGATCAAGACCGTCCTTATCCCAAGGGCAAATATCGAGGATGTCTTAATCGAGGAGCGCTACCAGTCGATGGTCACGATCATCCCTGTTGACTATATAGAGGACGTACTCAAGATTGCCCTGGTGCCCGAGAACCGGGAGGGTTTCTTAACCAAGCTCCGGAAGATGGCGTCAACCCCCTCAGGGCCGTTCCTGGACACGACGGGGATCCCCACTACCCCGGCGTGAAGCCATGGCAGATGCCCGTTATTTTGATATCCGCCACGTGACGGGGACCGTCACCCATGTGGACATGGACAATGCGCGCGTGGAATCAGCGGGAACTGCATTCCTGGATCGTGCCATACTCCGGGTGCTTGGCCCAAAGGGCTGGGGAATCCTTGCGATCGACCATTACACCAGACCTCGCGGGAAGAAGTTCGATGAGCTTATCGGGAGAGCGGCAGGTCTTGCTTCACTCACCGGCCAGGATGTGCACCTCGCGGATGTCCCCCTGGGGAGCATCGCGGTCCCCCCCATGAAGGAGAACCCTGCAGAAGTGGACCTGCAGGAGAAGCAGCGACTCCTGGCCGAGATCGAGAGAAATGCGCGAATTGAAGGGATAAAAAGCACCCGGGCAAATTATATCGAGCGTTTCGAGGACGTAACGTTCGAGGACAGCAGCGGAAACGAGTACTCCTTCACCATCTGCAGGTCGGGCTTTTCCATCCTGGCGGTCGCAGCGCGGGGTGGGGACATGCAGATGGGATACGTGCGAAAGCACGTACTGCAGGATTTCAACCTCCGGCACCACCAGGAGGATGGAGGGGAGGCTGCAGCAAGGGCAATAGCCCTCCTCGATGCACGGACCCCCAGGGGTGGCACTATGAACGCTGTCCTCGACCCCGAGCTTGCCGGTGTCTTCGCCCACGAAGCGGTGGGCCATGCGAGCGAGGGTGACCTCGTCTGGGAAGGCAGTTCGGTGCTCGGCGGGAAGATAGGCGAGCGGATTGGGAGTCCCGTTATCACCATCGTCGACGACCCCTCCCTTCCAGAGTTCGGGTTCGAGCCCATAGACGCTGAAGGGAGCAGGGTGGGCAGGACCGAGATCATCACACACGGGGTGATGAATGCCTACCTCCACAGCAGGGAGACCCTCGCCGCAGTGGGACATGGGCACGCGGGGAACGCCAGGGCCATGCCGGGTGAGCCCCCCCAGGTCCGGATGAGCAACACCTACATAGAAGACGGCGACAGCTCCCTCGAAGAGCTGATCCAGGAGTGCGGGTCGGGGATATACCTCAAGGGAACCCGGGGGGGGCAGGTGGACCCGGGGAGGGGAGTCTTCCAGTTCAATGCCGAGTACGGTTACCTTATCGATGAGGGGGAGTTGGGCGAGATGGTAAGGGACGTCTCACTCTCGGGCGAGATACTCCGGACACTGCACTCCATCTCGCTTTGCGCCGGAGACCGCACCATGCACCAGGGATACTGCGGCAAGGGCGGACAGAGCGTCCCGGTGAGCGATGGGGCACCGCATGTGCTTCTTCTGAATTCGGTGGTGGGCGGCAGTGGATCTCATTGAACGGATAATAAAGGAGGGGGAAAGAAGAGTCGCGGAACTCGAGGTCTGCCTCTCCTCGGGATATGCGGTGACAGGCCGGCTCAAGAGGAGGGAGATCCACTACGCGTCCGGTTCAGAACACCAGGGACTCTCCCTGCGGGTAATCCACGAAGGCCGGATCGGGACCTCGGCGACCAGCAACCCGGAGCGCTGGGAAGAATGCCTGGATGCCGCAATTTCCAGCGCACGCCTCGCGACACCCCAGAACTGGAAAGGGCTGCCGGGCCCCGGCAAATTCGATCATGCCCCGCTGAACTTCGACCCGGCTGTCATTCCCGATCCCGGCACCGCCCGCGGGCTCCTGGAGGGGTTGATCGAAGGGGCCGAGGCCTACCCCGTGGAGATCACTTCGGCGACCGCCGAGGTCTCGCAGTCGAGTGCTGTGCTCGCCAACAGCAGTGGGATCAGGTATTCCGAGCGGGAGACAATGGTGAGCGTCGGTATCGAGGCGATCATCGGCCAGTCCACGGGATATGAGTTCGATGCGTCCTGCAGGATGGATATCGACCCGCGAAAAGTAGGGGAGAAAGCAGCCTACCTTGCATATGCGTCGCAGGATGGAAAGGATATCAAGAGTGACAGGTATGACGTGGTTCTCTCTCCCGTTGCCCTCTCCCAGATACTCGGAAGCGTCTTTGTCCCGGCACTGAGCGGGAAGAACGTGCATGCCGGCCGATCGAGGCTGGCTGGACTGCTTTCGCAGGAGGTCATGGACCCGTCCCTCTCTCTCATTGATGACCCGCTCAACCCGAAGGGCATCTCGCGATGCCGGTGGGACGGTGAGGGCACCCCAGCCAGGCGGATCGGCTTTGTAGAGGAAGGTATCCTCAGTGAATTCGCCTATGACCTGAAGACTGCGTACCGGTACGGGAAAGAGAGCACGGGGAGTGCGGTACGCGGGGGTCACGGGGGGTCGCCGTCGATTGGTGTCCACGTCCTCTCTCTTGACGGGCCGAGGTGCAATGTCTCGGAGGATGAGGTCGTGCACGTCCACGACGTGGTCGGAGCGCATACCGCAAACCCGCTGTCCGGGGATTTCTCGGTGGAACTCTCGAATGCCTTCTTCATGCGCGAGGGAAATGTCGAGTTTCCCGTGAGGAAGGCAATGCTCTCCGGGAACGTATTTGAGATGCTCATGGAGACCGCGGGACTCTCTCGCGATGAGAGGGTGATCGGATCGATGGTCCTCCCGGAGATAAGATTAAAAAACCTGGCGCTCATTGGTAATTAGGCATGAATATAGATTTCGCAATCCTGATTGCCGGAATCATCATCGCGGTGGCACTTTTCTTCATGATCAAGGACATCACGAAGCTGATCATCAACTCCATACTCGGTCTGCTGATCCTCTTCTTCGTGAACCTGTTCAACATCATGGGAAGCCTCGGAAGGCCCGATATCCCTTACTCACTTGTCAATGTCCTCCTCTGCATCCTGGGGGGCATCCCGGGAGCCCTCATCGTGATCGTGCTCCACCTTCTGGGGATCGAGGGGTTCTAGACTAATAGGGAGTAGCCCCTGTTCCCTCCCATCTGTGAAAAAGGAGCTTTCAAGATATCCCTGGACGGGTAATGTATTGACGTGACCGGGCCTGTTCCTGCGCATATCCCCCGGAGCAGCGGGTTTTTCAGCCCATTCTCGTATCAGCCGATCGACTGACTTCTTCTGGCCTGTTTCCGTATTTACCCCAGCAGTTGGGGCTTTTTGCCCCTTCTCGCTTCGGGAGATCGAATGACTGTATCGGGCAGGTTCACATACAGACCCCCCGCAGCTGGGGCTTTCAGCCCCAGCTCCTTAAAACACGTTCGCTTCTGTGTACACCAGCACCTGGCCCTGCTGGATCTCATACGGCTTGATCTCCCGTGAATGGGCAGAGAGCCGCATCTTGACCACCTCGAGCGCAAGGTGTACGTCTGTCAGATCGGAAGGTCTCACGTAGCGCAGGAGGATCACCGTGTCAGCGAGGTACTCGATGAGGTTGTGCCGGCTGGCAAAAGGGTTGTCCTTGTCAGTCTCGCTTGTCATGACGATGGTGCAGTGCTGGTCCCGCAGGGTGTCAACGAACCTGAACATCTCCCTCCTGCGGTCAGAATCACGATCGAAGAGATCCTCAAAGAGGGAGACCGGGTCGATCACCACCCGCTGCGCACCCACCTGCCTGACAAGGGCAGGGAGCTCGTTCTTGATGCTGTTGATGGCCAGGTTGAAGTCTGAGGGGTCAAGTTTCAGGACGGAGAGCGCTCTTCCCCGGTAAGGCGTGGTATCCCATCCCTTATCATCCATGTAGCGGAGGATGCGGTCCTCACGCTCCTCAAGGCTGATGTAGATGACATTCTCCCCTTTTTTGAGCCCCTCCCAGACAAATTCCAGGGCAAACGTGGTCTTTCCCGTTCCGTAGGTGCCGATGATGGCGCAGATATTTCCGGGGATGAGTCCCCCGCCCATCATCTGGTCAAGGCCCTCGATCCCGATCTTCACCCTCTCTCCACTCATATTACCACCCTGATGTTGCTCACATCGAACCCCTCCGTGGAGGTGATCCGGACAGCAAATTTCACCAGGTCCTTATCCTCGAGGTGGGGCATCAGCCCCCGGAACTTCTCGATGTACATCACCCGCTGCCGCCTTGCGCCGGGTGACTCCTCCCACCTGAAGAAGAAGACTGCATCCGCAGCATCCGCGATTTCCAGCTCGCGGGGGGTGTCAAGGATCCCCTTGGTGAGGAGAAGATAGACCGTGGTGTTCCAATCCTTCGCCACCCGCTGCAAACCTCGCAGGAATGCAGAAAAATCATCCCATTTGCCGATCTTGTTGAACTGAGTGGCAAGGTCGGTGATGGAGTCGAGCACGACAAGGCTGTTCTTCTGGATCGTGTTCAGCTGGGACGCAAGGTTGCCGAGGACCTGGTCATGCTCTCCCCTGGACTGGAGGCGGGACATGATGTCCTTTTCCGAGTACCAGTCAAGGGGAATGATGCTCGAGTCAAAATATATCTGGGAGAGATCCTTGAACCTGACGTCGCCGAGTGCCTGGGTCAGATCCGGATGAAAGGACCGCTGGATCTCATCCCTGATATCGGCACTGCTTTTGGTGAACGTGATATAATCGACTTCGGCCGGAAGCATGAGTTCATCGCCTGCCGGTTTCTGCTTCATCCTCGCGAGGAGCATGATGGAACTGTAGACGAATTCGTTGTTTCCGGCCCCGATATCCCCGAGGAGGAGGATGAGAGAGCCGGGAGGAACTCCCCCTTCGATAACCGGGTCAAGTGATGGAATACCGGTAGGCATTATCCGGCGCGCCGTATCGTGCATGCAGAACCTCACTTATCCAATGAAGAGTGAGGGGCCTCCAATACATGTAGATTTCTGTCGGACAGGAGAGAATAAGGCTCCGTGCACGATTTGGCGACATGAATGATCGGTTCCCCAATCATGCATTTATATAGGTGTGCAGGGTAACCAATCACTGCAGAAGAGGACGCGCCCAACGCCTGGTCGCAGGAGAGGGAGATTTCGTGCCAGTCAAAGTTTTGGACCTGAAAGGGATCGCCAGCCGGCTCAAGCCAGTGAAGGGCAAGGACGAGCTGGATACAACGCCTCCCGAATTTTCCATATCGCACTTCATCCCACTGAAAAAAACCACTTCTTTACTCCCGGAGTACGACTTCAAAGTGAATGGCCCCCTGGTGGATGCGGATCTGCCGCCCGGATACCGTGAAGTCGAACGATACTGGGTGGACGAGGGCAGGTCGCTCGTAGACATCGCGTTGAACGAGAACACCAACCAGTACGAATACCTCCTCTACGAGCCAAGCCTCTCGGAGTTCGAATATGAACTCCTCGAGCGGATCCACGAAGACATGCGGTCAGCCCTCATCCTCACGGACGAAGAACTCGGGAAAGACCGAAAAGCCCTGCTGATGGAGAAGATGCACGATCTTCTGCACGAGTACGGCATTACCCTCGATGAAGGGGGCCTCTTCCGGCTCCAGTACTACCTTGTCCGCAACTTTCTTGGGTGGGGGCGGATTGATGCCCTGATGAGGGACCCCTACCTCGAGGACATCTCCTGTGACGGGCACCGGATTCCGATTTTTCTTTACCACCGCAAGTACCGGAATGTCAAAACGAACATCAGGTTCGAGGCGGATGTGCTCAATTCGCTCGCAATCACCCTTGCGCAGCGATCAGGAAAACACATCTCGACCGGCACACCGATGCTCGACGCAACCCTGCCTGACGGATCAAGGCTCCAGCTGACCCTCGGGACCGAAGTGACGACGAGAGGGACGTCCTTTACCATACGCAAGTTCCGTGAGGATCCCTTCTCTCCTGTGGAACTGATGGAATACGGAACCTTCAGCGCCGATGAACTTGCTTACTTCTGGATGGCTATCGAGAACAACAAGAGCCTCCTCTTCATCGGGGGGACTGCATCGGGGAAGACTTCATCGCTGAACGCCGTATCGCTCTTCATCCCCCCCATGGCAAAGGTGGTGAGCATCGAGGATACCCGTGAGATCACTCTCTTCCACGAGAACTGGATCGCAAGCGTGACAAGGGAGACGGTTGCAGAGGGCTCCAACATCATCTCGATGTTCGACCTCCTTCGTGCAGCGATGCGGCAGAGGCCCGAGTACATCCTCGTCGGGGAGGTCAGGGGTGTCGAGGCACAGACTCTCTTCCAGGCGATGAACACCGGGCATACCACCTTCTCCACCATGCACGCCGGGAGCGTGGATGCGGCCATCCACAGGCTCGAGAACGAGCCCCTCAATGTCCCGAGAAACATGGTCACCGCCCTCAACATCGTCAGCGTGCAGGCACTGGTATATCGTGGCACGGAACGGGTGAGACGCTGCCTTGAGATCGTGGAGATCGCAGGGATTGACCCCAGCACGGGGAACCTGCGGGTCAACACCGTATTTACCTATGATCCTGTCAGGGACATCTTCAATTACAAGGGGAGGTCGCAAATTTACGCCGATATCGCGGAACGACGCGGGTGGAGCAGGGAGCGGCTCGAGCAGGAGCTCGACACCAGAAAGAAGATCCTCGAAGCCATGCAGCGCCAGAAGATCATCGACTACATCCGGGTATCCCGTATCTTCCAGGCATACAGCATCAACCCGGCCCGCGTCACTGAGAACCTCGAGGACCTCACCAAGGTACTGGAATGATCTTCAATGCCCTGATCAGGAGGAGGATAGAACGCAATCCCCTGCGCTACCAGGACCTTCAGGCAAACCTCATATCTTCCAGGGCGGGAGTGACGCTTGAGCGCTATCTCATCCGCTCGATCGAGGTCGCAGTCCTGGCAGGCGCGGGGTTTGCAGCACTTGGATTTTGGCTGACGCAGCTCCTTCTGATATCCGCGCACACGGGTGGCAACATCCACATTTACAACGTGTTCAATCTCCCCATATCCCAGGAACTCGACCCTCTCTCTCCCGAGATGCTGATTGCCAGGGTAGCAGGGGCGGTCATCGCGTTCTTCGTTGGGTCCCTTCTCGTATACTTCATTGCCCTGAAATACCCGGGCATGCAGAAAGGCAACAGGGCCACCAAGATCAACCTCACTCTCCACAACGCGGTCGCGTACATGTATGCGATGCGAAAGGGCGGGGCGCAGTTGATGACCATCTTTCGCTCCCTCTCCGAGAACTCAATGATTTACGGGGAGGTGGCCCTCGAGTTCAGACAGGTCGTAAGGGACGCGGACTTCTTCGGCTACGACGTGGTCTCTGCCATCCGCCACCTGATGGAGACCACCCCTTCCGAGAAGCTGAAACAGTTCCTCGAAGACATGGTCTCAGTGATCGAGAGCGGCGGCGACCTTGTAAGCTTCCTCTCGGGCCGCGTCAGGCTTTACCAGGAGGAGGCCCGGTTCGAGCAGAAGCAGTTTTTGAGCTTCCTCTCCCTCGTCGCCGAGTCCTACGTGACGCTCTTTGTTGCAGGGCCGCTCTTCCTCATCATTATCATGGTCGTGATGGGGATGATGGGGGGAGTCGCCATCCTCCAGCTCACGGCGGTGATTTACCTTGTATTTCCCATCGGTTCGGCGGTCTTCATTTTGCTCATCGACATCATCTCTCTCAAGGGAGAGACGGTTGAGCGCTTTGTCCGCGCAAAATGGCTGCACGAGTACAGTGACGTCACTGTCTACCACAAGGAGGGCGAGGAGCCGTTTTTTGCCCGGCTCGTCCGTTATGACAGGGTCAGGAACGCACGCGAGTTCTTCCGTCACCCGTTCGACGCCTTCCAGAAGAACTACAACCTCACGCTCCTTATTACTGTCCCGATAGCCCTCATTTACGTCATCGCCGTCTTCTGGGTGGTTCCCCCTTACCAGGACATCGAGATCTACATCGACGTGGTTGACGACCACGTCATGATCGCACTGCTCATAGTCCTTGTACCTTACGCTTTCTTCTACGAGATGTGGCGCCGGAATGTCCAGGGCATGGAGTCCCTGATCCCCGAGTTCCTGGACAGGATGGCAGGTATCAACCAGGTCGGACTGACAATTGCCCAGGCCATAGGAATCATGGTCAATACCAACCTCGGCCTCCTCTCTTACGAGATCAAGCGGATCAAGCGGGACATTGACTGGGGGGCAAGTTTCTCGGATGCGCTTGTCCGGTTCGAGGACCGGATCAGGACGCCACTGATCGCCCGTACGGTGACCCTCATCACCAAGGCAAGCCAGATGAGCGGATCGATCGGGGACGTGCTTGCCATTGCAGCAAGCGACGCCAAGATGTCCGATCTCCTGAAAAGAGAGCGACTCTCCGAGATGTTCATCTATACGGCAATCATCTATCTTGCATTCGTGGTGTTCGTCTTCGTGGTCGCGGTGATCTCAAACAACTTCATCCCCATACTCGGAAACGTCGATGCCGCGGGGATACCCCAGGGAACCGCCATCTCAAACGTGAGCGCCGCCTCGATCAAGGCAATCCTGCGGCTCATGTTCCACTCGGTGGTGCTGCAGGCACTCCTGTCAGGCCTCATCGCCGGGCAGATGGGGGAGGGTTCTATCAAGGCCGGTATAAAGCACTCGTGCATCATGATGGTCATCGCACTGGTGATCTTCAACCTGTTCATATGAGGAAGGGTCAACACGCATGCAGGAGAAAGTAGTGCAAGTCAGGAAAGACACTCTCCTGCTGGCCAGGGGTAAAACATCGTTCCTTCTTGCAGGTAATGCAGGATCCCGTTTTCCGCTCTGCATCGAAACGTACGAGGGGGAATACTGCCAGACACTTGAGCCCACCCACGTGGTTGCAGTGTCTGCCCCTGAAGGGGGATCGACAGAAGCTGCCTGGATGCTTATTGAACTGGTGAGGACGCACCGGCTGCCACTCATCGTGATGCCCCGCAGCCATCCCGGCTCACGCCGCCTCCGCTACGTCGTATCGGCGGGAGAGGAGATACTCCTCTCGTGCACGATCGAGAGGGGGACGCATCCGGAGCAGCACCTGCTCTGCTCTTCAGAAGAGATGGGAGGAATCCGTCTGGTCGGCACCACTTCCGGAATACTTGTCAGCAGCGTTCCGGAAGGGGTGGATCTTGGAGTTGTCCCCATCCCTTCCCTGCGGTAGGCCATATCCTGGAACAGGACCGGTAATTTTGGGTATCCCCTTCCTGCCTGGAGAGGTCATTCCTGGCAGACCCCAACTCTCCTTTGGAGGGACAATTATTACCAATATATCAGCCTATTGAACCCGGATTCCCCCCAATCCTTTTCTATCACTTCTGTTCTCCCGAAAAAATATCAACAGATATAAGAACAATTCCGGTCTAACATTTCAGTGCCGTGAGAGGAGGGTTGGATGAAGACTGAGGTTTTGAAGAACATCAAAGCGACAGAATCAGAGTACCAGAAGATGATCAGTGATGCTCTGGCCGAGAAGAAGCGGAACAGTGCAAACGCCGAGCTCGAAGCAGACAACCTGGTCATGAAAGCAATCCATGATGCTGAGGAGTACAAGAAGGCCAAGCTCGCAGAGGCCAGGCAGAACGCCGCAAAGAAACATGACGAGATCCTTGCGGAAGGAAAGAGGCGTGCTTCCGAACTGAAGGAGCGTGGTACACGCAACCTCGGGCGGGCGGCGGACCTTCTGGTGTCGCGATTCAAGGAGCGGCTCCATGCTCACTCCTGAGGGAATGACCCGTGTCCTGATCGCGGCCACCAAATCCCAGATGGAACCTGTAATCCGGGAGATGTACCGGCAGCACCTGTTCCATATTGAAGAGTTCGTGGAAAAAGACAGGATAGAGTATGAGGGGTATCGGATAGGTACCCCCCTCCCTCAGGCAAATGAGACTTCCCGCGAACTGCTTCGGCTCAGGGGCATCACCAATGCATTCATGATCCGTGACGATCAGGAGGCGTCCCAAGGCGAGAGACTGAAAAATGCACATCTGAAAGAATTGATTGAGAAGGAATTGCCAATTCTGGAACAGGAAGTCGAAGAACTCCTGGGACGGAGATCCCGGTTGGATACCCAGGTAAAGGAGTATGAGCAGAAGATCAGCGGATTGCAGCCCTTCAGGGATGTGCCCTTTGATCTTGAGCTCCTCCGGGGGTATAAGTCATTCTCTGTATTCTCAGGTTACGTCTTGAGGGATATATCCCTTGATATACCCCACGAAATGTTTACCAGTGATACAAAAAAGGCGAAATTTATCATCCTTATCGTTTCAAACCAGCACCGTGGAAGCGCGGAACAGGCACTCCTTGATGCACAGTTCCAGGCAGTTCCCATTCCAGAAGAAAACGGCCTCGCCAAAGATCGTATCGGCTTCTACGAGAGTCAGATCCTGGCAGTGAAAGGTGAACTCGGGGACATTAACAGACGGCTCGAGGACCTCAAGAAGGAGCACAAGAACCTTTTTTTGGCCTGCAACGAGCTTCTGACCGCAGATGTGGAGATGGCCGAAGCCCCGCTCCGCTTTGCAACCACCGGCGAGACGTTCATTGTCGAGGGCTGGGTTCCGACGGCGGAACTGGAGAAGTTCCGACAGGGGATTCACTATGCCACCGGCGGCAAGGTCTATGTATACGAGCTGGAAGGTTCGGAGATCGAGGACATCGCTCCAACCGAGTACCACAACATCGGTTTCGCGAAACCAACCGAGATGCTGATGGACGTGTACTCGAGGCCCAGGTATACTGAGATCGACCCAACCCTGCTGGTATCGATTATATTCCCGATTTTCTTCGGGATTATTCTCGGTGACGTTGGCTATGGGGCAATTCTTCTTGCGCTGAGCATTGGCCTCCAGAGGTTCATGAAAGGAGATGACGGGACAAGACTCCTGAAAGTCCTTCGGAATGCGAGCATCTCAAGCATCGTATTTGGAATCCTTTTTAGCGAGTTTTTCGGGTTTTCCCTCCCGTGGTCGCCCATCCTGTTCTCCAGGCACCTGAACATCGGAGGGCATGCGGCAGGACATGGCCCTGAAGTTACTTCCCTGATGATCATGGCCATCTGGATCGGGATCCTGCAGATCACTCTTGGAAGGGTCCTTGGGATCATCAACCACGCAAAGCAGGACCATGGGTCACACCGTGTAAAGGCTGTCATGGCCAACCTTGGATGGATCATGGTTCTCTGGGGAATCCTGCTGATGCTCTGGGCA
>MVQD01000072.1 GCA_002067095.1 Methanoregulaceae archaeon PtaB.Bin056
GCCTGTACGGGATTCGAGCGGTGCGATCATCGGGTCGGTATCTGTAGTCCGGGATATCACCGACCTGAAAAGGGCAGAAGAGGCGATTCGGGAATCTAACGAAAGGTTCAATATCGTCTCGAAAGCCACGAATGACACCGTCTGGGACTGGGACCTTATCACAGGCAGGCAGTGGTGGAACGACGGGATCCAATCAGTCTTCGGCTACCGCCCGGAGGAAATTGAGCCGACTGTCGCATCGTGGTATACCCGCATCCATCCTGATGACCGGGAGCGTGTGATCGGGAGTATCCATGCAGCTATCGACAAGGGAGAGAGCGCATGGATGGAAGAATACCTGTTCAGGAAGTCGGATGGCTCCTATGCGTATGTCTTCGACCGTGGGTTCGTGATACGCGACCAGGAGGGACGTGCAATCCGGATGGTCGGGGCAATGCAGGACCTGACCGAGCGGATGCGGATGGTCGACGCCCTCCGCGAGAGCGAGGCGCGGTTCAGGAACCTCTTCTCCCACATGTCCGCAGGTGTCGCAATCTACAGGGCGGTACAGAATGGCGAGGACTTCATCTTTATTGAGGTCAACCCCGCGGTAGAGCGAATCGAGAAGGTAAGAAGAGAGGACACGATCGGAAGGAGCGTGCTCGAGGTCTTCCCCGGCATAAAAGAGTTCGGGCTCTTTGACGTGTTTCAGCGGGTATGGAGGACAGGCATCCCCGAGCATCACCCCATCTCAGAATACAGGGACGGACGGATTTCGGGATGGCGCGAGAATACCGTATTCCGGCTTCCCTCCGGGGAGATCGTTTCAATATACGAGGATGTGACCGAGAAGAAACAGGCCGAGGAGGCTATCCGGTTAAGCGAAGTACGGTATCGGACACTCGCAGAGGGAATTCCCGATATCATCGCGCGATTCGACAGGGAACACCGTCATACGTACATTAACCATGCTATCGAACGGGTGACGGGAAAGCCGGCAGAATCCTTCCTCGGCATGACCAACCAGGACCTTGGGATGCCCGACGAACTCTGCAGGCTGTGGGACGAGAAACTTGACCAGGTGTTCGAGAAGGGATCAGCGGTCACGTTTGAATTTGCGTATCCTTTGGGTGAAAACCTCCAATTTTTTGAGTCAAGGATCATCCCCGAACGCTCCCAGTCAGGTGAGGTTCTCTCGGTCATCAGCGTCGCACGGGATATCACGGATGAAAAGCGAGCCGAGAAGGGACGAATGGAGAGCGAGGCCCGGCTCGATTCTGCCATGGAGATCGGCAGCCTCGCGTGGTGGGAGATGGAGCTCCCGGAGGGGACCGTGCGGTTCGATCCGCGGAAGGCCGCCATGCTCGGGTACCCCCCCGGACAATTCCGGCATTACACGGACTTTACGGCACTTCTCCACCCGGACGACATCGAGCCGGCCACGCAGGCGATGCGGGGTCATCTTGAGGGACAGAATGCCCGGTACGAGGTCGATTACCGCCTCCGGACCGCAACAGGGGATTACCGCTGGTTCCGGGACGTCGGAGGCATCACAAATCGTCATCCGGACGGGTCACCTGCCACTGTGACCGGGATCGTGATCGATATCACGGTGGCAAAGGAGGCTGAAGAGTCCCTGCGCCGGAGCGAGCTGTTCCTCAAGCAGACCGAAGAGCTCACACAGGTGGGCGGGTGGGAGTATGATGCCGCCACTCGGAGGTTCCGCTGGACGGACGAGATGTATTGTATCTACGGGGTTCCAAGGGACTTCGATCCCAGTGATATCTCCCATAATCTCTCCTTCTATTCGCCTGAAGACCGGGTTGTGATCGAATCTGCATTCCGCCGGGCCGTTGAGGAGGGGGCACCGTACGACATCGAGCTCCGCTTCCGGAGCGCAGACGGAAAAGACAAGTGGGTCCGGACAACGGCACAGGTGGAACGCCGCGATGGAATTGTCTCCCGTGTCTATGGCAACCTCATGGATATCACGGACCAGAAAGCGGCGGAGAACGCCCTGCGAGAGAGCGAGCTGTGGTTCCGGGAGATCTTCAACAAGGCCAATGACGGCATCGAACTGATAGGGGTTACCGAAGACGGGCTCCCCGGCCGGTTCATTGGCGTGAACGATATCGCGTGCTCCATGCTCGGGTACCAGCGCGAAGAGTTGCTCCGCATGAGCCCGTTCGATGTGAATACCGACTGGTACGATCAGCCCCTGGAGAAGATCATAAGCGAACTTGGCACCCGGGGTCACGCAACATTCCAGACGGAACACAGAAGAAAGGACGGGACCGTCTTCCCGGTCGAGATCAACAGCCACCGGATTGCACTCGGTGGAAAAGACTATTTCATCTCCGTTGTCCGTGATATCACCGAACGCAAGAAAACGCACACGGCACTGGTGCAGAGCGAGGAACGGTACCGCACGCTTGTTGAAGAGATACCGGATCTCGTGATCGTTCAAAGGAAAGGCGAACTGCTCTACGTGAACCCGGCAATAACACGGTTAATGGGTATGAACGCTGACCAGCTGCTCCATTCAAATATCCTCACTTACATCGCCCCTGAGTCACGCGACGACGTGAAAACCGCGATGGAGAGACGTGAACGGGGTGATAAGGTCGATCCGTACGTGGTACGGCTGCTGCTTCCGGACCGCACGGAACGCTGGGTGGAGGTCCGGGGCTCGCGTATCCTGTTTGACGGCCAGCCAGCAATTCTCAATATACTGAGCGATATCACGGACCGCAAACGTGCACAGGAGGCCCTTGCAGAGAGCGAGACCAGGTTCCGGGCCCTCATCCAGAACTCCTCCGATATCATCCGGGTGCTCGGCAGGGATCGACGAATCATTTACGAGTCCCCCTCAGCTGGACGCCTGCTCGGCTATCCCCCCGGGTCGATGATCGGGAAGGATCCGATGGAATTCGTCCACCCCGATGACCGGGAGCGGGTCACCCGGGACCTCGGGGAAGTCTTTGAGAAGACCAATCCCGGTATATCGACCGAGTTCCGGATCCGCAAAGCGGACGGGGAGTACCTCTGGGTCGATACCATCGGGGTAAACCTTCTTGGGGTCCCGGGCGTCGACGGGATCGTTGTTACAACGCGGGTGATCCAGCAGAGGAAGGAGGCAGAAGAAGCACTGCGGGAGAGCGAACAACGGTACGAGGAGGTCATCGCGAATTCTCCCGACAGCATTTTCGTCGTCGAGGTGACCGGCGAAGCGCGGTTCAGGATCCTGTACATGAATCCCGTCTCTGAAGAGCATATGGGGGTGTCGAACGCTTCTGCATCGGGAAAATACCTCGAAGAGCTCTTCTCTCCGGAAGTGTCCGGTCATCTCTCGGCAATGTACCGGAAGTGCCTCGATGCCGGGGCTACCCTTCGTTATGAAGAGAGCCAGAACCACCCGGAAGGCAAGCGGTATTACTCGACCACGCTGGTTCCCCTGAAGGTCGCCGGAGGTAAGATCGCCAGGATAATCGGTATCTCCCACGACATCACCAGCCGAAGACTGATGGAGTCCGAGATCCGGTCGTTGAACACAGTGCTCGAACAGCGGGTCATCGAGCGGACCCGGGAGCTTGAGAGTGCGAACGAAGCGCTTGTTGCGGAGATTGGCCAGCGCGAGGCGGCAGAAGAGAGACTCCGTGCGTCGCTTGAAGAGAAACTCACCCTTCTCCGGGAAGTGCATCACCGGGTCAAGAACAACCTCCAGATCATCGTGAGCCTCTTAAACCTCCAGTCGCGCTACATCACCGACGAAAGTACCCTCGCTGCAATCCGCGAGAGCCAGAACCGTGTGCGGGCAATGGCGCTCGTCCACGAGAAGCTCTACCAGACCGAGACTCTCTCGCAGATCAACCTCGATGACTACCTCAAGTACCTTGGAAAAAGCCTCTTCCAGTTCTATGGTGCGAATACCCGGGGGATCACCTTCTCAGTCGACACAGGTGACGTCCATGTCGATATCAACACCGCGATTCCCTTCGGGCTGATCATGAACGAGCTCATCTCGAACTCACTCAAGTACGCGTTTCCTGACAAGAGACGGGGTGCGGTCTCGATCAGTGTGCGGCGCGACGACCATGCCCTGCATGTCGAATACCGGGATACAGGAGTGGGCATCCCCGAAGATCTCGACTGGCAGAACACCAAGTCGCTCGGGCTCCGCCTGGTCCACTCGCTCGTATCGCAGCTGAACGGGAGCATCGCACTCGACCGGAGAGAAGGGACCGCGTTCTCGATGGTCCTTCACGAGAAGGAATGAAGTATGGACGATGAGCCAATAGAAGGGCCGCAGCGCGGCAATTTTCTTCTGTCCGGGATATGGTCACCCCGCACCATGCACATCCTCGTCCAGGTGGTGGGGGTCGGTGTGGTGCTCCTCCTGCTTGCCCTGACAAGCACCTACAGTTACCTTCTTTTCCACAGCATTGTCGAGATCTTCACAATAGTCATCTCCTTCTCCATCTTCATCCTTGTCTGGAACGGCAAAAAGTCAATCGACAATGCATTTTTCCTGGTCGTCGGCGTTGGTCTCCTCTTTGCGGGGGGGATCGACATTCTCCACACGCTTGCTTACAAGGGGATGGGAGTGTTCACGTTCGGAGGCGCCGACCTTCCCACCCAGCTCTGGATCGCGGCCCGGTATCTCCAGGCGTTCTCACTCCTCCTTGCCCCGCTTGCCATCGGGAGGAAAGTCAGGGTTTCGACCCTGATTGCGGTCTTCGGGTTCGCAACCGCCGCACTGATCGCGGCAATCTTTACCGGGGTATTCCCCCACTGCTTCATCGAGGGCAGCGGCCTCACACCTTTCAAGATTTACAGTGAATACGTGATTTGCGCTATCCTTGGGGTTTCAATCGTTCTCCTCTACCGGGCACGGGAATATTTCGATCCCGATGTGCTGGCCCTCCTTATGTTGGCAAATGTCTTCTTTATCGGGGCAGAACTCTCGTTTACCGCGTATGTGAGCGTTTACGGCTTTGCCAACATGCTTGGCCATCTCCTGCGGGTGGTCGCTGTCTACCTGTGGTATCTGGCGTTTCTCGATATCGGGCAGAAACGGCCATTCGACCTGCTCTGGCGGGAGATGAAGCTGAACGAAGAGCAGCTGCGGAAGAGCGAGGAGAAATACCGCAGCCTCTTCGAGACGATGCTCGAAGGATTCGCGTTTTGCAGGATGATCTATGATGGCTCGGGCAGGCCCGTGGACTGGGAATATATCGAAGTGAACCCGGCATTCGGGCGCCTGACTGGCCTCCGGGATATTGTCGGAAAGAAAGTCAGCGAGGCAATCCCCGGAACGCGAGAGCAGTCACCCGAGATATTTGAGATATACGGGAGGGTTGCAGCGACCGGCAAACCCGAGACATTTGACGTATTCTTCACACCCTTGAGTATCTGGCTCCACATATCGGTTTCGAGCCCCCAGAAAGGGTATTTTGTTGTGGTATTTGAGGATATCACCAATCGTAAGGCAGCCGAAGAAAAGCTCTCGTTCCTTGCGGCGATCACCGAACACTCGTATGATGCCATCATCGGCAAGACCCCCGACGGGATCATCACGTTCTGGAACGCGGGTGCAGAGAAGATATATGGCTACACTCCTGCTGAAATGACGGGAAGGCCGATAACGGTACTGGTCCCCCCGGGGCACCCTGACGATACCAAAACACTCATCCAGAGGATCCGTGCAGGGGAGGCCGTCATCAGGCAAGAGACCATCCGCCAGAGAAAGGACGGGGCCCTCATTCACGTCTCCCTGACGCTTTCCCCGGTGAAGGCCATGGACGGCTCACTGATCGGGATATCGACCATTGCAAGGGACATCACCGGGCAGAAAGCGGCCGAAGAGGCCCTCCGCCAGAGCGAGGAGATGTTCCGGAGTTACATCGAAAATGCCCCCGACGGGGTATTCGTCGCAGACGCACAGGGTAATTACGTCATGGTAAACGATGCAGCCTGCGAGATGACCGGGTTTTCGAGGGAGGAGCTTCTCAGGAAGAACATCAGGGACCTCGTCTTCCCCGGAGACCAGCACATTGGATTCGAGCATTTCCGGCGGGTGAAAGAGGAGGGGCAGGCGATCGGAGAAACGAGATATGTCACGAAGAGCGGCGAGGTCCGATACTGGCTTGTCAAGGCCGTCAGGATCAATGACCAGCGGCTGCTGGGATTTGCAAGCGACATCACCGACCGGAAGATGATGGAGTCAGAGATCCGCTCCCTGAACACGGTCCTCGAACAGAAGGTAGAGGAGCGGACACGGGCTCTGGCGGACTCGAATGTCGCGCTGGAGGAGGAGATATCCCAGCGGATGAAGACAGAGGAGCAACTGCAGGCAATGCTGAACGAGAAGACCCTGCTCCTCCGCGAGGTCCATCACCGGGTGAAGAACAACCTCCAGATCATCATCAGCCTGACAAACCTCCAGCTCCGCCAGATCGAGGACCCGCAGATGAAGCGGATCATGGCAGAGACCCAGAACCGTGTGCGGGCAATGGCACTCGTGCACGAGAAGCTCTACAAGTCCGAGACCCTCGCGGATATCGATCTCGCCGAGTATGTACGCTTCCTCACCTCCCATCTCTTCGCGTACTACGAGACCGATTCCCGGAGAGTGACCCTGAAGATCGAGATCGGGGAGATCATGGTGTCCATCAACACCGCCATTCCTATCGGGCTTATTCTCAACGAGCTGGTCTCAAACGCGCTCAAGCATGCGTTTCCGGGGGGGCGGTCAGGGACACTGGCGATCTCGGCCAGCAGTGACAAGAACACCATCAGCCTCGCGGTGAAAGACAACGGTGTCGGCATCCCGGCAGACCTTGACTGGAGGAATACCCAGTCGCTTGGGCTCAGGCTTGTCGTGTCCCTCGTGAACCAACTGGACGGGACCATCGACCTTGACAGGAGCGGGGGGACCGCGTTTACCATGGTGCTGAAGGTGAAGGAGTGAGGTGGCATGCAAATGGCGCCGGGTAGTGAAAAGACAGAGACTATGAATCATGAGCCGCGAGTGGGACATGCGTCAGGCCACATCGTCAGGATGACTGAGGCCAGATGGAGGATTGCCATCGTCGCCCTCTCTTTCCTGGTTACCCTTGTCGCTGTCGGCTGCCTCTCGCAGGGAGTCACCATCATCTTCATGCACCTCTATTACCTCCCGATTGTCCTCCTCGCCTATCACTACCGGAGGCAGGGACTTGCCGGCATCCTCCTCCTTGCCCTCTCCTACCTTGGCCTTGTCATCGCGTTTGACCCCGGCGATCCCACGGTAATCGAAGGAGCGGTCATCAGGGTCCTCGTCTTCATCGGCATCGGAGGCCTGGTGATATACCTCTCCGAGCACCTGGTTGAGACCGCGGAGAGACTCAGGAAGACCCTGCAGGTCCAGCAAAGCATTCTCCAGAACGCAAATGTCTGGCTGATGATCCTTGACAAGGAGGGCCGGGTGCTCGAGTGGAACACCGCAGCAGAAAAGATGAGCGGGTATCATGCTTCTGAAGTGCAGGGAAAGAACGATATATGGCGACTCCTCTACCCCGACAGGGACTACCGGAAGGAGATTACGGCGACGATCAACGAGATCATTGCGACGAAAAAAATCCTTGAGAATTTTTCCACCACCATCCGACAAAAGGACGGGTCTTCCCGGACCATCCTCTGGAATACCCGGGAGGTCCCCCACGAGAATGGAAATTCTCCCCTCTTTATCGCGATCGGCGTGGACATCACCGGACAGAGGCGCAGGGAGGAAGATCTCCACCTCCAGGCGACCAGGTTCCAGAAGCTGCTCGACCTCAACCGGTTAAAAGATGCCCCATTCAAGGAACAGCTCAGCCTCTCGCTCGAGGCAAGCCTCGATGTGACAAAGAGCATATACTCCTTCATCGGCCTGATAAGTCCGGACGAATCGGTCATGACCATACACTCGTGGTCGAAGGGTGCCATGAAGGACTGTGCAGTATCGGACAAGCCGATGCACTATCCCCTCTCATCCGCGGGAGTGTGGGGAGAGTGCATCCGGCAGAGGGCCCCGTTCGTCCTCAACGAGTATACCTCCGCCCATCCCGCGAAGCACGGGTACCCGGATGGGCATGTCCCCATCACCCGTTACCTGGGGGTGCCCATTTTTGACGGGGGCAGTATTGTTGCGGTCATCGCAGTGGCAAATAAACAGGATCCGTATGACGAGGGAGACATCAATGCCCTCACAGCGATTGGAAACCAGATGTGGGAGCAGTTGCACCGGAGACAGGCCGAGGAGATGCTCCGCGAGCATGAGCGCATACTCAACGAAGTAGGCCGGCTCGCAAAGGTCGGGGGGCTCGAACTTGACATCGGCACACGCACGGTGAAGTGGACCCGGGAGACCGCTACTCTCCATGACCTGCCGCCCGACACTGACCACCTCGACCTTGCGGAAGGGCTCCTCTTCTTCGATCAGCCCGGGAGGTTCATCCTCTCTGCAGCAATCACGAGGTGCATGGAGACCGGAGAGCCCTTCGACTTTGAGCTCCCCTTCACCAGCGCCAAAGGCAGACACCTCTGGACACGCATCATGGGGCGGGCAGTGACCGAGGAGGGAAAGGTCGTCAGCCTGATCGGAGCCATTCAGGACATCACCGACTTAAAGCAGGCACGAAAAGCCCTGGAACAGAGCGAGGAGAAGTTCCGCGGTGTCGCCGAACGGAGCTCTGATCTCATCCTCATCACGGATCAATCCGGCACCGCGATCTATGCGTCTCCTGCGACAGAGAAGATCCTGGGATACCACCCCGAAGAGGTCACCGGCAGGACCGCCTTTGATTTTGTCCTCCCGGAATCGCATGAAGCAGTGCGGGAAACGATGAGTAAAAACCTCGGCGGGCATACCGTGGAAGACCTGAAGGTTCGTGTCAGGAAAAAAGACGGCAGTTATGTCTTACTGCAGTGTTCAGTCTCTCCTGTCATCAAAGACGGAAGTGTTACAGGCATCCAGGTAATCGGCAGGGACGTGACTGAGCAGAGAGCTGCACAAGAGCATATCGCGAAACTCCTCAAAGTCCTCAGGGAGCAGGTCCGGATCATCAACACGAGCCCGGTCGTCGCGTTCCTCTGGAAGGCAGAAGAGGGCTGGCCTGTTGAAACGGTGAGCGAGAATATCACCCAGTTTGGGTATACCCCCGATGATTTCCTTTCAGGCAGGGTCTCCTATGTGGCTCTCATTCACCCCGATGATCTCGACCGGGTAAGCGCCGAGGTGACGTACAACAGCGGGCATGGGATAAACGAGTTCACCCAGCAGTACAGGATACTGGCAAAGGACGGGAAAGAACACTGGATAGACGATTATACCCACATCCGCCGTGGCAACGACGGAACGATCACCCACTACGAAGGACTCATCCTCGATATTACTCGCCGGAAACGCGCAGAAGACGCGCTCCGGAAAAGCGAACAGCGGAATGCACGCCTTATCGAGGCGGTTCCTGACCTGATGTTCACAATCTCCCGGGACGGTGTGTACCTCGATTTCCATGTCCCGGACAGGTCTGTTCTTGCAATTCCTGCGGACCAGATCCTTGGCAGGAACATCCGGGATACCGGCTTTTCACAGGAGATGACAGAACTGATGATGGAGCGCATCGCCCTTGCGATAGATACCCAGGAGCTCCAGCAGTTTGAGTACGATCTCACTCTCCAGGGGGTACTCCGCCATTACGAGGCACGCATGGTTGCGATCGACCAAAACGAGGTGCTTGCCATCGT
This sequence comes from Methanoregulaceae archaeon PtaB.Bin056, assembly GCA_002067095.1. GTDB lineage: Archaea > Halobacteriota > Methanomicrobia > Methanomicrobiales > Methanospirillaceae > Methanolinea_A. Next base: position 9,745 of record MVQD01000072.1, read on the forward strand.
CAGGGACGTGACCAAGCAGAAGCAGGCGGAAGCGCTGCAGAAGCACTTCATGGAGGAGCTCGAGCAGCAGGTGGTCGCCCGTACCAAGGCCCTGAACGCGTCCCTAAATGAGAAGGTGTTGCTTCTACGAGAGGTCCATCACCGGGTCAAGAACAACCTCCAGATCATCATAAGCCTCATGAACCTCCAGATGCGCAAGGCTGAGGACCCCAGGTTAAAGGAGATTCTGCTGGAGACCCAGGACCGGGTACGGGCGATGTCGCTTGTCCACGAGAAGCTGTATGTATCTGAAGACCTCTCGCGCATCAACCTTTCCACATATCTTCACTCACTCTGCACGCAGCTCATCTCCTCACACGGCGACATCGCACGGAAAGTAACTTTACATATGGAATTCGATCCTATCATGACAGACATCAATGTCGCTATCCCATTCGGCCTGATTATAAACGAGCTGGTCTCAAATGCCCTCAAGCACGCGTTCCCTGGCGAGATGAAAGGGGTTGTCACCCTCTGCGGGAGAGTGGAGAATGGCGGGATCGTGGTATCTGTGGAGGACGACGGTATAGGGTTTCCGGAAGGGTTCGACTGGCGCGATAGCCCGACGCTCGGGCTCCACCTGGTCCCGACGCTGGTCAGGCAGCTCAACGGAAGAATCGAGCAGGTGAACAAGGAAAAAGGAACCCTGTTCCGGGTGGTCATCCCGGGAGATATGACGGGAGAAGCAGCATGACATCGACGCGCATTCTGGTGGTTGAGGACGAGCAGATCGTCGCAGAGGACCTGAAAATGACCCTTGAGAGCCTGGGATACCAGGTGGCAGGTATTGTCAGCACCGGGGAGAGGGCCATCAAACTGGCCGACACGGAGAAACCGGACCTCATCCTGATGGACATCATGCTTGCGGGAAAGATAGACGGGATCACTGCAGCATCAGAGATACGCGCAAGCCATGACATACCGGTCATCTACGTCACGGCCTATGCCGATTCGACCCTCCTTGACCGGGCAAAACTGACCACTCCCTACGGATACATCGTGAAGCCCTTCAACGAGCGCGAGGTCCAGTCCAACATCGAGATCGCACTCTTCAAGCACCGGATGGAGCACGAGATAAAGAAGCGGGACGCCATTCTCCTTGCCCTGGGATTCGGGGTGGAATGGTTCCTCCGGCAGTTCTCTGATACCCACAGGATCACCCTTGGGGACGCTACCGACACCTGGGGCTACGATTTCCACCCGATCCTCGAGCAGGTTGCGATTGCGATGGACCTTGACCGGGTACAGGTCTTACGGTTCAGAGAGGCAGCGGGGAGGCCCGAATCGCTTGACCTGATCAGCGAATGGACGATGGGGGCCACCCCCTACCACCTCAAGGGGAATGAGAGCCCGGTGGTTGCCCTCTCAGAGATCGGCCTCTCGGGATCGATGCAGGACCTCCTTGGGGGAACCCCTGTCAAATTACACCCGGAGACACTACCGGGAAGTGAATCTCCCCTGCTTGTACAGATAGGAGTCCATTCGGCTATCGCGCTCCCGATCTTTGTCCGGGACAGGATCTGGGGCCTCGTGCTCTTTGCAACCGGGGAAGCGCGGGAGTTCCTCGGAGAGGAGATAGAAGCCATGAAGATCGCGGTCAACATCATCGGCGGGGCGATCAGCCTCTATGTCTCGGCAGAAGGACAGTCCCGCAGGGGTCCCGCCGTGCAATGAACTGCCCAGTATGTGGTGAAAGAAGAAGATACCAATGGATGGTGATCACTGCCGCGGGTGGTCCCTGTAGACCGATCCCGGCCTGGCACGGCTCACGGGTATTCCCATGACCACGATCCTGATCACTGAAGACGAGCAGGTCGTCGCAGAGGACCTGAAGATGACTCTCGAGGGCTTTGGCTACACGGTCGCGGGAATCGCACCGTCGGGCGAGCAGGCCATTGCGCTGGCCGGACAGGTCCACCCCGACCTTGTCATGATGGACATCTTCCTTGCCGGGGAGATGACGGGAATCCAGGCGGCAGAGGAGATCAGGTCACGCCTTGACATCCCGATCATCTTTTTAACTGCGTATTCGGAGTCCCAGATCATCGAGCAGGTGCGTGAGACCGGGCCGTACGGATATCTCCTGAAACCATTCAACGAACAGGAGATGTACATCGCGATCGAGATCGCCCTCTCTCGCCACTCCATGGACCGATCACTCCGCGAGAGCGAACAGCGGTACCGGCTCTTTGTCGAGCACTTCCAGGGGATTGCATTCAGGCTCTCCCTGGACCTCTCGCCTGTCTTTTACCATGGCGCACTCTCACAGATCACCGGCTATACCGAGGCGGAGGTCACTGTCGGGAAACCCTCCTGGGAGACGCTGGTGCACCCCGGCGACCGCCAGACCTACCACCTCGAGATGGAGAAGGCCCGAACCATGCCCGGGTATACGAGCGAGTTCCAGTTCCGGATCATCCACCAGCAGGGAGTAACCCGGTGGATCAGGGCATTTATCCAGAATGTCGTGGACCAGCGGAACGATCCCCTTTTTATCCAGGGGGCTTTCTACGACGTTACGTCAACAGTCGAGGTCGAGGAGAGGCTTCGGGCATTGAACGAACACCTCGATGACCTGGTGAAGAAGAGGACACTGGATCTCGAGGCGACCAACCGTGAGCTTAACCTGAAGAACCGTGCGCTGCAGATCACCACTGCAGGCACCCGTGCCCTGGTGGTTGCCCGGGGCGAGCAGGACCTCCTGGCGATCATCAGCCGCATCCTCTCGGCATCAGGAGGGTACCGGGCGCTCTGGATAGGGACGCTCGGAGAGGGACCCGAGATACTGGCCCAGTCAGCACATGGTGAGCCCTGTTTTTCTCGTTCGGTGCCACACATCGTCGATGACCTCCCTCCCTGCATGCAGGAGGCGCTCCGCCGGGAGGGAGTAATAGTGTACAGGAAAGGCGAGGAGGCATGTTCCCGCTGCCGGTTCAACAATGAGAAGACGGGGGTGCATGTCCTTGCCACTACGCTCCGATCAGCCACTCGCGTTGTGGGGGGGGTGTATGCCGTGCTGCCCGAACACCTCATGCCCGATCCGCAGGAGATCGCCCTCTTCCAGCAGATGGCACAGGAGATCTCTTTCGTGATTGGGTATCTCAGGAGTGGCGAGCGGGAGAAGGTTGCGCTGGAACAGATCTCCCGGATCCTCGAGCAGCTCGCAACTCTCAACGACCATATCCGCAATCCGCTTCAGGGAATCGTGGGCTACGCAAGTCTCCTCGACGACCCGAGCTCCGGCAAGGTCATCGATCTCTGCATGCAGGTCAACGAGATCGTGGACAAACTCGACAGGGGTTACCTGGAATCAAAGAAGGTCAGGAGCTACCTTGAGCGCCATGAGCATATCTCCCGGCAGTATGGGAAAGAGCGGAAGTTCCCGCGGACTAAAAAGAGTGCCGTGACATCGTCCACGGATCCACATCACGAACGACCATGGTGACCATAGCCATCATCGATGATGACCCCTACATTGTGGAGATCTTCACCCTCACCTTTGAACGGGCAGGGTATTTTGTCCTCTCCTATACCGACCCCCTGCACGCACTCAGGGATCTTCCCTCGAGGGACCCCTGCCTGATCATCCTTGACCTGATGATGACCCCCATCACGGGCCTCCAGTTCCTCGACCGGTGGAAGACGCTCGACCCACCCCGCAGTGTCCCGGTAGTCATACTCTCGGCATGGGACGTGTCCCCAGTGGACAGGGAGAAGTATGCGAAGGAGATCACGAGGATCATCCGCAAACCGGTGCTGCCGAAATTGCTTCTTGAGATCGTAAGGGATCTGTGTCCGGGCGGGCAGGCCACCGAAGGCCCCCGATAGTCGCCGGCGCTGGGAATGGCGAGAGGGTGCCATTCCCGCGGACTGGACGCATCTCCTGTGCTTCGGGCAGGGAATGCTCCCGTTCGAATTGCCCGGAAAGTCCTAAAAGGAGGGACACTTCTCGCAGGACTCCGTGGGGGCTGCCCACCACCGGGAAGGCACAAAATGGGACTGGCGCCTCCGGCCCGCCTCACAGCCGGCAATTGGCATGCGATGTGGAAGCGAAGGCTGCGCGGAGCACCGATAATCAGCCGCTACTCCCCTGCGATGAACTCCCGGTACTGGGCAGGAATATCCTCGCGTTCCTCGGCGATTGCCTTCTGGATCATAAGGAGGTTCTCGAGGATCTGCCCTAACCGGTTAGACTCAACCTCCAGCTCAGCCCTGAGCACGTCGGCGTCCTGTGCGAGAGTCCCTGCCTGCGAGGAGAGATCAGCAATGTGTTCACGGACAATGACGAGCGGCTCCCTGACCCGCATGACGGTCTCGTCTATATAGCCGATCAGGGCGCATCGCCGCTCCTCGGCGACCTTTCTGTCCCGGTTATCGATGAAGCTCTCGATAATCACCTCTTTTTTCCCAAGCGATGCTCTCGTCGCGGTCTTCAGGATTGGGATGTTATGCCCATCGCGGTTGATCAGCACACGCTCTGAGTTGTCGATATCCTGCCCAAGGTCAGTGATCGGGCATCTCCCCCTCTCTGCGGGGCATATGTACTGGTGGCATATCCTCCCCCGGACTTCCTCCCGCTCCCTCCCTATCAGGGAGAGTGCATTGGGATTGATATCAATGATGGTATGGTCTTCCGGGTCGATGATCATGATTCCTGTCTGGATCTTCTCAAAAATCTGGTGGAGTTCTTCTCTCTCCATTACAAAATTCCCCATCAGGTGTGAAGGGCTCGTCAGGTTATAGCGCTTCTGCTGCGTGGCATCAAATCCCCATCCCGGATAGATGACGCGTCTCATCGGGCAGGGAGGAAGAGAGGGGAGAAAAGGGGATGGATTCGGAGAGGACAGGAATGCAAGGCCTGATGTTCCCCCGCCGGGGGGGGGTCAGTGCCTTGCACCACCCCCCACGCAAGGGAGGAAAAGTGAGAGAGTGGTGCATTCAGCCGTCCGGTTCTCCTTATTCTCAATAGTGGCACGTGGAAAAGGCCTTTATCCCCGCGGGCTGAAAGGAGATTGGTGCCACTTCCGGTGTGCATGAAGAGGACTCCCTGGGAAAGCCCGCGTGGCAGGCGCAGGGGGAGGGTGACTGGATGCCCGCCAAGAAAGAGATCATAGGGGAGCTCGGAGAGGAGGGGTTGATCCTCCCGACGCTTGTAAACAATGCCCTTGCGGCAAACGACCGGATCAAGTACTTCTTTACCCTGCTCCAGGCGGCGCAGGCGAGGGCCGAGAACCCTCACGCGGACTTTTCCGGCCTCCGGGTGGAGAGAGAGGCCGCGGGCATCGAGACGAGCATCTACGACAGGGTGGTGGCGGAATCCGAGTCGGCGGGGGAAGGGGTCGTCCGAATCCCCTATGCATCCCGTCTGCTTGGCGAGGTGAGGGAAAACATGAGGGAGATGGCAACTCCCCTGCTTGCGCGGGATGATGCCGACGCCGCAGGTTTCAGGCAGCGCCTGGAGGCACTCGAAGGGACGATTCCGGCAGGGGAGGGAGACCTTGTCGAAAGGGCGGCAATCGAGGCGATCACCGCGGGGCAGAGGGGAGAGGGCGACAGCATCCACCTCCTCGTCATGGACATGCACCGCGCCCTGAACCGGCTCCAGGGCGACCTTGCGAGCGAGGTCATCGACGGCGCAATGGCGTATCTCCTCGGTGACGGGGACCGCGACCTTGTCCGGGCCTTCATGTCGGGTGTCAATCGGACCGCACCCCTGAAGTTCGACCACCCTGGCCTTGGGACCACCGCGACGAGGAACGGCCAGAAACTGCTCCTCCAGAACGATATCGGGATGACCGACGCCCACGTGCTGGTGATCACCATCGAGGGCCGCACTGTGACCATCACCTATACCGATATCCACATGCCGAGGCTCCAGTTCTTCCAGGGGCTCTTTGAGGGGAGGGGAGTCAAATGGGCGGACACCCTCTCAAAGAAAGGTGCAGCAGGTTTCGAGAAGAAGATCTACCACCTCTCCACGGGCACGTATGCCGCGAAGGGAGATGACGACCTGGCGGGCTTCCTCGCGTTCGCAGGGTCGCGCCTTGTCTTTTTGATCGACTGGAACCGCGCCCGGAAACGGCTCCGTAACTTCCTCCTCACCAAGGACGCAGTCGCGGTCCTGAAATGGGCCGCGGACAACGAATTCGGGCACATGGGGTTCCTGCTTCTCGGCGGGGAGAAGATGATCTACGATGCAATGGAGATGAGTTCGCGGGTCCCGATGCGGTACGGGGAGCCGCTCCACCAGATCCTCGGGCGGGAGAGGAGCATCGAGTATTTCCAGTGGGTGCTCCGGGTCTCTGCAACAGGCCTCCTTGCACACAAGTCCCGGCTCCTGATCCAGGACGAAATTAAGGCCGAGCTGCTCCGGTACTTCCGGTCGGCGCACGAGGGCCTGATGGAGATCTGCGAGGAGCATGCGACTCTTACGATCAGCGTGGCAACCGTTGTCAGGGAGGCGCTGCAGCGCATCCAGATGGGGGGAGACGTCTCCTTCATCGCGAGGAGTGCACAGAGGGCGAAGAAATGGGAGAGCGAGGCGGACCTCGCAGTCACGAAGGTGCGGACTCTCTCCCGGAGGATCGAGAACGCCGAGTTCTACCCGGCCCTCATCTTCACCGCAGATGACGCGCTTGACTTCCTGGAGGAGGCCTCCTTCTTTGTCACACTCATCCCGTCCGTCACGTTCTCGAGGAAGATCAACCAGTCGCTCGTCGAGATGGCCGAACTCGCAGAGAGGAGCGCCCAGGAGTTCCTGAAAGCGCTGATCGCCTCGCAGTACGTCTACAAGGGGTACAGCAGGGACGACATGCAGGAGTTCCTCCAGGCGATCGACCATGTCCTCTCCCTCGAGCACCAGTCGGACGAGGCCCTCCGACTCGCCCAGAAGACCATCCTTGTCGAGTCGCGGGACTGGAAAGAGATGCAGGTCTACGGCGACCTTGCACGGACGATCGAGGAGTCCACGAACTCCATGATGAAGGCGGCGTTTCTCCTCCGGGACGACATCATGGAGAGGATGAACCGCTGAGGGGTGGTGTGCATGAGCGCTGCAAAACCCCATCCCCGCATGGTCTCGTTCGGTTGCGGCCTTGACGAGAGCGTCCCGGCCGAAGAGTTTGGCAACAAGGCTGCAAGCCTTGCCACCATTGCGTCCCTGGGAGTCAGGGTGCCACCCGGGTTCTGCCTCGGGGTGACCCTCTGCGAGGAGTACTTCGCGTCCGGGAGGCGCCTCTCTCCGGACCTCCCTGCCCTCCTTGCAACCGGGATCTCGCGCCTGGAGAAAGCAACGGGCCTCTCATTCGGCAGCAGCAGGAGACCACTCCTTGTCTCAGTCCGTTCAGGGGCGCCAGTCTCGATGCCGGGAGTGATGGAGACCATACTGAACATCGGGCTCTCCCGGGAGACCGTCCGGGGGCTCATCTCCCTCTCGGGGAACCCAAAATTTGCATGGGACTCGTACCGGAGGCTCATCCAGAACTTCGGGCAGGTGGTGTGCCGCCAGCCCCCCGCTCTCTACCAGGCAGCGCTCCGGCAGGCGATGGAGCGGGAGGGGGTCGAGGACGAGGTCGAGCTTGACGCCGGATCCCTCCGCGACCTTGCCGTTGAGTACGAGCGGATTTTTGCCCAGAACGGAGGCGAGAAGTTCCCTGCAGGGGCCATGCGGCAGCTCGAGCAGGCGGCCGAGGCCGTCATCCTCTCGTGGGAGAGCCCACGCGCTGAAGCCTTTCGACGGCTCAACCTCATCAGGGAAGCCCGGGGGACCGCGGTTACGGTCCAGGCGATGGTGTTCGGCAACGTGGGCTCCCGCTCGGGTGCGGGCGTTGCCTTCACGAGAAACCCCTGGCAGGGGAATGCCCAGCTGCTGGTGGACTTCAAGTTCGGGGCGCAGGGCGAGGACGTGGTCTCCGGAGACCAGTCGGTGAGCACCCAGCAGGAGTTCCAGGCGGCGCTCCCGGAGACTTTTGCGGAGCTTGTCGAGACCGCAAAAAGGCTGGAATCCCATTTCAGGGACATGCAGGACCTCGAGTTCACGGTCCAGAACGGAGAACTCTACATCCTCCAGACGAGAAGCGGGAAACGCTCCCCCTACGCGGCGTTGAAGATTGCAGTCGACCTCTGCCAGGAAGGAGTCATCTCCCCATCGGACGTCATATGGATGCTGCGGGACGTGGACCTCGATGCCGTGTCTGTCCAGCGTGTGAGGACCCGGGACCACCCCCTCGCAGTGGGGATCCCCGCGTCCGGGGGGGTCGCATCCGGGGATATCGCGTTCTCCTGCGCGAGCGCCGAAGCAATGGAAGCGGAGGGGAGGCGCGTGGTCCTGGTGAGGGAGACACCCTCCCCCGACGATATCCCCGGCATCAGGGCGGCAATCGCCCTCCTCACTGCCCGGGGTGCCCGGACTGCCCACGCCGCGGTGGTGGCAAGACAGATGGGAAGGGTCTGCGTGGTCGGCTGCGAGAGCCTTGTCATCGACGAGGCGCGGCGGAGGTGCAGGATCAGCGGGCAGGAACTGCGGGAAGGCGCAACAATCACTGTAGACGGGAACTCGGGGAAAATATTCCTCGGGGAGGTGGAGTACTTGTCCGATCGCCCCACTCCGCTCATCGAGATGGTGAGGGAGTGGGAGCAGTCCCTTCACCCGTGAACCGGCCCGGCTTTGGGGGGTGATTCAGGACTGGTCCCGTCGTCCCTGTCGAATCCTTGACGAGGCGTACTTCATCAGCGGGTACACCCCGTCGGCCATTGGGTGGACTTCCATGAACCGGTCGAAGTCATGGACGGTCACGCCAAGGCGCATCAGGAACGAGTGATAGGCGGCGATGATCCCTGCAGCAGGCCCGGCAGTGTAAACTCCGCCTATCTCTCCCGACCCTCCTGAGACAAGGATGCCTGCCATCCCCGTCTGCCCCCGCGGCACCGACCAGAACGTCCCGGGCCCGGCAGGACCAGGGCTCCCGAACGCCACCTCGTCGCCGCTCCCGTCACGTTCGACGAACGCGTACTCCGACGCGAGGTTCATGGACTGGGGAATGGGCATGCAGTCCGGGGGAGGGTCCCGGCCAAGGATTGAGGCTGCGGCGACCGCGCCCTCGTGTCGTGCGACGGGGGTGAGGCAGCGCGACCCGGTCACGTCTCCGCATGCATACACGTCGGGGTTGCTGGTGGCCATCGAACGGTCGACGATGATCCGCCCGTCCTGCCCCTTCCTGATACCGGCAATCATGCCGGAGTTCGGGACCAGCCCCGCGGCGATGAAGACCCCATCGCAGGAAAACTGAGTCCTGCCCTTTCCGGTCTCAAGCACGGCACTGGTCACCAGGTCGTCCCCTCCGATCTCGCGCACCGTGCAGCCCTCGCGGATCATCACTCCCTCAAGGTCCCTCTCCGCGAGTTCACGCAGTTTCGGGTGCATTCCTTTCAGAAATTCGCTCCTGGAGGCAAGGGTGACATCGGCGCCGAATTCCTGGAAGATGAACGCAAACTCCGCCGCCATGATCCCTCCCCCGATGATCAGGAGGTGCTCAGGGACTTTATGCATGGAGGAAAGGGTGTGGGGGGTGTATACCCCCCCGAGCCGGATCCCGGGAATATCAGGGATGCGGGGGAGCGAGCCGGTGGCGATGACAATCCTGTCTGTCTCGACGAGATCGCCATCCACGTACAGGGAACTCCCATCCACCCTCCCCGTCGCTTTCTGCCGGATCTGCACCCCGCAGCCCCTCGTCTCGGCATCGAGCACCGACGCGATCTTGGCCTGGACCTCTCTCATCCCGGAGAGAGTCCGGGAAAACGAGACCTCGGGGACACTGTCCAGGACTCCGAGCGAATGGAGAGTCCTTGAGACGAAGAGGTGCCTGGCGACATCGTTCAGGGCGCAGACTGCCATGCAGCCGTGGTGGAGGCACTGTCCACCGAGCCCCCCCTTCTCGATGAGGACGACCTCCTTTCCTGCAAGGCCAAGCTGCATCGCCGCGAACCGGCCCGCAGGCCCTCCGCCGAGCACCCCGATGACTGACGGGGCTGTCAGAAGACCTCGACTCCCTCGTCCATGGGTTCTGCAAGGACTTCGCCGGTATAGGCGTTCACTTCCACGATCTTTTTGCCCCGCACCTGCCAGACCGGAATGTACGCCTGCTGCAATTGTACCTCGATGTTCTTTCTGTCAGGTTTCATCACCTTCTCCTCGTACGAGATGGCATCGCCGATCACCTGCCTGATCCGGATCTTCCGGGTCAGGCTCTCAATCACCTCCGAGAGGACCTTCTCAGTTGCCTCCTCCTTCGTGAGCCGGGGCTGCACCACCTCGGCGTTCCGGGGAACGGCCGCCTCGGCCACGGCATTCCAGTCGGCCTCCATCTTTATCCCGTTGATCGCGTTGATCCAGCCGCTCCCCTCCGAGTCGAATGCGACCCGGTTGTCCCTGTAGACCTGTTCACCCGAACTCTGGTAGGTGTAATACCAGTACGGCATGAACCGAAGGCTTGCCTGCCCCTGGGCCTTCGCGATCTGCTCGGCCGCCTGCCTCTGGACCCTGACAGGGAAGTGGGAGATGATCACTCCTCCGGCCTCCTCGTCATCTGTTGCCGGTCGCACCTCTCCCCTCGCGGGCGTGGCCCTTGATGCGGCCTGCCGCCTTGGGGCCTCCGAGAACGAGAGTGCAAGGGGGCGGTCAAGGATCCCGTCCAGGGCCGCCTCCCCCGCGAACCGGATGAACTCATCGCGTCCCCAGAGGATACAGTTGCCCGCCCCAACGGAAGGGTCAAGAGAGAAGAGCAGTTTCTTGTAGGTGATCTCCTCGCCGTCCTTCATCAGGCGGAAGGCACCGCTGTCGTACTCCCCGATCTCCGCAGGGTCATTGCTGCACAGGACCATGAGGTATTCATCATCCCGCTCGGCCAGGTCAAAGGGGTCCTCGAGAGTGTTCACCGAGAACCCAGCCGCCTCCAGGATGGACTTTATCGCATTTCTCGCCTTTTCCCGAAGCTTTTCGTCCATTAACCATACATTTCCTCCATCTTATAGAACAATTTTTCTATTGACAGGAGAGATTAGATGGAGAGATGAACCTCCCCCTCAAGTTCGTGCATACCCGGATAGAAGAGTACGCGATGCAGGTGACGTTTGATCCCCGTGAAGGAAGAGGGACTGTCGTCTACAACCTCTCCCTCATCAGAAAAGAGGACCTCGAGTACGCCATCTCGGTCATGAAGGATGCCTTCAAGGCTGGGATATGCGTAAGCGGCCTTGTCCGGTTCATCGAGGAGGGAGCCCCGGTGGGAGATTTCCAGGTCCCGGCAGGGCACTGCGCGATCATCACGATGTGCAGCTCCACGCTTGACGGAGTCCTCATGAGGAAGGGTGTCCCCTCGAACCCCATCGGGGGAGGTGTGGTGGAGATAGAGAACAGGATCCCGAGGCGGTTCACCCACATGATCCTCTACGAGCACACCACCATCGACCCGCTCCAGGCCCTCATCTCGCAGGAGATCACGTCGGTCAACGAGATGATGAGGCGGGGAAGCGGCAATATCCTCGCGAACATCCGTCAGTGCCACATGGAGGCCGAGACGCTGGTGGGAGAGGTGATCGACGACCTTGCCGGCAGCAGTTTCTCAGGGATACTTGACGTGGGCCTCCCGAACACCCCCGCCCTCGGGGTCACCGTAGACCCCCAGTACATGGGGATCGTCGCCCTCGGGGGGACGAACCCCATGGCCGCGATCAAGGAAGGGGGCGTCTTTGTCATGACCCAGGCCATCAAGGGGCTGATGGACGTCCAGGAGATGCAGGAGATACTGGAGTTCTAACCGAGGGCCGCCCCGCTCATGGAGAGGAGCTCCCAGTAAAGCGAGAAGAACTTCACGAAGCCTCTTGATTCCGAGTAGAGTGCGGTAGACCCTTCCCCTCCCGAGACCATGACCACCATGGCCCTCTGGTGGTCGATGAGAAAGACACCTCCTGCGATTGACAGGTGCTTGAGATTGTACAGGGACTCCGGCGGGGACTTCACGTGCACCGAGATACCCTCTGGAACAGGGCCGTCCCACCGGTCAGTCAGTACGCGGATGGGAAAAGCTCCTTTCTTTGCGAGCAGGGCCGCGATGATCTCTTCACGGAGGAATCCCCCGAAAAAGATGGTGTCGAGAGCGCACTCCGCATGCCCGAGGAGGTCGATTAAGCGGGAGCGGATGTGGTCGTCGCCGTAGATGCTCCATATCAGCTCCTGGTCGCCACGCTCCCTCGACGACCTGTCCCTGTAGATCCGGGAGAGCATCTTCTTTGCGCGGGCAGCATCCGATTCGACCATCTCGAGCAGGTGGTCGATCCCGTCTTCAGGGGGGACTGCCTCGAACCTCTTTGGCGTGGCATGCGAGACCGAGACCAGGTTCTTCTGGATGAGCCGGTCCAGAACCGGGTACACCGACGCACGGGGCACCCCCGAGATCTCGTGGATGTCGGTCGCGGTCGCGCCCGAGACCTTGAGAAGGCCGATATACACCAGGGCCTCGTACTTGGTGAGCCCAAGAGACTTGAGGGACTCCGTGAGGGGAAGGTGCGATGTGGACGTTTCGGCCATTACATACCATTATATATCGCGAATCTTAAATGTTGTTATAGCAATAACAACAAGTGGTTTGAAATGTATATACGTCATTTCGCGATTTTGGCCATTTTAATCGGTTTAATTGGAACGCCGGTCATGGCGGACGTAAAGTATCTGACCGGGGACCCGGAACTCTCCGCGTCCGTGGCCGGAAGAAACGAGTTCTCCCCTGGCGAGGATGTCGTATTGAAGGTCAATATCGAGAACCGCGGGCTGATTGAGATGAAGTTTGTCAGGTCAGGGATCGTGGAGCGGGACGACCTGCCCAGTACTGCAAAGCTCGTGAAAGCCGGCCTGGGCGCCGGAGACTCCCCCCTTGTCATCAGGTCTGACCCCCAGCTGGCAGGGGACATCCCCGGCGGCAGTACGGCGTCTGTCTCTTTCTCGGTCAAGGTGCCTGCGGATGCCGAGGCAGGGGACTATATCCTGCCCATCAGTGTCCATTACGTCTACCTCAAGACCGCGGAACAGTATGGGCAGGACGCCATCTCTTACACCTACAGGGACGTCGAGGAGGTTATTGACCTCCCCGTAAAGATCAGGCCCAAGGCGATGCTCGAAGCAAGTTCCATAAAAAGCGAGCATCTGAACGCAGGCACGGAAGGGTACCTGGTCCTCACCGTCACGAACCAGGGTTCGGAGGACGCGAGGGATGCCGTCCTCAGGATTGCAAGGAACGGCAACAGCCCCGTGATCCCGACCGACAGCAGCCTCTACGTGGGAGATTTTTTTGCCGGAAGCAGCAGGGAGGCTCGCTTCAAGGTCTCGGTCTCCCGTGACGCGGGGGAGGGTGAATACCCGCTTGACCTCTCCTGCCAGTACACCGACCGCGACGGCGATGTCGTCACGTCTGATGTCCTGACCATAGGGGTCCCCGTAGGGGGCAAGATACAGTTCTCGGTCGTCTCCCCGCCATCAGAGGTGCGTGCAGGTGGAAAGGCGGTCATCGAGGTGGAGTACCAGAACACGGGATCTGCGCCGGCCAGGTATGCCCAGGCCCGGATCAGCGCGGTGGACCCTTTCACAAGCAACGACGACTCGGCGTATCTCGGTGACCTCGCCCCCGGGGAAAAGGCGGTTGCGAGGTACGAGGTCAACGTGGATGCCGGCGCGACCATCAAGGAATACGGCCTCGACTCCGAGATCCGCTACCGCGACGCCCTCGACAACAGCGCGATATCCGATACGATGAAGGTGAGGGTGAGGGTGGTGGAAGGCGGAATTTCCCTCCTCCTGGTCGCAGGGGTCCTCATTATCCTCGCCTGTGCGGGCGGAGCGGGATATTATATCCTGAAGAGACGCACCTAATACCCGATGGAGAAGTGGCAGGAGCTTGCAGGGGTGCCCGAGATCCGGTACCTGGAGGACCTGAGACCCGTGCTCCGGGACCGCGAGTGCCCCTGCAGCGGCCCTGCATACTCGATGTACCGGGACCTCGCAGCATCCCCCGACGAACGGGAGTGGATGGCATCGCGTGCGATCCGTTTTGACATTACCTGCATCCCCGCGGCCATCGTATGCGGGGAGTATGTGAAGACCAAGGGCCATTACCACCCGGAGAACCCTGCAGGGACCGCGTATCCCGAGATATACCAGGTATTCAGAGGGAGAGCCCACTACCTCCTGCAGGCGCGTGACTTAACAGAGATAATCCTCGTGGAGGCCGGGGCCGGCGATACCGTGGTGGTGCCCCCCGGCTTTGGCCACGTGACGATCAACCCGGGTGGGGGTGAACTGGTGATGGCAAACCTCGTATCATCGAAGTTTTCCAGCGAGTACGACTTTTATGAGGCGCATCGTGGCGCCGCGTATTACGAACTCTCCGACGGGACACTGGAAAAAAACCCTGAGTACCCCCCGGTCCCGGAGCCGGCCAGGGTGAGGGCGGCAGAATTCCTGCCGAGATCGCCCTTCAGGGGGCCGATCTACGACCTGGTGAAAGAGAGGGACCTCCGCCTCGGGTGCCTCAACCACCCCGAGATGTATGGGGAGTTCTTCATCCGGGCGGGATGAGAGCCGGCGGGGGGAGGCGCTTGTGCTCCCCTGCCCTGACCATGGCGAGCACCTTCTCCTCGGTACTGTTTGTGCTCTTCCACCCTGACCTTGAGAGGGCGGCGAGCGCCGCATCGATCTCGGCGTAGGTAAGCCCAATCTCCTCCTCGTCCCGCTGCCCGGGCCACAGGCCGGCCGAGGGAGGCTTCTTCAGCACCCGATCAGGCAGGTCCATCGTCTCTGCCAGCGCGTAGACCTCTGTCTTGTACAGGTGCAGGATCGGCTGGATGTCGGCGGCGCTGTCCCCGTGCTTGGTGGAGTACCCGAGGAGGTACTCGGTCCGGTTGGAGGTCCCGCAGACAAGCCTCCTGTCACGGTTGGCATGGTAATAGAGGACCGCCATCCGGGTCCTCGCCATCAGGTTTCCGAGGAGGTACGGGCTCTCGGTGTACCCCGGCATCGTGCGGTATGCGTCCAGGACGGGGTCAATGCTGATCACGCAGCATTCCATGCGGAGCCGCCTGCAGATCTCTTCTGCGTCCTCGATATCACCAGGAAGGGTGACGCTGCTTGGAAGGACAAGGCCACGCACCCGTTCCCCGCCCACCGCCCGGCAACACATGGTCGCCGCCACTGCCGAGTCTATGCCTCCCGAAAGTCCGATCACGATCCCGGTGCTGCCGCTGCTCCAGTACGCATGCCGGATCAGCTGCTCTATCTTTCCCATCGCACACTCTGTTTGCTGTTCCATGCAGTTTCACTCACCTTGATGTATCCCAATCAACCGCTTGAGATCGCGGGGATACCCAACCGCGATCAGCATGTCATTCCCGCGGATGGTGTCAGTTGGCCCGGGCCGAACAATCGACCGGTCCATCCCCTCGATGCCCAGCACCTTCACGCCGGTTGTCCGCTCCAGCCATTCCACCGTCTCCGGCTCTTCCTTTGTATAACGCTTCCTGACGACATACTGTCCATTGGGAAGGTTGAGGATGATATAGACCTGGTCCGAGAGGAGCACGCCGGCAATGACCTGCCCCCCGATACTTGGGAGGAGTGCGACGTAGTCGGCCCCGGCACGGGAGAGTCTCTCGACAGACGAAGGGTCGTTGGCCCGGGCAACAATCCTGAGGCGGGGATTGAGGTTCCTTGCCATCAGGGTCGTGAAAATGTTCAGCGCGTCGTCGTTGAGTGCCACGATGCAGAAATCTGCAGCCTCGATGTGCGCACGCCTGAGTGTCTCCTCGTCCTCAGCGTTGCCCACGACCTCGCTTTCAGGGTGCGGTTTCCGGTCTATGACAACGCACCTGATCCCAAGTGCGGTAAGTTCGTCGTATGCCGATCCCCCGACGTCCCCAAACCCTGTGATCACCGCAAGGGCGGCCTCCTTCTCCCTTGGGAGGAACTCCTGCTGCACCATCTCCTGGATCCGGTTCATTTTCGTGACAAGGAAGAGCATGGTGGAGGTATCAAGCTGCTCAGCGGGCCCGGGGTAGAGGACAAAGTGGCCTCTCCTTGAGAGGAGGAGGCAGTCTGCACCAAAGCGTGAGAAGAGGTCGAGATCTCCAAGGCGCTTCTCTGCGGCCCGCGAGCCCGGGAGGATGGGAATGTTGATAATACGCAGCGTGTTCTCATCGGGAGTCCGTCTCTTGTTGCCATTCTCATCAACCACTGTCTCCTCGATGAGGGTATCGACGTGCGAAGTGAGGGCGACATGCCGGGCGAGGATCTGCCCTGTTACGTACTTTGGAGAGAGGACCACGTCTGCGCCCGCGAACCGCAGGTACCGCTCAAAGGAGAGCTTGTCCACGACTGCGACAATCGGGGCCCGTGTCATCTCTCGTATCCCGAGCACGACGCTGGCGGTAAGGCGCTCCTCTTCGCAGACCACCACGTGCCGTGCATTTCCGATCCATGCGCTGGACCAGGTCGCGGAATTGTGGTAATCCCCCCAGATGATATACGCACGCTTACGAAAGAGATCGGCCAGTTCAAACGCGACATCACGCTGGTTTACCACCAGCACCAGCTGAAGGTCGGAGATGAGGAGGGTGTCCACCAGCGCCCTGGTGAGTGGCCCGTACCCGATGATCACGATGTGGCCTGAAACCGCGTGCGTGATCCGCCGAGGAGGAGATGCCTGGAATATGGTGCCGAGGTAGGGAACGAGGAGCAGGGGGATGATCATGAAGATGAGGATGATCCCGGTGATCATCATGAGTATGGTGATCAGGATTGTCACCTGGTTTGTAAAGGGAAGCAGGTCACCGTATCCGACGGTCGTGATGGTCTCGAGCACGAAGAGCAGGGTGTTTGGCCAGCTGATGGGTCTCTCTTCGAGGATAGGATACGCATAGTGGAATATCGCAGTGTAAATGACGATCTGGGAAGCGAAGAGGAGAAAATACGATGCGATAGTCACTCTCCTCGAACCGTGTATCCGCCTCCAGATCATTCCTTTCCTGTCATGTGCCATGGCCCACCTCTGAGAGGATCTGGCAGGAGCGGCAGACGTCGCTGCAGGGCTCACCGCACCGCTCGCAGGTATGCACAAAACCCTCTCGCGCTGCACCACGCTCCGAGAGTTCCTCGCCCAGGTTGACCAGGGCGTGGCGTGTGCCGGGGTGGTCCCATGCATAGCCATTCAGCATCCGCCTCACACCCGCACGGAGGGCATTGTGGGAGTAGGGGCACCGGCCGGTGTCGATACGCCCTGACACGAGGTATGCGTAGAGGGCAACCTCGCGCTCGGGGACGTGGAGGAACGGCTTGATCCTCGGCACCAACCCCTCCCGGGGCCCGGGGGCCCGCAGGAGTCGGCCGGAATCCCCCCTGAGCACGTTCATCAGGACGCTCTGGGCCTCGTCGTCCAGGTTGAACCCGAGCGCAAGACGGGTAGCATGCTGCTCCCTTGCGGCGACATTCAGGAGGTGGCGGCGAAGCACCCCGCAGTAGGAGCAGGAGAGTGCATCGCCCTTCTTTGCCACGATTTCGTCGATGGTCGTCCCGTAGTGTTCGCGAAACGAGGCCGTGACGTGAGGGACGCCGAGCCCCTCTGCGATCCTTTTGGCCTCTGTCGGGTCCCGGTACCCGGAGATCCCCTCGTCCACGGTAATGGCAAGCACCTGCACGTCCCGCCTCCGGGAGAGAAGTGAATGGAGAAAGTGCAAAAGGGCAGTCGAGTCCTTCCCCCCGGAGAGGGCGACGGCGACCGTGTCACCCGGCCGGACCCACCTGCGCACCCGGATGTCCCGCTTTGCCTTGGCCTCGAGGTCTGCGAGAAAATGCTCCCGGCAGAGGTGGAGTCCGGAATAACGCTGGAATAGAATGGCAGGGCGCCTGCACTTGCTACAGCGCATGGGGGAGATCAGATCAACCTTTATCATCCGGATAGATAAATTGTGTAGCACACATGGCAATTTCTGCCGACCATATCCGGCAGCTCCACCCCTACGAGATACGCATTCTGCATACGCTGGAGCGCCTGATGAGGACCCATGCCTGGGTCCCCCTCGAGATGATCAAAAAATCCACCGGGTTCTCCGAATCCGAAACCCTCTTCCGTCTCGGCCGCCTGATGGAGATGGGCATGGTCCGCTACGACGTGGTGCCCTACGAAGGGTACAGTCTCATCTTCTCCGGATATGATACGCTGGCCCTCCTTTCCCTTGCGAGGAAGGGAACGGTATCTGCGCTGGGCCCGAAGATCGGGGAGGGGAAGGAGTCGGTGGTGTACGAGGCGGTCGGCCTTGGGAGCCTTGCCCTCAAGTTCCACCATGTCGGCCAGCGGTCGTTCCAGTCGGTCCGGCTCTCGCGGGAGTACCTCCCCGAGGAGGGGCACTGTCCGTGGATCTTTGCGTCCCGGTTCTCCGCCGAGCGGGAGCACGCGGCTCTGAAAAAGCTCCACCCCCGGGTCCGGGTCCCCATTCCCATCGACAGGAGCCGGAACGTAGTAGCAATGGAATTCATCCACGGGGCGAACCTGAACCGGTGCTGCCCGGAGGACCCGGAGGGAATATTGGAGGCGATCCTGGCAGCGGTAGGGGAGGCGTATCGCCTCGGCGTCATCCACGCCGACCTCTCTGAGTACAACGTGATGATAGACGGGAGCGACGTGGTGCTGATCGACTGGCCGCAGTGGATCCCGCCCGACCACCCGAACGCCCGCCAGGTCCTCGCCCGGGATGTCGGGAACATCCTGCGCTACTTCTCGCGAAAGTTCAGGGTCACCGCTGACCCGGAGGCAGCCCTTGCAAGGGTGACAGGATGAAGGTCTTCGGCATCGACGTGATCAAGGGCTCGGTGCGGTCCAGGTCGAGGAGGCCGATGTATGCCCTGGTGGTCATGTCAGGCCGCGAGATCGTGAGCGAGTCGGAGGTATCGGGATTCCGCCTCCTGCGGATGCTGAACGAGGAAAGGCCCGACATCCTCGCGGTCGACAGCCTCCAGGAGATCGCCGTGGACCAGCACGACCTCTTTACGTTCCTCCAGGCGCTCCCTCCCGCAGTGCGCCTGGTCCAGGTGACGGGAGGCGAGAGGAAGGAGACCCTGGGGAAGGTCGCAAGCAGGTACAATATCAGTTTCAACCGGTTCGACCCCTTCGACGAGGCGCGGACGATCGCAAGGGTCGCGGCACTCGGGGCAGGTGCAGAAGTCGTCGCTTTTGAGAACGAGAGCGAGATCGTGGTGAGCAGGCACCGGTCGCCCGGCAAGGGGGGATGGAGCCAGAACCGGTATGTCCGGAAGATCCACGGGGCGGTCCAGGCGAAGGCGAGGGAGATTGGCCTTGAGCTGATGGCGTCAGGTCTCCGGTACCAGAAGCGGGAGACGCGGGCATTCGGGGGGTGCAGCCGGGTCGCGTTCACCGTCCAGGCCCAGAGGGACCAGCTCCCGGTCTCCACCTTCAGGGGAGCGGACGTGCAGGTGCGCATCTCCGGCAAACGACTCGAGCGGATCCGGTTCCGCCCGCTCTCAAGCAAGCCCCCCTACCTGATCGCAGGGATAGATCCCGGCACGACCACGGCGATCGCCGCCCTCGACCTCGACGGGAACCTCCTCCACCTCCAGAGCTCCCGCCAGATCTCCATGTCAGGGGTGATCGAGGCGCTCTACCGTGTGGGCAAGCCCCTGATCATCGCGTCAGACGTCCACGAGATGCCGTTTTCGGTCGAGAAGGTCAGGAGAGCCTTCAACGCGGTTGCCCACACCCCGCGCCAGGACATGAGCGTCGAGGCAAAGCATGCCCTCACCTCGGGATACCTCTACCAGAACGACCATGAGCGCGATGCGCTCTCGGCTGCGCTGGAAGCGTACCGCACTTACCGCAACAAGTTCCAGAACCTCCAGAAGAGGGTCCCGCCCGGGTACGAACTCGACGAGGTGAGGGCAGGGATCGTCCGCGGCCATTCAGTAGAGCAGGTGATAGGGGACCTGAAGGAAAAAGCGGCACCGGCCGAAGAGCAGGCGCCGGCAGTAGAAATCGATGCCGCACGGGACGAGCGGATCCGCATCCTGGACGGGACCGTCAAGCGGCTCAGGGTCCTCGTCGGGGAGCTCCAGGAAGAGGTCACAGAGAGGGAACGCCAGGTGGTCCGGCTGCAGGAGCGGCTGAAGAGAGTCCGCTCCCGGCAGGACCAGAAGGTGCGCTCCGATGCCGAGGTCACAAAGAGGGACGTGATCATCCAGAACCTCAAAAAAAGGCTCCGCAAGGAGGAGAGGGCGAACCGGGCGCTGAAGAAACGCATAGAGAGGATGAAGGAGTTTGACGAGGCACTCTTATCGGGTGAGACCATCCCGCTCAAGATCCTGCCCGCCCTCACGAGGGAGGGTGTCAAGGCAGTTTCGGCGGAGAGTGGAATACGTGAAGGGGATGTATTGTACGTGCCCCGTATCGAAGGCTTTGGGAAGAGCGCCGTAAAGGACCTGGCACAGGCGGGAATAGCGGCGCTGCTGGTCGGAGAATTCGCAGGCGACGCGGTCTCCCGGGAGGTGGATGGGGTCTTTCGCGAGTTCAATACCCCGGTCCTCTCCACAGATCACGTCAGGGTGGTGGTGAAGGGAGGACGCGGGGCAGCGGACCCGGGGCAGTTCCGAGCGGCAATCAGGCAGTGGCAGGAGTCCCAGGCAGCCTACGAGAAGGAGAAGAAGGGAAGGATGCTCGAGGAGATCTTCAGGGAATACCAGGCAGAGCGGGGAAAGGAGATGAAGAAGGTTGGATGAGCGTGCCCTGAAGCGGGTGGTGATGGAGGTGGTGGGAAGGGACGCGGTCCTCGACGACTGCGCCGTTCTCCCCGTGGGTGACCGGTTCCTGGTCGCGTCGACCGATATGCTCCATGCGGGCACCGATTTCCCCGAAGGAATGACCGACTGGCAGGTGGGGTGGATGAGCGTCGCGGTCACGCTCTCGGACATCGCAGCAATGGGTGCGGACCCGGCAGACATTCTCCTTGCCGTGGGGCTCGACGACCCCTCCCGGCTCCGCCCTATCCTGGAAGGTGCAAAGGCATGCTGCGAGACCTACGGCGCCCGGTTTGCCGGGGGAGACCTCGACTCCCACCGGGAGCTCACCCTGGTCAGCTCGGGGATCGGGTTTACCCAGCGCCCCGTCCGCCGGGCAGGGTCAGAAGTAGGGGACGTGATCGGGATCGTGGGGGTTCCAGGCAGGGCCCAGGCAGCGCTGGAGGGCCACACACACTATCTGCAGTATCTCCTGACGCCGTGCCCCAGGGTGGAGGAAGGAAGAGTGCTTGCCGCTGCAGGCGCCTCGTCGATGATGGATGTAAGCGACGGCCTCGTTTCGTCACTTTTTGACATGAAAGAGGCAAATTCCTGCGGATACGAGGTCTTCTCAGCACAGATCCCGACAGTCCAGGGGATCCCCCCTGATGCCGGGCTCGATCTCGCGCTCCGGGGGGGTGGAGACTTTGGCCTGCTCTTCACCTGCAGGCCCGAAGTCCTTCCGCTCCCAATTCCCGACCTGTATGTGATCGGCCGGGTCATCGGAGAGCCTGTCGTGAAGCTCGACGGCCGGCCTGTGAAGATTCTCGGATACCAGCACCACTGGGATTAACTCACCTGTCCCATGCAGGAGTATACGAAGGCCACATCACGCGTATTGCCTCTGTCCGGCCGTATATTGCATCGCTGTTTGCGGGATACAACTCAAGCGCCCTGTCAAATGACTTGATGGCGTCCTGGATGCGGCCGAGTTTGATCAGCGCGTACCCGCGGTTCGTCCATGCGATCGAGATGCGGGGGTCGAGGGTGATGAGGGATTCGTACGTGTCAAGGGACTTTTTGTATTCCCCAACCCGGTAGAGAGCGACCCCCCTGTACACATACGCCTCGGTCGTGCGGGGATTGAGTTCGAGCACGGTATCATAGGTGGTGATGGCCCCAAGATAATCACCAAGGCTGAACTGGAGCATCGCTTTCCAGAGCAATACCTCAATATTGTTCGGGTCCCTCCCGAGTATGCGCTGGTAAATCAGCATCGCCTCGCTCGGACGTTGCAGGGCGGCAAGCGCATATGCCTTCCTTATGAGGAGTGTCTGGTTCCCGGGGTCGTTTTTCAGTTCCCTGTCTGTGATCAGGACTGCTTCCTGTCCCCTTCCAAGGGCCTGAAGGGCCGAGACCTTGTACCCCCAGGCCAGGGTATTCCCGGGATCTACCGAGAGGATTTTATCGTACGCATCAATAGCCCCCTTGTAGTCCTTTGAAGCCTGCAGCGCATATCCCTTGTTGATCTGGAGGTCAAGCGACGTCGGGTTGAGTGCCAGTGCACGGTCGAAAGAGTCTGCAGCGTCCTTGAACCGGCCCTTCTGAAGGAGGGCCGACCCCTTGGTTGACCACCCATATGCATTCCGCGGGTCAAGTTCCACTGCACGCGTCGCGTCCCTGATTGCATCGTCATACCTGCCCTGGCGTAAAAATGCCTGGCTGCGGTATGCCCATGCAGACGAGAACCCGGGTTCGAGGGAGATGGCACGGTCCAGGTCGCTTACCGCAGCGGTGTAATTCCCGAGGTTCAGGTAGGCAAATCCCCGGTTGGCAAGGGCGGCCACGTTTCCAGGGTTCGCTGCGATTGACGATGAATATGCACTCACCGCCTCGTCGAACCGTCCCAGGGAATTGTAGGAGAAGCCCTTGTTGTTCCATGCCACGCTGTTCTGGGGGTCCAGTGCAATCGCCGTGTCCGCTGTCTCAAGCGATTCATTGAACTGCCCCAGGTTGTTGAGGAGAAAGCTCTTGTACGCCCAGAATGTCGCATTTTTTGGATCGACTGCTATTGCGCGGTCATACGTGGCGATGGCATCTGCATAAGCCCCGGTCGCGGTCTGGACGGACGCCATATGGTACATAAGCACGGTATTGGCGGGCAGATACGTGAGTGCATACTGGTATGCGTCCAGGGCTTCCTGGTATTTCCCGAATTGCGAGAGGAGATCGCCTTTCGCGAGCGCAGCCTCGCCGTACGTGGGACTGACATTGAGGGCATACTCATAGGAGCGAAGTGCCTGGTCGTATTCCTTTAATTCGACGAGCACGTCGCCAAGTTTCTTTGCGGCAGGGGAATAGGAGGCGTTCGTCCGCAGGACCATCGAGAACGCGGCAGCAGAGTCCTTATACCTCCCTTCGCGGGCCCAGACTTCGCCAACGCCGTTCCAGGCCATCGTGGCATTGCTGTCAAGCCCGATGGCGCGATCATACGCATAAAAAGCCTCTTCGTTCTCTCCCATCCTGGCCAGGATATCACCCCTGCGAATCCAGTTCTGCACTGATGTTGGATCAATCGAGAGAGATTGGTTGTAGGAATGGAGCGCCTCCCCGTCTCTTCCCATCAGGTACAGCACCTCGCCTTTTCCAGCCCAGGCTTCGCTGTTGTTGGCATTCAAAGCGATGGCCTCGTCATATTTTTCGAGGGACTGGGTGAAGTCTCCTTCCTGCTGCAGCACCCTGGCTTCTTCGAGGAGATCAGAAGGCTGCGACGATAAGCACCCGGCAAGCGATGCGCATACCAGGACCAGGAGGAGCAAGTGCCAGGGACTGATCTTCATTCGTAGAAGTTCGTCATGAAAGTTCTTAACATATATGGAACTTCCCGGTGTCCGGGAATAACATCAAAGTTCAGTGCAGGAATTCCCAAAGAAAAAAAGATAGTATGGGGGCTCTATTAACCCCATACCCTGTTTTTGTTGGGATTATCTCAAATCCTGCGAACACCGGACTGGTACGTCATCGACTTGCTGAAGGACTCGATCACACCGGATGCGGTGGTCTTCTCCTTGTATACCATGTCGACGCCCTGCATGAACCCGTTGGAGGGTGATGCAGCGCCGGTGTCATAGTTCCAGAACCCTGGTTCATAGGTCTTGCCATCAGGTGCGGTATACGAACCGAACACTCCGCCGGTCCTGCCCTCCATGATGTGGGCATTGATCCATGCTGCGGCCGAGCCGATTCCGGAGAGGCCGACACTGTAGCTCATACCGACCGGGACGTCCGCAGACGCTGCCACGTGGCGCTCGCTTGCCTGGGTGATCATTGATACCCGGGAGCCGGTGAAGGAGCTTCCCATCTCGACGATGTTGCAGTACGCCGGGATATAGCCGCTGTCACCGGTGCCGAACGGGCACAGCATGCGGTTACCTGCAGCGGATCCCATGCTTGCGCCATCGAGCATCAGGCTCTCCGAGAAGGTCGCTCTCCCCATGGCATCTTCAGACGACACGAAGTCAAACTGCGTGGTCGCCTTGAAGTTGTCCTGGTTTGCGACCTTGTTCCCGGTATCGAGGCTCACCGTCTTGTCCCACTCGATATAGCCGTTGTCCGCCAGCGTCTGCTCGCTGTAGGACATGGTATACTGGGTTTCGGGGGTCCAGGCCTGGTTGCCGGTGAGAGGATCATCGATTATCCCATCATCATTCGCGTCAAGTTCGTCGCTGTAGTTATTCAGCGGGGGGTTATTCCGCAGGTCCTGGTTCGACGAGACCCAGACCGCCTCGGCACTGTCAGTGAATGTGCCATAGACCACCACATGGGTGACCGTGGTGATTCCCTGCGTCTGGCGGGTGGCCCCAACCGCGTCATCCGCCATTGCCATCCCTCCTAACAGGACGAGTAATACCAGGGCAGTGATTCCGAGTTTTTTCATTGATCATCTCCTGTAGTTATGTTCCGATACTCACAGCATCAGAAGTATACAGTCGGTTTTCAGAAATAAATATCTTCTGGAGATCCAATCCATAGGGTTTCTGAATCAAAAGAACGATTCTTTAGGATTTTTCCGAATGAATGTCATTCAGGAAATCCGATATGGGCACTGAACTGCGGTATCCCCACAACGAATGGAGATACTGACGTGAAAAATGCAGGTCTCAAAGGCATTATCATCGTAAAAAAATGTAAAAAATAATTAAAAGGAGAGACATCCAGTGGATTTATCAGAACGTGCAAAATCCACTGTTCATATTTGTAATGCTCATCGATTTTTCAAAGGACTGGATGACACCGGATGCAGTGGTCTTCTCCTTGTAGACAAGGTCGACACCCTGCATGAAGCCATTCGATGGAGACATGTCTCCTGTGTCATAGTTCCAGAACCCCGGGGTGAATGAGCCGAAATTATTGCGAATCTGGTCAAATGTCGCACCGGTCCGGCCTTCCATGATGCGGGCATTGATCCAAGCGGATGCGGTGCCCACTCCAGAAAGGCTCACACTGTAGCCCATGGTAACCGGGTTCCAATTGGTGGCGGTTGCCATCGATAAATGGGAACCCGTAAAGGAGCTTCCCATATCCCCTACACTCGAATACGCAGCAGCATCAGCAACTGCGATCCCGGCAATAAAAAATGCCAGGGCCAATACCAGGATGGAATATTTTCTCATGATCTCACCTTCTCCAAATATTTTGGATATTACTGTACAGATATTTCGAGGGGAATTATAAAGGCTTTCCTGTCGCCCGCACATGGACGGCGGCATTCTGGCATCAAGTGCCCATGCAATCACTCCCCGTTGTGTTACCTCAAAGGGATTCGCTCACGCGATGCTCTCACGGGTAGGAAATAATTTCTCGGGATTTGAGGGTACCATTAAGATAATTTTCTGTAATCGGTTGTATTCACGCTCTTGAACGCGGGGCACATTCTCATTGGTGTCTTAAAATCGAGCGCAGGATACGTTGGGGAAATGATGCGTTAAACTTCTTCTCTCAGAGAATCTGGGGTAATCTCTGGCTGGTTGAGCGAAAACCATCTAAAAAAGAAAATTTGAAGGGATTCAGTTCTCATTTCTTCTTTCTGGTTATTCCCAGGGGATTTTAAACACATTCGGGTTGTTGTAAGACCATGCATACTTCAGCTCGGGGGTCTTGAATGCATCCTCATAGGAACCCCAGCTCGAGGGAGTCAGTTCAGGAGCCTTGAACGCGTCCTCATACGAAGAC
>MVQD01000073.1 GCA_002067095.1 Methanoregulaceae archaeon PtaB.Bin056
ATGGGTGCAGGGGACCATGCACTCAACCTTCAGTACGGTGTATCCTGCCTCTCCAGCGGAAATATCCGGTGGAGGGGCGTAGACCTCCTCGTCTCCGACCGGTTCTTTTCTTTTTTGCTCTCTTTCCGCGGCGATAATTTCCGGTCACCGGTCATCAGGGTGGACCCCGTGGGAAAATACCAGAAGAGGGAGGGACTCGGGTTGTTCGGGGAGAGAGATCTCGAGAAGCTCACGGTACTGAAAGGGACGGGTGTCAGATCGTTTCGCGATTACTTGCCCGGTGACGACCCCCGTTCCGTTGACTGGAAACTCTCTGCAAAACACGGCAAACTCTTTGTCCGCGAATATGCGGGGTTGTCGGGCACACACCCCCTGCTCGTGGTGGATCTCCCTGACAGCGCAGTCCCATGGCCACACTCCTTCAGGGACACGGTGGTCGGAGCAGCCCTCGATGCTGCACGGGAGATGGTCACCGGCCCTCATGGCTGCAGCCTGATGGTCATCTCCGGGGCAAACCTCCTCGCATTCCTCCCGGACGAGCGGTCACTGCACAGGATCGAACGATCGCTCCTGGAGTACCACTCGCCCCAGCGCGCGGTCCAGTGTTTCCGGACGCTTGACCCGATCGCAGCGGAGGCCTTCCGTGTGCGCCTTGCAGGAAGTGCTGCGTCTCACCGCAGCCTTGAGCGGCGACTGCTCCTTGTGTACTCCCGTTTCATCCCCGAGATCCGGCCCCTCTCTTTCGACATCCAGTGCAGGAAGGCACTTGGACGCAGGGGAGAGACGGCGTTGCACGTGCTGACGACCGGGACAGGGGATATGAGCCACCTCGCCACGCTTGGCCTGCAGGCCCGGCGGTTGGGTATCGAGGCCAGCCTCGGCCTTCCCGATGCGACGGCGACCCCGGGCCTCGTCCGGCGTCTCAGGGGAATGGGATATTCCGTCGTCAGGGTGGTCTGATGAGACCCGGAGTGTTCATGCTGGGAGCCTTGTCCGCGTGTGCTGCCGGTTCTTCCGCTGCCCTGGTCGGTTCCCCTGCCTTTCCACTCGCGGTCTCGGTCGCGGCAATATCCCTTGGCGCCGGGCTCCTTGTCCTGCGCTCCTGCCATTCCGACCCCGCGCTCTTCCTCCTGGCGCAGCCCTGCCTCTTCCTCACCTGGGATATTTCTCCACTCCTCACCCTCCTCTTCGAGGTGGTCCTCGCTTCTGTACTCCTCTTCTCGATGGGTCTTCTCCACACAAAGACTGACATCGCATACTCCGCAGTGTTCTTCCTTGTCATGGGATGTGCGGCATTCCTCCTCTCGGGGCAGTCGCACGTCTTTTTCCCCCTTGTCATCTTTGTCCCCGCGGCTGGGCTGGCATGCGTAATTGTCCTCGGCCTTGCATACCGGACCATGGTCCGCGCGGGAGGAGGCGTGCAATGAAGGTACGCCCTTACAACGACTATGTGCTCTCGGGCATCGTGCTCCTGGCCGCGGCCCTTGTCTTCCTGGCCATCGCAACTCTGACCGACCGAAGCGATCTGAGCAGCGCCACCCTCTTCCTGCTCGGAGTCGCCTGCTTTCTGGCCGGAGTCTTCATGCTCAGTTTCTCACGGTCCGACCCGCTGGACACAGAGGTTGCCTCGCTCCTGCCGGTGGCAGGGATGCTGAATGTGTGCCGCATCTGCGCAGACCTCGGGGTCCGGGGAGATGCCTGGTTCATTCCTCCTTCCGGAGACGAGAAGGGCATACAGGAGTTCATCCCGGTCGAGGGCCTGGAGATCCCTGAGGTGTTCCCGGATTTCTCATTCCTCACTGATCCCTCGTCTCCCGGCATCCTCCTTTCGCCCTCTGCCTACCCGCTCCTCGACTACCTGGAGAGGAAGGGAGGGCTCGCGGTGCCTTCAGGGGAACCAGAGCTCCTGCACGGGATACGGGAGATCTGCGAGGACGTGCTGGAACTCGCAGAGAAGGTAGAGATCGAGAGGGAAGGGGAGACCCTGGTGATGAGCGTGAAGGGATACCGGCTCTATCCCGGATGCCTCGCTATCGCAACGCAGTCTCCCAAGTGCTGCACGATGCACCCGTGTGGAATCTGCAGCCTGGTGGCCTGCCTCCTTGCGCGGGGCCTTTCTGTCCCGTGGCACCTTGAACATGTCCGCCTCGAGGAGGGCCGGAGGGGGTTGGTCGTGGTGTACGGGGGCCTCACCGGACCCTCACCCAGAGATGGAGGTCCCGGTAGCTCTGGTTGATCCGCTCGGCCCCCCGGAGCGAATCGGGGGGCTCTTCATCCTTGAAGAGGAGGAACTTGAGCTGGTTTCCCCCTGTCCTGTTGATCGTGAAGGTGTGCGGCTGCTGATAGGTGGTATTGTGCATGAGGGTGACTGAAAACGAGGCAATTTTCTCCATAAAGAGCACAGTGCTCGTGTTGGTCGCGGGGTCGAACTCCTGGTCCACGAAATGGAGTTCCACGAAGTACGTCACGTTCCGGTACTCGTGGTTCCCTACACCGATAATGATGGACTCCGCCTGCCCTGCCCGAAGGTCAGTCGGATAGTCAGCCGCCTTCCCTTCCTTTCCCAGGATGTAGAACTCTGTAAACTTCTCTCCCTCCTTTGGGACCACCACCACGTAGAGAGTGGTTGCAACCGCGGCGACGATGGCGATCAGGAGGATTACCGAGAGCGCGCGGTCGATTTTTGAACTTTCAGACGGGAAGAATTCCGCGCGGAGTGCCGCCCACATATCCCTGAACGGGACCTCGAACCGCTCGCTCGGTGGCAGGCCTGCCCTCCTGACCTGGGCTGATACGGCCATCACGAGGGTGAAGATCACAAGGGAGGTGACCACAGGGTCAAGGCGAATCCCAAAGGGGGTATAATTGAGCACAAGGCCAATGAGGGGGACCACCGCGATGGAGAGCCCAAACGAGAGTGCCAGCCTTTCCAGCCCGTCGATCTCTCCCCTGCCCGGGAAGAGCGCTGCGATCAGAGAATAGCCCGGGAAGAAGAGCACCATGGGGAGTGCCAGGATCACCCGGATGGGGGTTTCGTTCACCAGCGGGGCATAAATTGCAAGAGCGGAAAGAACTGTCCACAGGTAGACGACCACGAGGTCCGCGGGGGTGTTCTCCGGTGAAAACGAGGAGAAGAGTCTCCCCAGTGGAGGGGTGGTGCCGGTGTCGGGCATCCCAGTTCAGCGGCGCCTGATCGCGCTGACGAGGAGCACAAGGGCGATCCCGAGCGGGGCGAGATACCCCGCGATCGGCGTACCTATGGGGGAGGGAGACGGCGGCAGCGACTGCTCCTGGGTGACCTTCACCTCGACTACGGTCTGGACAGCAGTCGGCGCAGCGGTCTCTTCTCCTGCGGGAGAGGCCGGCACCGCTGTCGTCTGCATGGTTGTCGGCGTGGCGGTCACGGTCGCAGACGTGGTGGTCGCGTACACCGGGGTTCCCCCGCCTCCCCCGCTGCTGGAGTGATAGGTCTGGGTTGGGGTTGCGGTCGCCGGGTTTCCGACCTGGATGGTCCGGGAGAGTGCGATCCCTCCGTCAACAGAGACAGTGACGGTGACTTCTCCATCGGCAACGCCGTCCACGATAAACGTGATCTCAGAGTCCGCAGGACCGGACTTCCTCCCCTGGATGGTCATGCTCGCAATAATCCGGGTGGCATCCGCGGCCGCCGTCCCGCCAAGGGAGATGGTATCGTAGGTGCCCGAGGGGATAGATCCAGAATCGGTCGTCGAGAAGACGCCGTTCTGGGAGAGTCCCACCTTCTTCACCTCAGTATCGCCCTTCTTCACGATCAGCACGTTCGTATCGGTATTCCTGAGTGTCGCGGAGAGGGAGCCGTCGTCCAGGGCGAAGGGGAGTACGAGGTTCCTGGTCTCAAACGAGAAAGTCCCCCCAGGCACTGCGGCAAACGTCCCCTCGATGTGCATAGAGAATGTGCGGTTGTCCGGCAGGTCGA
>MVQD01000074.1 GCA_002067095.1 Methanoregulaceae archaeon PtaB.Bin056
GCAGCACCTGGCAGCACGCATGGCGCAGGTGAAGATGAACGAGGGACTGCCCGTCCACGACGCGAAGAGGACCCACGAGGTGCTGGACGGGGCTTTCAACTACGCGGTCGAGAAGAATATCAACCCGGTCTCTGTCAGGAACATCTTTGCCCTCCTTATCGAGATGAGCGAGGAGAAGCAGCGGGAGTGCCAGGGGGACGGGAACCTCCCCTGATATGGTCAGGTGATCTCCAGGATCAGGATCAATTCCAGGAGCACCATCACTCCCCCCATCGCAAGCCTTACCAGAGGCCGATTCTTCTCCCGGTGTCTCTCCAGCTCCCCTGGGGGAACCCAAAACGCGATCACGGCAAGGATCAGCACCAGGGGGAGGACAAAGACGAGATTATAGTGGAGGAGATAGGGTATCCCCTCGTACAGTGTCATCCTGTGGGAGAGGAGGGAGAGGATGGCAAGGTAGATTCCCCCGGTGCAGGGAAGCTCGAAGATCCCCACCAGCACTCCCAGCATAAAAGCCCCGGGCAAAGACCCCTTCTTTACCCATGCCTCGATCGGGCACCGTCTTCTGGCATTCGGTGCAGTACATGTTGTAGAAGAAGTGGACGACCGGCTTTCCATCTTCGTAAAGGAGAGAGGAAAGAGGCGGAGACTCTTCCCCGTTCCCTCCTCCGGGGCCCGGGCCAAGAGGACCCGCCCAGGCAGGTAGGCAAAGAAGGGAGAAGAGTGTGAGGAAGGTCACCAGCCTGAAGGAGGGAGAGACCCTTCTCTTCCGCACTTCCGGCTTCTTTGTGCACATCCCCCTAGCGGGCACAGATCATGGTCCCCACACCCTCGTCCGTGAACATCTCAAGGAGGAGGTTATGGGCGATATTGCCGTTCACCACGTGCCCGAAAGAGACCCCGTTGTTCACCGCTCTCACGAGGGAGCTGACCTTTGGGATCATCCCTTCAGAGATCACTCCGCTCCCCATCAGCTGCTCGGCCTCCTGGACCCTGAGCCTTCGGTAGACCTTCGTCCTCGATGCATCCATGATCCCGTCGACATCGGTCATGTTGATTACCTTGTAGGCAGAGAGCGAGATGGCGATCTCCCCTGCCGCGGTATCGGCATTGATGTTCAGGCTCTGGCCGTGGCGGTCAATGGCGATGGGCGCCACCACCGGGATGTAGCCCCGGTCGAGGAGGGTGTGAAGGACTGCCGGGTTGATCTCCTCGATCTCCCCGACATGTCCCAGGTCGACCTCCTGCTCCGTGCCCGCGACCTGGACTCTCTTTGGGTCCATCCTCCTGGCGATGATGAGGTTTCCGTCGTTTCCGGAGAGCCCCACACCTTTGCCCCCGCTCTTTGCGATCAGGGAGACGATGTTGCTGTTGATCTTTCCCACAAGGACCATCTGGGCGATCTCAAGGGTCTCTTCGTCTGTGATGCGAAGGCCGGCCACGAACTTGGGCTCCTTTCCCATGGCCTTCATCTTCTCGGTGATCTCGGGGCCCCCTCCGTGAACAAGGACGACGCGGATACCCACGAGCTGCAGGAGCACCGCATCCCTTATTGCAGTCTCCAGGATCGCAGCGTCCACCATCGCATGCCCGCCGAGCTTGATCACCATCGTCTTTCCATGGAACTGCTGGATGTAGGGGAGCGCCTCGGTCAGGACTTCCTCTCGTTTCATGTCGTATACCTCCCGTTGATCTCCACGTACTTCTCGGTCAGGTCACAGCCCCATGCCGTGGCCTCTCCATCGCCTGCACCAAGATCCAGGGTGAAGACGACCTTCTTTCCCTGCATGAGGGCTTTTGCACGGGAAAGGTCAACCACGATCTCCCCATCTTTGACCAGCGGGATGGACGTAAGGCCGTCTCCCATCCACAGGTTCACGGTGTCGGGATCGAACGCAACCCCCGCCCTCCCGGCTGCGGCGATCACCCTGCCCCAGTTCGGGTCGGCACCGTACACCGCAGTCTTGACGAGAGGCGATGCAACCACGGTCTTTGCAACCGCTGCCGCCTCCTCTTCTCCTGGAGCTCCCCTGACACTGACCTCGATGAGCCTGCTTGCACCCTCTCCGTCCTCGGCGATCTGGATGGCAAGAGACCTGCAGCACTCTTCGAGCGCCATCGAGAACTCGCGGGGATTCACCTTCCCCGCCTTTCCTGTCGCGGTACAGAGCGCGATATCATTGGTGCTCGTGTCCCCGTCCACCACGACGCGGTTGAAGGTCCGGCGGGTTGCAGTCCTGAGCGCGTCACGGAGGGCGGGGGCGGGCACCTCGGCGTCGGTGTAGATGAACGCAAGCATTGTCCCCATGTTGGGGGCAATCATCCCCGACCCCTTGGTAATCCCGCCTACCGAGAACTGCTCCTTCCTGACGAGGGCATGTTTCTCCGTGAGATCTGTCGTCATGATTGCGCGGGCAGCGCGCACTTCTGCCTCCTCGCTCCGGTTGATCTGCGGTACGACTCTCCGGCACTGATCGCGTATGAGGGGGAGGTCAAGGTAGCGCCCTATCACGCCGGTACTGGCAATCCCCACTTCACCGGGTGCAAGGTGAAGTATTTCGGCACCGATCTCTGCCATCTCCGCGGCATCGCGGTAGCCTCTCTGCCCAGTGTACGCATTGGCACAGCCGCTGTTGGCCATCACCGCCGAGAGCGTGCCCCCCGCGATGCGCTCCTCCATCAGCCTGATGGGTGCAGCCTTCACGCGGTTCGTGGTGAACACCCCCGCCGCATCGCCATCTGCCCTGATCAGTGCAAGGCCAAACTTCCCTTCCTTGATGCCCCAGGCAGTCACCCCTTCCACGGCGCAGATACTCTTCATCCCTTACTCCTCTCCCTGCGTTCCCGGGGCCGCGACCCCCCTGACGATATCTGCCCGGGCCACGATCCCGACAAGTGCTTTGCCCCTGACCACGGGAAGGCGTGCAATCTTCTTCGAGAGCATCACGGATGCCGCGTCCTCGATATCCTCTTCCTCGCTGATGGTGATCGCAGGGTGGCTCATCACTTTTCGTACCTGGATATTCCCGATGGAGGTGAGGGCGTGTTTTGTCTTCTCCCAGTTGATGATCTCACGTATGGGCACCTCTATGACCTCCAGGGGGGAGGGGAGCCAGAGGTCTTCTGAGATCTTCCCTGTCTCGAGCAGCCGGAGGATGTCGGACTCCGTGATCATTCCCACCAGAGTCTCACCTTCCATCACCGGCAGGCCTCCTATCTTGTGCGCCCGGAGGAGTGCGGCGGCATCCCTCACCGGTGCATCCGCCTGGACCGTTACCGGGTTTCTTGTCACAACCTCTCGGATCAGCATACAGTTACCTCGTTCAGGGGAGCAGCCCTGCGCCCGCGAGGCCGTCACGTTCGTCAAAGCCGCATATGATGTTCATGTTCTGGATTGCCTGGCCGCTCGCACCTTTCCCGAGGTTGTCGATGGCCGACACCGCCACTACCCGCTCCCCCTCGCTCTCCACCCTGATATCGCAGAAGTTGGTCCCCCTGACTGCGGCAAGGACAGGGTTCTGGAGGCGCACGAAGAACTCCTTCTCGTAGAACTTCCGGTAGAGGCCCTCGACCTCCTCCTGTTCCATGGGCTCATCCAGCAGGACGTGGGCGGTCGTGAGGATCCCCCTGTTGACAGGGACCAGGTGCGGAGTGAAGTAGCACTTGGCCCGGGAGCCGAGGCTCGCCAGCTCCTGCTTCATCTCCGCAAGGTGCCGGTGCGAGGTCCACTTGTAAGGGTTCACGTTGTCCCCGACGTTTGGGTAGTGGGTGGTGGCAGAGGGGTTGTCGCCGGCCCCTGAAACACCGGTCTTTGAGTCGTATATCACGGTGTGGGCATGGCGTGCGAGGGGTGCTGCGGCAAGCGTTGCCCCCGTGGGGAAGCATCCCGGGTTGCTCACAAACTCCGCGTTCCGGTAGGTGTCCCTGTGCAGTTCGGGGATGCCGTAGGGGGCTTCGAAGTAATCGGTGTGAGGCACCCCGTAGACCTTCTCGAAAATCTCCTTTGGCAGCCGGTAGTCGGCAGAGAGGTCGATTACCCTGATCCCTCGGGAGAGGAGGGGCCTTGCATAGGCCATGGCCGCGGTGTGGGGGACCGCCAGGAATGCAAGGTCAGCCTCGAGGTCTCCTGGGGAGGGATTCGTGAACTCGAGGTCCAGCAGCCCCTTGAACTGGGGGTGAACTGAAGCAACAGGTTTTCCCGCCTCTTTCCGGGAAGTCGCACAGGTGACGCGGGCTTTCGAGTGGGTGAGCAGCAGGCGGATCAGGTCTCCGCCTGCATAGCCGGAGGCCCCGATGATGGCAATATCCATACACTTCGTTTCGATTCGCAGATGTTAATCCTTTTTCCCCGTATTTGCCCCTCTATTTTCCTCCTGCGCGACAACCTTGCCCCGTTTTTGGGAGGCGCAGGGGGTCTGCGCCAGGTTACGCGACTGTCCTCCTCGTCAAATCATGTGCAAATTCGGGGTCCTATAATTGTGACAGAGGCAAATGGTGCTCCCGGTCACGGAAGAATCATCAGGTTTTAATAATTATAATGATTAATCATTAAAATAGCATGTGGGGGCATGTGACTGACAAGAGAAGAGAAACGTCTGATCCCGGTTTCCAGGCTGCAAATTACGCCTGTGGTAGCGTGTAGCAGGTGAACACTCGAACTTATACTAGAGGAGTGTACAGTAAGAGGGGTGTATGGTGCGAGCAGGGCTCCCGCCCGCTCCTCACACAAGAATGGCTGATTGCATGAGTCCGAACGGAAAGGTGCGATACAATGGCAGAATCATTTGAGGTGCCGCTCTCTGGGGAGGAGAAGACGTATTTCCCCGACCCATCCTACAAAAAGAACGCATGGACAAAAGACTATACCGCTGCATACAAGGAGTTCCTGGCAGATCCCGAGGGGTTCTGGGAAAAGCAGGCTCACCACTTCGAGTGGATCAGGAAGTGGGACCGGGTCCTCGAGTGGAATTATCCCTATGCAAAGTGGTTCGTCAACGCCAAGCTCAACATCACCGCAAACTGCCTGGACCGCCACGTCAACAACCACCGCAGGAACAAGGTGGCACTCATCTGGAGGGGAGAAGAGGGGGAGGAGCGGATCTTCACCTACAAGAAGCTCTTCCAGGATGTCTGCCGGTTCGCAAACGGTCTCAAGAGGCTGGGAGTGGCAAAAGGTGACCGGGTCTGCATCTACATGCCCCTTGTCCCCGAGCAGGTGATCGCGATGCTCGCGTGCGCCCGCATCGGCGCAGTGCACAGCGTGGTATTCGGAGGGTTTGGAGTACAGGCGCTCAACATGCGCATCAAGGACGCAGAGGCCAAGATCGTCATCACTGCCGACGTAACCTACCGCCGTGGAAAGACCATTCCGTTGAAGACCATCGTCGAAGAGGCAATAATCAACGCCCCGAGCGTGGAGAAGGTCGTGGTGCTCTCCCGGGAGGTTGATCAACCTGTGGAACTGCACACAGAGATGGAGGTGGACTACTACGAGCTCATGGAGGGTGTGCCTTCCACC
Source organism: Methanoregulaceae archaeon PtaB.Bin056 (assembly GCA_002067095.1). Taxonomy (GTDB): domain Archaea; phylum Halobacteriota; class Methanomicrobia; order Methanomicrobiales; family Methanospirillaceae; genus Methanolinea_A. The sequence continues at coordinate 5,519 of MVQD01000074.1, forward strand.
TGCGAGGCGGAGGTAATGGATGCCGAAGATCCCCTCTTCATCCTCTACACCAGCGGATCCACCGGGACTCCCAAGGGTATAGTCCACACCTGTGCGGGGTACCTGGTGGGGACGGGCTATACCACCCAGCACGTCTTTGACGTAAAGGATAACGATGTATACTGGTGCACCGCCGATACCGGCTGGATCACGGGACACAGCTATGTCGTGTACGGGCCGCTCGCGATAGGGGCGACGGTCGTCCTTGCCGAGGCCGTGCCTGACTATCCGGATCCCGGCGCCTTCTGGAAGATCGCGGAAGACCTGGGAGTTACCATCTTCTATACCGCGCCGACCGCCATACGGATGTTCATGAAAGTGGGAGAGCAGTGGCCCAACAAGTATGACCTGTCTTCGCTGCGGATCCTGGGTTCGGTTGGAGAGCCGCTGAACCCCGAGGCATTCGAGTGGTACTACCGTGTCATCGGGAAGAAAAAATGCCCAATCGTTGATACCTGGTGGCAGACCGAGACCGGCATGCACATGATCACCACCATGGTGGGAGAACCGATGCGCCCGGGCTTTGCAGGAAGGCCAATCCCGGGGGTGGTTGCAGACGTGGTAGACAAGCAGGGCAAACCCGTCGCACCCGGGAACGGCGGGTTCCTGGTGATCAAGAGGCCATGGCCGGCGATGCTCCGGACCGTCTACAAGAACGACGAGCGCTACCGCACCTACTGGAATACCATCCCGGACTGTTACACTGCCGGTGACCTCGCGGTGAAGGCAAAGGGGGATGAGTATATCATGATCATCGGGAGGGCGGACGACATCATTATCGTCGCAGGCCACAACATCGGCACCGCCGAGGTGGAGAGTGCACTTGTCTCGCACCAGTCCGTGGCCGAGGCCGCGGTGATCGGCAAGCCCGAACCCATGAAAGGGAACATCATCAAGGCATTCGTGATCCTCCGGGTCGGCTTCTCCCCGAGCGAGAAACTCAAGTCAGATCTCATCTACCACGTGCGGATGACGCTCGGGCCCATTGCCATGCCATCAGAGATCGAGTTCGTTGACAAGCTTCCAAAGACCCGGTCAGGCAAGATCATGCGACGTGTGCTGAAGGCCAAAGAGATGGGGATAGATCCGGGAGACGTCTCCACCCTGGAGGAGTAATCCTCCCTCATTTCAGCCTGGATCAGGACTGATTATGCCTACCGATGGGACCATGTTCGGCATGTCTCCGGAGAGGGGGCGCTGGGTGCTGGTGATCATCGGGATGATCATCAACCTGTGCCTCGGAAGCATATACTCCTGGAGCGTCTTTGTCGGTCCGCTGACAGAATACTTTGCAGGAACCCTGGGCCAGCCGGTCACCGCAAACGACGTGCTGATGCCCTTCTCCGTCTTCCTTGCATTCTTTGCCATCGCGATGCCCCTCACCGGGAAGTATATCGAGAGCCTTGGACCAAGGAACGTCACCATTGCCGGGGGAGTGCTCACCGGCCTTGGCTGGCTGCTCGCCTCGACGGTCTCCTCGGTCCAGATGCTTTACCTCGTCTACGGGGTGATAGGGGGAGTGGGTGTCGGCATTGCATACGGTGTCCCCGTTGCAGTCGCTGCGAGGTGGTTTCCCGACCGGAGAGGGCTCGCGGTGGGGCTCACCGTGCTCGGGTTCGGATTCTCCGCGTTCCTGACGGCAAACATCGCGGGGTATCTGATCGCGTCCTTCGGGGTGATGAATACCTTCCGAATATTCGGTATTGCCTTCATCGCGCTCATCGTGCTCCTTGCACTCCCCCTCCGGTTTCCGGCACCAGGATGGACGCCGTCCGGCTGGACTCCGCCCGTCCCGAGGCCCGGCGAGGAGGTCTGCGAGTGCGACCGGGGAGCAATGCTCCGGACTCCCACCTTTTACGGGCTCTGGGCCTGCTTCTTCATCGGGTGCCTGGCAGGGCTGATGGCCATCTCCATCGCCAAGCCCGTAGGGACCGAGATCGGCATTGAGGCGGGCCTGGCCACCATGCTGGTGGGCTTCTTTGCCATCTTCAACGGGGGTGGCCGTCCCGTCTTCGGGAGCCTCACCGACAGGATCACCCCGAGATACACCGCGCTCGTCTCGTTCGTCCTCATCGCCATCGCATCGGTTGCGCTCTGGCAGGTGCCGTCGGTTCCCGTGTACATCGTCGCGTTCGCCATCCTGTGGGGCTGCCTCGGGGGATGGCTCGCCATTGCCCCGACGGCTACAGGATCGTATTTCGGGACCTGCGACTACCCCCGGTGTTACGGCCTGGTCTTCCTCGCCTATGGCGCGGGAGCCATCGCCGGTCCCCAGCTCGCCGGATTGATCAAGACCACCACCGGGAACTACATGGGGGTCTTCCCCTATGTCCTTGTCCTCTCTCTTATAGGGCTTGCCATCGGCTGGGTGCTGATGAAACCCCCGAAAGCAAAGAGGGCCTGACCCTTTTTTTCGGCGATCCGAACCCTCCCGGCCGATACCGGCACCCCCCTTCAAATAGGAAAAGTTCCAATCACCTATTCCAGAGATGCACAATCCGGGAGTGCCAGGGGTGGAGCGGATAGGAAAGTCAAGGCTGGAAGCGATGAGCGACGGCATCTTCGCGTTTGCGATGACGCTCCTTGTGATCACTATTGCCATCCCTGAGGTCCCCTGGGACCAGGCACCCGAACTCCTGCCCGCGAAGATTGCCGGCCTCCATTCCCAGTTCCTCCTCTTCGTGATCGCCTTCTTCATCCTGGCAGCGTACTGGATGTCGCATCACCGCATCCTCGCGCGGGTCGAGTTCGTTGACGGAATTCTGATCAGGATCAATATCCTCGTCCTCTTCTTTATCGTCCTGATCCCTTTCACCACCTCACTCTCCGGGGACTACACGAACGTCCTCGAGGCAGTTCTCCTCTTCCATCTCAACCTCCTCCTGGCGAGCCTCGCCCTTACCGGGATGTGGGCATACATCTGCCGGTACTCGGATACGCTTGCGCCCGGGAGCAAGCGCCCGGCCAGGATGGGAATCGAACGCGCCGTGGTCATGCCAGGGGTAATCCTGGTCGCGATCGGGGTTTCGTTCATCGACACGTATGCAAGCATGTGGTGCTACGCTCTTCTCCCATTTCTTCTCTTCCTGGCAGAATCTGCCAGGAAACTAAGAGAGAAGAGGACAGAGAGGAGAGTATAACCATCTCCGCCCGTGTGGGTCTTTGAAGTGAGAACCATTACGTGGTGAAAGTCCAATACCCCACGCATGCACTGGAACACAATTCCCCACGTCATAACCGGGTTGGCATATATATGAATGCACTCGAAGCCCTCCACCTGGTCCATTCCGGTCTCCCGAGGCTGGGACCTGGAAGCAACGAATGCACGACCCGCGCCTACCGCTCCATCCGCCTTGAGTCGGCCAATCCCGTCATCATCGATATCGGGTGTGGCTCGGGTGCGTCAGCCCTGGTGCTCTCGCGCCTGTCCGGCGGAACAGTAATTGCGGTTGATGACTACAGGCCCTTTCTCGTCGAGCTGAAGGAGCGTGCATGGGCGCTCCTGGGGCCCGGGTACGGCGGTATTCAGGCGGTGCAGGCATCGATGGACTCGCTCCCCTTGAGGGAAGGGTGTGCCGACCTCATATGGTGCGAGGGGGCCATATACCTTAAGGGGTTTGCGACCGGGCTCGTCTCCTGGCGGCCCCTTCTCAAAAGAGGTGGCTTCCTTGTCGCATCTGAAGTGACCTGGCAGAAGAGCGCGGTCCCGGAGGAGGTTCGCTCCTACTGGGCCGCGAATTATCCGGGGATTGCAACAGACTCCACCCACAGGGAAATAATTGCAAGGTCCGGGTATGTGCTCCGGGACTCTTTTCCCCTGCCTGTCTCTGCCTGGTGGAACTACTACCGGCCCCTGCAGGGACGGATGAGGAAGTTTCGCCGTGAGTATGCCGATGATTCCGTCGTCCAGGAGGTCCTTGACGGGATCGACGAGGAGATAGGGATGTTTGAGAGATTCCAGGATTCGTACGGCTATGTCATGTACGTGATGGAGAAGCCGGATGAATGAAGACCTTGGGGAACCGGGGAGAGAGTCCGGGCTTCCTCCACTTGTCGGACACTCCCCCGGAGTTCTTGTCATGGGAAGCTTTCCCAGCAGGATGTCCCTTTCCGCGGGGCGATACTATGCAAACCCGCAAAACCACTTCTGGAGCGTGATGAGGAGCATTCTCACTCTGGAAGGGGAGGGGATACCGGAATGGGAGATAGGGTTGAAAGACGCAGGGATTGCTGTATGGGACGTGATCGCTTCGCGAAGATTCCAGCCCGGGAGCATGGACCGCGACATCTGCGACGAGGAAATAAACGACATCCAGGGGTTTCTTGCCGCCTATCCTACGATCCGGTGCATCTGCTTGAATGGCGGGAAGGCACATCAATCATTCAGGAGAGCCACACGGGGGATTCCCCTGCCATCCTCAATAGGAGTTTACCCGCTCCCCTCGACGAGCCCTGCCAACGCGCGGTATACCCTGCAGCAAAAGATCGCCAGGTGGAGGGTACTCCTGGGATACCTTGGGCAGTGAGTGATGCCTCCGTCTCACAAAAAAAAATACCTACAGGTACCGGTTCCTTCGCAGCCAGTCGACCTGGGGTTTCGTATACCGATAAGAGATATCGCACTTCTCGTCCTGGAAACTCCACGGGGTTATGATGAGCGTGTCCCCCTCGCGGATCCACGCCCTCTTCTTTATCTTGCCCTTGATCCTCCCCATGCGGGTCACCCCGTCGATGCACCGGACCTTGATGTGGTTTGAGCCAAGCATCAGCTCGGCAATGGCAAATTGTTCCCGGTTTCTTTTTTTGGGCAGCCGCACGCGGATTGTCTCCATTCCCGGCGGCGCCGTCTCGTCCACAACAACCTCTTCGTTCCTGTCTTCTCTTTTATAATTACTAATAGGTCAGCAACTCCAATGGGAACATTTTTTTTATCCCCGTGGGTTATACGTTGGCATTCCTTCCTTATACCTGTGATCATGGGGCCTTCTCCTGTGTCCGTGGGAAGCCGATCGGGATGGCGGACACCCTGTATCCCCCATGGCAACCATTATGCGTTCATATTTTGAAAATTATTCATGCAATCAAGGGTATTTTTTTACCTCTCCCTGGTCATCGCGGTGGGATGCCTGTCATTCTCGGGGTGCCTCACAGCGCACTCCGCAGGGGACCCTGTGCCTCAAACGCATACCCCCGCACCAACGACAGTCCCGACCACGTCCGTTCCCCCCACGGAGACCCTGACCCCCATACCCACTCCAACCGCAATCGGGCTCTCGAGCGAGGACATCAACCTCCATTTCATGGACGTCGCATTCGGGGGAGGAAACCTCTTCCTGGAGCGCCTTCCCCTCTCTTCAAAGAGGACCACCATCTCGCTCAACGCGGGGAGGGAACCCGATAAGATCCTTATCGAATCGTTCGCGGTGAAATTCAACCTCCTCTCACAGTCGAACAAGCTCTTTGAGAACACGAAGGCGGGACAGACCGGCGATATCCGCATCAAGTTCCTCCCGCCCGAAGGGCTGAAGGCAATTGACCTCACCTCCGAGATGGGGTGGCTGAACCAGGAATACACCCGCGGCGGGATCACATGCGCCAAGATCAAGGGATATGATATCTACCTCAATTCTGAGATGGAGGGGGACCTGCGTGACCACTACCTCCTCCGGTCACTCCTCTACACCCTCGGGTTCAAGGGCGCATCCCTCCGCTACCAGGACAGCATCTTCGCGTATCCCGAGAATACGGCAACGGAGCTCTCCTTCCTGGACGAGAAGGCCCTCCAGGTAATGTACGGCCTCGGAATGGACAACGGGATGAGGGTCGAGGATGTCAAGCAGGTCCTGTTCTTCAGGTGACCGGCATTGGCACCTTCTTTTTCCCCCGGGTCATGCACTTCACCCCCCCCCCGAAGAGGTGGCATCGACGTGAGGGACATTGCGCGGGAATTAAGGGGGCAGTGAAATCCACCCTGCTGCCTGCAGACCCCGATATGCGGAAACCGGCAGGTTTATCCTGATCCTCCCCCGATCCCCAATCGACAGGAGGTAACATATCATGAGCATCAAGGTTCTCGGGCTGAATGCGAGTCCGAGAGGAAGCGAGAGCAGGACCCTCCGGCTGGTGGAGGCGGTGCTGGACGGCGCCCGATCTCTTGGCGCCACGACCAGTATCGTGGACGTATACTCGCTTGAGATCGAATACTGCACCGCCTGCACGGCCTGTTATGCGAGCGGTGAGTGCACTCTTTGCGATGACTTCCCCGCACTCTTCGAGAGGATGATGGATGCGGACGGCATCGTGCTCGGCGCCCCGAATTACATCGATTCCATCCCTGCCCCTATGAAAGCGATCTTTGACAGGATGGCCGATGCCGTCCACTGCCGTATGTTCACCGGAAAATACGGCTGTTCTGTCAGCACTGCAGGCGGCCCAAATTTCGACCCGATCCTCGAATACATGAACCATGCACTCAGTTCCTTTGGGGCGATCACGGTTGGCGGCGTGGGGGTCTCGGTGGGACGGGGGCTGCAGGCACTCCCTGAAGCAGAAGAGAAGGCGCGGGCCCTCGGGCATACCCTCGTCCGTTCCATCAGGGGAGAGATCCTGTACCCCGAACAGGAGGAGATGCAGCGTCAGCGCCGCGAGTACTTCCGCCAGCTCATCCTCTGGAACAAAGACAGGTGGACCCACGAGTACGACTGGTACGCGAGGATGGGGTGGATGGAGGAGAAGGTGTGAGCCTGCCCTGAAAAGCGTGAGTCACATGGATACCGCGTTAGGTAAACGGTTCACCCGGCTCTGGCAGGAGTATTTCCCGGGTGCGGAGCTCCCGATTACTTTCGAGATCACGGATGAAGAGAGGGGGATCGAAAGGGCCCCCGCCCCCGGGGGATGGCGGTGCGTGGTCTGCGACCTCGCACGAGTCCGGAAAGGAAGGTCGCTCGTATTTGGGGAGGGTTCGCTCTCGTGCAGCGGGGCAAAATACTACATGGGCTATACCGAGGAGCGGGCTCCCGATTTCCGTTTCTTCCTCTCGTATGGCAAAGCCGGTTCGGTGCCGGGTGAACGATACAAGAAGACCCCGGAGATCGTCGACGACTTCCTGAGGCAGGGAACCTTTCTCCCTGCCAGGGGACGCCATTACCTCTTCAGGAGGTGGGATTCCCTCACACCTGATGACAACCCGGATGTGGTGATCTTCTTTGCAAGGGCAGAGGTGATCGCCGGGCTCTTCACCCTCGCGAACTACGATCGTGCGGACCCGCATGGCGTGATCTGCCCGTTCGGATCAGGGTGCAGCGCCATCATCCATCATCCGTTGCACGAGTCGGTGGCAGAGCGCCCGAGGGCCGTGCTCGGGATGTTCGATCCTTCGGCGCGTCCCTGCGTTCCTGTCGACATGCTGACCATGGCGATTCCCATGCGGATTTTCGGGCCCATGATAGATTCGATGGAGGAGAGCTTCCTCGTAACAGGGACGTGGGAGAAGGTAAAGAAGAAGATCGGGATGAGCATGCACAGGAATGACGAGTAATTCCGTATTCCCCGCATAAAGGAAGAGATCGCATGATGCACGGGGCACTATTTGTATCCCTTCTCGTCACCATGAAGTTGTGCGAGGAGGAGATATTCCCCCTGTCCTGTCTCTCTTTTTCCACCTCCCCGCTGTCTTCCAGGTGAATGTGGAATCGGGTCTGTCATCTGCATTACGAATTCAGTTATCGGATCGCCTCCCGGGCGCCCATGAGGGGCGGCGTGGTTCATCGGATGTGGAGGTGATGGGCCGGATTATTACGTGCTGCACAAAAATTTTGTTTCCATCTTCCTTCACTCGGCCCTCAACGCCTCGATTGGGTCGAGGTTCGATGCCCTCCATGCAGGGTAGACGCCGGAGATGACACATATGACGATTCCGACCAGCATCGCGGAGGGGATATAGACAAGGCTTGACGGGGAGAAGAAATAGTCCGTGCTCCCCACCATCGCAAGGACCACCACCCACCCTATTGCCAGGCTGAGCAGGGCGCCAATGGTCGCCCCGATGGTGCCGAGGATTACTGCCTCGTAGATGAACATCTTCCTGATCTCGGATTTCTGCGTCCCGATGCTCCGCATAATGCCGATCTCCCTGACCCGCTCTGTCACCGACATCATCATGACGTTGAAGATAGAGGTGGCCGCAACAAGGAGGGATATTCCTGCAATCGCCATCACGAAGGTTGTCATGGTCCCAAGAGTCGACGTGATGCTCTCGAGCATCCTGCTGCTGTCCTGGATGGTCACGGTCTCTTCCTTCCTGTTCATCTTCTCGAGGATTGCGCTCTTGACCTTCTGCGTGTCATTGATGTCATTGAGGATGATGTTCACCTGGTTGTACTCCCCTTCTCTCCCGTAGATCCCATTGAAGAGTTTCTGGCTGGCGATGATCGAAGAGTCGGAGTTGACGTCCATTGACATCCCACGCTCTTTCAGGATTCCGACCACCCTGACCGTCGTGGTCCCTCCATTGTCCGGGTCACCAATGTCGATCCTGCTCCCTGTCTTGAGGGAATACCGGCTGGCAACCGTGGGGCCGATTACCACAGAACTCGTGCTTTTAGGGAATGTCCCCTCCGACAGGGAGAAGATGGAGGGGATCACCCTGTCGTCCAGGCCATACACCGTGGCCCTTCCCTTCCTGTCTCCCACCTCTATCCTGTCCGATTCCGACTGGACACCGTACACAAGCCCGTATTTCTCCGCGATCTTGGTTATCTCCCTGAATTCTGACTCTGTAATGAATTCATCGCCGCTGCCGGATGCCCCGCCACCTCCCGGGCCGCCCCCGAATCCGCCTCCCCCGGAATACGCCCTGACCACGAGGTTGTTTGCCATGGATGAGAGTTCCTCGGTCACCGAGAGGGTCATGTTCGCCCCCATCATCCCCATCGAAGAGATGGCGACCACGCCGATCACGATGCCGAGTGCGGCAAGCACCGAGCGAAGGAGATGGATGCGGATGCTCCGCAAAGAGAGCGAGAGGATGACATCCTTCATGTCACCCTCCCGTCCCGCATCACGATGGTGCGTTCCGCATACCCGGCAACCTCGGCATCGTGGGTGACCATGAGGATGGTCCTTCCCTTCCTGTTCAGGTCGCAAAGCATCTCCATGATCTGGTGGCCGGTCACCGAGTCGAGATTCCCTGTCGGTTCATCGCAGAGGATGAGTGCCGGGTCGTTCACGAGTGCGCGGGCAATGGCCACCCTCTGCTGCTGCCCCCCTGAGAGTTCGGGCGGCTTGTGGGCTGCCATTGCAGGGTCGATCCCGACCATCCCCAGGAGCAGGTCCACCCACCCCGAGTCATCGGGCTTCCTGTGCTTCATCAGGTACGGGTACTCGACGTTCTCGTACGCAGTGAGGAGGGGGATCAGGTTGAACCTCTGGAAGATGTATCCGATAGTGTTCAGGCGAAGGCCGGTCAATTCGCGATCATTCATCTCCCGGGTATTCTTCCCGCGTATGAAGAGATCCCCGCTCGTGGGACGGTCGAGGCACCCGAGCTGGTTCAGGAGAGTGGACTTTCCCGACCCCGAAGGCCCCATTATGGCCACGAACTCCCCTTCGTTGATTGTGAGGGATACCCGATCGAGTGCGACCACGTCTCCTGACGGGAGCGGGTAGACCCGTGTCACGTCTACAAGCTCGATAAGTGGCGTTTCAACCACGGGATCTCACTTCCCTTCACGTTTCCGCACCCTCTCAACCGCCTGAGAGAGGTATCCCTTCCTCCATGCGACAGCCACCGCAATACATGCCACGATGATAACTGCGATCTCCGTCACCGGGACCTGGCCAATACCTGACCCAAAGCCGAACATCCCCCCGTTTCTCCTGGTGTTTCCTGACTGGATACCCTGCGGGGCTCCCGCGGCCGCCCCTGATTGAGGCATCACGGTGTTCCGGAGTGAAACTTCCACTCTCTCTTCGAACACTTTCCCATCGGGGTCCCTGTACTGGATGATCAGAGGGACAGAAGATGCCCCCTGGACAGTAAAGGTCACCTCGAAACTGGAGAAGTCATCAGGCTCAAGCGCTCCTATCACGTAGACGGGATTGGGGTTGACCGGTTTTCCGGGATCTCCGACGGTCACCTTGATCGCTTTGGCGTCCTCCAGCCCGGCATTCGTGACATCCCCGCTCACGGTCACGGAGGTCCCGCTCTGGGATACCTCGACGTTGTTCACCACCATCTCGGCGGCAGTATTCCGCTCACCAATGGTGACCGGAATCGTCAGCACGGTATGATGGACATTTAAGCCATTCCTGTACGAGACATCGAAGGCCAGGTCCGTTGCTTCGCTCGCAATGACCTCGAATGTGGCAGTCTTTGTCTCATCAGGCTGGAGGCTCCCGAGGAAGGAGCTGCTCTGGGTCGTGGTGATCCCTTTGCCAGAAGGTGTCACCGTGACACTGTTCACCGAATTCTCACGTGGATTGCTGACCGAAAGGGTGACCCTGTCTTTGCTGCCGGCCGAAAAGGAATCGGGGGAATCGACCACGCTGACGCTGAGTGGTGTGGATTTCACCTTGAGGGGCACAGGATACCGAAGTGAACCTGCATCCGTGTAGTCGAGGTAGAACATGGGAAAATACATGCCGTCCCCGACAGTCGGCTGGATGTGAAAGGTGAACTGCATCGTATTCCCCGGTCCAATTGATCCCACCGAGTCATACGTCTGGTAATTCAGGACCCTGACATCGGGTGAGAGTATTTCTGCCCTGTAAATGGCGACCGGGACCGTGCCGCTGTTGAGAATATCAACAGTGATAGTCCCTTTGTCATCAGGCATGAAAGCCTCCGGCTCAACTGTCACCTTTGTGACTGCCACGTATGACGCGGCGTTCTCTGCGCTGCTCGCGGCCAGAGCCGGGAATATGCAGGATGTACTGGCAATGACGAGGATTGCACCTGTCATCAGGGCTGCAATCAGCCCGTTCTTACTGTTGATGGAAAATCGTGGCATTGTACTACACGCTCATCGAACCAAATCCGAATTTTTCACTTCATGTCTGCGTTTTATTGGGGAGAGTGAGGAGACGATCTGGCATCCTGCCGCGAAGTTGGCAGCTCGCGTGTCAGGTGTGATTCCTGACTGGCCCCTCCCTCCAAATGACTCCTCGGTGCTATCAAAGTTAAATATATTTTACAATAAGTTATTTAAATATTACTAATAGTCCTTGGGCACATACACCTTCATGCCATAATATTCCTTTACACCCTATGTGGTGCGCCCTTCAGGCTAGGCATCCATGTTATCGGGAATGCCTTCCCTGATCTTGCTTCCCTGGGGGAACTCCTCTCCATATGCGAACAGTTCATCGATACGTACGCCAAACCGCCGGGCGAGTTTGAATGCGAGATCGAGGG
>MVQD01000075.1 GCA_002067095.1 Methanoregulaceae archaeon PtaB.Bin056
CGCCAAGAAGCGCCCGACCTTCCACGAGGAGTTCTCCTCCGGCCATGCGTGCTGACTTGCTTTTATATACCGAGAATGAGAAATATGTTTGTATGGCGAAGAAGCAGGGTGGGCGGCTCATATCCTCCGCGGGACTGGTCAATTACTACGAGAGCGAGGACAAGAGGGCCTTTCATATCAGCCCATATGCGGTGATCATCGCGAGCGCCGCCATCGGTGTAGCGATACTCGTGCTGAACATGATCTACTGAATTATTCCATTCTCTTTTCGGAGGCTCCTGTTGATAATCCCAATGTCCCCGGTTGTCTTTCATCCCAAGGAACCCGTGCATTCATGTGGCGACCTGGTGCGGGTATCCGGCGATATATATATACCGTAGGAAGAGACAATCACCCATTGTCGATGTTCCTGATCATCCGCTGCCCTGGATGCCGGACCTTTGGCTATGTTGACCGGTTCCAGCAGTGGAAGTTATGTCCGGTGTGCGGCGAGGCGATTGAAGTGAGGCAGGCAACGGCCTACATGGAGGTCGACGAGTACCAGGTCGCCGAGCGGATCGTCACTCAGCTCGAGGAGTACCTCCACCGGAACAGGAAAAAGGACTTCTCTCCCGACGAGATCAGGGCACTCCGGGAACAGTATGCCCAGTGGATCCGGACCAAGGCATAACGCAGGCGGTCACCACTTTTTCCCGCAGCCGTGGCAGAGCAGCGTGATCTCATGGCCACATTTCGGGCAGTGGAGCCCTGTCCGCTCTCTGTACACCACGGGCGTTCCACACCTCTTGCAGAGAATCTCCTGCTCGTACCCGCATTCGTGCCTGACCATAGCAAGGATTGGAGGAGGGTGGGAGAAAAAGGTTGTGGGAGCAGAACGGCGCGTTGCGCCGTTCTGCGGGGTGTGTGCGGGGGAGGTCAGGAGGGGGTTGAACCCCCCTCCTGTATGTGGATAACGAAGATTTCGCGTGATAGGAAAAAACTCTGGTTCACATAGATAGAGAACAAGAAGGACACAGAAAGAGAGCAAGAAGGATTCAATCCGTGGAGGCGCGTTGCGCCGTTCTGCGGGGTGTGTGCGGGGGAGGTCAGGAGATGGGTGAACCCTCCTTCGGTTCCAGGTACCAGTGCAATCTGTTTCCACCCTGATAACGGGCCGTACTCACCACCCAATGATATTCTCGGGACTTCGCCCTGCCGCTGTGACAATCCCAAAATGCGATAAAACCAGTGCTATGGAAAATGCATAGCCCAAGATTATCCCGATGCAATCCTGTTTGCAGCCCCTCGTGAATCGGGGAGTGTTTCGTGAAAAGGGCATCTCTTCCGGGATTCCACAGTGTTTTGACATTACCCTCCGGTGACCGAAAACCCATAACCCCCCACATGCCGCTCTTCCATCACTCTATCCGGTATCGCAGCAGCGCCGCAATGCCGCCGAGCGCCTCGAGCCGCTTTCCCGGCTCAAACACGGAAGAGAGGACGACAATACGGGCATTCTGAAGTTCGGCACGGTCAAGGAGGGAGACGATGCCCTCGTCGCGGAGGAGGGAGTCTGCGACAAGCACTTCTTCGACCGCTCCATATTCGATGCCTTTCTGGACCTCTTTTTGTCCATATGCCGCAGGGAGACCTTTTGAGATCCGCATAAGGAGCTCGTCCATTGCTCTCACCTCGCTTCCAAGCTGCACGTCCTCGTGTATCTTCTCGAGGACGCCCTGGCCGATCACCTCCTGGACGGCGCCCGCACCGATGCGCCTGGTCTCGACGACGAGCGTTTTTTCTGACACTTCGGGGAGAGAGGATCGCAGGAACCGTGCGAAGTCGTCCTTGATGAACCCGGGCCCCGCGATTACGAGAGGGCCTTTCAGTTCGGTGAGATATTCTCCGATTCGCGCAAAGAATGCTGGACGTGAATCGGTATCTCCTCCCTTGCCGCTCCCCATGGTGACAGTGACCACCGTTTCCGGCCCGTATTGCCGCATCCGAAAGAGCTCTGCCTCTCCTTCCTCGATCGTGAGGACATGGACCAGTTCATGGATGGATGCCTTGACCGCACGGTCAACACGCTCAAGGTCCCGGGGCCTCCATCGCTTGATCACCGACAATTCAAAGCCCGGCTCGATGTTGAGGGTGTGATATGCGCCGGAGTCCATGCCGTGCTCGATGGTCCCGGATACCCGCAACCGGTTGGAGAAGGCATGAAGTTCCACGCGCTCCACCCTGATGCCAAGCCTCACCGGCCGCTTCTCCAGTTTTTCAGGTCGCAGCTTGTCCTGCGCAGCCTCCACGGTCCGAAGCGTCGTGGCAAAGACGAAGTCTCCCGGGGAGATCAGGTGAGAGAGATGCCAGAGGTCGTCCACGCTCTCGGGGAAGAGCCGGATCTCCCCAAAGGACTGCTGCATCTCGCAGTAATCGGCCTTCATTCCTCCTCCAGGATGTCTGACCCGCCCGGCGGGACGAATGCCGCAACCGCCTCGGTGTTCAGGACGGCCTTCATTCCCCTCTGCTCATCGGCAGGGACCTTCTCTTTCAGGATGCGGAGGACTTTCTTTGCAATATCGTTTGGTTCGAACCGGCCGGGACGAAGCTCCACCACGGCAGAAACCCGGGATCTTACGGCCGAAGGCGGACCGCCGATCACCCCCAGCTCCGGGGCACGTTGCAGCCCTATTGCGACCCCAAGCGCGACATCGCGGTAGTATGTCCGCTCCCCGCGGATGATGAACGAGCCGCGGCTCACGTACTCTCCTGACTCGGGAGTCTTGCTCACCTGCCCGGGGGTGGCGCTGTACACATCGGCCGAGAAGTGCCCGCTCCTCCAGGCCCCCGAGTAGGAAGCCGCAAATACCGCAACCTCGTCCATGTGCGCGGTCGATCCCTTGACGATCACCACCGATGCCCCGTGCACGTCCGCGTGGACGAAGAGGTCCCCGCCCTCCATGTATTTCTTGACAAGCTCTTCGTTCTGGGAGGCGTCCCGTCCCCCTACCACCAGTACCCCGTCGCTGGTGTAGAACCAGCGGAACCGGTGGTACCATCGCTTCTTCATCAGTGGGAGGGTGACGACCTTTCTTTCGGGCCGGGCGGCCACCCGCTCCATCGCGGTGGACGCACCTGCAATCTTTCTCCTGAACTTTTTTATCTCCTCGTAGTACCGCGAGGCGTTGGCTTCCACGCTCTCCCCCACCACGAGGGTGACACGCTCCCCGAGATCCACGTCCACTGCCGCGCGGTCAGGATACACTGCAAGGACTTTCGTGGCAGGGCCGCTTGCCTGAGACTTCAGTATGGCCTCGATCTCCTGCCAGGAACGACTGCGCCGGGCATCCTGCAGGGTGCCGAGGAGTTCCTGGACGAACGGGTAATTCGAATAGATGGCATCCACGGCCCGTTCGCACCGCGCGATATTCTTGTTGAATTTTGCGACCGCCGCTTCCTGCTGGGCTCTGATCCGTGCCTCACGGGAGACCTTCTCCTTCTGTTTCTCCGGACCCTGGCTTTTACTCCCTGAAGGGGGGTAAAAGGCATCGAGCGCCTCGTTGAAGAGAGAGAAGTCGCCCCCGCGGGCACCCGTATCCAGGGCGAACGGCAGGCACTCCCTGGAATTCATGACTGGGGCTATGCCCGTCTCCGCCCTTGAAAGGAGTTCTGTCACTGCCTTATAGAGGAGGGAGGGATCAGCCCCTGACGCGGGCGTCGTCTTGTCGATTCCTGCAGCCTTCACGACATATTCCGCATAAGGCCCCCCGAGCATGGCACCAACGGCAAGCGCCCGGACGACGTCCCTCTCCTCATTGGCCAGGAAACCGGCAAATGCCTCAAAACCCGAGGTAGCGGGACCTTCGGGGGGGAAAGCGTAACATGCACCCGCAACCACTTCCCTCTCCCTGAACCGGTGGGTGGAGAATGGCTGGATGATGTGGTAGTCATCATCACACAGTACAATGTTTCCCTGGTCGAAGAGCTCGACGACGAGGTGGTAGACCCGGTCATGCTTCCCGACATCGAAAATGAGAATGCGCTGGATCCCGTGCTGCCGTATTCCGAGGACACGCCCTCCCTGGAGATATTTGCGGAGCAGCATGGCGAATGCAGGGGGATTTTTTGGCGGTGAAATGGGATGAGCGGTGAGATGTGCCCTTCGCCCCGGCTCGATCAGGATCTGGTGCCTTGCGTGCTCTTTTCCGTGGAGGCGGATGACCATGACACCGGGAGAGATGATATAGACTTTGTAGACCCAGAGCGGGAGAAGCCGGTTCCACTCGGTGATTGCCGCCCGGACGTCGATGCCGCTTAAGCCCTTCTCGGTAGCCATGCGATACCAAATTAGATATGGCCCGAGCACTAAAAAATAGGACTACTGGTGTTGCGATGAGTGCCGGACCTTCTGGAAAATCTGACAAGAATCCCCGCAAGAAGTCTTTCATGGAGAAATATCGGGAGTATCTCGAGCAGCAGAAGAGTGCCAGCACCGCTGCAAAGAAGGACGACTCCTCGAAGAAGAAGGCTGGGAGCGGGAAGGAGAAAGAGGTGCCTGAACCGGAAGTGGGCGCAGACACCCCCGAAGAGGTCGAGGTAGCGCCGAAAAAGAAGACCCGTGAGGAGAAGCAGCAGGAGCACCTGGTCCGGATCGAGAAGACGCTGATCGCCTGCGCCCTTGGGATCGCAACAGGAATCATCGCGTTCCTGGTGATCAGTCCCCTCCAGGTTGAAGGGCTCAACAGTTATACCATCCTCGCTCTTCTCATCATGATCGCGGGCATCGTGGCTCAGCGACATATTTTCATGCTGCTCCGCCTCGGCTCCCAGAAGATGGGGGCAAAGGACTGGCTTTACCAGGGCTTCATGACCTTTGCCTTCTGGTTCATCACCTGGACGCTCCTGCTGACCCAGGGAGCCTGAAGAGACCTGCATCATATATGCGGATTGCAATCGTCCACAAGGACCGGTGCCACCCACGGAAGTGCGGCACCGAGTGCATCATCTACTGCCCGAGGGTACGGACAGGAGACGAGACGGTGGTCATCGGGGAGGACGGGAAGGCCTTCATCTCCGAGGAGCTCTGTGTGGGCTGCGGAATTTGCGTAAAGAAGTGTCCATTTGAAGCCCTCGATATCGTCAGCCTTCCCGAGGAACTCGAGCACCCTACCCACCGCTACGGCGAGAATGGGTTCGCCCTCTACGGGCTTGCCGTGCCGGTCGAGGGGAAGGTGACCGGGATCCTCGGGCCGAACGGGATCGGGAAGAGTACCGCGGTGAAGATCCTCTCAGGGCAGCTCAAGCCGAACCTCGGCCTCTTCGAGCGGGAGATCGCGTGGGAGGAGATCCTCAAAAAATACGCAGGCACCGAGCTCTTCGAGTACCTGAGCACCATCTCCCAGAAGAAGCTGAAAGTAGCGGTGAAACCCCAGTATATCGACTACATCCCGAAGGTCTTCTCCGGGACACCCCGGGATCTCCTGAAGAGCACGGACGA
>MVQD01000076.1 GCA_002067095.1 Methanoregulaceae archaeon PtaB.Bin056
GGCAAAAAACGTGGCAAGGAGCTCGTTCCCGCACTTCACCACATCCGCGAACATGGTGATCGAGCCGGCGAGGATTGCCGCGATGATATCAGGTAGCCAGAGGATGAAGTCCACGATGAGGCTGACAAAGACCGTCTTCTCCTTCTTTGCAAGCGTCGACGCATCGAGAACCGATACGTCCTCCATCCCGGTCGCGTGGCTCATCTCAAGTCCTTTCCTCTTCTTATGCGCTGAAAGGAGAAAATACCCGCAGAATAGATGCGGAGTGGGGATGAAGGATCTTGTCTGCTGCCATGCACCGGAAGATCGGGGTCGATCGCCCCCTCCCGCCCGCCAACTTTTATCGTGTGCCAGATTCCAGGATTTTCCATGCCAAAGCGGGACCCCGCCGGAGCGTAAAACCATGGAACTGCAATGCGAGAACAGGGGAGAGATCAGGGTTGTCCGCGTGTCGGGCAGGATCGACAGCAGCAACGCGGATGAATTCAGCAGGGATATCAGGCGTGTAATCACGGGCGGAAGCCGCCAGCTGCTCCTCGACTTTGCAGGCGTCCCCTACATCAACAGTGCAGGTCTTCGAGCCGTCCTTGTTGCGGCAAAGAGCCTGAAGATGCCTGGCGACCGCTGTGTGATCTGCGGGCTTTCTCCTGAAGTAAAAGAGATATTCGAACTCGCAGGATTCATGAACATACTCAGGACATATCCGTCGGTCGATGACGCGATCACGCACTGGTGAGCGAGGGAGTGCCGCGGCCCACTTCGCGGGGGAGTGCGAAGAGGTAGTTTCTTTTCCATGAAGACCGCACCAGCCTGCAGCCTCCTCCAACACACCTCCAATCGCTCCACACTTCAGGCAATCCGGTTGGAATCGGCCGGCCCCCGGGTTCCCGGGCAACGTCAGATCACCTTACTCTCACACGTCTCCCGCATCGCTGCCTTGTCCGCAGCAAAAATCACCTCCTCCCAGGCCTTCCCGAGCAGCTTCTGATAGTATCCCACGTCGAAGCGGGCGGCCTTCCAGTCAAGGTCAACAGCCCACGTGCGTGAATCGGTGACGACGTAGCTCACCTCCATCCCTGGGGAGAGGGCGATCCCCCCCGCCGCGCAGGCCTGCACTGCCGATGCCTCGGGGCAGGCGTGCCGGTACCGGAGGGTGCTGATCCTCCTGGTGACCGCCATCTCTGCAGGGAGGGCCGATGGGAGCTCCTCGACTGCCCTGCGGTAGCGTTCCCTGAGCGGCTCACGGAGGGCCGCGATCTCTTCCGGCGTGCGGGCCTGCTGCATACGCGCCAGCATCTCCTCCTGCACACGCCTGATGAAGGGCGGGGTATCTCCACGGCGGGCCGCGATCCCCCGTACCTTGAGGCTTCCGTCCGAGAGCCTGCCAAAGTAGCGTGTGTAGGCCCCCGTCCCGTCTGCCATCGGGAGGAAGACCAGCCAGTCATAGGCGTCCACCACCGCATGCAGGCGGGTCTCCCGCTCCACCCGCTCCTTGAACGCGGTAACCGGCCCTCCCTGCACCCAGAGGCAGTCCACGATCCCGTGCAGGACGTAAAAGCCCATCTCCTCGGCGATATCCCTGGTCCGGATGAGGACTTCGCGGGCGCTGCCGGTGATTGCCTCGTGCACCTCGATCCTCCCGAACTTCGCGTTCCGGTAGCCGGTGTATCCAAAGCATGTCACGAGCATCCACTTGAGGATGGCATCAAGACCCGCATACCGCGGGTCGCTGGCCTTCTTCTGCTTGGTCTCCATCCGCATGGCGATGAGGGGGGCCAGCACGCGTGGGAGGAACCCTTCTTTCCCCGGGTCTGCCAGGGTCTCGGGGGAGAGGTTGTCCCTGACGATGAGGGAGGGGTAGAGGGAGGTGAAGTCGATCTCGTGCACCCCGGTATAGATCCCGGGGACCGGCTGGAACATCATCCCTCCCCGGTCCGCCGCCTTCAGTTCCGGGAACCGCCGCACCGATTCGGGGTCATCCTTCCTCCAGGGGACTGCGATGCCCCTGCGGAGCGCCTCGTAGACCTCGTAGGACGAGATGAGGGTGCCTGAGGTGAACCGGGCGGCGAGGTTCGGGGAGAGCCCCGAGAGGCGCGCCCCAAGCAGGATTCCGGAGAGCCCGCTCTCCCGGTAGTGGAAGCTCTGGCGGGTGTCCACCAGCAGCCGGCCGTCGGGGATCAGGGCGCCGACCCGGAACTCCGTCTTCCCGTAACTCCAGTAGGACTTTGCATGGAGCCGCCGGAACCTCCCCGTCCGGGAGATGCCGGTATCGAGCCCGTGAACCCGGGCGCTTTCTGCCAGCCGGGGCACCCAGATATCGGCCTGTGGAAAGAGGATCACATCGGGATCAACGGAGCGGACGAGGTCTTCCATGTCGTCGAGGATGGCCCTCTCGTCCCCTCCGAGCCGCACCTGCCTCCCGTCGACAGTAAGCGAGAGCGCGGTGACTGGATCTCTGGCAAAGGGGTTGTCCGCGACCGCGATCTCCATTGCCGGGAGATCGAAGGAGAGATCGGTGGAGAACCGCGACTCTCCTTCGTCGCTGCAGGGGACAAGGCCGCGTGCTGCCAGGACGCACTGTTCCGGCCTGAGATCTGCATTGAAGATCCTCGCCTCGTACCGCGTCTGCTTCTCGACGAGTGCGGCGGCTTCCCTGCCGGCCTGCACCCGGTACCCGTCGATGGTCCCGTACACGGTGCGGATGCTGCACTCTTCGACAGGAAAGCGGCTCTCAAGGCCCTCCAGGAGATCGCCGTGGGCGTGCGGGTCCGGGAGGTGGAGAAGGAATGAGGGGGGGGCAGGGACTACGAGGTGCCGGCCGCCGCGGCCCCGCTCCCATATCTCCACCTGCCCGTTCCTGGAGCAGGTGTCAAGGATCCACACGGCGTTTCCCCTCCTCGCGCTCCTTTGCGACCTCCAGGAGGACAGAGAAGAGCACGGCCTCGAGCGGGTCGCCGAATGCGTAAAAGCACTCGCTCGCATGCACCCGTGCCATCGCGACCACCCTGAGGGCATGCTCCCGGTCCCTGCCGGGAAGGGCGCGGGCGGCCCGCTCCCACCGGGAGAGGACTTCCCGGACTCCCATCCGCACGCTGGCAAAACTCCTCCCCATCTCACACCCCCCCGAGGGTCTGCTGGCCGCGGGGGAGCCCGCCGGGGTAGCGCTCCCTCCCCCTCCCCCTCGCCCTTGGTGCCGGCGGCCGTGCCGCGGGGCTCGCCAGGTAGAAGACCCGGTCCGCGAGCCGAGCCATCGCCTCGAACGAGGGATCTGGGAACTCGGTATACAGGACGACAAGCGCCCCCTGCCCGAGCTGCCGGAGGGCCTCTCCCACCTGGGGGGCCATCTCCTCCCCCGCACCCTCGTAGAGCAAGGGGTCGTGCTCTACGAAGACGATGGTATGGTAGGACTCGCGGATGATCTGCAGGATCTGGAAGGCGGTGAACGCCCGCCGCACCTCGATGCTGACCGACCTTCGGTTGATCCCCGAGAGGAGCCTTGAGCAGTTCCCGCTCACGAAGAGGAAGAGGAACCGCCTGAGCACCGGGTTGTCGTTTAACCCGGCCAGCACCACCTCCCCCGGCGCCACCACGGCAGAGAACGTCCCGCTCCGGAGGGTGACCGAGGGGTGCAGATCGAACTCCATGCCTGTGAGACTGGCACTTTGCACTTCCTTAAGGGTGGGAGAGCACGCGGGGTGAAAGTGGAGCCGGAATATTGATATGCAATCTGTAAAAATTCAATGCCCTGTTCCCCGAAATCTTGAAAAAATTGGAGCCTGATCTACTCTTTTTCCTTCCAAACCGTATGCGGTTTTCCATGGTTGAAAACCGGCGCATCGGGGTCGCATGCATTCATCCGGTCAGGTCAGGACGACCAGGGCATGCGTGCGCGACTGCTCGCAGGGTGGAATGTGCATCCCCTGTGGGGGGTTGTCCCCGGCTCCCGGGAGCCCTGGAGATGGGATCTGGGGTCCCCGGGCCCACTCTGCTCCCTGCCGTGCGGGAGACCGGCCAAGCATGAGTGGAGAATGAATTTACCGTTACCTGAGGTATGTGAAAGAAGAAAGAGAAGAGTGTTGGCGGATCCTGATACCCGGGACCCGGCCCCTACGCTTTCATGTCCAGCAGGTCGTCCGGAACGCCGAGGTACGGTACCCCGCTCTCCCAGCCGGCATTACGGCGCCGGGCATACTCGAGCATGAACTTCTCCTTCAGCACGGGATCTGCCAGAAAACGCTCGTACATCTTTTTTGCAAACTCCGGAAAGATGATGAGCCCTTCCTTCTTTTCCACGCCGGCAAGGATGATCCGTGCTGCTTCATCCGCAGGGATAGCCTCTTTGGGGATCTCGGTGCCGGCAAAAATTGCGGTTGCGACGTTTGCAGGGCAGACAGTCGTAAACGTGATGCCTTCCTCGAAGAACTCGTACCGCAAGGCCTCGGTCATGCCCGTGACGGCATACTTTGTGGCGCAGTACACGGTCTGGGCCGGGGGCGCGACGATGCCTGCAATCGAGGACGTGTTCACAATATGCCCGCTCTTCTGCGCCAGCATGACCGGCAGGGCGTAGTGGACGCCGTATACGACACCCCAAAGATTGAGGTCAACAGCCTTTTTCCACATCTCGAGCGTCAGGTGCCTGCTCGGGTGCGTCATGCCTATGCCAGCGTTGTTGAAGAGGTAATCGAGCCGGCCGTCCTCACGCACACAGGTCTCGATCATCCCCTTCACCTCATCGGCAATGGTCACGTTCACAGCCGCATACTTCGCCTTTTTGTATCCCGCAAGGGACGCTTTCGCCTTCTCTACGCTCTCAGTACGGCTGCCGATCACCCACACCGTTGCGCCGCGTTTTAAGAGTTCTTCCGATACTGCATACCCGATGCCGGAGGTGCCCCCCGTCACGATCGCGATCTTGTCTGTAAATGCATCACTCATGATTTCACCTTCAGGTTCTGCGGTCATACCCCATAGCACCCCGCATGTGCTTCTTTCTTCGTCTTGCCCTTACTTCTTCCTTGATGCGAGGAACGCCCGGTACTCCGGCGACGCGAAGATTGCGCGGCTCTCGGCCTCGGAGTGCTTGTGTGACATGTCCCGGAATGCCGGGTCCTTGCACTTCTCCAGCACCTCACGCATGAATTCCGGGAAGACGATCAGGCGTTCTCTCTTTGCCACACCCTCAAGGATGATACGGGCGGCCTCCTCCGCCGGTACCGCGCCCTCTGGGATGCGCCCCCTGAAGATCGGCGTTGCAACATCGCCCGGGCAGACGACCGAGAAGAAGATGTTCTTTGGCAGGTACTCGTAGTACAGGCAATCTGTAAGACCGATAACCGCGCTCTTGGTTGCAACGTACAGCGTCTGGTACGGGGTGGCATAGAGGGCGGCAACCGAGGAGGTGTTGATGATGTGGCCGCTCTTTTGCTCCCGCATCACCGCAAGCGCTGCGTTGACGCCATAGATCACGCCCCAGAGGTTGATATTGATCATCTCCTTCCAGTCCGCAAGGGTGCTCTCCTCGTACGGGTTCTTCTGGCTGATGCCGGCATTGTTGAAGAGGTAGTCGAGCCGTCCGTCCTTTGTTACGCAGTCGGCAACCATCTTCTCAACCGCTGCGTTGTCCCGGACGTCCACGGCGGCGAACCTCGCATTTTTGTATTCGGCAAGCGATGCCTTCGCCTTCTCCACGCTCTCGTTACGGCTGCCGATCACCCAGACCGTTGCGCCGCGTTTTAAGAGTTCTTCCGATACTGCATAGCCGATGCCTGAGGTGCCCCCGGTCACGATTGCGATCTTTCCTTCATATGCACTGGTCATGGTCCACCTCAGGGGAGGGCCCGTGCAAGGTCCATTCTCATCATGCTCGAACCTTTCCGGAACGACCCTGGCAAATACTCGCGAACGGGAAGGGACGCGAGCGCCGCGATGATGCTGTGCTGCGTCGGGTGCTGGTGCAGCTCCGGCACGGTCCATTGGATGCTTCCGCTGCATGCCGATGCGGATGTGTATGCGTTGTCGACCGGGTAGTAGGTTGCCTCGGAGAGTGCAGGGCCAGGGTAGGGGCCGACTTTGGGGATGTAGCGCCAGCCGAACTGGACCACCCTTCCGTTGCCCGCGTTGATCCCCGCGAGTTCGGCCGACGAGTACTTCCGCCCAAGGACAAGATCCATCTCAAAAAACGTGCGGCCCTCGTGAGCGGCGTTCACTGAGAAGCAGTTGCCATTCTGCCGGTACTCGGGGATATCAGCAAAGATCTTGGGCATGCCCGCCTCCTCGCGCCCACCAAGGATGGGCTCGCACTTGTCCTCCCAGAGGACGAGGTGGTAGACTCCGTCGATGGGCTCCTTTCCTGCCACGTACTGCACGGGCACCGAGACGGTGATGAGCGAGTACTGCGACCCGCCCATCCACCGAACGCCGCAGCACTTCTCGTACATGACCATGAGGACAGGCCGGGTGATCCCAAACTCCTCCGGCACGTACTGCCGGAGCATCTCCTCTTCGGTTGTGTAGCTGATCTCAAGGGTCGTGCAGTCATCGTAGGGGCAGACGCCCAGGCCTGAAGGGGGCCACTGCCGGAAATGAGCCGGCATGCGCCGGGTCAGCCCATCGTCTCTGTCACTGATGCGCATTGCTGTCTCCTCAAAAACAATCTTTACATCTCTTTTTTTCCGATCTGGCTATATATTGATTTACACTTGACTTTTCAAGGGGAATACTGCGGGATCCTGCCGGGAGACCGCTTTTTTTTACAGGTGGCACGACATCTCCTGCAGCCTGCGTTCCCGGATCGATTCAAAACACAGAAATAGGATCGGTTTGAGAGTTCTTTTTTACAATCCGGGCGCTGCATTGCTGCCCGCAGCCGCCCCGGCATACGAGAGAACGGAGACCGCTCTCTTATGGCGCTCGATACCGAACCGGCCCAGCCCCATGAATTTGGTTTCACGCTCGAGTCTGTGATCCTGCTCGTCCTTGGCATATTCATGGGCCTCTTCGGGCTGCTCCTCTTCTTTATCACTACCGGCGCACTCCCCTATGCCCCGGACAGCACGTACGGCCTCTTCCTTGTGATCGTTGCGCTGCAGGTCATCACGCTGGGAAAGACCCCGTTTGGCGAGGTGAGGCGGACGTGGCTTGTCATCATTCTCGGGATCTCGGCTGGAATTGCGGGAATGCTCGGGTGCTTCATCCCCGGATTTTTCTCCGGGATCATCCGGGTGCTGGTCGGCACCATCCTCACGCTGGGCGGGGCAGTCCTCCTCGTCCAGCTCTTCCTGCACAAGGACAAGGCGGCCCTTTGGCTCGGCGTCCCTGGCATCCTGCGGCAGCTGACCGCGGCCTGTGCCCTCGTGTATCTCATGGCATTCCTGCTCGGCCTTGTCACGCTCGTGCCCGCTCTCGCGACCGATACGCTCACCGCAGTCTTCCTCATCATCGACGGCGCAGCCCTCTTCTGGCTCGCATGGTGCATCGATGTGGTAACAGTGCAGTACCCAAAGAAGAAAGAGACTGCACCTGAGAGCGACCGCCACCTCCTGTTCAGGGGCGCTCCGCTTCCCTTCTCAACTGCGCTCCTCATTTTCCTTGGCGTGCTCCTCGTGCTGCTCGCCATCCTGCTCGTGCCGGTCAACCTCGGCACGCTCCCGTTCTCTCCCGACGGCCAGCTCGGCCTTTTGCTCGTCATCATGGCCATCCAGATCCTTGCCATGGGCGAGACCCCCCTCGGGCAGTTCCGGCGCTCGCGGTTCCTTGTCACGGTCGGCCTTGTCTTCGTCGTAATGGGCGTGTATTCCTGCATCGTGCCGGGGGTCCTCACTGACCTGCTCCGCGTCATGCTCGGTCTTCTGAACCTGATCGGAAGCCTCGTACTTCTCGCCGGCCGGGTCGTGCCCATGCTGCGTGCAATGAGGGTTGCCCCAAAAGAGCCGGTCGTGCTGCCTGTTCCGGTCAGGAACCTGCTCATCACCCAGACCGCCCTCAACATCATCGGCATCCTCTTTGGCACCTCCATGCTCCTGCCGGGCGTGATCCCGGGCATGGTGACAGCAGCTATCCTCTTTTTGAACGGGCTGCTCCTCTTCCTCCTCGCGTATATCCTCGACACGCTGCCGGCGCCGGAGTGAGGGGACTGGAACCCCCCCGGGGAATGTGATTTCGAATGAGAATGCCTCCGTCATTCTCATGCGCCGGGCGTGTTGAACGACTCGCCATCCATGTGTTCATGGGAGATCAATTCTCATATCCAGATGCTTCCCGGGGATTTTATCCTCGCAACTTCGTTTTTTCCGGCATCTTCGACAACAACGTAATTCCCTGAAAGTGACTCGTCACCTCTTATGCCTGTGGCAAAATATGTCTCCCTCCCCAAAACGAAGTCTTTAGCAATGTCCGGGGCAAAGTACAAGGGAGTATCCGGAACACGGAGCAGGTGAATCTAATGGCAGACAGCACACCGGCAGGAGAGAGCGACGAAGAGTTCAGGAGACGCTATGGCGAACTGGTCGGAAGCGGGATGTCCGCGGTCGTATACGCCCGCGACGGTATCGTGGCGAAGGTATACCGCAAAGGACAGCCCCCGCGGCAGGTCTTCCAGGAGGCCTTCACCCTTGTCGCTGTCGGGGAGCAGGGCATCCCGGTCCCAAAGGTGTACGGTGTTGAGACGTTCCGCGGCAGGACCACTCTTATCATGGACCAGGTGAAGGGCGAGTCCCTTGCGGACGTGATGCAGCGGTCTCCGGAGAAGACCAGCGAGTGCCTTGACAAGGTCGTCGAGCTCCAGGTCGCGATGCACAAGGTGGGCTCCACCAACTTCCGCCCGATCAAACTTGTCCTTACTGGAAACATCCTGGCAGCCCCCGGACTTGACGATTCTGACCGCAAAAAGCTCATCGCCATGCTGGAAAAACTCCCCGATGGTTTTTCCATCCTCCACGGAGACTTCCACGGCGGCAACATCCTCTTTGACGGGACAGGCTACAGGATCATCGACTGGGCGGAAGTCGCCATAGGTGACCCGGCAGCGGATGTTGCGCGGAGCTACATGGACTACCTCCTCATGGACAGGAAGGACTTGAGCGAGATGCACCTTGCGAAGTACTGCGCTGCAACGGGAATGTCACGGGATAAGGTCCTTGCGTGGCTGCCGGTGATGGCCGGGTCGCTCTACGGGTTCCTTGCCAGGGATGCACAGAAGATCCTCAGGCCCCTGTTCTGATACAGCACCGCGGGATTGGCGGAACCACCGAAGCTATACCAAAAAAACCCGGCACGTTCATGTGGTGGAAGAAATCCGGTTACTTACCGCTTTTTAAGGGTTCTGCACGATATACTCAGGTTTTATCCCAAACGACTTTCCTTTGTCGCAGGACCGCCCCCTCATTACTCTACCAAAGGATTGAACCGTATCCCCGCCCTTGTATACCTGCATGGAACGATTGAAGTGTGCCAGGTGCAGCAGGGAATTCTACCTGAATTCCGGATGCTCGGTCTGTGCTCCCCCACCCCAGGGCCCCCATTTCTGCCCCGAGTGCGGGGGTGTCCTCCACAGGACGGCCCCCTCGTACTTCATCTCCCAGGACCGGTGGGAGACGGACTAGGGAGCATGCATCTTCGTGACAGGGGGCTGCTCCTCTTCTCAACGGTCTCAGGAGCCAGATCGCGAAGGTGGCAGGAGAGGCTGCGGCAGGGATTATCCATGCAGGAGCGAGGTTCGAGGTGACCGAGGTACGGCCGCTCGTGGACATGGGGCAGGGGTGGGAGAAGTCGATCTGATCAGGGGTTCCCAATCACCCGGAGAACCCGCAGCGTAATCCGGGGACGGCAGCGTTTCATGCCGCAACGGAGTACAACGCTTCATTTCGGTTGCCGGCCAGGGCTGCCGAAGAAAGCTCCCTCTTGTCAGAGAGAGGGGGGGTCCTCTCTCAACTCTTCTCCAGCGTGTCGATCGCGATAGTGAACGGGACCGTCCTCTCAATGTAGACAAGTTCGAGTTCACCGGGAGAGAGAAGTGTCCCGGTCGAGGACCCCCCACCATGCTCGACTATGGAGAAGGTCCGGCCGTCAGGGTTGATTGCCCCTGCAAATGCCTTGACCTCGTGGGTGGCGGTCTGGTTCGAGAAGACGATCTCTCCTGAGAAGATCCTTCCTGTCTGCCCGGTGACCCGCATGGTCATCGCCTCGTCCGGGTAGTCGGTGTATCCTTTCTCCTCGATGTACCCCTTCATCGTACCTGACCAGTTCCCGATGAGGTCCGGTACCGCTGCTGCCTCTTTTGCGGCCTGGGAAGAGGGCGCAGGGGTCGTGCACCCGCATGCAAGGACTGCGATTGCGAGGACCATGATTGCACACACGAATCGTTTCATACGCTTCATGTTGACGTGCGAAGAGAAAAACCCCGATACTCCGGCATTGTAAATAATCCGGATCGAACCGGATCTCCATGGAATGGGTTCCCCATCGGATATGAGAGGGACGTGCAAGCTGGGTCAATGGGCGGGGGCGGGTGATGCAGATGGACAAGGCCATGCGTGCGCCGGTAGCTATTTTGTCGGTTTACGCCCCATCACTAACCATGACTTCTCACATCCACCGGATAGAAGTCCGCTACCGGGAAGACCCTCGGCAAAAGACCCGGACCGATCGGATCCGCTCCCTTGGGTTTCCCGTCGATTCCGTTGAACTGGTGGATGTCTATACCATCGCCACCCGCGCAAGGGACTTCTCGCACGCCGAACTCTCGGAGATCGGCGCCCAGCTCGTCAATCCTGTCGTGCAGGAATACACCGTCGACCAGGCGACCCGTGCGGCCTTTGACTATGCGATTGAGGTCGGGTTCCTGCCCGGCGTCACCGACAACGTGGGCACGACCGCACGGCAGACCATCGAGGACTATTCCGGATACCGGTTCGGCGAGGGCGAGGCAGTCTTCTCCTCGCAGCTCTACTTGGTCAGCGGAGCGCTCTCCCCTGATTCCGTCGGAAGACTTTCGACCACGCTTGCAAACCCCCTCGTGAACCGCGTGCACGTCAAGACACGGGAGGAGTATGGGGAGAGGGGAATGGACCCCGCCGCACCATTCGTCTCCCTGCACGAGCTTCCGACCGCCGAGACCATCGACCTCGAACTCGACGATACAGAACTCGCGAGGCTCGGAAAGGAGGGGATCCGGGATCCCCTCACAGGGGAGCGGCGCGGACCCCTCGCGCTCGACCTTCCAGAGCTCCATGCAATACGGGACTATTTCAGGGGCCTCGGGCGCAGGCCTACAGACGTCGAGCTCGAGTCGCTCGCGCAGACGTGGAGCGAGCACTGCAAGCACACCATCTTCGCCTCGGCAATGGACGACGACGTCCCTGACGGGCTCTACCGGACCTGCATCCAGGCGGCAACCAATATTATCCGGAAGAAGAGAGGAGACCGGGATATATGCGTGACGGTGTTCACCGACAACTCCGGGGCGATCGTCTTTGACGATACGTTCCTCGTGACGCACAAGGTCGAGACCCACAACTCCCCGTCGGCGCTCGACCCCTTCGGCGGGGCCCTGACCGGGATCGTGGGGGTGAACCGGGACACGATAGGGTTCGGCCTCGGGGCTAAGCCCTGCATCAACGTGTACGGGTACTGTGTCGGCGATCCTGAGACGGAGCCTGCGCTCTTCCGGGGAAAAGACCGGGAGAGGCCCATCCTCTCACCCAGGAGGATTCTCGACGGAGTCGTCCACGGGGTCGGCGTGGGAGGCAACTGCTCGGGCATCCCGACACCGCAGGGGTGGTGCTACTTCCACGACCGGTACGTGGGAAAGCCCCTCGTATTCGCAGGGACCGTCGGCGTGATGCCGCGCGTCCACGGGGACAGGAAACTCTACGAGAAACGGGCCCGGCCAGGGGATCTCATCGTGATGGTCGGCGGCCGGGTGGGAAAAGACGGCATCCACGGCGCCACGTTCTCTTCGGAGGCGCTTGACCCGGCAAGCCCGGTGACCGCGGTCCAGATCGGAGACCCCATCACCCAGAAGAAGTTCTCGGACGTCATCGTCAAGGAGGCCCGCGACCTGGGGTTGTACAGGAGCATCACCGACAACGGTGCCGGCGGCCTCTCCTGTGCCGTCGCGGAGATGGCAAAGGAGTCCAACGGATGCCATGTCTTCCTCGACAGGGTACCGCTGAAGTACCCCGGCATGGCTCCCTGGGAGATCTGGATCTCGGAGTCCCAGGAGCGGATGACGCTAGCCGTGCCGGAGGAGAGCCTGGACGCGTTCATGGACCTGATGCAGAGGCGCGAGGTGGAGGCCACGGTGATCGGCAGGTTCACCTCGAGCGGAAGGTGCGTGGTCGAGTGCCACGGTGCGGTCGTGATGGATGTCGGGCTTGACTTCCTGCACGACGGTCTCCCGAAGAAGCACCTGAGGACAACGCCCGTCGTCTCCAGGAACCCCGAGCCGGCGGCACCCTGCCCCGACCGGCTCGACTCGACACTCCTTGCCATGCTGAAGCGAAAGAACATCTGCGCAAAGGAGTTCATCTCCACCCAGTACGACCACACCGTCCAGGGGGGACACGTCCTTGGACCCGTGCAGGGGAGAGGCAGGGTCCAGGGGTGCGCCACGCTCACGAAGGTCGTGCCGGGATCGGACCGGGGCGTCGGGCTCTCGCAGGGGCTCTTCCCCCTGTACTCCGAGATCGACCCCTACAGGATGGCAATCGCGGCAATCGACCTGGCCATACGGGGACTCGTTGCGATCGGCGTGCCGCTGGACACAATTGCGCTCCTCGACAACTTCTGCTGGTGCTCTTCTGACGACCCGGCCAGGCTCTGGCAGCTGAAGCGTGCGGCCTTCGGGTGCTACGATGGCGCCACCGCGTTCTCGACTCCATTCATCTCAGGCAAGGACAGCATGTTCAACGACTTCTCGGGCTTTGACGCAGAGAACAACCCCGTGAAGGTCTCGGTCCTCCCCACGCTCCTCATCTCCTCGATCGGCATCCACCCCGATGTCGCGAAGGCTGTGTCGATGGATGCGAAGTTCGCAGGAGACCTCGTCTATGTCATCGGGGAGACCGTCGGGGATCTCGGGGGGTCTGAGTACTTCATGCACCTCGGCAGCCTTGGGAACCGCGTCCCTGCCCTTGACCTGGAGGAAGCGAGGGAGAGGTACGGAAGGCTGACGAAGGCAATGGAGAGGGGACTTGTCGCATCCGCGTTCCCGGTCAGCCACGGTGGCCTCCTCGTCGCCCTGGCAAAGGTCTCCATCGCGGGGAGGCTTGGAATGGAGATCGCCATCCACCCGGCCATGCGCCCGGATTACTACCTCTTCTCGGAGTCGCCGGGGCGTATCGTCGTCACCGTCTCCCCAGAGTGCCGGCAGGCATTCGAGGAGGCCATCGGAAGCGACGCGATACTCCTCGGCCGCGTGGGGGGCAAGGACCTGCGGGTGACTGCAGGAACACCGATCATCGACCTTCCGGTCGCGGATCTCGAGGCAGCCTACAGGGAGCCTTTCGGGGGGTACTGAGCATGACAATAACACACGCAGGTCAGGTGAAGAATTCCGGAGGGGGCGTGCCCGGCCGGACGTCTCCTATCCCCGAGAAAGCTCTCATCATGAGCGGATACGGGATCAACTCCGAGATGGAGACCCGGGAAGCCCTGCGGCGGGCGGGGATGCGGTCGGATATCGTGCACATCAACGACCTCATCGCGGGAACGAAGCGGTTGGCGGAGTACCGGCTGCTGGTCTTCCCGGGCGGCTTCTCCTACGGCGACGACACGGGTGCAGGGAATGCGTACGCCAACCGGGTACGAAACAACCTCTGGGACGACGTCTGCGAGTTCCTCGACGGCGACAACCTCGTGCTCGGCATCTGCAACGGGTTCCAGATCCTCGCAAACCTCGGCCTCGTGCCGGCGTTCGGCCGCATCCCGGCTCGTGAGATTGCCCTCATGCCGAACAGGAAGGGCGTGCTCGAGTGCCGGTTCGTCACGCTGAAACCCGCATCCGGGAACCTCTGGACGCGGGGCATCTCGTACCTGTACTGCCCGGTCTCCCACGGCGAGGGGAATTTTTACTGCACTGATGCGACCCTGAAGCGGCTCGAATCAAAGCGGATGATTGCATTCACCTACTGCAGGGACGACCTTGAGCCTGCAAATGGGGAGTTTCCGTATAACCCGAACGGCTCGCTCGCAGACATCGCGGGCATCACTTCCGAAGACGGCAAGGTGCTTGGCATGATGCCGCATCCCGAGCGGGCCATGGAGTTCGTGAACCTGTACGACTGGCCGCTCAAGAAGGAGCGGTTGGTCCGTGAGGGAAAAACCCTCCCCACGGAATCGGTCAACATGCAGCTCTTTTGGAACATCGTCGAGTATTTCCGGGGCTGATCCTCCCGGTGCCGCCTGTATCCATCATCCGTACAAAACGGCTCGCTCTCATCCCGGCAACGGTCGAAATGCTGAAGTGCGATAGGGGCGACAGGAGAGGACTCGCCCGGCTCCTCAATGCCGCCGTTCCTCCCGGGTGGCCCCCTCCGTTGCTCGACGAGGAGACGATCTCTCAATTCTTCCGCATGATGGAAGACGGGTCAGACCCGAAATTCTGCTCATGGTACTGGGTGCGGGCGGATCATGCGGGGGACGAGCGGACGCTCATCGGGTGCGGCGGAACGGGGTCCCTGTCCGGCAATCCGGACGCGGTGACGATCGGATACTCGGTCCTCGACGAGTTCCAGAACCAGGGGTATGCGACCGAGGCGATCCGCCGCATCGCAAGAGAGGTCTTCTCGTGGCCCGGCATCCGAAAGATAACCGCGACCACGTATCCTGACCTGAAGGCATCGATCAGGGTGCTCGAAAAGTCAGGTTTTATCCCTGCCGGCGGAAAGGAGCAGGGAGAAGGGATGGAGGAGGGGACTCTCGTGTATCTCCTGCACCCATCATCCCTGCAGGGTCCTTAAAGGGGGGGACCCGGGAAAAAGAGTCGTTTCCGATCCCGGTTACATCATCCCTGCCAGTGGCGACTCTCCTTCACCTCCCTCGAGGTAGTCAGGGTGTATCTCCTGCCGCGCGAGGACGGCGAGGACGACGATGCATATCCCGAGCAGGAACGACCCGAAGAACGCGAGGTCGAACCCCGCGGCGAGCACCCCGAGCTTGAGCGAAACAGGCGCCGTATCTGTCACACCACGGTGCCCCGCGATCGCCTGTATACCCTGGAGGAAGACGAGGTTGAAGAGGGCAATTCCGATCGTCATCGGCGCAAACCGTTCCAGGCTCGTGAGGCTCGAGACCATCCCCTGGTAGCTCTTCGCAACCGAGTTCATGATCATGTTGGCAACCGGCGTGATCAGCATCCCCATGCCAAACCCGATCGCGGACAGGCATGCCACGATGTAGCCCATGGTGGTGTCCACCCCCAGGTGCCAGATCATGAAATACCCGGCAAGGAGGATAATCGCCGAGGTGATACAGAGCGGCCGTGCACCGACCCGGTTGAAGAGGAGCCCCGCGATGATGCCGCTTATCATCATTGCAACCGAGAGCGAGGTCAGGATCAAACCGGCGGTTGATACTTCGTACCCCTGGACGTACTGGAGGTAGAACGGGAGCAGGTAGTTGATCCCCGAGAAGCTCAGGAATACAAGGACCATGATCATGTTCGTGAAGAGGAAGTTGCGGTGCGAAAAGAGCCGCAATTCAAGGATGGGATCCCTGAAACGGAACTCGTGCCACAGGAAGAGCGCAAATGCGACTGCCGCAACGATAAGCATGCCAATGATGAAAGGCGAACTCCATCCAAGCGAGTAGCCTTCGGTCACCGCGAAGAGGAGTGTTGCAAGCCCGATGAAGATGAGCACGGCGCCGTACCTGTCAAACCCGGTCAGGACACCCCGGGCATTCGACGGCGGTATCACCCGTGAGCCGAGCAGGACAGCAAAGATCCCGATCGGCACGTTGATGAAGAAGATCCAGTGCCACGAAGTGTACTGGGTCAGTGCACCCCCGATCGTGGGGCCGATCGCGGTCGCGAGCGCGGCAAGCGTCATGATGATACCCATCGCCTTTCCCTTCTTCTCCATCGGGATATAGGCGGTCACCATGGCCGGAGCGATCGCGGTGATCATCGCTCCACCGATGGCCTGGAAGACCCGTGAACCGACGAGGATGGGAAACGAGTTGAACATGTCCGGCAATGCTCCGCATGCAAACGACCCGATTGTGAAGATGACGAACCCTGACAGGAAGACCTTCTTGAACCCGATGACATCCGAGACCTTTCCGAATACAAGGACGCACCCCGCCATCACGAGCAGGTAGGCGGTCGCGACCCAGCTCACCGTGCTTGAAGAGATGGAAAACGCTTCGGAGATGGTGGGGAGCGCGATATTGACGATGGTGCCGTCGAGGGACGACATGAAGATCGCAAGGGAGATGGAGAGGATCATCAGGAAGAAGGAGGGGTGGGGGGAATTCCCGTATATATTCCTCATCAGCAGATATTCAATGGGGGAGTGCATTATGGTTTTCGAATGAATCCGGGGAGATACGTGCCTTTTATCCCGCATCGTACCATTGGGGGCATGAATAAAGATGTCCAATTTCACACACCGGGGAGGGATAATCCTGGATTATGCAGTTCTCCTTTCGAGGACCAGGGCATGCAGTATTGGCGATCCAGCCCTCCCTCTCCGCGGTCGGGCAGTCCCCGAACCATATCCAAATTCTTAAATAATCCCTTCGTCCTGTCTTCACGTAACAGGTCTGGGGATATCCGGTGATCCGGTTACTGCATGTTGATGACGACAGGACGATCCTCGAACTTTCAGGCATTTTCCTTGGGAGAGGCGGCGATATCATAGCAGACTGCGTTCTCTCAGGAGAGACTGCAGCAGAGATGCTCAAATCGCAGAAATATGACGCAATTGTCTCTGATTATCAGATGCCCGGCTGGAGCGGGATCGATCTCCTGAAGCATGTCCGCCAGAACGACCAGGTCACCCCGTTCCTCTTCTTTTCGGACCAGAAGGATGAGGATATCGTCATCGAGGCGCTCACCTGCGGGGCAGACTTCTTCCTGCCAAAGGGACACCAGGTCAGGTCACAGTTCATCCAGCTCGAGCATGCGATCCGGGAAACCGTCAAAAGGAGGCGCGCCGAGGAGCAGCACGAGCGGATCTCGTCCCTTCTTCGGATCAGGGAAGCGGCGTTCCGGTCCTCGCACTGCCCACTTGCCCTCTGCGATACAGAGGGGCGCATCCAGTATGCAAACCCGGCAGGACTCGCCATATGGGGTTACACCGACGAGCAGGAGGTGATCGGACGATCAGCGGTGGATTTCGTGGTGTCGCCCGAGATCACCGGTAATGATATCCAGGAGCTTTTTACCGAGAGAGCATGGTCCGGTTGTGCGGTTGCCCGGCGGAGGGACGGCACCACGTTCGATGCACGGGTCTCTGTCAACGTCGTTGATGGCGATTCCGGCCGCCCACTGGGATTCGTTGCCGCTTTTTCAGATATTTCCCGCCAGAACAGGGCAAGGGAACAACTGGAGTCAATCAGCCGCGACATACGGTTTGTCACCGAGAGCGCGGCTGCGATGATGGATTTTACTCAGGGTGCAGATATATATGGGTTTATCGCAGACTCGCTCTCACACCTTGCGCCGCAGGGATCTGTCATCGTGCTCAGTTCAGTACTCCGGGATTCCGTCGTGAGGCTGGAGGCTGTCCGCGGCGAAGAGAGCGCTGTTGCATCCATCGAACGGGCATTTGGGATGCCGCTTGAAGGGCTCTCTCTTCACCCGCCGGCAGGGGGTCTCGGGCCAGCCATCCCGCAGTCGTTTGTGCAAGTGGAAGGAGGCATCGATACCATCACGTTCGGCCTTTTACCCCGTGAGGTCTGCAGGAAGATACAGGAACTCCCCTTCTTTGAGAAGGTCATCGGCAGGGGGCTCTGGTGGGAGGGGAAATTGCATGGAGTCACCGCTATCCTTCTCCCGCCCGGGAGCATGCCCAAAAATACCGACATCCTCGACCTCTTCATCCTCCACTGTTCTGCTGTGCTCCAGCGAAGAGAGGCAGAACATCTGATCGGAAACCGGGACATGGATCAGATCCGATATCAATGACCAGTTGTATCGATCCCTGCCAGTGTCCTATGAAGGCTTCCCGGACGAAAAACTGGTGAGGGGGTGGAGGCCGTACCTCTCCAGGAGCTCCTGCCAGTGGGGGTCTGCCATCAGCTGACTGAGGCCCTCGTCCATCACGGCACGCAGGTGCGTATCGTCCTTCCGGACTGCGACCGCATACTGTTCAGTGACCGCGATCTCTCCAAGAATTACAAGAGGTTTCCCTGCTATCGCCTGCTGATGGGTAGGAGTATCCGATATTGAAGCATCGATGCTTTCGTTTACGAGCGCATCAATG
>MVQD01000077.1 GCA_002067095.1 Methanoregulaceae archaeon PtaB.Bin056
AGGAGCCGGTGCTCGTTGCCCCCCGGGAGGATGCTGTGGTAGATGCAATCCTTTTTGATGTGCATCCCGGTAAACCGGATCACCGGCTGGACGCGGATACTGTCGTAGGTGCCGGTGATGTCGACGAACGGCCCCTCGCGTGCCGTCTCACTGCCAATATACCCCTCGAGCACGATCTCCGCGTCGGGGACCAGCACGCCGTTACGGCACTGGTGGACCCGGATCTCGCCCCCCAGCAGTTCAGCGGCAAAAGGCAGCTCTTTTCCCTTCGGGACACGGGAGCAGCTGGCAAAGGTCACCGCAGGGTGGACCCCGACAACCACGGCCACTGGAAGCTCCTCTCCACGGGCAAGCGCCTCCCTGTGGAGCGTATAAGTGTGCCTTCCTTCGACGAGCCTGGCCGCCACCCGGTCACGGTCAAGGACGAGCATCCGGTGGATTGAAGCATTCTCCACCCCCTGGTAACGCGAGAAGACGATACCTGCGGTGAGGTACTTCCCGGCATCGCCGGGGAAGAACTTCATCACGGGGATGCGTGAGATGTCCGCCGGAGCCATGGACAGGGTGCCGTCCCGCACCACGCTTCCCTCGTACGAAGACCTCGAGAGGCGCATCCCTATCTCGTCCTCGCCTACACCGAGGGCGAGGGAGAGCGCCTTCCTTGTGGCCGTGACATTCATGACGCCCCTGCCGCCTGGAAGGTCATGGAAGAAGAGAAGGGAGTCTGTCCTGCTGGCCATCTTCGGTGCGCCGAACTCGTCCGAAGGCCTCTCATCCACGTCAACGACCAGGGACTGCTCCCGCATCTGCTCGATGAATTCACGCATTGCAGTCTTGCCTCCCACCCATGGGATAAGGTGTGAGCTGTTCTCTGATAAATCTACAAGCCCTCAGGTTTAGGCACCTGGTATACACGAAAATCCCAAAAAAAGAGGAGAAGTGGACTCATTGGCGGGGCGGGTTATAGAAACGGAACCTGAACTGCGACTCCTCGAGGGCTCTTGCACTCGAGGGATCAAGTTCCCTTCTCGCCGCCTTCACGATGGCATTCAGGATATTCTTCTCCTTGAGGACATCATAATCCCCTTCGCGGGTCTCGTTCAGGAAATCCAGGAGCTCGTTGACGTGGAGGAGCACCTGGGGGCCGGCCACAAGGTTGACCTGGTTGAGCGTGAACGCAAGGTGACGTTTTGCCCGGTCAAGCGAGTAGGCATCTCCGCCTGCAACATTGATCTCCGTCACTGCCTGGAGGAGTGATACGTACACCTTCAGTTTCACCCTGTTCTGCACGGACTCCCGTGCCCGTAAATCACTGTAAATATATGTACCGCATAAGACGCAGGCAACCGCAACTACGCCCGTGGTGACCACGATCCAGTATTCGATCATTGGGACCCCCTCGCACTCTCTTGGCGGCAGGCGTTCATAAAGATTCTTTTTCGCTCGCGAACCTTTCCGGTGATGAATCACCCGAAGAGCTGTTCCTGGGTGGTCTCGGGCCTGACATTGAGCACGTCCGCTGCGACAGCGGCAACCTGCTCCCTGTGCGCTGAAGGAGCGTACACGCCGAGCCTCCACTGGCCCCTCCGCGTATCGTTGAGGGTATGCAGCAGGGGAGAGAGTTCCGATATGCCGACTGCGCGGTGCCGGTTCTTCACCTGGACGTGGAGAGACATGTCACCCGGGAAGGGGGGGATGTCTACCAGCACTTCGTGGGGAAAGACTCCTGCAATGGCAGCGATCCTGCCAGCCAGCGCCACCCTCTTTTGATACGAACAGCACTGGGCCATCCGCGCCGCGTTCACCTGTTCACGGTTCAGGTAAAGCGCCCGCTTGTAGAGCCTGCGCTGGTATATCCGGAGGGACAGGTCCCGCGCGACCGGTGAGGGGGAAGAGAGAAGGGCCTGCATGCAGGCAGAATCGTCGTCCAGGAGGAGCGCAGAAAGACCGTCCCCTGCCTGATCGCCGACATGCGCCATCACTGCCGCCTGGAACATCATCTCCGCGATCCGGCTCACATGGTGGAAGTAGACCGCGGGGCGCATCAGGGTGCGGGCGATAAGGAGCGATTCGGCCGCATTGACCCCCGACTCTTCAAGGACCACCCTCCCGTCCGCGAGGGTGGTGCTCCGGATGAGGCGGTGAGCGTCCACGGTGCCATAAGGCGCACCGGTATAATGGGCGTCGCGCAGCAGGTAGTCCATCCGGTCCACGTCGAGCTCCCCGTGAATGATCCCCGAAAGGGGGTGTTCTCCCTGGATCATGGAGGTCACCTCACCGGCATCGACCCCCATCTCCTCAAGGGTTCCCGCCGTCCCATGCTGTTCCAGGAGAGCCCCGATATCCTGGTGGTTCCTCCCTGCAAACTCTTCCGAGAGCGGCTCGATTGCGTGGGAGAACGGCCCGTGCCCCACGTCATGGAGAAGCCCCGCAGATGCGACGAGAAGGCTCTCTTTTTCATCAAGGCCAAGCTGGCGGGCCATCACCCCCGCAAGGTGCATCGTCCCGAGTGAGTGCTCAAACCTGGTGTGGTGGGCACCAGGGTAGACAAGGTACGAGAACCCGAGCTGCCGCACGTACCTGAGCCGCTGCACGGGTGCCGAATCAAGGAGGGGGACCATTGATGCCGGGACTTCCACGTAGCCGTGCACCGGGTCCTTGATGATCTTCATTCCCAATCCGAAACAACACTCTTCTCACATTCATATAAATAATAGAGAACTATGATCACGTTCCTCTCGGGGGGCACCGGGACCCCCAAGCTGATCCGGGGCATGAGGCGCCACCTGCCAGACCATGAGATCTCAGTGGTCGTCAACACTGCAGAAGACGTGTGGATGAGCGGGGGGTTCGTATCGCCCGACATCGACACTTTGATCTACCTCTTCTCCGGCCTCCTCAACACCTCTTCTTGGTGGGGGCAGGAGGGGGATACGTTCATCACCCATCACGAGCTCCAGCGGCTGGATGGCGGGGAATACATCGCCATCGGGGACCGGGACCGGGCAGTCCATCTGTTGCGGGGAGAATACCTCAAAAGGGGGATGACCCTGACCGCCGCGACTGCTCAGCTGTGCACGTCGCTTGGGGTCAGGGCGCAGATCCTTCCCATGGCCGACACCCCTGTCGAGACCGTCGTGAGTTGTAGCGGGCGTGAGATTCACTTCCAGGAGTACTGGGTCCGGCACAGGGGCGCGCTTCCCATCGAGGGAGTGAGGAGGAGGTGGGCCGCGCCTCCGGTAGCCACTCCCGCAGTCGTCTCCGCGATCGGTGCTGCCGAGGCCGTGATCATCGGTCCAAGCAACCCCATCACCAGCATCCTGCCCATCCTCGAGTGCAGGGGAGTCCCCGAGGCCCTGGAGGAAGTCCCGGTGGTTGCCGTGAGCCCGTTCATCGGGCACGCCCCGGTGAGCGGTCCGGCTGCTGCCCTGATGCGGGCACGGGGTCTCTCACCCGACTCGGCCGCAACGAGGGATCTCTACGCCGGGTTCCTGGACCACTTCATCCAGGACTCGTCGGACCCCGTGGAAGTAAGCGGTGCGATCCGGATGGATACCCTGATGAACCATCCGGGGGTGGACGAGGCACTTGCCGAAAGGATACTCTCTCTCGTGCGGGGTGGCTGAAAAACCGGTTTTGCGGCCCCAGGTCAACGAAAAGGGTTTTTTACCTGCGAGTCAGACACAGGTGTGAGGAACGGGACCAAATGAGCATCTTTCGATCACTCAAGGGGGCGCTTGGCGGAGAGGGGGCGTCCCGGGCCAATGAAGTGGAGGGGGAGCACGTGGAGAGCGTGAGGAGGGCGCTCGCCTACGGAGACGTGGAAGCCCGCTGGAACGCGATCCGGGCGGCAGGTGAGCTGGGGGACGCCTTCATCGAACCGCTCGT
This sequence comes from Methanoregulaceae archaeon PtaB.Bin056, assembly GCA_002067095.1. GTDB lineage: Archaea > Halobacteriota > Methanomicrobia > Methanomicrobiales > Methanospirillaceae > Methanolinea_A. Next base: position 3,889 of record MVQD01000077.1, read on the forward strand.
CAATGCGCTTGACGATGAGCACTGGATCATAAGGAGGGGTGCGGGAGAGACCCTCGCGAGGATAGGGCTCCCTGCCGTCCCCCCGCTCATCGAGGTGCTGGGAAACGAGGACGAGTCGGTCCGCCGGGAGGCCATGCGTGCGTGCGTGCTGATCGGGGAACCCGCAGTGGAGTCCCTGACCCGGGCACTCTCCCGCGACAACCCCGCAATACGGCGCGGTGCCGCAGAGATACTGGGTGAGATGCAGGTGCAGACCGCTGCAACCCCACTGATAGAGGCATTGAAAGACAGTGACCCCGGGGTGCGGAAAGAGGCTGCCGCTGCGCTGAAGAAGCTTGGGGCCGGGGAGGCAATTCCCCCGCTGATCAGCCTCCTCGGCGACGAATCCGGGTTCGTCCGCATTGCTGCAGCAGAGGCCCTCTGCTCGATGGGGGAAAAGAGCATCGCGCCCCTGGTGGCCGCACTCGCCCACCCAGAGCCCGAGATCCGACAGCGAACGGGGCTTGCACTCGCCTCGATTGGCACCCTGGCCGTCGAGCCGCTCATAACGGCACTCAGCCATGACGACGCCCTTGTTCGGCAGGGCGCCGCAGGTGTGCTCGGAAGGATCGGGGACCCCCGTGCGATACCCGGCCTCATAGGAGTCCTCGGGGATCGGGAGAGGAATGTCCGGCAGGAGGCCGTCGGGGCACTCGCTCTTCTCGGTTATCCCGCGATCACCCCGCTCGTGGCAGCGTTTCGCGAGGGTGACGTGGTGGTGCGAAACTGCACCATGGAGGCACTCTGGAACATCGGGGGGCCCGCCACCCGCCCTCTCCTGGAACTCCTCTCTGACCAGAACTCCGAGGTACGCAGGCGGACAGCCCTTTTGCTTGGAGAGATAGGAGACCCGGCCGCAGTCGAAGGGTTGACCCGGCTCCTGGCAGACCCGGTCCCTTCCGTCAGGCGCGAGGGGTTCGAAGCCCTGGAGAAGGTGAGGAAGAGGCAGGGCGAAGGGCTTCATGCCACATCCCCGTCACCCGGGCAACCAGGCCAGGATCCGGAGAGGCCTTCCAGGGGGAAGAAGTCCGGGACCTGGTGAGTGGGCGAGAGGGTCAGGGGCGAAGCGTGAATCGGAAGCTTGCGGTTGACCGGGGAACCTCTACCCCCTGGACCTTCACCTGGTACTCGTCCGGTTCCCATCCGCGGGTATCGATCAGGTACGACCAGGTATTCGGAAGCCCACGTTCTCCGGCAAGGACCACCACGACCCCCGCGCTCCCCGAGGCGGCGAGCGGGTCGCTCTTTTTTGTGGGTAAAAACGAGACAGGGGTAACCTCGACGAGGATATGGTTTCCGGGAGAGAGGATCGTCGTGCCGGACAGGAGAATGCGGTCCCCCGCGCGATAGGCCCCCTTCGGCTGGAAGGGGTGCACCATTTCAGCTGGCAGGGAAGACTCTTCGGGTTTGCCCGTATCAGGCCCTCCATCCGTAACAAAAGAGGTGGGGGCCACGGATGGGATCGCGGGAGTGGGACCTTCTCTTTCGGGGCCTCCCTTCGTGAGACAGCCCCCGCAGGCAGCTGCCAGGAGTGCAATGATCAGGATACAATCCAGCCACACCGGCGTGTGCATGATCATGAGGGTGCAGGGCCCGGTAAAGAATCTTCTGGGTGATGGCAGGGCCCGTGAACGAGAGGGGGTGCCTTCCCCCCTACTCCGCCCCGCACCGGCGATACCCATAAGGCCACGGCACACAAAAAAGAGAGGAGAAAGAGGGCAGGGTGCACGATGCCGCCACAGGAGAGACCATCAACAAGGGAAGAGGTGATAATCGCCCTGAATGCGAAATACGCAGTGATGCGCAGGCTGTACGGAGTGAAGAAGATAGGCCTCTTCGGTTCGGTCGCCCGCGGCGAGGAGCGGGCCGAAAGTGACGTGGATATCGAGGTGGAATTCGATTCGGGGATGGACACCTACGCAAACTACATCGGCCTCTCCCTGTACCTCGACGAGCTCCTGGGGAGGAGAGTTGACCTTGTGTTGTCCAGGGTGCTTGCCTCGTACCTCCGGCCGGAGCTTGGGGCCGAGTTTGCGGTACTCAGCCGCGACAAGGTGTACCTCGGCCAGATACTTGACGAGATCGCCTACCTCTCACACCGCACAAAGGGTGTGTCAGCCCGCGACTTCCAGAAGGACGAGACCCTCAAGCGTGCCGTGGTCCGCAGCCTGGAGGTCATAGGGGAATCTGCGGCAAGGGTCTCGGACCAGTGCAGGCAGGATTCCAGGGGGGTATCCTGGGACGAACTGGAAGGCCTCCGGTCACGTCTGATACACCCATACTTCTCCCCGGACTGGGGGCTGGTGTGGAGCGTGCTCAACGTGTACCTCCCCACCGTCGAGCCACTGCTCCGGAAACTCCACGCCCGGATTTCAAGGTAAATCCATTGTGCTCTGAACAAACCCCGCTTTTCTGGCGGTGAGGCAGGAGAATACTGCTTCTTTCGTGGGGGCCGTCTTACCCCACCTCACTTCCCAGGGAAAATGCCCCTCGTGGTATCGTTTATTATTCATCGGTGACGAAGTTACATTCTGTTGAGATGATCGCCGGTCCCAGATGCCCTCCCGGTTGGATGTGACGGATGAACCCCTCGTTTAATCTCTCCCCTGTCCTGCGCGAGCTCCTCGAGTTCGCGGAAGGGTGCCTCGGGACCGAGATCCAGCTTGTCAGGAGGACTGACGTGCCTCCCCAGGGTGTACTGATCGATGACTTCACGTTCGGGACCGGCAAGCACGTGATCGCGTTCTCGAGTTCCCAGCTCGGGATGCTCAAGGACTACACCATCTGCCGCCATTGCCTGGAGCTCCTGGCGAAGGGCTGTGCGGCCAAAAGCAACGAGTTCCGGGTCATATCCTTCTCAAAGGAGTGTGCGCTCCCTGCCTGCCAGCAGATATACCTCGACATCCTCAAGGACGAGGGTACACGCAACATCGCCGTATGGAGAAAGAAGCAGCTCGTCTTTCTCCTGTACATGCTCTTTCACGAGGCGTTCTCCGAGCTCCCGCTCACTCTTCTCGCAAACCTCGTGATTGCCAGGAAATACCCCGTAATCAGGAACGCCCAGGTCTACTTCCTCTTAAAAGAGAGCATGCGGGACATGCACGACCTGGTCCCCGTCAAAGAGTTCCTGCCCCAGCGCTATTTTGTCCTGCATAACGGGATGTACTATGCCCGGGACATGCTGCTCGCCTACGTGCTCTCCGAGTACAAATTGAACCCTGTCATCAACATCCCCGAGCTCCAGCGGTTCCGGAACCTGGACGTCAAAGAGATGATGAGCCACCGTTGGAGCCGCTCCCCCTGGTACCATACCAAGATGGTAGGGGATGCGCTCTCGAACGTCCTCAAGCTCACCATCACCATGGACATGGAGAGAGAATTAAACGAGGAATATTTCAGGGAGCTCTTCGCGCTTTCAAGGGAGATACTCTCACGCTGGTGGGTGATGACGGGAATGCAGGAATGGTTTGTATGGGAAAGTCCCGCTCACCTGAAAGCTGCGCTCGCCGCCCAGCAGGGAATGGAATCGGCCATTCAGCAGGAGATATTCGGCACTGACTGACAGGTCCCGCGAATCATCCCACCGGACCCGGGGGAGCGTCCAGACCCCGTAATCCCTGTGGTGCAGCAAAACACAATTATCCTTCACATCCCATAGCTACTGGATTTCATATGCGGATACCGATACAGGAGGTCACTCCCGGCATAAAAAGAGCAGAGATAGTGGGTTTTGTCCACGAGGTGCGGGACCTGGGGGGACTCTCATTTCTCCTCGTCAGGGATCGCACCGGAATCATCCAGGTGACCGTCCCTAAGAAGAAAGTCCCGGAGGCCGTGCTCTCCGCAGTCCGGGAAGTCTCCCGCGAATCCGTGGTCAGGGTTGCCGGGACCGTGAAGGCCATCGAGAAAGCTCCGGGGGGAAGGGAGCTTGTCCCCGAGTCCTTCGAGATCGTGAGCCTCGCAGAGAGCCCGCTCCCTCTCGACGTCGTGGAGAAAGTTCCTGCAGAACTCGATACACGGCTTGATTCCCGCTTCCTGGACGCAAGGCGTCCCCGCGTGGCCGCGGTCTTCCAGGTCAGGAACGCCTGCATGCAGGCAGTGTACGAGCACCTCTTCTCTTCAGGATTCATCCACATCACGACTCCCAAAGTGGTAGCCGCGGCAACCGAGGGGGGGACCGAGCTCTTCCCCATCGCCTACTTCGAGAAGGAGGCGTTTTTGAACCAGAGCCCCCAGCTCTACAAGCAGATGATGATGGGTGCGGGCTTTGAGAAGGTCTTTGAGATCGGGCCCATCTTCCGTGCAGAGGAGCACAATACCACGAAACACTTGAACGAGGCCACCTCGATCGACGTGGAGGTCTCGTACGCCGATCACCACCAGGTGATGGCGCTCCTCGAAGAGGTCGTCATTGCCGCATACAGGAGAGTCGATTCGACCTGCCGGCATCTCCTCGACCTGCTCGACCTCGCGGATTTCGAGATCCCCACGTCCCCCTTCCCACGCCTCCCGTACGAGGAGGCGATCGCCATCGCCGGAAAGAAGATAGAGGAACCTATCTCCTACGGCGACGACATCGGCACCGCGGCCGAGAGAGCAATCGGGGAGGAGATGGGCAGCCACTACTTCATCGTCGACTGGCCCACTGCAATAAAACCGTATTACGCGATGCCGTACGACGACGACCCTTCCGTCTGCAAGGCGTTTGACCTGATGCACCCCAGGATGGAGCTCTCCTCGGGCTCCGAGCGGGTGCACCAGCACGACCTCCTCGTCCGCCAGATCCAGTCCAAAGGGCTGAACCCCGAGAGCTTTCTCTTCTACCTCACCCCGTTCCGGTACGGGATGCCTCCCCACTCAGGATGGGGTCTTGGCGCCGAGCGGCTTGTGATGACCATGCTCGGGCTCCAGAACATCCGTGAAGCCGTCCTCTTCCCGCGCGACAGGCACCGCCTGGTTCCCTGAGACGACGATGGACCCGTTCGCACGCTTCCCTCCCCTCCCCACCACCGTGGTGGGGAGCTTTCCCGTCGAGCGGGGGTCGGGGCTTTTCGGCCTCCTCGATCCTTTCAGGCACGCGGTGAAGGTTGCGGTCGACGCCCAGGTCAGGGCAGGTATCGACATCATCTCGGACGGGCAGGTAAGGGGGGACATGATACGGGCGTTCTCCACCCGGCTCCCGGGTATCCATGGACAGGACGTGAAAAACAAGGTGCTCCCCGCATCCGGGGCCATCACGGTCAGCGATACCCGTTACGCGCTCTCCTGCCACCCGCTGGTGAAGGGCATCCTGACCGGTCCGACCACTCTCTCGCACGGCCTGCATATCGCGACGCCGATCTACAGGAACCGCGAAGACCTGGCTCGCGATCTCGCGGCCGCACTGGTCCCCGAGGCCATTTCCCTTGAGCGTGCCGGGGTCTGCATGCTGCAGGTCGACGAGCCCATCCTCTCCACGGGGGCCGCATCGCTCGACGCAGGGAGAGAGGCGCTCTCACGCGTGACGTCGTCGCTCACGGTTCCGGTCTCCCTGCATGTCTGCGGTGATCTCTCGGAGGTCATTGACCATCTCCTCTCGTTTTCGGTCGCAATGCTCGACATCGAATGTGCAAAGAGCCCGGAAAACCTGGACCTCTTTGACCGGCGATCGCTCCACGGAAAAAGGCTCGGCGTCGGCTGCGTGGATTCAAGCGACCCTTCCGTCGAGCCAGTCAGCGTGATCCGGGAGAGGGTCGAACATGCGGTCGACCTCCTTGGCCCCGAGGCCCTCCTCTTTGACCCCGACTGTGGCCTCCGGATGCTTCCAAAGGATGCGGCGTTTGGGAAGATCTCCCACATGGTCGCGGCGGTGCGGGAGGTCCGTCAGGCACTTGGGTGAGTCCGGGGGAGGGTTTTTCAGATCACCCGGATGAACAATCGCTCCGCGACAACTGCTCCTTTGACCTCCTCATCACACAATACCCAGGGCTCGGTCCCATTATCTGAATTGAACAATCGCTCCGCGACAACTGCTCCTTTGGCCTCCTCATCACATAATACCCAGGGCTCGGTCCCGTTATCCGAATGAACAATCGCTCCGCGATAACTGCTCCTTTGGCCTCCTCATCACACAATACCCAGGGCTCGGTCCCGTTATCTGAATGAACAATCGCTTCGCGATAACTGCTCCTTTGGCCTCCTCATCACACAATACCCAGGGCTCGATCCCGTTATCTGAATTGAACAATCGCTCCGCGACAACTGCTCCTTTGGCCTCCTCATCACACAATACCCAGGGCTCGGTCCCGTTATCTGAATTGAACAATCGCTTCGCGATAACTGATCCTTTGGCCTCCTCATCACACAATACCCAGGGCTCGGTCCCGTTATCCGAATTGAACAATCACTTCGCGACAACTGCTCCTTTGGCCTCCTCATCACACAATACCCAGGGCTCGGTCCCGTTATC
>MVQD01000078.1 GCA_002067095.1 Methanoregulaceae archaeon PtaB.Bin056
GAAGATCAAGCAGGCCGCAAACGATGATGCTGAACGTCAGTCAGGGTATATCCTCTCACAGGAGATCTCGGCTGCAAACCTCCTGGTCAAGAGGGAACTTCTGAATACCCAGAAGGATCTCCTTGACCAGGTATACGAAAGAGCCATCGTCACAATTGCGGGGTTGCCCGAGAGTTTCCACCGGGACGCAATCACCCGCCTCCTCACGGAGGCAAAACAACAGATACCCGGGGGTATTGTGCGGGTAAACCGGAGGGATAAAGCGCTCCTTGAAAAGATACTTGCGGAAAAACCTGAATTCAAAGCATTTTCAGCGGGCAAGGATGCGGAGATTGATGGAGGGGTGATTGTTGAGAGCATGGACGGCACTCTGCAGCTCGATTACAGTTATCGGACTTTCCTGGACATGATCTGGGAATCAGGACTCAAAGATGCGTCAGACTTGCTGTTTGGGTAGAAGGAGGCTCGGATGGCAGAAGTGAGAGCAGGCCCGGTTCCCTACATCTACGTGTGCACCAGGATGCGGGTGCGGAAAGCCAAGCTCCTCCCCAGGGAAGAGTACTTAAGGATGCTGAACATGGGTCTCTCGGAGATTACGAGGTTCATCGAGGAGACGCAGTATAAGAAAGAGATCGACGAACTTGCCACCTCTTTCCACGGCATCGACCTGATCGAGATCGCACTGAGCTGGAACCTTGCGAAGGAGTATCAGAACATCCAAAAAATCACTCCTGGAACACTGAAAGACCTCACACGGGCATACCTGCGAAAGTGGGACATCCAGAACGTACTTACCGTACTCAGGGGAAAACTGCACGGGGAGAGGTCCGGCAAGATCAGGGAGGTACTGATACCCGCTGGCGAGCTCGACAAGCACTTCCTTGACCGGCTCATCGAGGAACCAACGCCCGAGCGGATCATCGAGGCCCTGAAAGGAAAGGGAGTATACCCGCTTCTTTCCAGGTCGTTTGATGGGGGTGTGAAAGAGGAGTTCCTGCCCAGGGTCGAGAACGAGCTTTACAAGCAGTTCTACGCTGAACTCATCTCAATGGCCATGAGCGGCATCAAGGGGGGCAGGCAGTTCATGGATTATATCACCCTGGATATCGACATCAAGAACATCAGTAACATGTTCCGTTTCCGTGCCGATCAGTCCGGCGAGGAGATGATGTCGGCAGTCATACCCGGCGGCACTATCTCACCCCAGCAGATCCAGAGGCTGATGTACATCCGTGACCGGAATGAGTTCATCGACGCACTTGTGCCGCTCGTGAAAGTGAGGGTGTTACGCGAACTCCTTGAGAAGCTCCGCGAGGAGAAATCAATCCGCGAGATCGAGATCGATCTTATAAAAGTCCAGCTCGCAGAGATGGAGTCGATGTCCAAGCTGCATCCATTCTCCATCCATCCCATCCTCGCCTATCTGGAGATGAAGAAGTACGAGATTATCAATCTCAGAGCCCTGGCACGCGGAAAGGAATCGAAACTCACTCCTGACCGGATCAGGGAGTACCTGGTGATATAATGGAGATCGCAGTCATTGGGAACCAGGAGTTCATCCTTGGATTCAGGCTCGCCGGGATACGAAAAACGTATCCTGTCGAGAACGACGAGATGCTCCTGGCACATATCAACCGGGTTCTTGAAGATTCTGATGTAGGGATCCTGGTGCTCCAGAGCAGTGACCTGAAGAAGATTCCCCGCCGTCTCCAGATGACACTTGAGGAATCGGTTAAGCCAACGGTGATCACTATCGGGGCAGAGGAAGGTGGACTCTCCATGAGGGAGAGAATTAAGCGTTCAGTGGGTGTTGACCTGTGGAAGTGAAGACAGAGAAACCAAAAAGTGATACAACAGGAGTTCTCAAGAGAATCGCCGGTCCTGTGGTCACCGCCGTGGGAATCGACGCCCACATGTACGACGTGGTGAAGGTCGGCAACGAAGAACTCATGGGAGAAGTGATCAAGATACAGGGTGAAAACATCATCATCCAGGTGTACGAGGATACTTCGGGGATCAGGCCCGGCGAACCGGTGATCAACACCGGGCTTTCGCTCGCAGTCGAGCTTGGGCCCGGGCTTCTGACCAGTATCTATGACGGTATCCAGAGACCCCTCTCCGTACTCGTAGACAAGATGGGGGACTTCATCCAGCGCGGGGTCTCGGCCCCGGGTCTTGATCATGCGAAGAAGTGGGAGTTCAAACCGCTGGTAAAAGAAGGCGCAAGCGTCGCGCCGGGAAGCATCATCGGGGAAGTCCAGGAGACGAACATCGTCCACCGTATCATGGTCCCACCAAACGTGAAGGGCGGTACAGTCAAGAGCATCAAGGCCGGATCCTTCACTGTCGATGAGGTGGTGTGCACCCTTGACAACGGCGCCCAGATCTCACTTATGCAGAAATGGCCTGTCCGTGTCCCGAGGCCGGTAAACGAGAAGATGAACCCGACGGTTCCTCTTATTACCGGGCAGCGGATCCTCGACGGGCTCTTTCCAATCGCCAAGGGCGGGACCGCGGCAATCCCCGGGCCCTTTGGGAGCGGCAAGACTGTCACCCAGCAGCAGCTCGCAAAGTGGAGCGATGCGGAGATCGTGGTATACATCGGGTGCGGGGAGCGCGGGAACGAGATGACCGAGGTGCTGACCGAGTTCCCGGAACTCGAGGACCCGAAGTCAGGAAAGCCCCTGATGGAGCGGACGGTGCTCATCGCCAACACCAGCAACATGCCGGTGGCCGCACGCGAAGCGTCTGTTTATACCGGGATCACCATCGCCGAGTATTTCAGGGACATGGGGTACGATGTCTCGCTGATGGCCGACTCCACCTCACGCTGGGCGGAAGCCATGCGTGAGATCTCCTCGCGTCTCGAGGAGATGCCTGGTGAAGAAGGGTATCCCGCATATCTGGCAGCGCGCCTCTCCGAGTTCTACGAGAGGGCCGGGAGGGTAAAGACCCTTGCCGGGAGCATGGGATCGGTATCGGTCATCGGTGCGGTCTCGCCTCCAGGTGGTGACTTCTCGGAGCCTGTCACCCAGAACACGCTCCGTATCGTGAAGGTCTTCTGGGCCCTTGACGCGAAGCTCTCCCAGCGCCGGCATTTCCCGGCAATCAACTGGCTCAACTCCTACTCGCTCTATCTTGACAGCCTGCACGACTGGTATGACAAGGAAGTGTCTCCGGAGTGGAACACCATCCGCTCATGGGCCATGGAGATCCTCCAGAAGGAGGCTGAACTCCAGGAGATCGTACAGCTTGTCGGGTCGGACGCACTTCCCGAAGCGGAACAGATCACAATCGAGGTGGCCAGGATGATCCGCGAGATCTTCCTTCAGCAGAACGCCTATGATGCGGTGGATACTTTCTGCGACATGAGGAAGCAGTACGACATGATGAAGGCGATCCGCCAGTACTCTGACCTTGCCTACGCAGCACAGAGCGCTGGCGTGACTCCTCAGCAGATCCTGGCCGTCAAGTCCAAGAACGAGCTGCCCCAGATCAAGTTCATCAAGGACTACAGGCCTGCGCTGGACAAGATCCAGGCCGAAATGGACGCAGAATTCAATGCACTGAGGTCGGCGGCATGAAAGAATACAGAACCATCACCCAGATCGCCGGTCCCCTTGTCTTCGTCGAGAAGACCGAACCGGTAGGATATGGCGAACTGGTCAACATCGTGCTTTTTGACGGCACTATCAAGAGGGGCCAGGTACTTGACACCAGCGACGAACTGGTAGTGGTACAGGTCTTCGAGACGACCGCGGGGATCGGAAAGGACAGCGGGATCCGCTTCACTGGCGAGACGATCAAGATGCCGGTCGGGCGGGACATGCTGGGTCGCATCCTCTCGGGAGGCGGAAAACCGATTGACGGCGGGCCCGAGATCGTGCCCGAGAAGCGCCTTGACATCACCGGGGCCGCCATCAACCCTTATGCCAGGGGTTCCCCGAACGACTTCATCCAGACCGGCATCTCCACTATCGACGGTACAAATACCCTTGTCAGGGGGCAGAAGCTTCCGATCTTCTCTGGTGCAGGACTTCCCCACAACCAGATAGCCCTCCAGATTGCCAGGCAGTCCAAGGTCCCCGGTTCTAAGGAGGCCTTTGCCGTCGTCTTTGCCGCAATGGGGATCACCAAGGAAGAGGCCAACTACTTCATGCAGGACTTCGAGAGGACCGGAGCACTTGAGCGTGCGGTGGTCTTCCTTAACCTTGCAGATGACCCTGCTGTTGAGCGTATCATCACCCCCCGGCTCGCACTCACCACCGCCGAGTACCTCGCATTCGACCTTGGAATGCACGTGCTGGTCATCCTGACAGACATGACCAATTACTGTGAAGCGCTCAGGCAGATTGGTGCTGCCCGTGAGGAAGTGCCCGGGCGCCGTGGGTACCCCGGCTATATGTACACCGACCTCGCAGGGATATACGAGCGTGCCGGCATCGTGAAAGGTAAAAAGGGCTCCATTACCCAGTTCCCGATCCTCACCATGCCAGGAGACGATATCACGCACCCGATCCCAGACCTTACAGGATACATCACCGAGGGCCAGATCGTGGTGAGCAGGGAGCTGCACCGGAAGGGCATCTACCCTCCCATCAACGTGCTGCCATCCCTCTCCCGGCTGATGAACCTCGGTATCGGAAAAGGGCATACCCGCGAGGATCACAAGAAAGTGTCGGACCAGATGTACGCCGCCTACGCCGAGGGTAACGACCTCCGCGGCCTTGTAGCCATCGTCGGGAAGGACGCACTCTCCGAGAGGGACCGGATGTTCCTCGAATTTGCCGACATCTTCGAGGGTCGGTTCGTTCGGCAGGGATACAGTGAGGACCGGACTATCGAGGATACCCTCACCATTGGCTGGAACCTCCTCTCGACGCTGCCGGTCGAGCAGCTGGTGCGTATCGACCGCGACCTGATCAACAAGTACCACCCCAAGTTCACGCAGGCCGGAAAGGCTGAGGGGTAAAGTCCTATGGCACTCCGAGACATCAAGCCCACCAGGTCCGAGCTGATCAACCTCAAAAAGAGGATTGCCCTCTCAGAGAGAGGGTACAAGATCCTCAAGATGAAGCGGGACGGGCTTATCCTGGAGTTCTTCAAAGTGCTCGAACAGGCAAAGGATACGAGGGGCGACCTCAACGAACGGTACGAGAGCGCCCAGGCGATGATGGCGGTTGCAAATACCGTCGAAGGAGCGATCGGGGTGAAAGCGGCGGCGTTCTCTGTCCAGGAGGTTCCTGATATCAAGCTGGCCAGCAAGAACATCATGGGTGTCGTCGTCCCGGAGATTGAGTCTTCGAAGGTGCGGAAGGGCTTAAACGAGCGGGGCTATGGAATCCTCGGGACCACATCAGTCATTGACGAGACTGCGCTCTCGTTCGAGGAGCTGGTGGAGTCGATCATCCGGAGCGCCGAGATCGAGACCACGATGAAGAAACTCCTGGACGAGATCGAGTCTACGAAACGGAGGGTCAATGCCCTCGAGTTCAAGGTCATACCCGAGCTGACCGAGGCCAGGGACTTCATCAAGATGCGACTTGACGAGATGGAGCGGGAAGAACTCTTCCGTCTGAAGAAGATCAAGGCAAGGAACGTGTAGGGGGAGGGAGAGGAGGTGCCCATCGGGACCTTGAAAGAGATAAAACCGGAGGGAAAGACCATACTTCTCCGGTTGGACCTCAACTCCCCAATCGATCCTTCCACGAAGCATATTCTCGACGACAAGCGTTTCCGCGAACACCTCCCTACAATCCAGGCCCTCTCTCAGAGCCGGGTAGTGATTGTCACGCACCAGAGCCGGCCTGGGAAGAAGGACTTCACCACCCTCGAAGCACATGCTGAGAGGCTGGAGGCGCTCCTCCAGAGGAGAGTGAGGTACGCTGACGACATCTTCGGCCAGTGTGCCCGCGATGCGGTCCGCAGCATGAAGAATGGCGATGTTCTCGTCCTTGAAAACGTAAGGTTCAATGCCGAGGAGAACCTGACAGTCAAAGCCGAAGATGCGCAGAAGTTATACCTCGTAAAGAAGCTCGCCCAGATGGGGGACTTTTTTGTAAACGACGCCTTCGGCACCGCTCACCGTTCACAGCCCACGATGGTGGGGCTCCCGATGGTCATGCGGTCGGTTGCAGGCCTCCTGATGGAAAAGGAGGTTACCACACTGACCCGGGTCTTCCATAACGCTCCCCGCCCCGTGTGCCTGGTGCTCGGCGGGACAAAGGTGGATGACTCGATCTCTGTCGCAGAGCATATGCTCAAAGGAAATACCGCAGACTTGATCATCGTGACCGGCGTGGTGGCTAACATATTCCTCTCGGCTTCCAGCTTTGATATCGGCAGGCCCTCAACCCAGCTGATCCAGCAGCTCAAGTATGAGGGCGAGATTACAAGGGCCCGCGCACTCCTCTCCTCTTTCAGGGACAGGATCCTCCTCCCTGAGCATGTGGCGGTCAAGGAGAATGGGAAGAGGGCTGAGTATCCTGTCAATGCCATACCTGGAGAAGCCCCGGTCATGGATGCTGGGATGGACTCGATCACGCAGCTCTCCGGAGCCATCCGTAAATGCGGGACTGTCGTGTTCAACGGCCCTGCAGGTGTCTTCGAGGAGCCCGACTTTGCGACCGGGACCTACGAGCTCCTGCGGGCCGCATCAAAGGTGGAGTTCTCCATCATCGGCGGCGGCCACACCGCTGCGGTGGTCGAGAAGATGGGGATCGACCGGAACTTCACCCATATCTCCACCGGCGGCGGGGCGTGCATCGAGTTTCTGACCGGAAAGAAGCTCCCCGCAGTTGAGGCGCTGGAACGGTCCCGCGAGTTGTTCGGGGGGTAATAAATCTGTTCATTTTTTTCGAAGAAGCCGGGTAATGCCTAGGATTTATCTTGCCTGATCTTACTCTATATTGAGCCTGTTACGTATTGGGAGGGTTCGGGAAGGAGATTTTTCCCCCTCCCGTCAGTGAAAAACCGCACTTCACATACGATGACGTTCTTGGGGCTACGCCCCGCCATTGCGGCATTCCCCTGAGCGCGATAGGACCAGTGCTGAAAATAAAACATAATCAGCGGTTTTCCTGTTTGCTCTTCTTGCAGACTATCGCGTATAGGGGGAGGTCCGGAGGGGGATTCTCCCCCTCCGGTCAGTGAATAACCGCACTCTACACACGATGACGTTCTTGGGGCTTCACCCCGCACGTTTGCGCTACCCCCAATGCGATAGGGCCAGTGCGGGGAGCAGTTGGGGCATCAGGCCCAACTGCGGGGGTTGTGAAGACAGCAACACAGGAAATCTCTGTTTCACGAACTGCCTTCCAATCCGGGAATTCATTTTTTCACCGACTGGACACCTGGAAGTACCGGAAAAAAGAGAGAGGAAGGACGCCCTATTCCTCAGCAGCCGCCGTTCGCGCTGCCTGGGATACCCGGGAGGAAGGGATCTTCCTCCCCTGGACAGGCAGGCGGAAGGCGCGCAGGATGCTCTCCGGCCTTATCATGGATCCGGTGGCCATTGGGCTCCCGCTCCCTTTCCCTTGAGCTCTCATCAGGTTGTAGGTCGCCCCCGAAAATATCAGTGCGGTGATCAAAAAGAGGATAAGCCCGAACAGGGTGGCAATGCCCGCAACAGTCATAATACGGGTTCCTGGGACGAGCATCGCGGCACCGGCAAAATACATTGGCCAGTAAATCATCACTGCATACCGCGTAAACTCCCTTGGACTCCAAATAGACCGTTCCCTCTTCTCCTCGTCCCCAACCGGGAACCTGTCGATCAGCATCCCCATATGCACCAGTATGAGACTGGAGAAGAGGGAGAATATCCCCCCAAAGATTACACCAAAGAACAGTATCTCGTGCATGATTGTCTGCCTCCACTATATCACCATGGCAGGCGTTCCTATTTAAAGTATT
>MVQD01000079.1 GCA_002067095.1 Methanoregulaceae archaeon PtaB.Bin056
ATATAAACCTAAGTATTTTAATACAGTATATTGGCTGATTTTTCAGATGTAACTATCTCTCCTGCGAAAGGTGGGATCCATGACCTCCTCTGGTCCCCCCTTCGTGCCAGCCAAGATTGCGTGCCTCCGCTCGCATCCCCCTTATAAAATCCGTACAGGAATATCTTTTTAAAATGGGGGTATCAGGCCTTCATTCGCTTTTTTTCGCATACACGGTTTCCGGGTCGATGATCCTCTCCGCAACAATATCCCCTTCTATCGTTCTGAAAAAGCACGACCGGTATCCCATGTGGCATGCGGCCCCGGCCTGGTCAACCTCGTAGAGCAGGCAGTCTTCGTCGCAGTCCACGAGGATGCGAAGCACCCTCTGAAGGTGGCCGCTCTCCTCTCCTTTTTTCCACAGCTTCTTCCTGCTGCGGGAGAAATAATGTGCATACCCAGTTCTTTTCGTGAGTTCGACTGCCTCTGCATTGGCGTAAGCCACCATCAGCACATCCCCCGTGTCTGCGTCCTGCACCACCACCGGGATGAGTCCGTCTGCGTATGAAAGCGTGAGCATGTTATACACCACTTATCCATTTCATCAGGAAGTAGAGGATATCTCCAAAGAAGAGCGCGGTTAACAATCCTGCGGTGAGGGGGACGATGAAAGGTATCCCGTATGAGATCCAGACCGTCCCTGCCTTCTGAAAGAGTGCCATCTCCCGGGTGTAATCCCCTGGATGCAACCGGAGGTCCTTGGTATAGATCCTTTTCTGGCCGGATAACATCCTGCGTATCGCCTCCCCGGGCCGCACGAAACGCCTGCTGATGGACCCGTCCTCATCTTCTGTGATATCCTCCATGATAAATCCAAACGCTCCTGGCAGTTCGTCTGCATGCAACGGAAACCCAAGGAACATGTAGGGAAACGGGGCCTTCCTTCCGTGCACCAGGTTTCCAAGTCCCAGGAATAGCGGGGTGAACAGGTTCAGGAGAAGGGCATTCACGAGCACCGAGAAAGGAAAGAACCCGGTTGGAGGATATCCGGAGAGCGGCTCTGCAGGAAATGCCGGGACGCTCAACGAGAGAAAGATCAGGGCCCATGCATCCGCACCGCCAAAAAGGTTCAGCCAGGCACACAGGTAGAACACGGCTGAGAATATCCCCGTCATCGCAAGAAAATAGGCAAGCACTGTCCACTGCCCCCCAGATGCCATCATGAGATAAAACCATGCGGCCATCGGGACTGTGAGAGCGAGCATTGGGTACCAGGTCCGGAAAGGGACTCTCCGTTCCTTCAAATCCCTGTAAGATGCATATAAAAAGGTACATGCCACTACTGCGGCACTGATTGCCAGAGGAATTATCATGGATACCGGTACAACTGAGTCGTGAAGGTTCTTATGCATGGCCCCGGGGGAACGGTGTATGCGGCACGATCCCCTTGAAGGAAGGGAGGCTTGACGAGGCCCCCTCTCTCCATGGCGCATAGCGCATGATGAGCCAAACACCAGGCCGGATCGGATCAGCGATGACCAGTATAGAGATCATGGAGTCCCTTATCGCTGCAGCGGCAGGAGAGGGCCCCTCTTTTGTGCAGGCGCTCCTCCAGAAAGCCCGAGCAAAGAGGGTGTGCGGCATTGCCCGTTCTGTTCAGAAAGACCCTCGGTGGTACCTCCTCTTCCTGGCCGGGGAGCCGGAGGGGGCAGTGCTCAATGAACGCAAAGGGATGCTGTTTGGCAACACTGCCGTGTATCTCCTGAAAGGAACGGAACAGTTCAATTTTTATCCGCTGGACGTCCCGATTGTCGAGAGGCTGATTCTGGGATGCCGCATCCACGACAGGAACATCCTCAACCGCATGCTTCCAAGCGACATCCCGCAGGTGGCACCCGTGAAAGAAGGTGGGGCAGGAGTCTTCTCCATGAAGGTCGTTAAGGGGGAGGTGCCCCTGCACGGCCTCCGGGTCTCCATACGGAAAGGGGGCCAGGTCGTGGGAAATGATTTCACCAGCAGGGAGGGGAAAGTCAGTTTCCGCCTCCTCTTCGATCGTTACGAGTGCGTGGTGCACCTCCGCGATCTCTCTACCAGGGTTTACGAATTTGAATTCAATCCCGATCTAATCGGCCAGGTAGTGGTCCTCGACATCACGTGAGGGGTGTCTTTTACTCCTGCGGAAGAGTGTTTTTTCGAAAGGAGGAGTCTGCCACAAATTTAAGTGAGCATACAGCAGATAACTGGATTGCGGAGAAGGTTCCGATGGATAAGCAGGATTTTGAGGCCATTCTCAACAAGAGCAAGGATATTACTTCTTACATGCAGATGAACCCCCTTGAGGGGGTCACCACGTGCTTTGGGGTAAGGACTGCGAGCAACCCGAATTACCTGGTACGTGCCCTCTATGAGATGTACGAGGCAAACCTTGACCGGAAGCTTGCAAACAAGGCGATGCGGAAGCTCTTCCGCTCCGTGGGGCAGGGGTCGGTAGGCCTGGACAAGCTCTTAAAGAAGCTTGGGATGAACCTGAAGCCGGAAGAGTTCCTGATGCTCGTCTTCACGCTCCAGCACCAGCAGGGATGGGGAGCACCACTCGAGCTTGTGGAAGCAGGCGAGAAGAGGATTGTGATCCGCTGCAAGAAGACGTTCGAGTCAGAGGTGCTCAAGGACTGGAAGATGCCGGTCTGCGGTATTCACCAGGGCTGGATCGAGGGCGTGCTCAAGGCAGTGACAGGAAAGACCTGGTTCTGCCTCGAGAAGAGCTGCCATGCAAACGGCGACCCTTACTGTGAGTTTGTGGCAGACCAGGTCGAACCGAGCTGGAAGTTCAAGGCAGAGGCGGTGGTGAAGGGCGAATCCGCCATCACAGAGTTCATCGAGCATAAACCCCTCGAGGGGAAGATCCAGCTGATCGACGAGCCGGTGGTGATGATGCCGCGGTTCATATTCACCTCGATGACACAGTCACTCAAGAAGACGATGGGTGAGGCTCCCGCGAGCGGCGTCAATTACCGCGCATACATGGACATGGGCAAGGAGAATGTCGAGCACTACAAGAAGATGGGCATCACCAACCCGAATACCCTCGCGGACATGGCCTTCGCGTTCTATTCCCAGATGGGGTGGTTCAGGATCATCAGGATGGAATGGAACGAGGCCGAGAAGACCAAGACCATCACCCTGGAACATACCGTTGAGTCAGAGTCGATAGGAAATACCGGAAAGAACGTCTGCTTCTGCACGGCCGGTCTCCTTGCCGGTATCGTGGAGGGAGCCTTTGGCATCAAGGTCCAGGGAAGGGAGGTCAGCTGCCGGTCAAAGGGTGACAACCATTGCGTATTCCAGATCAAGAACCGGGGAGGAGACGCCTGAACAGTCCCGGCCTGGTATATCCCCCTTGTGGGCTCTCGGGGGGTCTGTCCGGTGGAGGGGAAACGATGGCCTCGTACCCCGGAGGATGAGTAAGGGGGAGGAACAGGGGAGAGGATACATCCTTTGTGCGTTGCACTTTTCCTGGTCCCCGAAGGAGAATAATGCGGGAATAATCCCCGCTAAATTTTCAGGTGTCCAATCTCGTCCACGTTCTGCATCAGCGCATCGAATTCTGAGTCTGTCACCATTATCTGCGACTCCAGCAGCTCGAAATCGCGGATGAGCTGTTTTATACGGATATACATGAATATCACAAGGATCAGCAGGAAGAGGATCACCACGCTGCTGATAATCAGGAGAATCATCTCCGGTGTCATTTTCTCCCCCTGAAGAGGACTTTTGCAAACCGTTCGATGAAACGTTCCTGGCTCTCCACCCCG
This sequence comes from Methanoregulaceae archaeon PtaB.Bin056, assembly GCA_002067095.1. Lineage (GTDB taxonomy): Archaea > Halobacteriota > Methanomicrobia > Methanomicrobiales > Methanospirillaceae > Methanolinea_A. The sequence continues at coordinate 3,792 of MVQD01000079.1, forward strand.
CGGTGCTCAACCGGGATGCCGGCAAGTTCGGCTGCCATGTTCTTGATTGCGACCGACGAGGAAGAAAGGGGATACTTGATCACGACGGGGGTCTTGAATGAGGCGGCCTTCCGCACGTTCGGGTCTTCAGGGATGGTCCCTATCACCTTCACGCCGAGGACTTTCTCCATCTTCTGCTTGACGACATCGGTCTTCTCGATTCCGGCACGGTTGATGATGACTCCGAGCACGTGTCCTCCCACCACCTCGGTGAGGATCTTCGTCTTCAAGGCATCGACAATGGAGGAGAGTTCAGGGTTGACAACAAGGATTACATCGTCTGCCACTGCAAGGGGAATCACGCCGTCCCGGCTGATTCCTGCAGGTGCATCAATCAGGAGGAAATCACAGACTTCGACAAGGTCTTTCAGGACATCCTTGAGCCGCTCGGGATTCGCCTGCTGAAAGCCCTGGAGGGATATCCCGCTTGGCACCACTTTCACATCGCCGGGACCGTCGTACATGGCCTCATGGACGTTGGCTTTCCCTGCCAGGACTTCGTGGAGCGTGACCGGCACATCCTCGAGTCCCAGGGCAAGACCCATATTTGCCATTCCGATATCAGCATCCATGATGATGGTATTTTTCCCGAATTGGGCAAGGCTTGTCCCAAGATTGACCGTGACCGTGGTTTTGCCCGTCCCCCCCTTTCCCGACGCTATTGTAAAGACTCGGACCATTCAACCCTCCATTTGATAAAATGTCGCCCTGTGTTTATATAAGGTTAATGAGCAGCACGGAAAGAGGATGCATCTCAAATCCATCGCTCGAGCAATCTCGCAATGTCTTTCTGGAGTGCCTCAAGCGAAGCACCAGGGAGATCCGCGGTGCGACGGAGGATCCCTACCAGGGGTGTGCCCCGGAAATCGACGGGAAATACGAAAACTCCGCTCTCTCTCAAGGGTACTCCTGTCAGGAACGCATAACTGTATTGTGCCGCATCGGCGACGGCATCGGGATGGCCCGAGGATGCCACAACCAGTCCGTCGGCCGAGGAGACGGTCAGGGATGCAAGGCCATACCGTCTGCACAGGTTCTTCATCCCTGTGGGAATATCCGGGGCATCTCTCGATACATCAAAGGCGCTCTCCTGTAATGGTTCCGCCGGGGAAGGGACCACCGGGGAGGCGGTCTCCCCGGAAATCTCTTCTCTCTTCTGGGTTTTTGGCAGGACCGGTCTTTTTACCCCCACCTCCAGACGTCCCCTGCCGGATATATCCCGGGAGAGCCTGATGACATAGAGCGCAATCACGAGCGATAAAAAGAGGACTATTCCAACGAGAATGAGCAGCACGAGAAGGAGAAAAGTATCCATACTGACGGGGTCCATGCTGCGCTCCCTTCAGCCCCCCCGGTCATCGATGAGATGTTCAAGGTGGAGTTTCTCTATCATCTGCCTGCAATTCATGCGGATTTTCTGGCTCATGGTGTCGAGGTCCATGGCATCAAGGGCCTGCAGGTCTCTGTCGACCATCGTAGATTCGTCACTGTCAGAGGCGAAGATATCCCTTGGTCCTGCCTCCTTTTCCCGTGCCGGTGCAGGGGAGCTCCTGGCGGTAGAGGGCTCAGGAGGGGACACACGACTATCGTCTGCTCTTTCTCGGACATCTTTGCCTGCACCTGGTTTTGGGACGATTCTTGGGGCCTCTGCAGGCCTTCGACTCAGCCGGTCTCCGGGAGTGGAGGCAGGGGTTATTTGAGCTGCAGGTATCGGTCGCTGCACCCTGCAACCCGCGTTGAACTCAAGGGTGAGTTTCAGCTGGGCAGGCGTCAGGGATGAAAGCGATGCATCCGCAATCATGGACCTCTGCGTTCCGATGATCTCCATCGTTGCATCCCCGCAGGTTGAGTCGCCGCTTGCCAGCATGATCAGCCCGTCCTGGAATACAAGATCGAAGGACTGGTTGCCGCAGAGAAGGGCACAGATCCCCGAAAAACGTTCTTCCCGAAGATCTTCCAGTATGGTGCCCAGTTCCCGCCCTTTTTTCATGGAATGGAAAGTACCCCGGGGAAGCTGCATCAGTACAGATCATTACTCGTCCATTCATAAGGTTATTGGTGAAGAAATTGCCGGAAATGAGAAATAATAAAGATGCAAAAATTTTTGGGCGGATTTTACAGCCGGTATGGCAAACATTTTTATTTTTATATATCCACACAGATGCTTTATATAAGTAGGTGGCATGAATGCTCAAACAAATTCTGGGAGAGTTCCTGAAGATTGATGGGGTCACTGCGGCGGTCGTGGTGGGGCGTGACGGGTTCGTGATCGAGAGTGCAGCCTCGGGCAAGATGGACATCGATGCCCTTGGAGCAATGGCATCGACCGGCATGGGGACATCTGAGGCGATGGGGAAGGAGCTTGGGAAGGGAGATCTGCACCAGATGCTTGTGGAACTGGACCATGGCCCCATCATCATGTCCCCCCTCTCTGCGGATGAGTTGATCGCGGTGGTGGCCGGGAACGAGGCAAATATTGGCCGCATCCGCTACGAGTTGAAGAAAAATAAAGAACGCCTTGTCGCAGCGTTATAGTGCATGAGTCTCCCCGAAGGCACGTATGCAGGTGTTTCGGCGGATCCCCTCACAGAGGACCACCCGGATGGGGCTCGTCCTTTCACGGGAAAGGTTGAGGTGCGTACTGACGAGGGGAAGGGGATCCTGGTCGTGGCGAAAGGCCAGGTCACCGCAGCCCGCTATCAGGACGGGGCAGGTGACCACAGGGGAAGAGACGCGGTCACATACCTGCTCAATCGCTCGCGGGAGATCGACCTCCCCGTCCAGTACGCCCAGTATCGCTATTCTCAAGAAGAACTCAGGGAGGCGATAGGGACCTGCCGTGAAGAGGGGCTGTCCCTCAACGAGGAGTACGGGCGTGTGAGTGAAGGGGGGGGAGCAATGCCCGAGGACACCCTCCTGACGCGTCTTTCCGGGCAACCCGGAGTGCGTGCGGTATCGGTCTTCTTTGAAGGGTTCCCTGTCCAGTCAGCCGGCGACGGCGATTTTGAACAGGTAGCGGCAATGGCTGAAGATTTTCTCAGGGCCGGCAGGACTATGGCAGGGAACCTCCGGATGGGGGCACTTGACCAGATAATTCTCGAGAGCGACCAGAAAAAGTGTATCATAGCACCGTACGGAGACCTCTTCCTCTGCCTCCTGACCGATGCTGATGCGAACCTCGGCCTTATAAGGCTGGCCGTGAGAAATATTCAGAATGAGATGAAAGAGAGGGGGTAGGGGAATGCCAATGCGGCGAATTCACGAAAGGGACGATCTCATAAACGGTGGAATAGAGCAATGACTGCGGAGGATAAGAAGGGCCTCTCGATTAAAAAGCTGTTTGGAAAGAAGAAGACAGAAGGCCCCGCTGCAAAGACCGTCAGGGAAGGATCTGTGGAGGAGAAGGGGGCACCGATCCCCCCTGTCGGGAGCGAGGATCTCGACGGGTTCATGAAGAGGATCGGCCTTTCCCCCGAGACCAGGAAAGGATCCCCAACCGACACGGGCAGGAATGCAGAAGCAGCCCGGCAACCGCAGGAGGGGGAGGTGGACGTCGGTGGAGGGAGCACGACCCCGCCGGATGCAGGGGTGACGAAAGATACCCCTTCCATTCGCCCCACCCATGAGGGCTCACCTGACGCGAAACTGGAGGCGGCCCCTGAACACAGGCCTCCACGGTTTGAGCCCGCAAAGAAGACGGTGTGGAGCGAGAAGAAGCCTGTCCTCGAGGAGACGGTGATATCCATAGACCAGATCAACGACCTCTCGGGGCTGATCCTGCCGAAGGGAGCCACGTTCCAGATAGAAGAGATTAAGATCCAGGACCGCAGCAACATCTTCTCATTCAAGGGAGAGGGAGGAACAGCCGCAGGAAAAGACCTGCAGAAGGCCGACCTGCTGGATTCGGGCCTTAAAAAGGTATCCGAAGCTGCCGCCGAAGTCCAGGAGGGAGCCGGAAAAGGGGGGCTCCTTGCAAAGCTGAACCCCATAAACGTCATCCGTAAAGTCCCTGTGGAATACAACATGAGGACGCATGGCCCCCTGGTGGATCTTACGTTCCGGCCGAGGCCAGGCGTGGAGCAGACAGAAGTCTACCCGGTTAACGAGCCTTATGCGTATGTCCGCATCACGTACGACAATGCCACCCATGAATACCTGTACGAGGTCCTGGAACCGAAACTGACGCCTGCCGAGATCGACCTCTTCCGGGATATCAAGGAGCGGATATTCGAGCGTCTCGATATCAACACCCAGAACGTGCTCGAGGAGATCGCGAAGAAGACACTGAGGGACGTCACTGACGATATCATTCATGATTACGGGATCTCGCTCACGCCTGTCCAGAGGGAGAAGATCCTGTATTCCATGTACAAGGAGTTCCTTGGAAACGGGATGATAGACCCGCTCATGCATGACCGTTACATCGAGGACATCTCGTGCGATGGCGTGAATTCGAACCTCTTTGTCTACCACAACCGCTACGAGTCGATGCGGACGAACCTCATCTATAAGAGCTCCGAGGAACTCGACTCGTTTGTGACCAAGCTCGCCCAGCGGGCCGGGAAGTACATCTCCATCGCCGAACCGATGCTCGACGCCACCATGAGCGACGGGTCACGCATCCAGATGACACTCGGCACGGAAGTGACCGCACACGGCTCCACTTACACCATCAGGAAATTCAAGGACGAGCCTATCACCCCCACGGATCTCATCGAGTGGCGGACCTTCTCTCCCCTCTCCATTGCGTTCTTCTGGATGGCCGTGGAGAGCGGAAAGTCCTGCATCTTCGCAGGCGGGACCGCATCAGGCAAGACGACCTCGCTCAACGCGATATCCCTCTTCATGCCTCCCCTGGCAAAGATCGTCACCCTTGAGGATACGCGTGAGCTCAAGCTCCCCCACCCGAACTGGATCCCGAGCATCACCCGCACCTCGTTTGATACGAGCGGGAAAGGGGAGATCGACATGTACGAGCTCCTCCGCGCAGCACTCAGGCAGCGGCCGGAATATATCCTTGTCGGAGAAGTCAGGGGAAAAGAAGCACTGACACTCTTCCAGGCGATGAGTACGGGCCACGTGACCTACTCGACCATCCACGCCGACTCCGTGGCGAGCATCGTCCACCGCCTGGAGAACCCGCCATTGAATGTCCCGAGGAACATGCTCTCCGCGCTTGACCTGGTGTCGGTCCAGGTCCAGGCCCGCATCGGAGGCCAGCGCATCAGGAGGAACAAGCAGATCATCGAGATCCTCGATATCGATCCCAGGACAAATGAACTTATCACGAACGAGGTCTTCCGGTGGCACCCGGCAACCGATGAGATCACCTACTCGGGGAAGTCCTATGTCCTGGAGGAGATCATGGAGTCGAGGGGATGGGACGAGGACCGGATGAGGGAAGAGCTCAAAATGCGCCAGGAGGTGCTGGAATGGATGCGTATCAAGAAGATACGCAACTTCAGGGACGTAGGCAATATCCTGGTCCAGTATTACCGTGACCCCGCAGGGACCATGGAGAAGATAAGGGCCGAGCTGTACGGAGAAGCATGAACGGGTATGAACGTCTCGCCTTCAGGCTGATGGGGAGGTATGCGGAGAAGAAGAGAGATGCGTATTCCGCGCTCAGGAACGATCTCGTCACCGCACGCATGAAGGTACCCTTCGAGGTGTATCTCTCGACGGCATATCTGAGTTCTGTCATTGCCGCGATCGTGGCGTCTGTCCTGCTCGGTCTGGTCACATACCTCCTGAACATCCCCGGGATGATCAAGTACCAGGGTGCAGTCCCTGAGTTCATGCTCACCATCAACGAGTACAGCCTGTTCATCGGGACAGTGCTCGCCGCGGTCATCTCCTTTGCAGTGATCGGGGGCATCACGTTCCTCATCTTCCTCGTCTATCCAAGCGTGGTCGCGGGGAACCGCACCAGAAACATCGACGCAACGCTCCCCTATGCCATCAACTACATCACTGCAATGTCGACTGCCGGGATTCCCCCCGCAGAGATCTTCCGCCAGCTGGGAAGCAGCACGATGTACGGAGAGAGCGCCGTCGAGGCCCGTTTCATTGCCATGGAGATCGACCTCTTCGGGCGTGACCTGATCGATGCGCTCAGGCTCATCTCAGCGACGACGCCGAGCATGCGCATGAAGGAGTTTTTACAGGGGGCGATGGGGTGTATATCTGCCGGGAGCAGCCTCACCGAGTATTTCCGGACCAAGGCAGAGCAGTACTCCCTAGAGAACCGCCAGAGCCAGAAACTCTTCCTCGATACCCTGGGGCTGATCTCGGAATCGTATGTGACTGCCATGGTCGCCGGCCCGCTCTTTCTCATCATCCTCCAGTCAATCATGGCCATACTGAGCCAGTCGTCCCAGCCAATATTCCTTTACCTGATCATCTACCTAATGATCCCCTTTGGGAGCATCATGTTCGTAATCCTGATCAGTTCGATGACTCCGGAGGGTTGAGATGGGCATGAGGGACTCTTTTAGGGGAATTCTGCCAAAGAAGGATCAGGACCCTGGCAGCGAAAGTAAAAAAATGAAGGAGGAACTGCCCCCCGCTGTACGAGCGGGGCCCCCAGGCGCCTCCCCCTCAAGATCCCTTCCGCCGGGAGAAGCTGCCCCGAAAAAACCCGGATTATGGGGGATATTAAAGGGAGAAAAACCGTATTCCGTCGACCTCAGCCCTGGAGAGATCGGAAGGTTTGCACGGGAGCAGGTCGAGATCAGCAGGAAGCTTGAGCGGCACCGGAGCCAGCGTTCCGGCTGGCGGAGGGTGTTGAAGCACCCTGTCAAAGTACTCCTCGAGAAACCGCTCAATATCCTCATCCTGACGCTTCCGCTGGCCGTCATCTTCTTCCTGGTTGGAACAGCCGTCGTAATAAGGGACTACGGGATGAGCGTGCTCTTCACTACGACACTCGTCGACGACATCGTCATCATCTCCATACTCGTCGCGATTGTTCCCGTGGCAATCATGGACTTCCGCGAGAACCGGAGGATGAAGAACCTCGAGGAGGCACTGCCGAACTTCTTCCGTGACCTCGCCGGGATGAACGATAGCGGGATGACACTCCCGAATGCCATCCACCTGGTTGCCCAGGGCGAATACAGCACCCTCACCCCGTTCATAAGGCGCCTTGACAACGAGATGTCGTGGAATACGACGTTTATTGAGGCAATCCAGCGGTTCCGCACCCGCCTGGGCACCCCTCTCTCTGACAGGAGCATTGACCTCATCGCCAAGGCAAGCAAGGCGGGCGGTGACGTAAGCGAGGTGCTGAGGGCTGCAGCCCGTGACACCTACGAGGTGCTGGCCCTCAGGTCTGAGCGGAAGAACAACATGCTGATCTACGTGATCATCGTCCTCATCTCATTCATGGTCTTTGTCTTTGTGATAGTTATCCTGGTGAGCACCTTCCTCTCGACCATGGCGACAGCAGGTTCAGCGGCATCCGCTGCGGGTGCGGGCGCGGCATCGTTCATCGGGAACGTCGACCTCTTCTTCTACACGAGGCTCTTTTCCCATGCCGCGATGATCCAGGGGATCTTCTCGGGGCTGGTCGCCGGCCAGATGGGCGAGGCGAGGGTGATTGCCGGGCTGAAATACTCAGCAATCATGCTCACCATCGCATGGCTGGTGTTCAGGTTCATGGTCTGACGAAGGACAGGGGGCCCATGTTGCCCGCGGGCGCAAAGTAAGCTCCTCGCCCGATCAGCATCCCCTTTGAGGATGTGCAAAAAAAACTGCCTGGGCCAGGGGCTTTCTCCCCATCCATCAAAATTTTGGGCTGCACCCGGGCAGTCAGGAGAGGATCCCCATCTCAGTCAGCCGGCGGGGAAGGTATTCCCTTGTCACGAAATCCAGGCCTCGGGCTGCGAAGGCCTGCTGTTCTGACTTGAGGTTGAGTTTGAGCTGCAGCTGGATCTGGGTCCTCCAGTACTCGGATGCGAACCTGGGGTCAGAGATCTCGCTCTGCAGTGCTGCAACGTCCTTCTCGGTGAGGGTGTCAGAGGGGAGGTTGTAATCGCGTATGTCGCTTGGCTGAACCCCGATGAACTGGGCCCTGGGCGTGGCCAAGAGCTCGGACATGTGGGCGCTCTTGATGGCGCCGTAGGCGACGCTTGCGTATATCCGGTAGGACCAGGGGTCGCCATCGGTGAATACCAGCACCGGGAGCCCGAACTCCTCGTTGATCCGGTGCAGCATCCTGCGTGTGGAGCGGGCGGGCTGTCCTTTCAGGTGGACAAGGATCGCCTGGTAGTCCTCGTCGAAGCCGTTCTCTATCAGCCGGGCGTACATGCCGCCTGTCTCGATGGCGATGACAAAGCGGGCATCGTGCTCGAGGAGATCGATGTTCTCGACGTTGCTTGGGATCTGGTACCCCGCCTCCCCCACATCCTCCTGGCAGTGGATCTCCCGCTCCCCCCTCCTTGTCATCTCCTTCAGCCTGATCGGGCCGAATATGGTGGCGCCGTCCTCCTCGGGCCTGAGGTGAAACGCCTCCCGCTGGAGATCGGTGAGGATCTCGAGGTCTTCTATCAGGAGATTGCTCTCGTCCTGGGCAGAGAACTTCGCACGTTTCCACCCTTCCGAGATGTAATAGAGCTCTCTTAATGTCGAGGAGCGCTTCTCGCGAAGCTGCGTCTTCAAAAACGAGATCACGTAGGACATCTTCAGGAGATGCAGTGCGCTCTTTGCGGTATGGGCAGACCGGACACTCTCTCTCTCCCCATACTTCCACACCTCTGTGTCATCGTCAAACTCTATGTTCTGCTTTGTCCGGGTCGGGAGTGAAATGGAAGGGATCGCGCCCTCCTTCATCTGGTCGTACCATCGCATCGCGATGGAAAACAGGCGTTCCTGCGTCTTCTGGTCCATCTCATCACTCGGCATTCAGGTCCACCACCACGACATGCTCCGGGGGCACCCCCCTTATCTCAAGAGTTCCTCCCCCTGCACCGCGGTATTCCGCACACCATGCCCCTCCGGCATCGATCTCCACCTGCCAGACCTTCGTATACTCTGCGTCAAGTTCAGTTACGATGGCCGGCTCCGGATCGGCCCCCTCACCGGCATCGGGAGAGATGTCGTAGATGGTGAGCGCCCCGGGCTGCGAGGTGTAGTTCTTCACTTCGAGCCTGACACGCCCGTCCCGCGACATCTTCTTTGCAACCACTTTCCTCATGATCCTCCCCTCGATGGCGGAGGTGTCGGGAACCGGGAGATCGACGATCTCGGCGACTTTTTCCGCAATTTCCGGGATGATTGAGCACACCGCTCTCGCCCTGTCCTCCTGCAGCCTGTTTTTATCGCGCCGGGAAAGGTAACTCTTGAGCTCCCGCCCGAGTTCCTGGAGCACGAGGGTCACTTCTCTCTCGATCTCGGGGATCGCCGCGATGGCGTCCTTGCTCTCGCTCGTGAAGGGGACATTTGTTGAGGCGACATGCACCAGGATAAGGAGTGGACCGGTGGGCAGGCCCGCCTGTGATACATTGTAGTTCTTCCAGGAGACTCCCGCGATGCATCCCGTGATGGCGCATGCTCCCTGCTGGTAGAGGAGGGGTACCCTGTTTGCAAACCGGAGTATCTGGGCGTTCCCTTCTGGAGGAAGTTTTCCCCCGTAGCCGATCGCGGCTTCCACGAGGAATGGGTGTCCGGAGTACACGGAACTTGGCCTGGTCCGTGAACGCACGAAGTCCATCTGGAACTCCTTCTCAAGCCCCTTTCTGATGAGGTCCTCTCCTATGGGGGAGAGACACGTCTGTGTCGGCGGTGCAGGGACTCTTGCGCCCTGCAACGCGCCAAGCAGCCGCTTCTGATCGGCAGGGGAGAGGGTTGCGGCCGGGGCATCGGGAGAGATGCCGGCGCTCCTGCATATCTCTTCGGCGGTCTTCTTCCCGACCCGCGTGAAGCTCTCGACCAGGAACTCTCCGCAGGTGCCCGCCGCTGCCCCGAGCATCCGCATCAGCTGGCCGATCTCGATGCCGTGAGGGTGGGGCTTGATGGCCCGGGGGCAGGCGATCACCTCTTCGCTGACCCGCTCGAAGAGGAATGTCTCGTCATCAAGATCCACGCGGATACGGGCATGGGGGTTCACGACAGAAGTGTACTTGAGGTATTCGAGCAGCCGCTTCTTTGCGGCCATGCTGCTCTTGAACTCGATCTGCACCCGGGTCCCATGGGTCCTGTCCCATTCAACCTCCGACTGTTCCACTACCTCCGGTTCGTTCGTATTGATATTGATCTGGAGGAGAAAACGGGAGGCCGGGTTGTCGGGGCCGGTCCTTGAGATCACGAGGGTGGGAAGGCCTGTGGTGAGCTGGGCATAGAGCACCGCGGCACTGATGCCAATCCCCTGCTGCCCTCTGCTCTGGCGTATCTGGTGAAACCGGGATCCATACAGGAGCTTTCCAAACACGAACGGGACCTGCGCCGGGACGATCCCGGGGCCATTGTCCTCGACCGTGATCCTGAAGACGTCGCTTTCGGTCCTCTTGATGCCCACGAACACATCGGGGAGGACCATCGCCTCCTCGCAGGCGTCGAGTGCGTTGTCGACTGCTTCCTTGATAGTGGTGATGACCCCACGCGTGGGGGAGTCGAAGCCGAGCAGGTGCTTGTTCTTCTCGAAAAATTCGGCTACGCTGATACTCCGTTGCTGCCGGGCAAGGTCATCAGCGAGGGTCACCGCCGCTCACCTCGCATACTGCATCGGAGAGTGATAGTTCCCTCTGTGTCCCGGAACGAAGGTCTTTCAACGTGAGGAACCGCCCATCCCGTTCCCGCGCTCCGATGATCAGGGCGTAGTCAGCGGTCCGGGAGATGTTCGAGATCTGCTGTCCGAGGGACTTTCCCGAGAGGTCGAGAAGAGTGAGCACACCGGCCTTTCGGAACTCCTTCGCCGCAGCAAGCGCCCACTCCCTCCCTTCGGGTGTAAACGCCACCCCTATTGTTACTCCCATCGGCAGATGCCGTTCCCCACGCGCCACCATGACCCTGTCAAACCCCGCAGCAAACCCGCAGGACGGGGTGTCCTCGCCCCCGAAGAGGTGGGCGAGTCGGTAGGCCCCGCCCCCGAGCACCTGGTTCTCGGCGCCGAGTCCCTCGGCGAATGCCTCAAAAACCATCCCGGTGTAGTAGTCGAGGCCGCGGGCGATCCCGGGGTTCAGGGTGTAGCCGATGTTCGACTGATCGAGGATACGGAAGAGGTCCGCGATCCTCTCCGAATCCTGGTTTTTGCCGGTGATCTCAAAGACTTCATCGAGGTCACGGCATTCTGCAAGTGCGACAAGCCTTTCAGAAAGCCCCGCCTGCCCACGCGAAGAGAGGTAGTCTTCGAGGCCGCGACTGTCCTTTTTGTCAAGGTACATCCTGGCCTTCTTCTGGTCTTCGGGTTCCAGTTCCCCCAGAAGAGTCCGCATGAACGAGAGGTGGCCTACGTGGAGGGAGAACGTGATACCGGAAGCGGTGAGGATTTCATGGGCGAGCATGATGACCTCTGCCTCCGCGAGTGCGGAGTCGGCCCCGATCAGTTCAACCCCAAACTGCCAGAACTGGCGGTACCGGCCTTTCTGGGGGCGTTCGTACCGGAAACAGTCAGCGAAGTAAAACCACCGGAGCGGTTTTGGAAGGTTTCGGCCCTCGTTTACGTACATGCGGAGCACGGGAGCGGTCAGTTCGGGCCGGAGCGCAAGCATCCTCCCCCCCTTGTCCTCGAACACGTACATCTCCTGGATTATCCCTTCCCCCGAGCGGATGGTGAAGAGTTCCAGTTCCTCGAACTCCGGGGTGCAGATCTCCCTGTATCCCCAGGTCCGGGCAACCTCCCGCATCACGCGTTCGACTTCGCGCCGGGATTCCATCTCTTCGGGGAGAAAATCCCTGGTCCCTCGTGGTTTCTGTAGCATGCAAAAAGACCTCACACCCTGCGTCCCGCTGTAGCTTTCTCCTTGTTCGGGGCTTTCCCTGATAGGCGATCCCATGCGCTTTCATTGGAAAAAACGCGCTCCCTTGTGACTTTTCCCTGGAAATATAGGGCTGCAAGTATGATCCCAAGGCCTATCAGTTCAGTCGGGAACCGCTCCGTCGAAGAGAACGTAAACGCGCATCCGAGAATTGCCAGAGCCCCGTGGAGCACTCCGCGGTACGCGGCATTCCGGTATCCTGCGAGCCCTGTGCGCAGGAATATCCTCACGTCCCGGAGCCAAAGGAAAAATACTGCCAGCGTCCCGAACGCGGCAACGTAAATCAGGTAACTCATGCAGTTGCATCACTTATTATACCCAGGCCCATATCTTAATTATCACAGCATGTCGCCGAACCACCGCGTGGAAGAGATTCTCTCCCTTTGGAAAGAGGGGCGCATCCCGCTCGAAGAAGCAGTCAACGAGATCGCGGGGCTTCGGTTGGAGGCCGTGGCAGCTCTTGCCAACCTCGACATGGGGAGATCGGCAAGGTGCGGCATCCCCGAGGTCATTCTTGCGGAGGGAAAGTCCCCGTCGCAGCTTGCAGAGATTGCCAAAAAGGCAGCTTCCGGAGGGGGGAGGGTGATCGTATCCAGGGTCTCGCACGAGCAGCTCGATATACTGAGGACCATGTGTGCTGACCACGGTTGGGCCCTCTCGTTCCACGAAGATGCGGCGATGGCGGTGATATCCCGGGGCCCGCCCCCCACGGCGGGGCAGGGTGTGGTTGCCATCATCACTGCCGGGACCTCGGATATCAGGGTTGCCGAAGAGGCCAGGGTGATCGCATCAGAGATGGGCTGCCGCGTCAGGACCGCCTATGATGTCGGTGCAGCCGGGATCCATCGCCTCTTCCCAGCCCTCAGGGAGTGCCTCGGTGCACATGTGTATGTTGTGGCTGCCGGCCGGGAAGGGACACTCCCCGCCGTGGTGGCTGGGCTTGTTGACCGCCCGGTCATCGGTGTGCCGGTCAGTACGGGGTACGGGTACATGGGAGGCGGCAGGGCTGCCCTCGCCAGCATGCTCCAGTCATGCTCGGTCATTGCCGTCGTCAACATCGATGCAGGATTCGTGGCAGGGGCATTTGCAGCCCAGATCGCCAACATGGTGGGTATGAGATGAAGAGGGGATTCTACATAGGAAGATTCCAGCCGTATCACAACGGGCACCAGTATATCCTTGAGAAGATCGCAAGAACCTCTGACGAGATCATCATCGGGGTGGGGAGCGCACAGCTCTCGCACGAGCCGGCGAACCCTTTTACCGCGGGAGAGAGGGTGCTGATGATTACGCGGGCGGTCAAGCATCTCGGCTGCCCGCTGTATGTCATCCCCATAGAGGACATCAGGCGCAATGCACTCTGGGTAGCGCACGTCCGTTCAATGACGCCACCGTTTGACACCGTGTACTCGGGCAACCCGCTGGTGGTCCGCCTCTTCGAGGAGGAAGGGGTATGCGTCGAGTCGCCGGCCATGTACGAGCGCGACTCGCACAGCGGGACGGAGATCAGGAGACGGATCCTTGAAGGGGAGGAATGGGAGAGTCTTGTCCCCACGGCAGTTGAGCAGGTGATACGGGAGATCGACGGGGTCGAGAGGATCAGGCAGATCGCAAGGAACGATGGGGACAGCAGGTCTCCCTGGTGATCTGGCATGTTCCGAAAGGTGAAAGAGCTGTTCGGGGGAAGAGAACTGCCGGGAGACCAGGAGATACGCCTGGAAGACATTCCGGATCTCCTCGCTTCGCATGAGACGAGGCATGAAGCAGATCTCCAGGCGGCGTTCTCCTCCTCGAGGAAGAAGATACTTGCGACCAGGGAGCGGCTGGAGAATGCGGTCAGGAGCCTTTCAGAAAGCAAAAATGAAGGAGATTTCCATCCAAAACTCCAAAAGATCGTCAGGAATTCCCTCCCCCAGTTTGAGAAAGCACTACTCCTTGCATTGAGCCGCCAGTTGCCGGAGGATGCCGACGAGTTCTACCCCGCATGCTCCGAATCGCTGAAGGGGTGCGTGAAGGGGCTTGCCGGGCCGGGCAGGTACCTCAGGAATGTTTTTCCCGGGGAGATGAAGGAGATCAGGGCACTGATCGACGAGTTCGGCAAAGAGCTCAATCTCCTCACCCCTCTCGTCGCGTCATCAAGAGCAAGGCGCGAGAAGTTCCGGTCCCTGCGCAGTGCCCATTCGCATGCCCTCGAGCTTCAAGGTACACTCAAAAGGCTTTCCAGGGAGATCCCGGCACTCGAGGCAGAGATCAGGGAGCTCGAACGTGCAAAGGAGGTCAAAAAGGAAATTATGGATTCCTGCACCAGCCAGCTTGCCGGTGACAGTGCGTTCCAGTCGGTGGTACGTGAAGCGGAGCATTCGGAGAAGGAACTGATGGACACCGAGCGCGAACTCAACGCGACCATCTCGACCTTTGTCCACGTCCTCAGAAAGGCCGAGAAGATCACACAGCGATCGGATGCCGCAAGGCTTGCACGGGATCTTAAGCAGGTGATACACATGGCCACGGATCATCAGGTTCCCCGTGGAGAGGATATCGCCAGGGAGGCCGGTGCAGTGCTGCCGGTTGTATCCAGCATGATTGCCTCCGGAGAGATCCAGCTGAAGAACCAGGAGGAGCGGGACTTGTTCTCGAACCCCGATGCGATCCCACAAACACTCTCGGCTCAAATCGCGCAGAGCGAGCAGGCGAGAGAGAACGCAGGGAGGTTGAAAGCGCAACTGGATTCACATCCTCTGAAAGCCCGGTGCAAAAGTGCAGAACATGACCTTGCGGCCATCCTGGCGGCCCTCAAACGAAAGGAGACGGAATTTCGGGAACTGTGCGAGAAACAGAAGGAGATGCAGGAGAAGATCCCCCTGACCTTCCTGCAGATGGAGGAGGAGCTCTCCGACCTGGTGGGCATGAATGTCCATATCCAAAGAGAATGACCGTTTCACACGCGCAGCAGCGTCAAAAAAAGGGAAGGTTTCCATGCATGGGGCCAAAATTAGCGCCGGCCCCGCACGTGGAACGGCAGAGGGGGCTTCCTGCAAGGGATGCGATGCCCCGTCCTCCTGCGGGTTCCGGGACTGCAGGGTAGAAATAGATCCGCAGTGAACACAGGATGGGAGAAGAGAGATGGCGGAAGACGAATACCGGGAACTCGAAGTGCGTGACGGGAAGGTTGCCTGTCTCCCAGGGAAGGATGAGACGGTTGCGCACTGCAGGTTCTGTGTACACTCCAGGTATTTCAGGGTGAAAGGGACTTACCGGAAATCACCGGCACTCGCGTTCTGTCTTCGGCACCGCGATGCCGACGAGGTGGACCTGAGTGCAGTCGAGGCAGTAAAATGCGGTGACAGGCACGGTGAAGGGTACCGGAGCATGATGAGCATAATCGGCTGATGGAGGAAATGGATCTCCTCAACACCTCATGCCTTCCAGAATTCATACCATTTTTTACTCTGGAATGGGACCCCCCGTATCTCCTTTGTCCATTCCACCTCGATGGTGTGGTGCATCAGCCTGATCTCCTCTGCAAGGTTCTCAAGAGAGGTCTTCATCTCTGATATTGCCTGCTTGAGGTCGTGATACTCTTCAAATGCCCTCGTCTGGGAAAAGCTCACCGGGGTCCCGTCGGTGAGCCGTGCGTAGCCTGCTTCTATACATTCGAGGATGGCCCGGTTCCGGTCGAGACCGTGTTCCTTGCCGAATTTATCGACAAGATCCATGGTGTCCGGGTCTATGGTGATTGAAACCCTCATCGGCATGGTAGTTCCTCGTCCAACCTTCTCTTTAGTGTGGGTTTGTGTCTCAACACTCAAATATCCCCCTGTCTGCCCAGGGGCGGTACGTCAGGAAACGATCTTTGCCTCAAGACCAACCTTCTCGACCGTCTCACTCAAAATACGGGAGGATGAGATCCATCCGCACGTGACGCTCGAAGTTTTCTGCCAGGTCCTCGTACGGGTCACGCTCATGAAGGCGGGGTGTATAACAGAGGCCTTTACGGGCATAGAGGAAGGAGAGCAGGGCATCAGCCGCCTTCGGGTTTGCAAAGAGGCCGTGCAGGTATGTGCCAAAGACAAGCCCATCGCGTGTTGCAGCCCCCTCGCCTGAGAACGCTTCGACTGCGCCAACCCGCTCAGTCATGCCCATGTGGATCTCGTACCCTGAAACCCTGCCCATCGATGAGAGGACCGGCCCGATTGGCAGAGCATCAAGGGTGACCTGCTCGGTCTTCTTCTCGTAGCGGTCAAAACGGGTTATCACTTCAAGTATCCCAATCCCACGGTGGGATCCCCTGCATGACTCCACCCCCGAATCGATCACCTCGAGTCCCAGCATCTGATAGCCCCCGCAGATGCCAATGATCGGGATGCCGCGGTCCCATGCCCTCCGTATCTCATCCGCAGTCCCCGACTTCCATACCTGAGCCAGGTCATCGACGGTATTCTTGGTCCCCGGCACGATGATGCAGTCATAGCCATCCAGGGGTGTCCCGAGCAAAACGTAGTCCACCCTCGCATCCCTCTCCAGCCTCTCGAAATCACTGAAATTGGAGATCCTGGGAAGCCTGATAACGGCAATCCGCACAGGGTGGTCAATTGACTGCTTCTCTGCGATCGAGAGCGAGTCTTCACTCGGGAGATCCATGCTGATGAACGGGATCACTCCCAGAACAGGGACACCGCAGATCTCCTCGATGATCTCTATCCCCTGCGAAAAGATCTCAGGGTCTCCGCGGAACTTGTTGATGATGATGCCCTTCACAAGCGGTCTGATGTCGCCGGGGAGAAGTTTTATTGTACCGTATACCTGTGCAAATACTCCCCCTCTCTCGATGTCGGCGACGAGAATGATGGGGTACTGCAATGCCCTGGCGAGAAGCACATTTGCGATGTCCCGCGAATAGAGGTTGACCTCTGCCGCACCGCCCGCACCCTCCACTACGAGGTGCCCAAAACGTTCTTCCAGGGAACGGGCGGCAGACACCGCCTTTTCCAGAAGGAATTCTGTCTCGAGGTAATACTCCCTGGCAGGGACATCCCTGTAAGGATGGCCCATCAGCACGACCTGGGATGTAGCGTCCCCTTTTGGCTTGAGGAGGACAGGATTCATCTCGGGCATCGGCTCGAGCCTCGCGGCAAATGCCTGCATGGCCTGTGCAATCCCAATCTCGCACCCATCACGCGTGACAAAGGAGTTCAGGCTCATGTTCTGCGATTTGAACGGTGCCACGCTGGTCCCCCTGTTGGCGAGCACCCTGCAGAGTGCCGCCACCACAGTGCTTTTGCCTGCATGGGATGAGGTGCCCAGCACCATAAGGGACATGTGCATAAAAATATGCATGGATTTAAATAAAGAGCATTCCTCTCTCTCGTGATGGAACTCTCTGAACCGGCGAAGGTATTGCTGGCGAGCCGTTACCTGCAGCCGGGCGAGACCCCAAGAGAAATGTGCATGAGGGTGGCCCGGGCGGTCGGAGGGCAGAAGACAGCCCGGTTCGCCAGTATCATCGAGGATTTGCGGTTTCTTCCCAATTCCCCCACGCTCATGAATGCCGGCACTTCTTCAGGCCAGCTCTCCGCGTGCTTTGTTCTGCCGGTAGAGGACTCAATCCGCCAGATCTTCGCGGTCCTTGGTCACATGGCGCTCATCCACAAGAGTGGCGGCGGCACCGGGTTCTCGTTCTCCCGGGTGCGGCCCCGCGGCGATGCGGTCGCCGGCACGGCAGGAGTGGCAAGCGGGCCACTCTCATTTATCCGCGTCTTCGATGAGGCGACGAATGCGCTCCGGCAGGGGGGGAAACGCCGGGGCGCCAACATGGGCGTGCTCGCGAGCAGCCACCCCGACATCATGGAGTTCATCCGGGCAAAGGAGGCGGGCGGCCTGCAGAATTTCAATCTGTCGGTTGGGTTTGATGCGGAATTCTTTGCCTCTCTTGAGGCGAAACGGAGGTATGCGCTTGTCAATCCCCGTGACGGAGCAGTCTGGGGGGAGGCTGACCCAGCCATCCTCTGGGATGCACTGGCACGATCGGCATGGAAATGCGGCGATCCAGGAGTGCTCTTCCTTGACCGGATAAATGAGACGAACACGGTGCCGGGCCTTGGGGAGATAGAGGCAACGAACCCATGCGGGGAGCAGCCGCTCCTCCCCTGGGAGAGCTGCAACCTTGGAAGTATCAACCTCTCGCGCTGCATCAAAGACGGGGATATCGACTGGGAGACTCTCTCTGAGACCGTCTGGCTGGCGGTTGAATTCCTGGACGCGGTGATCGATGTGAACCGGTTCCCGGTTCCGATGATCCGGGAGCATACCCTCAGGACACGGAAGATCGGGCTTGGCGTGATGGGGTTTGCCGACGCGCTCATCCGTATGGAAATCCCCTACCAATCGGAAGAGGCGCTCCGGGTTGGCGACCGGATCATGCACTTCGTCCAGGACCAGTCGCACGACGCGTCACGCATGCTTGGGGAGGAGAAGGGATCGTTTCCGGCCATCGACGAGAGCATATACAAAAATCCGATGAGAAACGCCACCGTGACCACCATTGCGCCAACAGGGTCGCTGCACCTGATTGCCGGCACGAGCAGCGGGATCGAGCCGGTCTTTGCGTGGGCCGGCGAGAGACTGATAGAGGGAAAGGCCTTCCGTTTCCTGCACCCTGCGCTTGAACGAATCCAGAAAGAACTTCCCAATGGCAGAGACATTCTGCGGGAGGTTGAAAGGACAGGGAGCGTCCGCGGTCTCCAGGTGCCCGGGGAGATCCGCGAGCTCTTCAGGAACGCGGCAGAGATAGACCCCGCCCATCACGTGAGGATGCAGGCAACCTTCCAGAATCACGTGGACAACGCGGTTTCAAAGACCGTGAACCTTCCCGAAGATGCAACACCAGAGGACATTTCGCGTATATTCGCCCTTGCCCGCGAACTGGGTTGCAAGGGAGTGACAGTCTACCGTTACCGAAGCCGAAGGGACCAGGTACTCTCGCGGGGGTGTGATACCTGCAGGGTGGACTCCCTTATCCCCTGAGCCGCGTAAGAAAGACCCGGATTTCCACCATTATATCGATAACGAAGGGTTCTGGGGATGCCAACAAATATATAAGCAGAACTTGAAGGTACTTGTAATGAATGGTGGGATATGTCCGACGTGTGGACTGCCAAAAGAGTTATGCATCTGTGAAGAAGTCGCAAAAGAACAGCAGCGTATCAGCGTGAAGGTCGACAGGAGGCGTTATGGGAAGGAAGTCACCGTTATCGAGGGCCTCAATCCAACTGACATCGACCTGGAAGACCTCTCCAAGTACATGAAAGGGAGACTTGCCTGCGGAGGCACGGTGAAGGGCACCTCCATCGAACTGCAGGGCAATCACAAGGAGAGGGTCAAGGACCTGCTGGTGCACAAGGGATACAGCGTTGACAATATCAACTGAAATGAGATAACATACGTTATTTTTTGTTCTTTTTCTTTTTTGGCCTGACCATTGAGAGGAGGTCCACCAGGTAGCTGCCCTCCCCTTTCCCCACGCCGACTACCCGCTCGTCGGAATTCGCCATCTTCTCGATGTTCAGCTCGTACGTGCCGGGGGAGACGATACGGATGCTCTCCAGCGGTTCGTAGCCTGGAGGGAGTTTTTCTTCCGGGGGCTTTACTTCCTTCTGCACCCTCTGCACGGGTTCTTCAGAGGGGGCGGGTTCTTCTTCCACCGATCGTTCGACCAGCGGTACAAAGATGAACTTTTTTCCACCGCACTCCCTGCAGCCCTTGAGGATCTCGCATTCGTTGGTGCGGTATTCCCGTCCGCAGTTGACGCAACGGTGTGGCATGGGCGTTCACCGCGTGGAGACCCAGGCGCTGATGATATCCTTCTCTTTCTTGATCATCCGCAACTGGTTGGCCGGACCAATAACTGTCAGGCGCGACTCAATAGCAGTCCTGCCCAGCAGTTTCTGGAGAAAGCCGGGACTCTGGTCCTTTGATGGATACGTCTCGATCTCGATGCCGTTGAACCCGTCGGGGAGGATCTCCCGCATGGTCATCTCGATCAGGGTGCTCTGCTCGTCAGGAGAGAGTCCTCTCTCGAGAATGATGATGGAGCCTTTCCGCACATGGTCGAGGATGAGATGGACCTTCTCCATGGAAGTAAGCGACGCAAGTTTCTCGGATGATATCAGGTCTATCTGTATTCCCTGCATGCTCCACCTCTATCCAAAATGCTCTACCATCTTCTCGTACAGGTCTTCTATGTTCTTCCCCTCAAGGCAGGAGATGGGAACCACGGGATGCTGGGGAAACGCGCTGCGGATGCGCTGCGGTGAAGCATCGGGAAGGTCAATCTTGTTTGCGACGATGATCACCGGCAGTTTACGGCTCTCAATGATCCCGATCATCATGATGTTGACCTGCATGAAGGGGTCCTCAGTGGCGTCGAGCATGTACATGACACCGTTGATATCCTCGCGCAGCCAGTGCATGGCCTCTGCAACCCCCTCAGTGGCCTCCCTTGCACGGATCACCGCGGTCTCCTTGTCCATTCCGTATTCAAGAAAGTCCTTGTAGTCGATCTTGGTGGTGACCCCGGGGGTATCGACGATGTCGATGGTGATGTTGCTGCCGTTCGAACCGGTGATGCTGATGTCGGTCTTTCGTACTGCCCGCCGCGTCTCATGCGGGATCTCGCTCACCAGGCCCACATCCTCCCCAGTCCAGTCCTTCGCAATACGGTTGGCGAGTGTGGTCTTTCCTGCATTTGGTGGGCCGTATATTCCTATCCTGGCCTTTTTCTTCTTGAAGAAGGCCATCAGGAACTTCGATAGACGTCTTTTGGTCTGGACCAGGATATTCATGGTACACCTCGTCATGGACCGGGAGGAGCAGAGGATTTTCCCGGCATCACGCGAATCCGTTACTATCCTTTTAGGGGAAGTTGGTAATTAGATTTATTATATACCGTTTCTGCAGATTCCCTGAATCTGCAGAAAGTATATAGACTCCACTTACCGTATTGGTAACTGCAATACACCCAATTTCTCTCAACAACATGGAGGTGATCGATTGAAGAAATCATCCGATACCATCCGCTTCGATACCCGGGTGCCAGTCAGGGAGGTCATGCGGCGCAACCCCACTACCATAGGATACGAGGGAACGGTTGCCCGTGCGGCCATGCTCATGTGCCGGGATGAGGTGGGAAGCTGCATCGTGCTTGGCAGGGATAATCTCCCCGTCGGGATCGTGACTGAGGAGGATATCAACTGCAAGGTGGTGGCCAGGGATCTGAAACCGAGCACCATCCAGGCCAGTGAGATCATGAGCACTCCCCTCATCACCATCAGCGCAGACAAGTACGCGAAGGACGCAGCGCACATGATGATTAAGCACCGGGTCCGGCGGCTCCCTGTGGTTGACGACGAGAACAAGGTGATTGGGATTGTAACAGTTCGTGATATTCTCACGGTATCCACAGAGATCAATGAGCTGATGAACGACCTCGTAGAGATCAACCGCCTGGAAGAGGTGGAGGTGGGTCTCTGCAGCAGGTGCAGCCAGATGTCTGACGATCTTCGGCGGATAGACAACCTCATGCTCTGTCCGTCATGCCGTGAGGAGGAACTGTTACAATGAAAATTGCCCGGGACTTCATGGTAGGAGTTCCGCTCCTCAAATATGATGAGAAAGCAACCCGGGCAAGGCAGGTGCTCCGTGACGATGTGTACCGCGAGCTCTTCGTCCACGACGGGAGGCGCCGGCTCATGGGATGCGTCGACATATCCGGAATTCTCACGGTCACGGCAACGCGTTCGAACGTGACAATCGAGGGGTTCATCAGGGACATCCGTGCCGTCAGCCCCGGTTCGTCAATAGATGAAGTCATAAGTGTGATTCGGGAGAATGGGACCGACAGCGTGCCGGTCGTGGATGAAGACGGCCAGGTTCTCGGCGGGGTCCTCCTCTCCGACGTATTCCCGGTGATCATCACACGGCACAGGCTCGGAGGCCTGGTGGAGGGGTTCATGTCCAGGAAGGTCGTGGAATGCCAGGCCGACGAGCCGGTCCACCGCATTCATACCCTGATCACGGAGAGTGGGTTCTCCGCTTTTCCGGTAGTGAAGAAGAAGCGGCTGGTAGGGATCGTCTCCCGCCGCGACCTCCTGAGGGACGGGCGGTGGAGGTCTTCCGCGGAGGGTGCATCGAGCACCCCTGTCTCGGGAGTGATGACCACGCCGGTCATTACTGTCTCTCCGGGAGAGACCGTTCAGAAGGCAGCCGAGATGCTGGTAAAGCATGATATAAGCCGACTCCCCGTGCTCTCCGGGGATGACCTGGTAGGAATCATCGACCGGCACGATGTGCTGACTGCAATAACGGACTGATTTGTGGAAGGACGAGCAATCCCGGCGGCCATCTGCACCGGGATATACAGGCAGGAAAATTACGGGGGCAGGTATGGTGCACCACAGTGACAAGAATTACAAACAGAGTGATAAACTTCTGAAAATGCCCGGAAAACTCGATCGGGGCCCAATCGAATTCAAGTCAAGGGTTGTAGAGCAGGAGGGCGAGATCATGGCGATCGCAACCCTGGACGTGGTCTCCGTGCCGCAGACGATGAGCATCATTGGTGCGGTGGAGACCATGACCCGGTGCGGATTCCGCAGGCTGCCGGTGGTGGACGCAGGCTCGAAGAAGATTCGCGGAATTGTCACTTCCGGGGACGTGATCAACTTCCTTGGCGGCGGGGACAAGTTCAACCTGGTACAGGTGAAGCATGACGGCAACCTGCTCTCGGCAGTGAACGAGAGCATCCGGAGCATCATGACGAGTCAGGTGACATCGCTTCCAGACTCCGCGTCGCTCCAGGACGCCATTGACATCATCAAGGGCAAGATGATCGGGGGGATTCCGATCCTTGACGGGGATGGAGCACTGACCGGCATTGTCACGGAGCGGGATGTCATGACGGTTCTTGCGAACGAGAGGGTGACCTGCACTGTCGAAGAGATAATGAGCAGGTCGCTCCGGGTCACCGATCCGGACTGTCCCATTGGCAAAGTCACAAAGGAGATGACCAGGTACCGGTTCCGGAGGCTGCCGGTGGTGAGCGACGACGTGCTCTATGGTATCATCACGACGACTGATATCATGAAGTATCTTGGCAGCAAGCGGGTGTTCGACCAGCTGGAGACCGGTGACATAGCCGAGGTGATGGCGCTTCCGGTCAGGACGCTCGTTTCAGGAAACCTCTACACCATCGCGCCTGACAAGAGTGTCAACCAGGCTGCAGCGGAGATGGTGCGGAGGAATGCAGGTGCCCTCCCGGTAATCGAGGATGCGAGGCTGATCGGGCTCGTAACAGAGTTTGACCTGGTCAAAGCCCTCTCAAGGGGGTGAACCGCGTGCGTGCACAAGATATCATGACGTCCCCGGTCTATGTTGTCGGTCCGGGGGAACACGTGGCGTATGCGCGCAACCTGATGCTGAAGCACAAGATCTCCAGGATTCCGGTAATGGATGCCGGGACCCTTGTGGGCATCCTCACCAAGAAGGACATTGGGTATCGCCTCCAGCAAAGCGAACCTGTCTGGAGGCGGCGTCCGATCGACAAGATCCCTGTGAGCATCCTTATGACGCGCGACCCGCTCACCATTGTCCCATCCACCACGATACGCGAGATTGCCGCTCTGATGATCCAGTGGGACATCAGCGGTCTGCCGGTGGTGGACGCGGGAGAGGTGGAGGGGATTGTGACAAAGTCTGACTTCATGAAGTCTGCAACGATCAACTCTCTCTCGCATACTGTGGCCGATGTCATGGAAGATGCCATCACTGTCAGCAGATACCATTCTCTTGATCATGTCGTCGACATCATGAAGGAAAGGAATGATAAGGTTGTCGTGGTCAATAATGATGGCACACTGGCAGGGATCATCACGGAGAGCAACCTTGCGTTCTACCTCTATGAGACAGAAAAGAGGGAATTGCCAAGAAAAGACGTGATGATGCTTCGCCGTGGGGAATCAGGCGGGAAAAAAGAGTACCGTCACGTGATTGAGATGGCAGCCGTTGCGGAAGACCTGATGTCCCGCCCGGTCATCACCGTGGACGTGAACGCGAAACTGAAAGATGCCATCGAGATCATGCAGACAAACCACATCAACAGCGTGGTCGCGATGGAAGGCAATGAGATCAAAGGAATTTTAAAAAGAGACGATATTATACGGGAAGTGGCAAAATGAGCGACGATATTCTGGTAAAGGACATCATGTCCAGGCCGGTCACCATATCCAAGTCTGCACTCATCACCGATGCCCTGGACAGGATGCTTGACGAGGGCATCGACCCCCTCATTGTGGTGAACCACAACACGGTGGTGGGCACGGTATCACGGCAGAGCGTGGCAGAAAAACTCGGGACAAAGAGGAACTCCTCCATCTCCCCCACCTCCATTCACGTGGCAAACACCGTTGAGGAGGACTTCACCACGGTGTATCCCGACCAGGACCTCGACATAGTCATCCCCCTCCTCCAGGCCTACAAGCTGGTAGTGGTCTATGACGAGGATCACCGACTTGTCGGCCAGGTCACCGCTGGGGACATCCTTCGCGTCGTGCGGCCGCAGGGCAGCCTTGCCGATGTGATGGAGCCGGCATGCACCATTGACGTTGATGAGCGTGTCGTACACTGGAGGCGGCGGATGATTGACGACAACCTGCACCGCTGCGTGGTCACAGAGAACGACCGCGTGGTGGGGATCGTGACGGAAACCGACGTTGCAGTCGCCATGCGGCGATTCCGCGAGATGGTCGAGGACCGGCACCAGGACCACCGTATCCGGAACCTGCTCGTCAAGGATATCATGACAAGCCCGGTGCTGACAGTCGATGAGAGTGCGGGCATCGACGAGGTGGTGGACCTCATGCTCTCAAAAGGGATCAGCTCTATTCCCGTGACAAGCGGGGGCAAGATCGCCGGCGTCGTCACCAGGGCGTCACTGATCAAGGCCCTTTAACTCTCTTTTCTTACGCGGCTCCCGCAGGCATACGCCCAACACCGTACCGTTTCCCTGCGGTGAGGGGGTACCCGTAATGGCGCACATTTCTTATCAATTGCCCATCCACCTATGTGCGATGGCAGGCAAGAAGGAAGAGTCCACAGGGCAACCCGGTGGGATAGAGACCATAATGGGCGGACCGCTGAAAGGAGGTGACCGGTATGGGATGAGGGCTACCCGGCCGGTCTGTCCATCCCCAGACGTTGCCGAGCTCCTGGCAGGAATGGCCAGGACCGGGTTTCAGGGGCGAAAACTCGGTGAATCGGTGGAAGTGTGGAGAGAGATGCTGCGCGATCCCGAGGTGACTATCTTCTTTGGCCTGTCGGGGGCCATGCTCCCGGCTGGCATGCAGAATGTCCTGATCGAGCTTGCCAGGCGCCACTATATCGACGTGGTGGTATCCACGGGGGCAAACATCTTCCACGACGTCTGCGAGCACCTCGGGGTCTGCCACTACCTTGGCCACCACCATGTCAGTGATGCGGACCTCTACGAGAAGGGAATTGACCGCATTTACGACGTGTTTGCGTTCGAGGAAGAGTTCCGCTGGGTGGACAGGGGGTTTGCGAATTTTGCCGAGAAGGTAGCGCCGTTCAGGGGGTCATCCCGGAAATTTCTGCAACGGTTCGGCGAATGGCTCATCAGGGAAGTCCCTGGCAGGGACTCGTTCCTTGCGACATGCGTCCGTGAGGATATACCTGTCTTTGTCCCCGCCCTCTGCGACTCTTCGATCGGTATCGGGGCACTCATTGCCAGGAGGAGGGGTGTGGAGATCGATATCGACCAGATCGCCGATACCGACGAGGTCACGTCCCTTGTCGAGGAGGCGAAGAAGACAGGGGTTATCTATGTGGGAGGAGGAGTCCCGAAGAACTTCATCCAGCAGACCCAGGTGATCGGGTCCATCCACGAGAAAGACCTCGGGGGTCATGATTACGCAATCCAGTATACCGCCGACTCTCCGCACTGGGGAGGGCTCTCCGGTTGCACATTCGAGGAGGCCATCAGCTGGGGGAAGGAGTCCGCAGAGACGAGGCATGTCCAGGTTCACGTGGATGCGACGATTGCTCTGCCCATCGTAGCTTCTGCGCTCATCGGGAGCGGTGCGAAGAGGTCCCGCAGGAAGGATGCGAAGAAGAGCAGGGTATTCCGGCAGGGGGTCGATTGAATAAGGCAATCCCTGCCTGTTATTTCCTGGCCGGGACAGTATGACGCGGTTGTTGTGGAAGTGGAATATCACCCCGCGCAATTACGCACAAGAAATGCCTCCCCACGCGGAATGAGAAAGGGTTTTTATAACCGGCACACCTAATAATAACGCACCATTCATGGAGCAGCACCCGATGGGTGCTGCGAGTATCGAAAGATGCGAGATTCTCTGTTGAGGTAGCCAAGCCTGGTATGGCGCAGGTTTGCTAAACCTGTGTCCCCCTGGGACTCGAGGGTTCAAATCCCTCCCTCAGCGCTCCAGAAGAATTCTCACAAAAGAGAGGTATTGGATGGCTCAGGAAGAAGAGATACGATATTTCGTACGGATCAGCAACACCGACCTTGACGGCACCAAGCCGGTGCTCACTGCCCTCACAGGGATCAGGGGCGTGGGAAGGCACACGGCCTCCGTCATTGCCGCCATGGCAAAGGTCAACGGCAGGGAACTGATGGGCAGGCTCAAGGAAGAGGACGTAGAGAAACTCCGCGCAGCCGTGGACGGGTATGCCCAGAAAGTCCCGGCGTGGATGGTCAACCGCCCCAAGGACATATACACCGGAGAGGCGCGACACCTCCTGGGGACAGAGGTCTCCACCACCCTCGACGAGGATATCAACCTCATGCGAAAGATACGCAGTTACCGGGGTATCCGCCACGAGACCGGCCAGAAGGTGCGGGGCCAGAGGACCAAGTCTACCGGACGGACAGGCGCCACTGTCGGCGTGAAGAGGAAGAAGGAGTAATTCAGCAGGTGAGTCTTCATGGGATACCCGGGTAAGAACCACAAGCAGTACCAGACTCCCAAGCGGCCCTTCGAGAAGACCCGCATAGAGGAGGAGAACCGCCTTATGATCGAGTACGGCCTCCGGAACAAGAGGGAGATCTGGAAGGCGGCAAGCCACCTTCGCCGCTACCGCAAGGCTGCCCGCGATCTGCTGGCCCTGATGTCCACGGGGACTGACAGGGCGCTCTTCGAGGCAAAGAAAGGGGAACTTATCGGCCACCTCCAGCGAAACGGGCTCCTCGGCCCCGACGCAGACATCGACAGCGTCCTCTCGCTCAAGGTCCAGAACCAGCTCGAGAGGCGCCTCCAGACCCTGGTGTACCGCCAGGGCCTGGCAAGGTCACCGAAACAGGCGCGCCAGATGATCACCCACGGTCATATCGCAATCGGGGGCAAGCGCGTAAGCATCCCCGGATACAAGGTCTCAAGGGCAGAAGAGACCGCGATCTCGTATTACGGCCGATCGCCGGTGGCGAATGCGGACCATGCGGAGAGGGCCCGCATCGCAAGGACAGGGAGGTAAGGAATGGCAGGCGAGAAGGAAAAATGGGGAATCGCGCACATATTCGCGTCATTCAACAATACCATCATCACCGTGACTGATCTCTCCGGAGCAGAGACGGTATGCAAGAGCAGCGGCGGCATGGTGGTCAAGCAGGACAGGAACGAGAGTTCGCCGTATGCTGCCATGCAGATGGCATCGAATGTTGCCCAGACCGCAATGGAGAAGGGCATCGTCGGCGTGCACGTGAAAGTCCGGGCCCCCGGCAGGGGGAAGCAGCGAAGCCCGGGTCCGGGAGCCCAGGCCGCAATCAGGGCACTGGCCCGCGCCGGGATGCGCATCGGGCGCATCGAGGACGTCACCCCTGTGCCCCACGACTCCATCCGCCAGAAGGGTGGCCGGAGGGGCAGGAGAGTCTGATGGAGATAGTGTTCTCGAGCATCGACGACTCTGCGGCCAGGTTCAGGCTTATGGGGGCCAGCCAGCCGTTTGCCAACGCACTGCGGCGGGCAATGATCGGGGAGGTCCCCACGCTCGCGATCGAGGATGTGCGTATTTACGATAACACCAGTGCACTCTTCGACGAGATGCTCGGGCATCGCCTGGGGTTGATCCCAATCAGGACAGACCTGGATTGCTACATCCCCCAGGAGCAGTGCACCTGCGAAGGGGCCGGATGCGACAGGTGCAGCGTCATGTTTACGCTCTCGGTCGAGGGTCCGGGGATGGTGTTTTCCAGGGACCTTATCCCTCAGGACCCCCGTGCAGCTCCCGCGGTCGACAGCATACCTATCGTCAAGCTGACGAAGGACCAGAAGGTAGTCCTCGAGGCACGGGCGGTCCTCAACAGCGGCAGGGTGCATGCCAAATGGCAGCCGACTACCACCTGCGGGTTCAAGAATTACCCTATCGTGGAGATCAGCGAGAGGTGCGATGCATGCGGACAGTGTGTCGAGGAGTGCCCGCGCGGGATCCTCGTTGTGAAGGGAGGCAGAGTCACGGTGGCAGAGGGGAGGCTCGAGGAATGCTCGCTCTGCCGCCTCTGCGAGCGGGCCTGCCTGAATACCGGGATCGGTGAAGAGCCTGCAATTAGGGTCAGGTCTGATGATTCCAGGTTTATATTCGTGGTGGAGGGGGACGGCTCCCTCCCAGTAAGAGAGATATTACAGAGGGCGCTTCTCTACCTGAAGGGCCAGTCTGACAGTTTGTGCGAAAAGATAGGTGAAGTATCGGGAGTGACCGGAGATGAAGAGGAGAACGAATAAGAAGACCAATCCACGCCTGGTAAACCTGATTTCCCTGCTGAAGGATACTTCCCGGCAGAACGAGGTGAACGTATGGCGGGATGTGGCAATGAGGCTTGAGGCGCCGGCGCGAAATTATGCGGAGGTCAACCTGAGCAAGATCAACCGCTACGCGGGCGACGGAGAGATCATTGTGGTCCCCGGCAAGGTCCTCGGGAGCGGGATGCTGGAGTCTTCCGTCAAGATTGCGGCGCTGACGTTCTCTGCGTCCGCGGCGACCAAGATCCTTGAAGCGAATGGCCAGTGCCTGACGATCGAGGAGCTCTTGAAGGACAATCCGAAGGGGAGCAAAATAAGGGTTCTCAGGTGAGCCGAGATGACTACAATTATCAATGGTGAAGACCTCCTCCTCGGGAGGATGGCCAGTATCGTGGCAAAGCGCGCCCTCAATGGGGAAACCATTGCCATTGTCAATGCCGAGAAGGCCATCATATCCGGGAGCAGGGCACGCGTGCTCACGCTTTACGGCAGGAAGAGGAGCAGGGGGTCGCGCGAGGGAGGGCCGTTCTTTCCCCGGAGGCCCGATCATATCGTCAGGAGGACGATTCGGGGGATGCTTCCCTACAAGAGGGCACCCGGCATGGAAGCGTTCAAGAGGGTGAAAGTCTATGTGGGAGTCCCAATGGCTCTCGCAGGCCAGGAGATGGAAGTCCTCGAGGAGGCGCATGTGAACCGGCTGAACAGTCCCAAGACCGTCACGGTCGGTGCGGTGAGCACCTTCCTCGGAGCCAGGTATTAG
Organism: Methanoregulaceae archaeon PtaB.Bin056; assembly: GCA_002067095.1. Lineage (GTDB taxonomy): Archaea > Halobacteriota > Methanomicrobia > Methanomicrobiales > Methanospirillaceae > Methanolinea_A. The sequence goes on from MVQD01000079.1 coordinate 33,389, forward strand.
GAGTGATGAGAGGAATGGCAAAGATAATCAATACCAGCGGAAAGAGGAAGACCGCGATCGCAAGGGCGACGGTCAGGGCAGGAAAGGGCAGGGTCCGGATCAACTCCGTACCCCTCGAATACTACCCAAATGAGATGGTGCGGCTGAAGATTGCAGAGCCCCTCCTCCTTGCCCCGGCCGCAATCGAGGGGATAGACATCTCCATCGATGTCAAGGGAGGGGGCATGATGGGACAGGCAGAAGCGGTCCGCACCGCGCTTGCCAGGGGAATCTACCGGTGGTCGAATGACCCCCAGATCAAGGATGTATTCCTCTCGTACGACAGGACGCTGCTCGTTAACGATTCCCGTCAGAAAGAATCGAAGAAACCCCATGGCAGGGGTGCGAGAAAGAAGTTCCAAAAGTCTTATCGTTGAGATATGGAAAATAACTGGGAGATCATACCGGCATGATACCCGTACGATGTTTCACCTGTGGGAAAGTCATCTCACCTGCGTATGAAGAGTTCAAGCGCCGCAAGGAGGCCGGCGAGGATCCCAAAAAGATCCTCGACGACCTTGGCATGGAGCGCTACTGCTGCCGCAGGATGTTCCTTGCCCACAAAGAGATAATCGATGATCTCAATCCGTACCAATGAGGGGTCGTGGGGTAGCCTGGACCATCCTATGGCGTTCGGGATGCTGTGACCTGAGTTCGAATCTCAGCGACCCCATTTATCGCACGTGGATGCATTTTGAGGGTATATGAAGGAGACTTATACTCGGTATGAGCGGGCCAGGATCATCGGAGCCAGGGCACTCCAGATATCGATGGGTGCCCCCCTGCTGATCAGGACCAGCAAGATAGACCCGCTGGAGATTGCTCTTGAAGAGTTCCAGCACAACGTCATACCTATCACGGTGAAGAGGAAGTAGTCAGCCATGACGGTCATCCGCAGTATTCAACTGCGCACCATACTGGACAGCAGGGGTAACCCGACGGTGGAGGCGGATATCTTCACCGATTCAGGCTTTGGAAGGTCAGCAGCCCCGAGCGGAGCCAGCACAGGCCTTCACGAGGCAAAAGTGAAGGAACCGAAAGATGCGGTCCCTTACGCGGTCGCAAATCTCATCCCTGAACTGATCGGGATCGACTGCCGGGACCAGGTGGTATTCGATTCCATCCTGAGGGAGAAGGACGGGACATCGGATCTCTCGAACATCGGGGCGAATATCGCTGTTGCACTCTCCCTCGCGAATGCGAAGGCAGCAGCATCATCACTCGGGATGGAGCTGTACTCCTACCTCGGGGGGGTTTTCGTCCCTGAGATGCCGCTCCCGCTTGGCAACATCATCGGGGGAGGTGCGCACGCGAAGGGTGCGACCGATATCCAGGAGTTCCTGGTGGTGGCGACCGGTGCAGGAGGTCCGAAGGAGGCGGTCTTTGCCAACGCCCGGGTTCATAAAAAGGTAAAAGAGATCCTGGACGCATCCGGGAACACCTGTGGAAAGGGCGACGAAGGAGCGTGGGCTCCTCAGATCAGCGATATGGAGGCATTCGAGATTATCCACCAGGCAGTGGGGGAGATCTCAGACGAGCTCTCTTTCTCACTGTCGATGGGGATAGACGTCGCCGCAAGCCAGATGTGGGAGGGGGATTCCCGGTGCTACGTTGACAGGAACGGTCGCCACACCACTGAGGACTACATTGCCTACCTGGCCGAGATCGTGGACCGCTATGACCTTGTCTACGTGGAAGATCCGCTCCACGAAGAGGACTTCTCCGGATTCGCAGACTTCACGGAACAGGTCGGCGACCGGTGCCTGGTGTGCGGGGACGATCTCTTTGTCACCAATGCGGCCCGGATCGCCGAGGGGATCGAGACGGGATCGGCAAATTGCGTCCTGATCAAGCCAAACCAGGTCGGGACACTCACCGATACCTTCGAGGCTATTCACCTGTCCCACCTTCACGGGATGGACACGGTGATGAGCCACCGTTCCGGTGAGACAACCGACGCCACGATTGCGCACCTGGCAACGGCATTCGGCTGCGTATTCTTAAAGACCGGTGCCGTCGGTGGAGAGCGGATCGCAAAGCTGAACGAACTGATACGAATCGAGGAACAGATAGCATGACAGAGACAGAAATGGAAATTGAACTGAAAGAGCCGCTGGTTCCCGTGGAAGAGTACCTTGCCGCGGGTGTGCACATCGGCACCCAGCAGAAGAGCAAGGACATGATGAAGTTCATCTACCGGGTAAGGGGAGATGGACTGTATATCCTGGACATCAGGGAGACTGACGAGCGGATAAAGACATCTGCGAAGTTCCTCTCCCAGTTCGACCCCTCCAGCATCCTTGTGGTCACCTCACGCCAGTACGGGCAGTACCCTGCGAGGAAGTTTGCGGAGACGATCGGGGGCATGGCGGTGACCGGCCGGTTCATTCCCGGGATGCTCACGAACCAGAACCTCGCCAATTACATCGAGCCCCGGGTCCTGGTGGTCACCGATCCAATAGGTGATGCACAGGCGGTAAAGGAGGCGGTCCAGAGCGGGATCCCCATCCTTGCGCTCTGCGATACCAACAATATGACAAGCCTTGTCGATCTCGTAATCCCTACAAACAACAAGGGAAGGAAGGCGCTCTCGATGATCTATTACCTGCTCACCAGGGAGATGCTCCGCCTGCGTGGGATCAGCACCTCGCTCACCCCTGAAGACTTCGAGACCGAACTCTAATATAGGTGAGATGCGAGAGGGTAGATCCGATGAAGACTCGGAGATGCGGGGTTGCCGGCATGTTCTACCCACGGGACCCTCACCATCTGGAGCAGTTGCTGGAGAAGTTATTCTCGAACAAGGACGCGGGGACGGACGCGATGGGGATCGTCTCTCCCCACGCGGGATATCCCTACTCAGGAGAAATCTCAGCCCTTGCATATACTGCCATCCCCGCGTCATTTGCGGGAACATTCGTGGTGATAGGGCCGAGCCACAGGGGGTACCGAACCTGCACCTCGCTCATCCCATGGGAGACACCCCTTGGCATCGTCGACACCGATGCGTCGTTTGGGTCCTCCCTTGACCTTGATGAAGACGAGGTGTCGCACCAGGCGCAGGAGAACTCGCTTGAAGTGCAGATCCCGTTCATCAAATACCGGTTCCCGCGGGCAAGGATCGTCCCTATCCTGATGGGTGATCAGGCCATCGGGGGAGCACGCGAGCTCTCGCGGATACTGATCGAGGGGATCAGCGGGAGCGGGCGCACCGATATCAGGATCGTGGCATCGAGCGACTTCTCCCACTACGTCCCGGAAGAAGTGGCAAGAGAAAACGACCTCTACGCGATCTCCGCACTCGAGCACCTTGACGTGGAGGAGTTCTACCGCCGGATCCGGTCCCGGAGGGTGAGTGCATGCGGGTACGGCCCGATTGCTGCCATGTGCCTCGCATGCAGGGAACTTGGAGCAACCACCGGCAGGCTGTTACGGTATGCCACCAGCGGTGATGTGACGGGGGATCCCGAAGTGGTTGGGTATGCGGCCATTGCGGTGATGTAGGGTGGCGACCTGGAGCGCCCCAGGCAAGGTATTCCTGTTTGGGGAGCACGCGGTGGTGTACGGGAAGCCCGGTGTGGCAATGGCCATACGCCCGAGGGTCTTTGTGACCGTGAGGAAGAGCAAGTCTGCCCATCATGCGAGGTCGCCCTATATCGACAGCTGCTTTGATGAGATGGGGGTGAAAGGGAGCGTTTACGTGAACTCCCAGCTCCCGTCTTCGTCGGGTCTTGGATCCTCTGCAGCGGTGACTGTCGCAACACTCTCGGCCATCAACGATGAATTCGGGAAGAAGTATACCATGGAAGAGATCGCCAACCTGGCATTTGCCATCGAGAAGAAAGTGCAGAAAGGCAGGGCAAGCCCTACCGATACAAGTGTATCCACTTTCGGTGGCATTGTCCTGATAACCGGGAACCAGCGCCGGCGGCTGCCCCCCCAGAACTTACCCCTGGTGGTGGGTAACACCCTCATATCCCACAGCACTTCAAAGATGGTCGAGAAGGTCGCGGATCTCAAGAAGAAGAACCCTGAGATCTGTGACCCGATTCTTGATGCCATAGGCGCAGTCTCGCTGTGTGGAATCCGCCATTTCTCTGATCCCCACATGCTCGGAACACTGATGAACATGAACCATGCACTCCTCGAAGCCCTTGGCGCAGGGCACCCCTCGCTCTCCCGCCTGGTCCTTGCGGCAAGGGCAGCAGGCGCATACGGTGCAAAGCTGACTGGTGCAGGGGGAGGCGGCTGCATGGTTGCCATCTGTCCCAAGCACCTGAAGAGCAGGGTGATGGGGGCTGTCGAGGCGTGTGATGCCAAGGCGTTCATCACAAACCTTGACACAGAGGGGGCAAGGAAGGAGAAGGATGTCTGAACGGCTGCTGCTCAAACTCGGAGGGAGCGTGGTGACGGAGAAGGGCAGGCAGGGGGTTGCAAGTCCCGGTGCTATCGCGATGGTCGCATCGGAGATCGCGGGATACCCGGGGGGCCCTCTCTGCCTCGTTCACGGTGCAGGGTCGTTTGGTCACCCCGAGGCCAAGCGGTACGGGCTTGCAGCGGGTGCGGACAGGACGAACCGGCAGGGGATCTCGCTCACCCACGAAGCGGTCTGCCGGCTGAACCAGATGATGGTGAAGGCTTTGCAGGAGGCCGGGGCTGATGCGGTTGGCATCCATCCCCTTGGCAGTTCATGGGCCAGGGCAGGGCGCCTGATCAGTCTTGAGACCAGGCCTCTGCAGCACCTGATGGAAATGGGGATTATCCCGGTGCTCCATGGCGATGTGGTGATGGATGAGGTGCAGGGAGCCTGCATCGTGTCCGGTGACCAGATCGTACGCTACCTGGGGGAGCGCCTTGAATTTACAAGGATCGGTCTTGCCACTGATGTCCCCGGGGTACTCTCCGCCGGAGGAGAGGTGATCAAAGAAATCCCTGCTGATTTTTCCCCGGAAGTGTATGCGGGGGGCTCAAGTCACACCGATGTGACTGGAGGGATGGCAGGAAAAGTCAGGGAACTCCAGGAACTTGCCTCCCTCGGAGTGCCTTCAGATATCTTTCACCTCTCAAGAATTTCAGATTTCCTTCACGGACGACCGCACGGCGGGACAAGGGTTGGGGGTGGAATGGACAATGGATAAGAACCTCTCTACCTCAGGGAGGAAGCTCGATCACCTCCGAATCTGCGCAGAAGAGGATATAGAGCGCGGTTTTTCAGGATTCAGCGATATCCGCCTTGTCCACTCCGCACTGCCGGAATGTGATCTCTCACGTATTGACCTTTCGACGAGGTTCCTTGGCCACAGGGTATGCTCCCCGCTCTTCATCGCAGCAATGACAGGGGGTCATCCCGGCACGACAGAGGTCAATTGCCGCCTTGCCAGGGCAGCCGAACGCTACGGCCTTGGAATGTGCGTCGGGTCTCAGCGTGCTGCACTGGAAGACCCCCGCCTTGAGGAGAGTTTCCGGGTCGTGCGGGAGGAAGCGCCGCATGCATTCATCTCGGCAAACCTGGGAGTTGTACAGCTTCGTGATCACGGGCTGGAATGGGCAGAAAAGGCGGTATCGATGATCGATGCCGATGCCATCGCAGTTCACCTGAACTTCCTTCAGGAGGCCATCCAGCCCGAAGGCGACCACGATGCCACCGGCTGCTACGAAGCCCTCGCGGCACTCTGCAGAGAGAGCAACGTGCCGGTGATGGTCAAGGAGACCGGCAGCGGAATGTCGGCTGAGACTGCGCGTGCCTGCTGGGGTGCAGGAGTCCGGGCCATTGACATCGGGGGATGGGGCGGGACATCATGGCCTGCCGTGGAAGCCTTCAGGGCCGAGCAATCGACCGCACAGGCAAGTGAAGGGCTTGTATCGCTCGGCGCAATCTTCGAGGACTGGGGCATTCCCACGGCAGTGAGCCTGTGCGAAGTCGCGGCCACCGGAGGGCCGATCATTGCCACGGGGGGTATCAGGAGCGGGCTCGATATGGCCCGTGCCCTGGCACTCGGCGCTGACCTATGCGGCATCGCGCTGCCCCTGTTGAGGCCGGCAATGGAGAGCGAAGAAATGCTCTTTTCAAGAATCGAAACATTTCACAGGGAATTGAGGACTGCAATGTTTCTCACGGGGTCTGCAAAGGTAGCAGACCAGAAACGTGCCCGGGCGTATATTACCGGGAAGACCCGGCAGATGCTGGAACACATACACGGAGGAAAATAATGGATATTGAAATAATCGCGGTGGGCGGGTACGACGAGGTCGGGAGGAATATGACCGCCGTCCGCTGCGGAAAGGACATTGTAATTTTTGACATGGGGCTTCGCCTGGACCAGGTGATGATCCACGAGGAGGCAGAGGTTGAGAACATGCACTCCCTGGATCTCATCCAGATGAAGGCTATTCCTGACGACACCATGATGAACACGGTGGAGGGGAGTGTAAAGGCTATTGTCTGTTCGCACGGGCATCTCGACCATATTGGCGCTATTCCCAAGCTTGCCCACCGGTACAACGCCCCAATCATCAGCACTCCTTACACCACCGAGCTGATTCGCCAGCAGATTGCCGGGGAACAGAAGTTCGGTGTGAACAACAAGTTGTTTGCCCTGAAAGCAGGCCAGAAGTACACCCTCTCCCAGAACCTTACGCTCGAGTTCGTGCGCATGCAGCACAGTATCATCGATACCGTGACCGCGGTCCTTCACACCCCAAAGGGTGCGATCGTGTATGCATGCGACTACAAGCTGGACCGGACCCCCGTGATAGGAGACCCCCCGGATTTTGCACGCCTGCGCCAGATCGGAAAGGAAGGGGTGCTTGCGCTTATCGTGGAAGCGACCTACATCGACAACAGGGGCCGTGCCCCGAGCGAGCGGGTCGCGCGCGACCTTGTCCGGGACACCATCACGAGTTACGAGGACGACAAGGCCGCGATCATAGTGTCCACCTTCTCATCTCACATCGCGAGGGTGAAGACCATTGCCGAGTGCGCCCACGAGATCGGGAGAAAGCCCGTCCTTCTCGGCAGGTCGATGGAGAAATACTCATCCACCGCCGAGCAGATGAAACTCGTGAGTTACCCGGATACCATGAGCATGTTCGGAAACAGGAGGACTGTTGACCGCACCCTGCGCAGGATGATGAAGGCGGGAAAGGAGAAGTTTGTCCCTATCATCACGGGTCACCAGGGTGAGCCGGGGTCGATCCTGACAAGAGTCGCCCTGGGAGATACCCCATACAAGGTTGAGAAAGGCGACAAGGTGATATTTTCCGCCAAGGTGATCCCAAACCCGATGAACGTCGGGCAGCGCTACATGGTCGAGGCTCACCTCAACATGGCGGGCGCCCGTATCTTCCCTGACCTCCACGTGACAGGGCATGCCTACCGCGAGGATCACTACGAGTTCATCCACATGCTGAACCCGCAGCATATCATCCCTGCGCACGGGCATATCCGGATGACGTCGGGGTATGCGGAATTCACCGAGGCGATAGGATACACGCTCCACAACGACGTGCATATCCTCTCGAACGGACAGCGGGTAAAGATGACATAATTACAGAGGACGAGGAGGAGGAGATGGAACTGAACAGTTACCTGGAACAGACCGCCGATCAGGTCGACTCCCTGATTTACCGGTATTTCGGATCGTCGTGCGATGACCTGGGCAGGGCAAGCGCACACCTGCTGCTCGCGGGTGGCAAGAGGCTTCGCCCTGCTCTCCTGCTGCTCTGCGCAGATGCGGTCAACAAGGGGAGTGCCATCGACGTGGTTCCTGCCGCCCTCGCCCTTGAACTTACCCACAGTTTCACTCTCATCCATGACGATATCATGGACGGCGACCTGGTAAGGAGGGGGGTGCCAACTGTCCACACGAAGTGGGACGAGCCGACCGCCATCCTTGCAGGCGATGTACTCTTTGCCAGTGCGTTTGAGTTTCTGAGCCTTGCCGATGCACCCGACAGCGCCAAGGTAAGGGCGACCTCGATGCTTGCACGGACTTGCGTGGAGATCTGCGAGGGTCAGCACATGGACATGTCCTTTGAGGCGCGGGACGACGTGGGCGAGGGCGAGTACATGAAGATGGTGGAGAAGAAGACCGGAGCGCTTTACGCTGCGGCAGCGGGGATAGGGAGCATCCTTGCCGGTGGAAACCCGATTTACACCGATGCCCTCTACCACTTCGGGCAGGGTATCGGGATGGCGTTCCAGATCCAGGACGACCTGATCGACCTCCTTGCCCCACCCGAGGTGAGCGGGAAGGACCAGGCATCCGATATCCGGGAAGGAAAAAAGACCCTCATCCACATCAAGGCGAAAGAGAAGGGTTTTGATCTCTCACCGTTCCAGAGGAGGCTCTCTTCCGCAGAGATCGATGAGGTCATCGGACGCCTCCGCGAGATTGGCGTGATATCTGAGGTGCAGGAGACCGCCCGCAACCTGGTCATGACCGGTATCCGGAGGATATCCATTCTCCCCCAAAGCGAGGAGAAAGATCTCCTCCTCCAGATGGGTGACCATTTCATCAGCCGGAGCTCCTGAAATGGAAGACCCGTTGAGACAGGCCCTTCTCCTTTTTGCACTCCAGAACGCGGTAAAGCACCAGAGCATCCCGAAGGCAGGGACCGTGATCGGGATGGTGATGGGAAAATACCCTGAAATGAAGCCGCGTGCAAAGGAAGCGACGGCCCTCGTGAAAGAGGTCATCGAAGAGGTATCTGCGCTCTCTCCGGATGAGCGGGCCCAATGCCTCGAGTCGATGGCCCCCGAACTCGTGGAGGAGATGTCACGCCCCCGCGAACAGGTTCGCGTATTGCCCGCTCTTGAGAAGGCCGAGAAGGGGGTAGTGATGAGGTTTGCCCCCAACCCGAGCGGCCCGCTCCACCTGGGTCATGCACGGGCGGCAGTCCTGAATGACGCGTATGTCCTGCGCTACGGCGGACGCTACGTACTTCGCATCGAGGACACGGACCCAAAGAGAGTGGATCCGCTGGCATACGACATGGTGAGGGAAGACATCGAATGGCTTGGGCTCGCGATAAGCGACATCGTATACCAGAGCGACCGTTTTGACCTGTATTACCGTTATGGGCGGGAACTGATCGAGAGGGGCGGAGCGTATGTCTGCACCTGCGATAATGAACGGTTCAGGGAGATGAAGCTCGCCAGGAAGGCATGCCCGTGCCGTGGCAGGAGCATCGAGGAGGATCTTGCGGCGTTTGAGAAGATGCGGGCAGGAGAGTATGAGGAGGGGGATGCCACCCTTCGTGTGAGGACCGACCTTGACCATCCCGACCCTGCGATGAGGGACTATCCGGCGTTCCGCATCCTGAAGAGCCCGCCGCACCCCCGGATGGACGCCTTCCTCTACCCCCTGATGAACTTCTCGGTGGCAGTCGATGACCACCTGCTTGGCATTACACACGTGATCCGAGGAAAGGACCACATCGCAAACACCCGGAGACAGCGGTACATCTTTGATTATTTCGGGTGGGAACCTCCAGTGTACCGCCACTACGGCCGGATGGGTATCGAGGGAGTGGTGCTCTCCACCTCGCAGATGCGTGCCGGCATCGCGGCCGGAGAGTACCAGGGGTGGGATGACATCCGCATCGGGACTCTCCGGGCAATTGCGCGCCGCGGGATTACACCAGAGGCAGTACGGGAAGCGGTCCTCGACATCGGTATCGGTGAGACAGATATCTCCTTCTCCTGGGAGAACCTCTTTGCAAGGAACAAGGCGGTCGTAGACCCCGTGGCAAACCGTTACTTCTTTGTCCCCGATCCCGTTTTGGTAAGGGTGAAGGGTGCACCCGATCACGTCGCTCATGCCCTCCTCCATCCTGCGCACCCGGAAAGGGGAACGAGGGACCTCCATTTCACGGGGCAGATCCTGCTTCCCCGCGAAGACATGGAGAAGGGCAGGGTGATGATCAGGTTGAAGGACCTCTTCAATATCGAGATTAGTGGGGAAGGAGAGGATATTTCCGCCCGTTTCGCGGGCGAGTCACTTGCCGAGGCACGGGCCCAGAAAGCGCCCATTATCCAGTGGCTGCCGGAAGGAACGGGGATTCCGTGCACGCTAGTCACCCCCAATGGGAACCGCACCGGGATATGCGAACCCGGCGTGGCCAGGGAGAAGGGTGCGGTGGTGCAGTTCGAGAGGGTCGGGTTTGCCAGGATCGACGCGGTGACCCCGGAAGGTATAATCGCATATTTCACTCATCGTTGATAGGGCACTTGTGAGAGGGAACTGTTCCCTCTTCAAATTATTACGAATGGGCGTGATCACATGATAACCAGGTTCCGTAGATACGGGCAGATTGCAGACGTCCTTTTCAAGTACGGGTTTGGGATCGTGATTCAGCGTCTCTTTCCAGGAGTGCACAAATTCCGTTTCTGCCGCACCTGCACTTCGGAATCTGCCGCTGGCGAGTACCAGCGGATAAGGATGGCCCTCGAAGAACTTGGGCCTACGTTCGTGAAGTTCGGGCAGATCATCAGTACCCGGCAGGACATGCTCCCCCTTGCCCTGGTGGAAGAGCTGAAGCTCCTCCAGGACCATACCAATCCATTGCCGTTTGAGGTGATCAGCGAGGCCATTCGGGCATCATGCCCCGCGTACGAAGAGTATTTCTCTGCGATTGAGGAGGTTCCACTCGCGTCGGCGTCGATTGCACAGGTGCACAGGGCCACGCTCAGGGACGGCACTCCTGTTGCCCTGAAGGTCCAGAGGCCAGGCATCGAGGAGATTATCGAGACCGACATCCTGATCCTCGAATCGTTTGCGCGCCGTGCAGAGAGGAGTATCCCCGAATGGCGGGTCTATAATCCCAGGGGGATCGTGAAGGACTTTGCGGGACAGATCCGAAAAGAGCTCGACTTTGTGAGGGACGGGAAGAATGCTGACCTGCTGCGCATGCACATGCAGGATATTTCAGGGGTGAAGGTCCCAAAAATTCTCTGGGAATACAGCAGCCGTCGCATGCTCGTGATGGAGTATATCGAAGGAGTCAGGGTCGATAATCTCAACGCCATCAGGGAGTTCGGCCTCAATCCAAGAAGGATCGCAAGAAATGGTTTTGTCGCCTATATGACCCAGATCTTCGAGCATGGCTTCTTCCATGGCGATCCCCACCCCGGGAACCTGCTTGTCACAAGAGAAGGGACGCTGGTCTTCCTTGACTTCGGAATTGTGGGGATAATCAGGCCTGAACGCCGCTTCTGGTTCGTCCAGCTCCTGAATGCGATGGTGCTCCAGGACGCCGGCATGTTGTTGAAGTCGCTGGAAGGTCTCTCCGTTAAAATACCGGAGGACTCAAGAGAAGCCCTCCGTGACGAGATTTATACAGCGATGCTCGAAGCCGAAGGGACCGCGATTGGCCAGTTCAACTTCACGACGATGACCAACTCGTTTTCTACGATCCTGAGAGAATACCGTATCCAGGTGCCTGGAAACCTGATGCTTATGCTGAAGGTGATCATCATGGTCCTTGACGTCGGTGTAACGCTGGACCCAAAGTTCAGGTTCAAAGACGAGGCCGAGCTCTTCATGTCCCGCTTCAGGAAGCGGGAATCGTTGATCGACCAGCTCAGGTCTCGTGCAGGGGGCTCCATGCTCGAGACCATGGACGGGCTCCTTGACATGCCGAGAAACATCAACCAGATGTTAAAGCAGCTTGGGACCGGGACCATCAAGATCGATATCGTGGATACCGACATCCGTCGTCTGCAGATGTCGCTTGATCGGACCAGCAACAAGGTACTGATAGGCCTCATTGTTTCGGGCATGGTGGTGGGGTCTTCGTTTATCCTGCGCGAGGCAAGCCTTCCCCTCCCCGAACTGGTCTATTACATGGCAGTCTTTGCATACATTGTTGCAATCGGCATTGGGTTCTACGCCATCTATAGCGTCCTCTCAACCGGCGTAGAGGGAAAAGACCGTTGAACATTGTACGCGTCCGAAAAGTGCCTTCGCCTGTCAGGGCATGGGCGTAACGCTGAAGTCTTTGGGAGCCCGGGGGGAGTGTCTCACCTGAAGTACAGCTGGCAGTGGCAACTGCCGTCCTGTGCGATCTCGTCAGTGTGGAAGATGCAGGGGCAGATGATATCCCGGTCCTTCTCGGGGTCACCGGACCGCAGGCGGCACGGGCAATACCGCTCCCCGAATTTCCTCTGGTTCCGCGCAAGTCCCCGTATCACGATATCCAGTTTCTTCTGGTCGGGGTTGAGGACCCAGTGGTTCTCCCTGGCATATCTCCGTGCCCATTCCAGTATCTCGCGCTCCAGATCATCCTCGGCCACAATCATCCCTCCCCTGCGCATATCTTCTCTGCCACACGCCGGTATACTTCCATTACGTCCCCCTTTGAGAAGCGGTACACGTCCTTGTCGAGCGACTCCCCTGTGCGGTTGTCCCAGAGCCGCATGGAATCCATGCTGATCTCGTCTCCGAGCATGATCTCTCCATCAGCCCTGCCGAACTCTAACTTGAAGTCGACGAGGGTGATCCCAAGCGACGAAAAAAACCGGACCAGGACCGAGTTTACTTGAAGTGCGATATCCTTGACCCGTGTCAACTCTTCGGGAGTGAGGATCTTCAATGCAACGATAAGGTCGTCGTTGAGCATAGGATCGTGCCGCGAGTCATCCTTGTAATCGATCACGATGACAGGCGGGTTGAGGGGGGTCCCTTCTGCGATGGGATAATTCCGGCTCATGGAGCCGGCGGCCACGTTCCGTACTATCACTTCGAGCGGGATCATCGTGAGGGCCCGAACACGCATCAGGCGGTCCTCGACGAGGTCCATGAAGTGAGTGGGAATACCGTGTTCCTCAAGGAGACGGAAGAGGTAAGCGGATACGCTTGCATTAAAGCAGCCTTTCCTCTCCAGGATGTCCTTCTTTCCCCCGTCAAATGCGGTGATATCGTCGCGAAACTCGATGAGCACGACCCCTTCCCGCCCGGTCCTGTATACCGATTTCGCTTTTCCCGCGTAGAGCAGGTCACCCTTCTGCACTTCGATCGCTCCTCTGTTGTATCATTTGGTTCAAATGGCTTATAAGTGGTGCGAGGCGCGGCGGGTACCACCCTTTGTCAATGTATCTCTGGTAGATGCAAAGCCGCTCCCGGAGTTGTGCATCGCCGACGAGGAGTGCAAGTTCCCGCAACTGCGGCCATGGGTGCTCGGGGTTGACAAAATCGATGGTGAGCGGCGAGACTCCCCCGAGATCATCTACACCGCAGGGTATGAGCGCGGAAGCATCTGCGAGGTTCGGAGGGATCTGTATGGCGACTTCATCCGGAAGGATATCCCTCGCGATGCGGATCGCAAGGCAGATCTCCTCAGGGTCGACAGGGGAACACCCTGCCATGGGAGTATTCTCCTTTGGGCAGAAGTTCTGAATGATCACCTCCTGGATGTGGCCGAATTTTTTATGAAGATCGCGGATGACCATGAACGACTCTTCCCGATCGTCCATACTTTCTCCGATACCAAGGAGAACGCCTGTGGTAAACGGGATACGAAGACGCCCTGCGTCCTCGATCATCCCGATTCGGACAGCCGGGTCTTTTCCGGGAGAGTTCCTGTGAGCAGGCACGGAGGCGGTCGTCTCCAGCATCAGCCCCATGCTCGCATTCACTTCGGAGAGCCGCTCCATCTCCTCAAGAGTGAGGACTCCGGCATTGGTATGGGGGAGGAGCCCGATCTCGATTGCCTTCTCGCAGAGGTCATAGCAGTAGTCCAGGATATCCCGGTATCCTATCTCTTCAAGGACTCCGGAAAATCCCGGTTCGAGACCGGGCCGTTCCCCGAACGTGAAAAGGGCCTCCGTGCATCCGAGCGCTGCACCCCTGCGCAGGGTATCTTCCACCAGCGATGGGGAGAGGATGCACCCGTCCGTGACAGGTGTGCGGAAAGAACAGTACCCGCACCGGTTGTGGCAGACGGTAGTAAGGGGGAGAAAGACATTGCGCGAGTAAGTGAGAGTCCTCCGTGGCATCTCTGTTCCCATGTTCAATCGGTTTCATCACTAATGAAATGACCATATACGGCAGGCATCAGGGGACCACCGATCACGAGGTATTTGAGGTCATGTACACAAACGAGAAAGAAGCAGGCATGCCGGTCATCGCGTTCATCCCCTTCAAGCCGGTCAATCCCAAGACACGCCTCTCCTGCGTACTGGAGAAGGAAGAGCGGGAGGCTTTTGCCAGGATGATGCTTGCGGACGTGGTCGAAGCGGTCAGCGGTGCGGGATGCATGCCGAAGATCATCTCCACAGAGCCCTACGCATGCAGGGGAACAACGGTGGAAGTCATCCCCGGCGGACTCAACGAAACCCTGAATGCACTCCTTGCAGGGCAAAAGGGCCCGGTTCTCATCATCATGGCAGACCTTCCCCTGGCGACACCGCAGGCGGTGATGCAGCTCATATCCTCCAGGCGGGAGATTGCAATCGCACCAGGGAGGGGCGGAGGCACCAATGCGATTTACCTCTCAAAGGGGTCTTCCTACCGAGTCGACTATTACGGCGCAAGTTTCCTGAAGCATGCGGCTATCGCGCAGGAACGCGGGCTCACGTGCGAGGTTATCGACTCGTTCCGCCTGCACACAGATGTCGACGAGAAGGAAGACCTGGTCGAGCTTCTCATCCATGGAAGGGGAAGGAGCAGGCAATACCTCGAGAGCCTCGGCTTTTCCCTGTCTATCGAGAAAGGGAGGGTGGGGGTCGTGAGGAGAGGCTTGCCATGATTAAATGGATGAGAAGTGAAGCACCGATCCTTTGCGTGGAGGGGTATTTTTTCCTCTTGAGATATCAGGAGATGGGATCTTTTTTAAAATGAGTGAAACAGAAAGGCACTCTTGAGCCATGTGGAAGGCGGCTTACTGCAGCCCGTTCCGGTTCACGTACCATTCGATTATCAGCGCGAAGACCGTGGTCACTCCGCCTCCTGCAAAAAAGAGGAGGAAATTGGGAGCCTCTCTCAAGATAGTCTCTCCCGCAGCAAAGGGCATCGTGGGCACTGTATCCGGATCAAGGCTCCCCCCGCCCAGCAGTGGTGGAGCCTCGGGGATGGGGACATGATATAGGATCAGCAACAGAGAAAATGCCAGAAGAAGGAATACCCCAAAGACCGATGAATACTTGAGGAGCATTGCCTTGAGATTCACCATCTTCGGCGCGACGACAAGGACCTGGTGTTTAAGCCCGTAAAATTTCACGCGGCGACCCTTCACGCTGTACCTCTCCTCGGTGATCTCAAGGATACCCGCATCAAGGAGGTTATCAACGTGGTACTTCACCTTGGGAAGGGGGATGTCAAGCTGGTCAGAGATGGATGAAAGGGGCTTTGGACTCTCGGAGAGAATGGAAAGGATACTCCCCGCGGTTTTACTCGACAATGCCCGTGCGATGTGCTGCGCTCTCTCCTCTCCAGGTTCGAGTATTATCACCGGCTCACTCATTCATGGTCTCCGTGGGAGGGCGTACCGGGGTTTTTGATCGTGGATTACCCCTGCGGTATTCCCTGATGGGCCGACCTGTAGAGTTCCCACTCATCGACCTTTGTCCCGTTCGGCATGCAACAGACCCCATACTGGGACCCGTTTGCGTCAGTGCGAATTTCAGTCTGGAATCCAAGCGATTTGCAGTAGAGTGAGGCAGGGTTCCCCATCGTCTGCGGTTCCCCGGCTCGGGGCATCGTCCCTTCCCTCCCGATACAGCCGCAGCAGAGGAATGCCGTCACTATGAGAAGCCCGATACAGAGGAATTGCGTTCTTTTCATTATTCAACCTGCATCATACCATTTCAGGTAAAGGGATATCAATCCTTACAGGCAATCACACAAATCATCCCCTCTGGCGCGAGGCCGAAACCCCCCGTTCAAGTCTGAATTCCCGACACTTCAGGTCTCCTGGCACCCCGGAGTGTTGGATGACCCCCACCCCGATAAAAAAAGTCAGGGTTTCAGTGCCGCAGGGCTGGCACCAAGGTAGGACTGCCCACCGGTCACTTTCGAGGAGATAGATCCCATTGAGGGCGCGGGGTGGATGAACGAGATGCCACCCGGACGGGAAATACCAGTATATTCACGGAATAACTCCCAGGCGTCATGTTCCGATCTATCGCGTAGGATGCACACCCCGAACTGGCTGCCGTCCGGATTGGTCCGTATGAGATACTGATAGCCCATCCGTTCGGCCCACACTGCCGAAGGGTCCGGCAATCCAATCAATGGCTCCTCGGGGACGCGAGATTGGGACTGGCGGAATAACTCCCAGGCATCATGCTCCGATCCGTCGGGGAGGATGCATACCCCGAACTGGCTGCCGTCCGGATTGGTCCGTATAAGATACTGATAGCCCATCTGCTCGGCCCACACTGCGGAAGGGTTGGCCATTCCAATGAGAGTACCGTGGTCTGAAGCGGACTGCTCCTGCACATCCGCGGCGGCTGGAAAAATGCATGCCGCCATAAGAAATATGGCGAAGATTCCCTCTATTCTCATATTTGTCGTTCTCCTGTCGGACGGATCCCCACGCATGCGCATAAATGGCACTGTCCCCAGGGGGATGGCTGCTGGGTTATCTGTAAGGGCGCTGCCAGTGCAGAAATCCATCCTACACTCTTAAAATAACCATGCGAGGCCATTAATCATTCTTTGAGTTAAAATTTTTTTTTACTCATCCGAAAAACCGGGAGAATGAAGGGCCCCTCCAGGCAAGTCGGATCATGCCAGGATCAGAAACCTCTGGAATCGGATGAGGGAGGCTTTCGGGGAGACTCATGGTCGAGCAACCCCATGAAGAGACACTCCCTTGCATCTATTGATTCGATACCAGAGATTTTTGTGATGGGGATCGCAAGGCCCCTGATGAGGGCGGCAGGAGTCCGCTCGTCGGCCTCTCCCATTACGACCTCGGCGGCAGAGGCGAGGTTGTCCGCGAGCGCGAGACGGGTCACCTCGAGGGGTTTTCCGAAGAGGTCGGATCGGCCGCGTGCGTCGATGACGGAGGGTATCCCCGCGCATCCGATGGCAACCCCGCTGCACCCCACGCGCATGGCATGTGTCCGGCTGTCTGCAATGATCACTGCCACCCGGGCACCACTGAGCCGCTCAATCCTCTCCTTTATGAGCAAGGCGCTGGCGTCGGGATCGGCCGGGAGGGGTGTGACGCAGCCAGGGGGCGCATTTGATGCATCAACACCGGCGTTGGGAAGGAGCGTTCCGTGCTTCATGCAGAGGAGGAAGCCCCGGATACCTCCGACGACTTCATCACTCTCGTCGAGGATGCACTGCACGAGCGTGGGGTCCATACCGTAACGGCGGGCAAGGTCAATGGCCCGATCACCCGGGACCAACGAATCAAGGCTGATGATCCTCCCTTCTGCGGTCGAGATGGCAGTCTCTGCCACCACCAGGATGTCGCCGTCCTGAGGTCTGCCTGCAGGTGTCGCCCCAATGGCCCTCACGAGTATCCCTGCGATATCGTCTCCTGCCACGATAAGGGGAGTGCGGATGCCGAACGTGGTGTATGATCGGTTCATTGATCCCTCATCATCCGTTCGGCGACGAGGATAGCATCCCGTGTCTCTGCGACATCGTGAGTGCGGACCATGTCTGCGCCATTGCGGACCAGGAGTGCGGCCATGGCAAGGGACGCCGCGAGCCTTTCGGCCGGCGGCTTTCCGATTAATCCCCCAAGAAAGGACTTCCTGGAGACTGCAGCCAGCAACGGGCGCATGTATGTGGTGAATTCCCGGAAATTTCTGCAGAGTTCCCAGTCGAGGTCCATCGTGCGATTATTCTGCCAGAGTCCGATTGCCGGGTCGAGGATATACTCGGTGACGCCGGCGGCATGTGCCCTTGTCTCCACCATCGAGAGGGCCCGGTGAGTATCCTCCAGAGTGAGCGCATCGCCCACCGCACTCTGTGAAGCCATCAACAGTGCGGGAAGCCCTGAATCAGAGACTATTGTGGCGTATTCAGGGTTAAGAAGACCCGAAATGTCATTCACCGCCGCGACGTCATACTCGAGGCAGGCCTCAAGCACGACGGGGTCCATGGTGTCCACTGAGACCAGGATGCCCGATCCCTCAAGCACCGAGAGTGCCTTCACCATCCTCGCGACCTCCTCTCCCCGGCTGAGGGGAGGGGCTCCGGGGGCAGTGCTTCGTGCGCCTAAATCGACGATATCGGCGCCATCTTCGACCAGCTGGCATGCCTTTCCGAAGACGTCTGCGGCAGGAGTGTAGGACCCCGAGTAGAATGACTCCGGGCTGCAGTTGATCACGCCCATAAGGCGGACAGGAGCTCCGTCACCGATGGGGAGTCCGTTTATGGTGCACCTGAACATGACTGCAGCCTTGCCGCACGGAAGGTGTTCTCCATGAGCGTCGCGATCGTCATGGGCCCCACCCCGCCCGGTACCGGGGTGATTGCACCGGCCACGTCGCGGACCCTCTCAAAATCGACATCCCCACAGAGTATCCCCTCCACATGGTTTGTGCCCACGTCGACAACCACCGCGCCCTCACGGACCATGTCAGGTCCGACGAAGCGGGCTTTTCCCACGGCTGCCACCAGGATGTCGGCCTCGCGTGTGATGGATGGGAGGTCGCGGGTCCGGCTGTGGCAGATCGTCACCGTTGCGCTTGCGTTCAGGAGCAGGGCGGCCATCGGCCGGCCGACCTCGATACTCCTTCCAATCACGACGGCCCGCATCCCTTCGGGTTCAACACCGTATTCCTGGAGAAGGGTCATGATACCTCCGGGGGTGCATGGCGTAAAGACCGGATTGCCTGAAAAGAGCCGCCCGAGGTTTACAGGGTGGAAGCCGTCAACGTCTTTTTCCGGCCGTACCGCTTCCACTACCCTGTGCGTGTCGATGTGTGGGGGAAGCGGGAGCTGCACCAGTATACCGCTGACGTTCGGGTCACGGTTTATGCGATCAACCTGAGCGAGAATCTCTTGCGTGCGGGAAGTTCCGGGAAGCGCAACGCCCCGTGACCTGATGCCCACCTGTCCACACGCCCGGTGCTTCATGCGGACATACATCTGGGATGCCGGGTCTTCTCCCACGATAAGTGTTGCGAGTTCAGGAGTAAGGCCCGATACCGCAATCTCTTCTTTCAACCGTGCAAGGCGCGCTTCGGAGACTTTCTTTCCATCGAGGATCATGTCACTCCGGGTAGAGGGGGAATTTTCCGGCCATGGAGACGACCTCCTCCCCGATCCTCTTAATGGCCCCCTCGTTTTTGATGTCATGGAGGATTGTCCCGATCCACTCCCCGATCTGGCGCATCTCCTCTTCTTTCATGCCCCTGCTGGTCACTGCAGGGGTGCCGACACGAAGGCCGCTTGTGACAAACGGGCTGCGCTGCTCGTTTGGGATGGTGTTCTTGTTGACGGTGATGTGCGCCTTCCCGAGCGCGACCTCGGCCTCGAGACCGGTGATGCCAAGATCACTCAGGTCGAGAAGTATGAGATGGTTATCGGTACCGCCGGAGACCAGCCTGAGGTTCATTTCATGGAGCGTCTCGGCCATGGCCTTTGCATTCCTTACAATCTGACGGTTGTATTCCCTGAAGGACGGCCGGAGTGCTTCCTTGAAGCAGACGGCTTTTGCAGTGATTGTATGCATCAGGGGGCCACCCTGCATGCCGGGAAAGACGGCCTTGTCTATTACCTGCGCATGCTCTGCATTGCACATGATTGCCCCGCCACGTGGTCCGCGGAGGGTCTTATGGGTGGTGGTAGTGGTAAAATCGGTCACCCCCACCGATGTCGGGTGGAGGCCGGTGGCGACCAGCCCCGCGATATGGGCGATATCGGCCATACAGTACGCATCGACCCCTTCCGCGATCTCCTGGAACGCTTTGAAATCGATGGTTCGTGGGTATGCGCTGGCCCCGCACACCAGAATTGCCGGACGCTCCTTCCGGGCCATCTCGTCGACTACCCCATAGTCCAGCGTCTCGGTCTTGGGATCTACGCCGTATTGGGCGACACGGTAGAACTGCCCAGTGAAGCTGACAGGCGACCCGTGGGAGAGGTGCCCCCCCTGGGAAAGCTTCATTGAGAGCATCAGGTCCCCGAGTTTCATCGCAGCAAAATACACTGCCATGTTCGCCTGGGTCCCGGAATGTGGCTGCACATTGGCGTGCTCTGCTCCGAAGAGCTTTTTGAGCCTGTCGCGGGCGAGGTTCTCAGCCATGTCATGAAACTCGCACCCCCCGTAGTACCGTTTCCCGGGGTATCCCTCCGCGTACTTGTTTGTCATGACAGAGCCCATGGCTTCGAGCACCGCACGACTGACCAGGTTCTCGGAGGCGATCAGCTCCAGGCCGTCACGCTGGCGCTCCATCTCACTCCTGACAATATCGGCAATTTCCGGATCCGTGGTGGCCAGATTGGACATGTATAAAAAGGTTGATCTGATCAGGTAATACCTTTTCTTCTCCCGTGCCAGAAAAACCCAAGGATCTTGATTCTTCTCACAGTCGGACTGGAAAATGCGCCGTATCGGGAATGGTAAAAAAAAGGCGAAATGAGGGGGCGTATGCCGGTGTAATTTTCCATAACAGGGGATTATGAGAGAAAATTGGAAAAAATCGGCTCAACAGGCAGCATAATTATTATAGGGGAATAATTCATGATTATCAATGAGGGCTCTCCTGTAATGCCACCCACCGCCTCACCACCGGTATGAGATGCGGACCAGCCCCGAGGAGTCAGATATGGAGATTATAAAGGACAAGGACCGGAGCCTTGCACCCGTTGACGAACGGGTTGCGGCGCTGGAAAAGAAGATGAGGGAGATCGAGGCCATGGTCAAGGGGCTCACCGAGGAGCTGCTGGACCTCAAATCCGTGACAATGAAGCTCTCCAAGGCAAGCGAAGAGCGCACCAGGGCAGAGATGCGTCTGGGCAAGCCGGCAGCACCGACCCCCGGTGGTCCTGTCATTCTCCAGAAGAAACCCGTTGCCACACCCCCTTTGCAGAGACCTGCCCAGGCCCCGGTTGAGACCGCACCTGAGAAGATGGACATGATCATGCAGCCGAACGGGACCCTTGCACCCGAGAAGCGGAAGAACAGTGATTACATCATTGCATCCGCAGGTTTCTCCAAGAAAAAGCAGAGTGCCGCAGGCCCTGGAAAGAAGAACGACCTCATCGTTGCCGAGGATGAGGAGACGGATTCTGCACACAAGAAGTAACGGGGCATTGGTCTTTGCATATCACCGAGCTTGAGATTGATAATTTCAAATCTTTCACAAAAAAGACAAAAATCCCTTTTTACGAAGGATTTTCCGTCATCTCCGGGCCGAACGGATCAGGAAAGAGCAATATCATCGACAGCATCCTTTTTGTCCTGGCCCTTTCAGGATCCCGGACGCTGCGGGCCGAGAAACTGACCGATCTCATCAACCTGAATTCGGGGCGACATACCGCGGAGGTCACCCTCACTTTCTCGGACGGGACAAAGATACGCCGGCGCATCAAGAGGACCTCGAGCGGGTATTACAGTTACATCTACCTGAACAACCGGCTCTCAAAGCAGGTCGATGTGACGGAGTACCTCGCAAAGCATGGAATCAAGCCGCACGGGTACAACGTGGTCATGCAGGGGGACATCACCAGGATCATCGAGATGAGCGACTTCGAGCGCCGGAAGATCATCGACGAGATCGCAGGAGTAGCGGAATTCGACCAGAAGAAAGGCCAGGCACTCATCGAACTCGAGGTGGTGAGGGAACGGATCGAGCGGGAGGAACTCCTGCTGAGGGAACTCTCGCAGCGCCTCGATGAGCTCGCGGCAGAACGCGAGCAGGCAATGAAATTCAGGCACTGGCAGGAGAGGCTCCAGAACCTGGAAGGGCTCAGGGCTGCCGCCACACTCCATGCAAGGGAGAAAGACCTCGCCGCGCTCTCCAGGGTGATAGAGGATGAACGGGTGCAGCTCGACCGGGTTGTCTCCGACCGCAGCATCGAGGAGAACGAACGTGAATACCTCAAGAAGGACCTGGCGGATATCGATACCCAGATCAACCAGAAGAGCGGGGCCGAGTACCTCCGCCTGATCGCCGATCTCGAGGAGGCAAAGGGGACGATACGGATCGCGGAGCAGACGATTTCCAGGCTGAAGAAGGAGAAGGAAGCCGGCCTGGAAGGGATAAGCCGCACCTATATCGACCAGAAACGGGCCGAGGCCCGGGTTGCGGAGTGCAGCCAGGCGATCAGGGAGATGAATATCGATCGCACGAACCTTGCCATGGAACTGGCGACCGCGAATGCCCAAAAAGAGAAGATAGCGCAGCAGATCCAGTCGCAGAGCAGGGATGCAGAAGGTGCGCGGGACGAGCTCTTTGCCCTGATGCAGAGTGTCGAGGAGAAGAAGAACGAGCGGTCCTCACTGCTCCACCAGAAAGACATGCTGATCGAGAAGAGCAGGATGAGGACTTCAGAGAGGGAGCGGATGGAGGAGAGGCTGAAGGCCCTCGCTGCTGAGGAGGCAGGAAAGGAACAGAGGCTTTCAGAGAGTGCCCAAGAGATGGACGCCCTGACCAAGGAAAAGGCGGACCTTGACCGCGCCCTCTCGGAACTGGAGAGCAGCGTGTTTGCCCGCCGGACCACCCTTGAGCGGGTGAAGGAGGAGTACCGCTCCCACGAGCAGGAGGTCATCCGGCTGGAGGCACAGCAGCAGGCACGCGGAGAGGCGGGAAGCCGCACGCTCGAGGCGGTGCTCGGCATGGACGGGGTGTTCGGGACCATTGCGCAGCTTGGAAAAGCTCCGCCCGAGTATGCGACCGCACTCAATGTTGCGGCAGGGTCGAAGCTGCACTACGTGGTGGTAAAAGACGATGCGGTTGCCGCCCGGGCGATCGAGTTCCTGAAGGAGCAGAAGATGGGAAGGATGACGTTTCTTCCCCTCTCGCGGCTGAGACCCCCTGATCTTCCTCCAATCAAGGAAGAAGGGGTTATCGGGTATGCGGTGCAGATGCTCGATTTTGCGCCGCAGTATGCGGATGCCTTCCGGGTGGTCTTTGGGGGCACCGTTGTGGTAGAGTCAATGTCCCGCGGAAGAAGACTGCTTGGAAGATACCGCATGGTCACCCCCGATGGGGAGCTCCTGGAGAAGAGCGGGGCGATGACCGGGGGTTCCTTCAAGAAACCTGTCAGGGGCTTTGGGGCGGCGGTCGAGGACGAGATATCCCGCATCCGGTCCCGGATGGAAGAGATCGCAGGCGAGATTGCCGATATTGAGCGGTTCGTCAGGAAGGGCGGCGAGGAGATCGATGCAAAGAGGGCAAGGAGAGCGGAACTCGATGCGGCGATCTCGCGAATTTCCGTGCTGAACGAGGAGATCTCCCGCCAGGAGGAGGTGACACTTCGCGAGAAAGCGCAGATTGGCGAGGTCCTTATGGCCCTCGCTGAGGAGGTGCGATCAGGGACTGCGGAACTTGCGGCTCTCGAGGCAGCGCTCGATTCCATCACCGATGCGATTGCCCTGGCACAGAAGAAGATCGAGCAGGTCAAAAAGAAGCTTGAGGACACCTCTATCCCTGTCCTCTCGGAGCAGCTTGAGAAGAAGAAGAGGGAGTGCGAGGACACCGAACGCCGCCTGAGGAACAAGGAGGCGGATATCAATGACCTGCAGCGGGAGCGGCAGCATTTTACGACGAGGATTGAGGAACTGAAGGCTGAGGTGGAGCGGATCCAGGCGAAGAACGAAGAGATAGATCGCGAGGTGAACCAGGCGCTCTCGCAGATTGAGGCAAGTAAAGGCAGGATCGGCGATATCGAGGAACGTCAGAAGCAGTTCTCCACGGAACTTCTGGATCTTCGGAACCGGCACTCGGAGATCTCTGAGTCAATCAGGGAGTCCGGTCAGAAGATACTCGAGTTTGATGCGGCGGCTGAGCGTCACAAGATCCAGCTCTCTGCCCTGAACGACCGCTTCACCGCGCTCTCGGCGGAGATAGAGGCTCTGCGAAGCGAAGCCGGCGGGACAGAGACAGATCTTACGCTCGCAGAGATCGAGGACGGGATGGCTGAGGCATCGCAGCAGATTAAGAAACTTGGGGCGGTGAACATGCTGGCAATCGAGGAGTATGAAAGGGTGGAGGGGAGGATCGCGGAGCGCGGTGAGAAGAAGGAGGTCCTCTCGCGGGAACGAGCCACCCTGCTCGAACGGATCGAGAAGTTCGAGAAGATGAAGTTCGAGGCATTCATGACCTCCTTCAAGGCGATCGACGCAAATTTCAGGGAAGTGTTCGCCCGTCTCACCAGCGGGAGCGGGCACCTCATCCTCGAGAACGAAGAGGACCCGTTCTCGGGGGGGCTCTCATTTGCCGTCAAGCCCCGGGACAAGCCTGTCCATCTCCTCTCCGCCCTCTCCGGGGGCGAGAAGTCACTCACCACTCTTGCCTTTATCTTCTCGATCCAGCAGCACATACCGGCCCCATTCTATGCGTTCGACGAGGTGGATATGTCCCTTGATGGATCGAACGTCGAGCGAATTGCGGCAATGATCAGGGAACTCTCGCACAGGTCGCAGTTCATCCTGGTATCGCTTCGAAAACCCATGATCGAGGGGGCTGACCGTATCCTCGGAGTCACGCTCCTCCCTGACAAGAGTTCCTTTGTGACCGGAATCAAGTCGCATGCCTGAAGAACCTGTTGAGATCCTGGTGCAGATGGCGGAGCGCGGCGAGATCGATCCCTGGAACATCGACATCGTGGAGGTCACAGACAGGTTCCTCTCGGAGCTTGAGAGGAGGAAGGAGCTTGATCTCCGGATATCCGGGAGGACTCTCTTTTATGCCGCCCTCCTCCTCCGGATGAAGTCAGAGATCCTTGAGCAGGCAGAGGCCGGGGAGGCTGATGAATTCGATGAGAATGACGGGGTCGGCGAGGAGGAGTTTGGTCCCGACGCGGAATTTGACCAGGATGGGAACGCGCTTGGTCCGATCGAGCGGCTGGAGCGCGAGATCCGTCGCCGCCTTGACAGGAAGCAGTTGCGGAAGCGTCCCATCACGCTCTTTGAGCTGATCCTGGAACTCAAGGCAGCGGAGAAGGAGCAGAGGCGCAGGCAGCGTTTTATCAGCCCGTTCGACCCCCGGCTTATCGAGGTGGAGGACGTCGTGGGTATCGCGCACGACGAGGGATACCGTGAGGCGGCAATGGCTGTGCTTTGCCAGTGCGAGGAGAGTATCGAGAAACAGGGTATCATGACCCTGAAAGAACTCGCAGAGATGATGGGCAAGCGCATTATCGAGGTGTATATCCCCCTCCTCTACCTTATGTTCGAGGGGAAGCTTTCGCTCTGGCAGGACGAGTTCTTTGGCGAGGTATTTGTCCAGGTCTGGCGCGCAGAAGATATTCCTGCTGCATTAGAGAATTAAAATGGAAATCGGTGGCGGAATCAGCGGGATATGAAGGGCAATTCTTTGTTATATCTCTCGAATGTCATTTGGAGGTTGCAAAAATTTTCTTTTAAATTTTCGAGGTCAAATAAAGAGATTCTTCATGCCTGGAACAACACATTGGCCGGGTGAGGGCTACCGATGGTGCATAACTTTCATATACTACTGCGTGCAACATGTATTCCCTCAATATCACAGTGAGGAACCGGACAACGGGTGCATGATCCGGTTCTGAGGATTGAGACCGGAAACAGGAAAATCGCCCCAATGCCCCCCGCGGGCACGGGGATGCGATTGCGCTGTTCCGGGGTGTGTCCGCCCGGCAGGGCGGATGGTTGCAGGCCGCGATTTCCGGTGAAGAACCGGCATCGAAAAAGGTTAAATAGCAACAACACCTATATTGTTACCCTCTGTGATGGAGAACCAAACACGACTGAACGACCGTTCTGTCATTGGTTCTGACGTTGGTACTGGCAATGCGGAAATTTGTTTGGTAACCGCTAATTCCTCGAAGTAAACGAACGATAGTGTGCTGGATTTATCGAGAATTCTGGTTGATCCTGCCAGAGGCCACTGCTATCGGGGTTCGATTAAGCCATGCGAGTCGAGAGGTGCAAGACCTCGGCGCACTGCTCAGTAACACGTGGATAACCTACCCTCAGGAGGGGGATAACCCCGGGAAACTGGGGATAATACCCCATAGATCAGGGACGCTGGAATGCCCCCTGATTCAAAGGTCCGCCGCCTGAGGATGGGTCTGCGGCCGATTAGGTTGTTGTTGGGGTAACGGCCCAACAAGCCATTGATCGGTACGGGTTGTGAGAGCAAGAGCCCGGAGATGGATTCTGAGACACGAATCCAGGCCCTACGGGGCGCAGCAGGCGCGAAAACTTTACAATGCGAGAAATCGTGATAAGGGAACCCCGAGTGCCCGTAAATTCGGGCTGTCCGCCAGTGTAAATAACTGGTGAAGAAAGGGCCGGGCAAGACCGGTGCCAGCCGCCGCGGTAATACCGGCGGCTCGAGTGGTGGCCACTATTACTGGGCTTAAAGCGTCCGTAGCTGGATTGTTAAGTCTCTTGGGAAATCCACCGGCTCAACCGATGGGCGTTCAGGAGAAACTGGCAATCTAGGGACCGGGAGAGGTGAGAGGTACTCCAGGGGTAGGAGTGAAATCCTGTAATCCTTGGGGGACCACCTGTGGCGAAGGCGTCTCACTAGAACGGCTCCGACAGTGAGGGACGA
Source organism: Methanoregulaceae archaeon PtaB.Bin056 (assembly GCA_002067095.1). Classification (GTDB taxonomy): domain Archaea; phylum Halobacteriota; class Methanomicrobia; order Methanomicrobiales; family Methanospirillaceae; genus Methanolinea_A. The sequence goes on from MVQD01000079.1 coordinate 60,099, forward strand.
AAGCTGGGGGAGCAAACCGGATTAGATACCCGGGTAGTCCCAGCTGTAAACGATGCGCGTTAGGTGTATCGGTGACCACGAGTCATCGAGGTGCCGAAGGGAAACCGTGAAACGTGCCGCCTGGGAAGTACGGTCGCAAGGCTGAAACTTAAAGGAATTGGCGGGGGAGCACCACAACGGGTGGAGCCTGCGGTTTAATCGGACTCAACGCCGGGCAGCTCACCGGATAAGACAGCTGGATGATAGCCGGGCTGAAGACTCTGCTTGACTAGCTGAGAGGAGGTGCATGGCCGTCGTCAGTTCGTACTGTGAAGCATCCTGTTAAGTCAGGCAACGAGCGAGACCCACGCCAACAGTTGCCAGCATGTCCTCCGGGATGATGGGGACACTGTTGGGACCGCCTCTGCTAAAGAGGAGGAAGGAATGGGCAACGGTAGGTCAGCATGCCCCGAATTATCCGGGCTACACGCGGGCTACAATGG
>MVQD01000080.1 GCA_002067095.1 Methanoregulaceae archaeon PtaB.Bin056
CCGATAAGGTTGTACCGCTGGGGGATCTTCCTCCAGAACCGCGCAACCGAGGACATCTCACACCCCCATGATGTGCACGGCAACAGTTGCGCCCGTGCCGCCCACGTTGTGGGTCATCCCGATCCGTGCGCCGTCAATCTGCCGTTTCCCGGCCTGCCCGCGCAGCTGCATGACGACCTCGCAGACCTGCTTGATCCCGGTCGCACCGACCGGGTGCCCGCAGGCCTTGAGCCCGCCGCTGGTGTTGACAGGGAGGTCCCCGCCGAGCGCGGTGACCCCTTCCTCTGTGAGCCTGCCTGCCTCACCCTTCCGGCAGAACCCAAGGTCCTCGATCGCACAGATCTCGGCGATAGTGAAACAGTCGTGGACCTCCACGAGGTCGATCTCCTTTGGCGTGATCCCGGCCATCGCAAAGGCGCGCTTCCCTGCCGCGACGGTTGCGTCCAGGGTGCTGATGTCCCGCCGGTCGTGGAGGGCAATCGTGTCACTTGCCTGGGCGCTCGCGAGCACCCTGACCGGGGTGTCGGTAAACTTCCTGGCAATCTCCATCGGCGCGAGGACGACTGCCGCCGCGCCGTCGGTGATCGGCGAGCAGTCGAAGAGCCGCAGCGGATCGGCGACGAGAGTCGATTTCAGCACCGTCTCCAGGGAGATCTCCTGCTGGAACTGGGCGATGGGGTTCCTCGCGCCGTTGTAGTGGTTCTTCACCGCGACCTGCGCGAGCTGTTCCCTCGTCAGAGGATAGCGGCTCATGTACTCGTGTGCGATCATTGCATAGAGCCCGGGAAACGTCGCTCCCACGAACCCCTCCCACTCGCGGTCTGCGGCCCCGGCGAGCGCGTCCACGCTTGCCCCGGAGGCGACATCCGTCATCTTCTCGACACCTGCAGCCACGACGATGTCCTCGAGGCCGGACGCCACCGAGATGAACGCCTGGCGGAACGAGAGCCCGCCAGACGCGCAGGCCGCCTCGACCCTCGTCGAGGGGATGTGGCTTGAGGCAAGGCCCGCGTAGTCCGCGATCAGGGCGCCGATATGCTCCTGCTCGATGAACCTGCCGGCACTCATGTTGCCTACGTACATGGCCCCGATCTGCTCGCCGGAGACCCCCGCGTCCTCGAGCGCAAGGGCTCCCGCCTCCACGAAGAGGTCACGAAAAGACGTGTCCCACTTCTCGCCGAAGGTGGTGCATCCCACCCCTATCACTGCAACGTCTCTCATTTCTGCATCACGATCTTGCCCTTGTGTCTTGCGTACTGTGCATAGGTCACGTAGATGGGGTCCTCCAGGAGTTTCTCGACCCCGGGGGCCGCATCGCGGCGGAACTCGTCAGACTCGATGGCGTCGGTGACCTCGATATCGAAGGCATCGCTCCCCGCGCCCGACCCAAACGACGCGACAAAGATGCGGTCGCCCGGTTTTGCGCAGTCGAGCGTCGCTGCAAGGCCTATCATCGAGGAACCGCTGTAGGTGTTCCCAAGGCGCGGCACCACGAGGCCCGGCCTGATCTGCTCGGGCGAGAACCCGAGCATCTTTGCAATCCGCTGGGGGAACTTGGCGTTCGGCTGGTGGAAGACCGCGTAGGTGTAGTCCCTCGGCCCCATCCCCGTCTGCGCGAAGAGCAGCCGGACTGCACCCTCGATGTGGCGGAAGTATCCGGGATCTCCCGTGAACCTGCCGCCGTGGCGGGGGTAGTCCTGCCCCTCCCTCCTCCAGAAGTCGGGGGTGTCGGTGGTGAATGAGCAGGTGCGGTGGATTTCCGCGATGGGATCCTGGTTGCCGATAAGAAACGCCGCGCCCCCTGCGGCCGCGGTGTACTCGAGCGCGTCGCTTGGCGCACCCTGCGCGACGTCCGACCCGATGGCGAGCCCGTATTTTATCATGTTGCTTGCCACAAGGCCCATGCAGGTCTGGATGCCGGCGGTCCCCGCCTTGCAGGCGAACTCGTAGTCCGCCGCCGTCATAGTCGGCGTGGCCCCGATCGCCTCTCCCACGGTGCAGGCGGTGGGCTTGACCGCGTAGGGGTGGGACTCGCTGCCCACGTATACCGCGCCTATCTCCTGCGGGTCGATTGCCCTTCTCCGGAGGGCATTTCGTGCCGCTTCCACCGCGATGGTCGCGGTGTCCTCGTCGAGGTCAGGGACGGACTTCGAGTAGACCCCGAGCCCCCCGCTGATATCGTCCGGGTTTGCGCCCCACACCCGCGCGATCTCCTCGACCTTGATCCGAAACCTCGGGATATATACCCCGTACGTGATGATTCCTACCATTGCTCGTCCCTCAGAATGTGCACGACCTTGTCAACGTCCATGCCGGTGCAGAGCACCGTGATCCTGTCCTTCTCCGCCATCTTCGGTACCAGCGGGTGGACAAGCGCAGGCTCGATCCCCTGCAGCACGACGACGCGCGGCTTGAAGGGAGTGACCCGGATCGCCACCATCGGCGACTTGCCCGATGTGACGTCGGTGAAGATCAGCGCCCTTTCCGTGCTCCACCCATAGATGCGGTTGAACTCGTTCGAAGAGAGCTGGGTGATGGCATTGAGGCTGTTGATCACCGTGTACCCGTAGATTGACTGGGAGAGCGACCCACAGACCGTCTGGCACTGGATCAACTCCGCGAACCGGGCCAGAGGGACCGGTGACGGGTAATCATGGATATCGTAGATGACGTCGTCATCCACGTCAGAATAGAGGATCTTTGCAAATTTCTTGATGTACTTCCCCCCGCTCGCCTCGTCGATGGAGAGGATCGTGTCCACGATCTTTCCGACGACGGCCGTACCGGGGCTCTTTCGCCTTCCGCTCTCGTAGTCGCTGATCACAGAAGGGGATACGTCCAGGTGCTCGGACAGCACTGCCTGGGGGATGTTGAAACTCATCCGCCACTTCTTCAGTGCCTTGCCGGGCGAGTCTGAAAGCGTAATCTCTCCGGCCATCTTTTCAGCCAGCCGATTCCGCAAATCAGATTTCATGGCTCATTATGCGGGCGCCCCTTTTATATAATTAACGAATGAGGATTCGACATTTCACGAAAACAAGCCGCCTTTCCCGCAAGGCAGGATATCCATAAATAGTAAGCATCTCAATTCTGATATAATGATCCTTCCAGAGGAGCTCCAGTGCCTCAAGGCGATCGCGCTCCTGGGGGGCTGCAGGGGATCGGTCAGGGTCTCGTCGCAGTCGCTTGGGACAACGCTTGGCACCAGCCCCCAGACCGCGTCGCGCCGGCTTCAGTCCCTCGAGCGCCAGAGGCTGGTGAGCAGGACAATTGCGCCTGACGGCCAGGACATCATGGTCACTCCCCTCGGCGAGGGGGAGCTCAGGAGAGAGTACCAGGAGTACAGCCGCATCTTCTCGGACCACAACAGGGGATTTGTCCTGACGGGGACTGTCATCAGCGGAATCGGCGAGGGGAAGTACTACATGAGCCTTGAGCCCTACAAAGAGCAGTTCAACCGGCACCTCGGGTTCGAGCCGTACCCCGGCACGCTCAACATACGGCTCCTCCCGTCGAGCCTCCCGGTGCGAAAGAAGATCGAGGCGCTCGACTGGACCCGTATCAAGGGGTTCTCGACCGACGGCAGGACGTTTGGCGATGCGCGGTGCATCCCCTGCCGGATCTCGGATATCACCTGCAGTATCATCGTGCCCGGGCGGACGCATTACCCCGACGACGTCATCGAGGTGATCGCACCCGTCGCGCTCAGGAGGGTGCTCGGGCTCGAGGACAACGATACCGTCACCGTCGAGGTGGGGGAGTGATCGGGGAAGCCCTCGCGGCCCTGCGGGACGGACAGTTCATCCTCCTCTACGATTTCGACGACAGGGAACAGGAGACCGACTTCGCAATCCGCTCCGATGCCGTCACGCCCCGCCACATCCTCCAGATGCGAAAGGACGGTGGAGGCCTGATCTGCACCGCCGTCCACCCCGTCGCCGCGAGGCGGCTTGGACTCCCCTTTGCAAGCGACGCGCTCAGGTCGATGGCAGTCGCCGAGCGGGAAGGCGACATCCCCTACGACCGGAAGAACCACTCCTCGTTTTCGCTCTGGGTGAACCACCGCGATACCTTCACCGGGATTACTGACAGGGACCGGGCCCTGACCGTAAACGCCATCGCGGAGCAGGTGAAGTGTGCGCTGAACGGGGGTGGTGCACGGTTCCACGAGACGTTCCGGACCCCCGGCCACATGGCGCTGCTCAGGGCCGCCGACGGCCTGCTCTCTGTGAGGAGGGGCCAGACCGAGCTCTCGATCGCAATGGCAGAGATGGCAGGGATCACCCCCGCAGTCACCATCTGCGAGATGCTGGACGACGAGAGCGGCTACGCACTCTCGAAGGAGGGCGCAAAGGCTTACGCCCGCAGGCACGGGCTCGT
>MVQD01000081.1 GCA_002067095.1 Methanoregulaceae archaeon PtaB.Bin056
CAAGGGACGCTCGAGGATCGTCGCCATCGGAGGGTATACCATGGATATGATCCCCGAGGGGTACGTCATCGTCTCCCGCCACCTTGACAAGCCCGGTGTCATTGGCAGGGCGTCCACCATCCTTGGAAAGGGGAACGTGAACATTGCGGGTATGCAGGTCGGGCGGATCAGGCCGGGCGAGGAGGCCATCATGGTCCTGAACGTGGACAGCGAGGTCTCTCCTGACATGATGGACGAGATTAGGTCGATGCCCGGGATTTTCACCGCGGTGTTTGCCAAGATCTCGGATACCCTTATCTGAAACCCCGCACTTTTTTTGCCTTTGGGGGAAGGGGGGGGCGTGACCTCATCCATCCTGTCCCCCACGAACACTCATCCGGTCTCTTCGAAGATCTTCACGGCATCGGGCAGAACTGCAGGGCGCCTGTCGGTCATAATGTACATGTATGGCATCCGGTGGACGATGTACTCGAGGTAACCCTTCGCAAAGTCCGAGAGTCCCTGAGACCTCTTTCCAAGAATGAGGATGGAAAACCACTGGATAACAAGGCATATGAAGGTGACAAGCCCGTAGATCCAGGCCACGATCCCGATGGCAATCCAGTAGGCGATGCGGACGAGGAGTTCGAGTCTCCCTGCGTCATGCTCGTAAAGGAACAGCTGCTCCAGGTTGGTATCTGCCATTGTGCGCCACTTCCGGCTCTTGTTCTGGTCCTCCTTCCAAATGCATCAATATTGCCCTCCAAACGCAAGAAAAGCGAATAATTTTATACTGTGTTCACCCACATTTCTCCGCGCATTTCGCAGAAGAATTGCGGGCTCGTGGTCTAGCTGGTTATGACGTCGCCTTGACATGGCGGAGGTCAGGAGTTCGAATCTCCTCGAGCCCATCCTTATTCTCCTCAAATTTTTTACAGGGTTTCGAGTCGTTCACTCCTGTTGATTCCCCCGCCCCTCTTTCCCCTGATCATTTCCGTCCATAGGGGGGGGCTGCACAGGTCAGTTCATCCGCGGGGATGCGGGAAATGGATTAAATCATGCATTTTTTTATTCTCAAGCGAAGATTACTTTCTAGGGGGGAACAACACGTGATATCCGTGCTGTATATTGACGATGAGCCCGATCTTCTGGAACTCGGGAAGAGGTTTTTACAGCGCGAGGAGGATTTTTCAGTCGACACGGCTGACCATCCAGCGCAGGCGCTCGATCGTATCCGCCAGCAGCACTATGATGCGGTCGTCTCAGATTATCTGATGCCGGGGATGGACGGGCTCACGCTGCTGAAAGCGATCCGCGGGGATGGAAACCACGTCCCGTTCATCATGTTCACCGGAAGGGGAAGGGAGGAGGTGGTGATCGAGGCCTTTACCCGCGGTGCAAGTTTCTACCTCCAGAAAGGAGGGGACCCAATGGTCCAGTTTGCAGAACTCTCCCACAAGATACGCCAGGCGGTTGAGAAGAGGAGAGCCGAGGAACGGGTCCGGCAGCTTCAGGGGGAGTGGGAGCACCTCTTCAACGCAGTGGAGAACCCGATCACCATCCTTACACCCGATCACCGGATCATTGCTGCGAACCGGGCCGCGCTGGAGGCGGTGGGGTGCATAATGGCCGAAGTCCTGGGAAAGAGGTGTTTTGAACTCTTCCATCATCGCGGGAGCCCGCCACCCCGTTGCCCCCTGGTCACGATGATAACCACGAAGCGATACGAAGCGATGCAGATGACAGTTGAGGCGATGAATGGGCGTTATCTTGTCTCCTGCACCCCCGAGCTCGACGGGGACGGCAATCTCACGAGGGTCATCCATATCGCCACCAGGGTCGCTGAATAATAAAAGAGTCCCGCTGCCGGGGCTATCTCCTATTTTGCGAGGAGCTTATAAAGAAGTGATAGGGCCACCATAGCGAGGAATGCGACTCCCGTCCACCAGAGGCTGGAGGTGACGAAGTATACAGCGAGTGCTACGATTGCGGCCGGCACAAGCGACCATACCAGTTTGATGAGGAAGAGAACGACTGCAATCCCCACGATCACCAGAGCCAGGAACCCGGCGAGAGAGATGAGATCCATGGCATCCCTTGTGATCGTGTGGAGCCTTCCCCTATAAGGCCCTTTTGACGGATGGGGATCCTTATCCTGCGTGCCCAGGCAGGAAAGCCGGCCCTGCTGCCCGTGATTATTGCGGCCGGACGGGGAAGAGAATCTTTAAATTGAACGCTCAATCCATGGCTAATATGGATGCTCCCTCTCTCAAAAGGCGTGTATATCACGTGCTCGAACCGGGCTATGATCAGACCGGCGCCGGTGCATTCTTCGACAGGTTCTTTGATGTCTTCATCACCCTGGTAATCCTCGTCTCGATTGCCGTGATGGTCCTCTCATCGGTAAAAACCCTCGATGCCCGATACGGCATGGCATTTGATATCATCTTCTTCTTCACCACCATTGTGTTCTCTGTTGAATATCCTCTCAGGTTATGGTCCTGCACGGCCGACCCAAGGTATGGATCCCCCGTGAGGGGGAGACTGGCATGGATGGTCACTCCGTTTGCCCTGATTGACCTGATCGTTGTGTTACCCTTCTACCTGGAGATATTTATGGGAATCGACCTCACAGGTCTCGTCGTGTTGCGGGTCTTCCGGATATTCAAGCTCATACGATATTCAGACTCGATCAACATGATCGTCCGTGTAGTCAAGGCACAGAGGGATATGCTGATCACTGCATATCTAGTCCTCTTCATCGCACTCATCTCTGCATCGACGCTCATGTTCCAGATAGAGCAGCCTGGCCAGCCTGAAGTCTTTACGAGCATCCCTGCGACCATGTGGTGGGGCATTGTCACCCTCACGACCGTGGGCTATGGGGACATGGTCCCGCTTACCAATGCCGGGAAAGTACTTGGCGGGTGCATCACGCTGCTTGGTATCGGTATCTTTGCGCTCCCTGCCGGGATCCTTGCATCCGGGTTTACGCAGGAGCTTGAGAGACGGACCAGGGCAAAGATGAATGAACGGCAGGAACACCGCGGGGAGAGGTACCTCTGCCCCCATTGTAAGGCGGAGATTCGGGAGGCTGACTTGTGGAGAAAGAAGTGAGACCTGCCGGAATTTGTCTGCGCTGTCTCATTACGGTGCATCAGGCCGGGAATATTTCTGAAATTAATGATGGGGGTGGGCAACATGGTCCCGCATGAATATTCGGGACATCCGCAGAAGATGTGCCCGGTT
>MVQD01000082.1 GCA_002067095.1 Methanoregulaceae archaeon PtaB.Bin056
AAGAGGTCAGCGAGAGAATCGGGAGGGCGAGGGCTACCCTGCTCCAGGCACGTGAGATGCGAACAAGGCCTTTTTACGACGAGAAGGTCCTTACCGACTGGAACGGGCTTGCGATTGCCGCGCTTGCCACGGCCGGGAGGGCATCTGGGAGGAGTGTATATGTCGATTCCGCACAAAAGGCTGCTTCCTTTGTCCTCTCGCGGATGCGCATGGAGGACGGAGGCCTCTACCACCGGTACAGGGATGGCGCTGCCGGGATTCCCGGTCTCTCGGCCGACTATGCAGCAATGGTCTGGGGCCTGCTCGAACTGTATGTTGCGACCAGGGACCCAGGGCACCTGGAATCGGCGCTGTTGCTCACGGATTACCACGATGCCCATTTCTGGGACAGAAGATCAGGCGGATACTTCACTTCCCCCGAGAGCTCGACGGATCTCTTTGCAAGGAGGAAGGAGTTCACCGACGGGGCGATTCCTTCCCCGAATTCCGTCTCGTTCTGCAACCTCGTGCGCATCGGGCTCCTCACCGGGGAAGAGCGGTACAACCGGCGTGCCGAAGCCCTCTCCCGTCTTTACTCGCCTCTGGTTGAGAAGAGCCCTGCATCCTGCGGGCTGTTCATGGCTGGGTTCACACTCTCTGCCGGCCCTGCAACCCGCGTGGTGGTGACAGGAAAGGGGACCGATCCCGCCTTCCAGGGGATGAATGCGTTCCTTGACCGCCATTACCTTCCCTTCACGATCCCCGTCTCCCTTGAACACGGGAAGGACGAGGATCTCATCTTCCGGCTCGCCCCTTCCCTCGCCCTGCATCGCTCTGCGGGAGAAGATGCAGTCGCCCATGTCTGCACCAGGGACTCGTGCGCACCACCCGCGTACTCTGTCGAGGATCTCTCGGCGCGACTCGGGTGAAGAGGGGTGGGATCAGAGGAGAGACCTGATAAAGAGGAGGTGAGTGATCAGAGGTTCTTCAGGGCGACCATGTCCATTACGCCTGTCAGTTTCCAGACGAGGGATCTCTCTTCCCTGGCGATTGCCTCGGGCGGGTCCTGGGGCGAATGCCCGAGGGCTGCGAGGATGTTTTTGGAGAGGCGCCGCTCCTTTATGAGGTCGACGAACTCCTGGCGGACCAGTTTCTTCTCGATCGAATCGGTCACCTCCTCGAGATACCCCTGCATGCTGACGAAGGTATAACTGGAGAGATCGCGGGTGTATTTCTCCACCTCCACCGCGACATACGGGCTTTTCCTGAAGTATTCGAGCTTCTTCCCATACTTAGTGGAGAGGAAATAGAGGAACTTACCGTCAAAGACGTAGAGAAAAGGTGCAATATAAGGATACTTCTCCCCCTGGAAGGCTATCCGGCAGACATAGCCTTTCTCTATCAGGGAGTCATACTCCTTTTTATCCATCCGGGGGATCTTCACTATCTCCATAGCTACCGCATTCAGCATTACGATCCCTCTCTCTTATAGTTTGTGTATTCACGCGTTTGTAAAAAAGATGGCCTTAAGTGCCTGGATTCCAAAACAGGGCAGACTCATGCCGCGTGCGGCTGGCAGGCTGAACGGCAGATGCGACCGTTTTGGCGGGAAACGGACTACCCGGTGAACAGTTGGTCCTCCGCTTTGACACACTGTGAAGAGGACACTTCCTATGCATGGGTGATCTCCAATCCCCCCTTTCTCATGTCGCCGAACAATACTTCCATAAGGGACAAAAGAGACCTCTTTAAGAAGTGAGAGGAATGCATACACCACGTCCTGTCCGGGCACTGCTCATCGACATGGACAATACCCTCTTTGATCTCGTTGGCGCAAAGCGTGCGGCATGCCGTGCGATCATCAGGGAGACAGGAGTCGGAGATGCCGACCTGCTCTTCTCGTATTTCCTCAGGCGGACAAGGGGATTCGAGGACCCCGGCAACATACTGGACTTCCTCGTTGATGAAGGGATATACTCGGATAAGCTGTTCAATATATGCAGCACCATATACAAAGACGTGAAGCTCTCGCATATCGAGCCCTATCCGGGAGTCCAGAAGACGCTTGAGTATCTCGTCGGGAGAGGGTATTATCTTGCCCTCGTCACCGATGCGCATCGGAATGACGCGATCCCGAGGCTTGAAAAGGCCGGCCTGCGCAATTATTTTCACCAGGTCGTCACCTATGACATGACATGGCAGAAGAAGCCGGACCCGGTTCCATTCCTTTACGCCCTCCTGATGATAAATACCACGCCTGGTGACGCCATGGTCGTGGGGGACAGCCCGAGAAGGGATATCGCACCGGGCAGGAAGCTTGGAATGACAACGGTATATGCCCGCTATGGGGACCGTTTCTCATCATCGGGGACGGATGGCGGTGCAGATTTCACCATTGACGAGTTCGCGCAGCTGGTTTTGTTGATATCAGGCCTGGGAGGGCCAAAGAGAGGGAGGAGATCGCCGTGTGCGGCAGGTTCACCATCACGCTGACGGTGGGGTTTGGCAATCGGTTCGGGGTCGACGAGTCGTCCCTCGACCTTTCCCCGCGATACAACATCGCCCCCTCGCAGCAGGTGCCTATCGTCTTCACCACCCCGGAAGGCAAGCGGGTGGCGCTTCCAATGACCTGGGGCCTGGTCCCCTCCTGGACCCGTGACCTGACCGGTGCCCGCCCGCTGATCAACGCGCGTGCGGATTCAATCTCTGAACGCCCATCGTTTCGGGGACCCCTTGCACGGCACCGATGTATCGTCCCGGCAACCGGCTTCTACGAGTGGCAGAAGTCCGGGCCCCAGAAAGTCCCTTACTACATCTGCAGGAAGGACCGGGGTTTCCTTGCCTTCGCGGGGCTCTATGACGTCCTGAGAGGGAGGAATCCACCTCTGTGGACGTTTGCGATCATCACCACGGAACCAAACCCTCTCGTTGCACGGTTCCACGACCGGATGCCTGCCATCCTCACCCGGGAAAACGAGGACCGCTGGCTGACACCCGGCTCCATCAAGGAGCAGGACCGCGCATCAATGCTTGCGCCCTGCCCTGATGATATCCTTGAGGCATACCCTGTCTCGAAGGCTGTCAATGATCCCTCCCGGGAGGGGCCTGAACTCATACGGAGGTCAGGGGATCGCACGCTCGACTTGTGAAGGGCGCGGGCCGGCATTTTACTCAAAGGGTATCCCTTACAACAGACATGACACGACCTTCGAGGCCTTCCACCTTCGTCACATCTCCTATCAGGTCTGTTGCATCAACGAGCACGGGTTGCAGGGGTGTAATGCCAAGAAGGGAGAAGAACGCCCTGATCACTTCTGTCACGCACATGAAATTGTCCTGACCCTTTCGCCCGGCAACGGCCATCAGCAATCCCTTCCGCGAGAGGACATGGCCTCCAAGGGTCATTTCTGCATGCATGGCCAAAAAACGGTCAAGAAGGGCTTTCAGGCCTGCGGGGACGGTATTGGTATACACGGGCGAGCAGATGACGAGAAGGCTGCACCCTGCGACCGCGTCGATGATCTCACTCATGTCGTCCTGGAAGACGCAGGTCCCGGTATTGTAGCACTGGTAGCACCCGATGCAATGGTGGATGTCCATGTCATGGGGGTATATGACTTCCACTTCCCTCCCTTTGCGGCGCGCAGCCTCCGCAGCCCATGATGCAAGGATGGCGCTGTTTCCTCCCGCGCGGGGGCTCCCCTGGATGATCACGACGCGCCGGCCCTGGACGTGCCCGGCAGGCAGTGGTGGTAATGGATGTGATTCGCGGAATGCAGAGGGACCGGTACGCAACTCTTCCTCCCAGGAAGTGGCCCTCTCCTCTGCCACCTGCCTGGCTTGGAACGGCATCGCGGGCGAGTATTCGTAGGAGTTTGTACGGAAGACCGCGAGAACCTCCTTTCCGGCCCTGACCTCCAGAGTATACCTTAACAGCCCGGGATAGAAACGGGAGAGATCCTCCTCACTGACGATGACGTGGTATGCAGTCCCGTCCGCCTGCACCTGCTGGTCCCGGATAACCTTTCCGGCCTGCTCCATGAAAGAGAAGTTGGAGTGGTGGGGGATATACGTTCCAGTCGGATGTGATACTTTTATAGGGCCCAACCTTTAGAATTCTCCGCGGGGAATGCAAAATGCCGGGGATGCGTGAACAGGAGATACAAAAACTGGCCCGCCTGGCGTCTGAGAGAGGGGCCGAGGCCCGCCTCATCTCCTCGCGGGATGTCGTCGTTTCAGACTGGGTACGGTTCAAGTGCCGTTTCGGGTGCAAGGGGTACGGAAAGCACATGAGCTGCCCGCCGTATGCACCGGCACCGGAAGAGACCAGGTAGATGGTCAGGGAATACGAGACGGGGCTCCTCCTCAAATTCGAGGGAATTCCAGGGCACAGGGATCTCTCGCCTGACCAGATCCCGGAGGATTTTCACCCGTTCTTCCGCGATCTTATCCTCTGGGTGAACGGGACCGTCCACTTTCTTGAGAAGACTGCATTCTACGACGATTTTTACAAGGCGTTCGGGTTCGGGGCATACCCGTGCATCTACTGCGAGCACGAGCACTGCGTCGCTGAGGAACAACAGGGTGTCGTTGACGAGAGCATCCGCAGGATGTGCAGGCACATGGACCTTGTCCGCCCCAGCATGGAGGCAGCCGGCATCGATGTCTTTGCAACTGCCAGGAATGCGGGGTGGGCACTGCACACTGTGCCGTGCAGGGATCTCGAGTATGGCATGATAGAGCACGGGAACATCACCTCGATCGGCCTGGTTCTGCTTGAATAGGCACGGTTCTCCGCCTGCTGATACCGCAAACGTGGCAGGGCTGCTGAAAATGGCGATCCCTCTCCTGCCGCTGCGTCGATGCTTTGGAGAGGCATGAAGGGTGAATGATGTACAGGCTGGTGAGGTCTCCTGAATTGTGCATCGCTCCCCTGCAAACGTTCCCACTCCGCCGCGCTTGGTGCCGCATCAGGAAAAATATCAGAGAATATTCATCCTTTATTTGGCTTGACAAAAAAATATAAATACATTGAAGAGATACTCTAACCCGCACCTTCTGCTTTCCCCTGGCCCTCATCCCTGCAGGCAATAGCTTTTACTGGTCATATCCTGCAGCGGAACTTCGCCATCACAGGGCCGCATCCCGGAAGGCAGGATCCCGCAGGAGCAGCACGATGAAGAACCCCAGGTACATCACTTCAATCGAAGATCTCCCGGGTATCCCCGGGAACGAGAGGAAGAGACTTGCGGAGGTCACGAAGAAATTCGCCTTTCGCACCAACGAATATTATGCATCGCTGATCGATTGGGACGACCCCGAGGATCCAATCAGGAAAATCATCATACCCGACTCCCGCGAACTCGAGGAATGGGGAGCCCTTGACCCGTCGAACGAGAAGGATTATACTGTCGCGCCGGGAGTCCAGCACAAGTACCGGGAGACGGCACTTTTCCTCACCGTCGACGTCTGCGGGGGATTCTGCCGGTTCTGTTTCAGGAAGAGGCTATTCATGAACAGGGCAGACGAGATAGCGCGGGACCTCTCGGAAGGTATCGAGTACGTGCGCCAGCACCCCGAGATCACCAACGTCCTCCTTACAGGGGGAGATCCCCTGCTTCTTGCCACGAGCAGGCTTGAGCGAATCATCTCGCAGATACGCAAGATCGATCACGTCCAGATCATCCGCATCGGAAGCAAGATGGCCGCGTTCAACCCGTATCGTATCCTCAACGACCCTGAACTTCCGGGGCTGATAAAGACCTACAGCACCCCCGAGAAGAAAATATACCTGATGGCACACTTCAACCATCCGAGGGAACTCTCCCCTCAGGCGATCGATGCCCTGGAAGTTCTCCGCAACGCGGGCGCGATCGTCGTGAACCAGACTCCCCTGCTCCGCGGGATCAATAGTGACCCCACTGTCCTGACAGAACTCTTCAGGAAGCTCTCCTTCATCGGGGTCCCGCCTTACTATGTCTTCCAGTGCCGTCCCACGCTCGGGAACTACCTCTTCGGGATGCCTGTCGAGGAATCTTACCTCGTATTCGAGAAGGCCAGGGCGTCCTGCTCGGGCCTTGCGAAACGGGCGAGATTCGTGATGTCCCACGCCTCCGGCAAGATCGAGGTGGTAGGAAAGACGGACGCTGCAACGTACTTCAAGTATCACCAGGCAGCCGATCCACGCGATGTTGGCAGGTTCCTTGCCTTCAAAAGCAACCCCGAGGCATTCTGGTTTGATGACTACACAGAGATTCTGGAGGATTCGCGGGTCTTTTCAGACGAGGATGAACAGTTTCCGGCGTTTCCCTCCGGCCGGAAGATCCCTGACGACACACAGGCTGCAGGATGAACTGATTCCCCACACTGATTGGGCGCACATACCGGGCAGCCGGGCGCCGGATAACTCCGGGTTCCCCGGACTCCCTCTCACGCGCCCTCCTTTACCTTATCTTCGGCATGGGGACGGGGTGTCCGACAGGCATCAGGCAGAGAGGATCCTCCCCGGGGTCAAGGTGCAGGATCTGCCGGACATGGTCATCTGAGAACGCCCTCATGAAACCCTCACCTGGAATGGTGTCCCGCATCCCGGCATCCTCCCTTGAGAACCACTGCGGTTCTCGGTTGGGATTTTTAAGATATTCTGTTGGCAGCGGGCGCCCTCTCCGGGTATCGCCGACTCCTATTTTCCTTTCCGGAAAAAACCCAGAGGGTCCCGCCAGTTCAGGATCGAGCCTCCTTGTTTGCTCGGAAATACCCCTTCCTTCACCGACTTTATCTCTTCCACGGTGAAGAACGCCTGTTGTTGATGCATATGGATGAGGTCGTAAACCTTATGGAGGTCCTCTCTGCGGTTGATTGTGAGGACTACCGTTACCGGCCCGCGTGCGCCTTCGGCCTTCATCGTCGTGACTCCGAAATTGTATCTTCTCAAGGCCTCTACGAGCCCGCGTGCGTCCTGGTCCGTGATGATACGGACCACCACGTTCCCAAGGGAGAGGCGCTCTTCGACCGCCATCCCGATGAAGGTCCCTGCCGCAAACCCTCCCCCATACGCGATATACGATGCAACGTTCCCGACGTTCTGCATCACCTGGCCAATGGCCAGGAGCCAGATAATCACCTCGAAAAAGCCTATGACCGGGGCGATGTACTTGAACCCACGGGCAATGAATATCACCCGGAGCGTGCCGAGGCTCACGTCGCATATCCTCGCCAGGAAGATGAGCAGGGGGAGTATTACCCATGCATATACATCCGTAGAGATTGTGAATTCAAGCATTCAGCAGTCACCTCTCGATGAGGAATGTGTCCCCGAATCCCCTGACCATCTCATCCTTGGGGCAGACGCCAGCCCGTTCCACCGGCCATCCCATGACGATGTATCGTTGGATTCCATCCCAGATAATTCCCGCGCGACAATGATCGGAGGGGAAAAACGATTTCCAGGGGATTATACCCAGCCCCTCTTCCTCATAGCCTCCACTACCCTCGCAACGGCAATCGTGTACGCCGCCTTCCGGAGTGGCACGTTGTTCTGGACCGCCAGGTCATGGACATTACGGTAGGCATCCGTCATCTTCTTCTCGAGTTTCCTGTGCACCTTCCCCTCATCCCACTGGTCCATGTTGAAGTTCTGGACCATCTCGAAGTACGAGACGATCACGCCGCCGCCGTTTGTCAGGAAATCAGGGAGCACAGTGGTCCCCCTCTCAAAGAGTATCTCATCGGCATCGTTGTCCACCGGCCCGTTTGCAAACTCCGCCACGATTCCTGCACGGACCTGCGGAGCGTTCCTGCTGCTGATCACATTCTCGAGCGCTGCCGGGACGAGGATATCCACCGGGAGTTCGATCAGTTCTTCGTTCGTGATGTTCGTTGCACCCGGGAAATGCTGCACCGACCCGGTCGCGGCTTTATGGGAGACGAGTTCGCGCACGGGGAGACCCTCTGGATTGTAGACCCCGCCACGGCTGTCGCTCACCGCCACCACCCTGGCACCAAAGACCTCCTGGCCGATGAGTGCGGCGTGTGAGCCAACGTTGCCGAATCCCTGCACCGCGACACCCGACCCGGAGATGTTCATGCCCTGGTCCCTGGCGGCTTCGCGCACGACGTACCATCCTCCCCTCGCGGTGGCGTCGAGCCTTCCCTCCGACCCGCCAAGGCCGACCGGTTTGCCGGTGAAGGAGCCAAATGACGTCTTCCCGGCGATCTTTGAATATTCATCCATCATCCAGGCCATCACCGTGGGATTCGTGTAGACATCGGGTGCGGGGATATCCCTGTCCGGGCCAAGGTAGGGGAACATGACCTGGACATACGCGCGGCTCAGCCGTTCGAGTTCATGAACCGAGAGCTCCTTTGGGTTGCACACGATTCCTCCCTTGGCCCCGCCGAGAGGGAGGTTGTGAAGGGAGCACTTCCAGGTCATAAGGGCAGCAAGCCCCCGGATGGTATCGATGGTCTCCTCCGGATGGAACCTGATACCCCCCTTGGTGGGGCCGAGTGCGTCGTTGTACTGGACACGGAACCCCTGGAAAGCCCGAATCTTCCCGTCGTCCATCCTGACCGGGATGGATACGTGGATCTCCCTTCGCGGCATCTTCAGTACCGCTTCCACGTTTTCATCCATGGCAAGGCTGGTCGAGCATGAGCAGAGGTGCTTCTTCACCATCTCGAAAAGGTTCTGCCCGGTCATCCGTTTCCCCCTCTCACGAAGACATTCAGAGCCGTCCAGTACTTAAAGGCGCGGAAGTGCCGCACCCTGCCGGCAGTCACGGCCTGATTGAGTGAATGAGTGCCATTCAGGTTCACGTTCTCTTCTCCAGCACATTCCTGATGGTGGCTTCCCTGTCTGTTTCAGTGCCACGAACGGCTGAGAGCCGCTCTTCAAGGGTGGGTCTCTCCGCCCGGTAGATCGTTCCAAGGCCAATCGGTGCATCCGTGTTATAATCCCACTCCCTCGCCTTCCGGCAGGCAGCCTCAAAGTCGCGCTCGTCGTGGTCCCTGATCTCGTACACGCTCCTTTCGTAGTAGTCAGACAGATTGAAGTAGGATGCGCAGACCTGGAGCACGTCGATGAAGGCAAAGCCCGGATGACGGATGCCTTCCATGATCGTCCGCTGCAGGAGATCCATCCTCCGCGTGCAACCTCTCGCCACGAATGTGGCGCCTGATGCGAGCATGATCTCCAGGGGATTGAAAGGCTCCTCGACGGTCCCGGAAGGCGTCGAACGGCCCCTGAAACCGAGCGGGGATGTGGGGGTGTACTGCCCCGTGGTCAGCCCGTAGACCCGGTTATTGTGGACAAGAAGGGTGATGTCGGTGTTCCGTTTTGCGGCAAAGACGAGGTGGTCGAGGCCCTCTGCATAGCAGTCCCCGTCACCTGCGCACGCGATGACCACCAGTTCGGGATTCGCCATCTTGATCGCGGTTGCAACCGGCAGCGTTCGCCCGTGGATGGAGTAGAAGCTGTTGATATTGAGATAGTCCGCCATCTTTGCATGACACCCTATGCCGGTGACGAGGACGATCCTGTCAGTATCGACACCCTCTTTTCCGAGGGCTGCTATCGTATTTTTCAACGCGAACTGGATGACGAAGTTGCCGCATCCCGGGCACCAGGTGTTCTGGGCTCCGGTGATAAGGTCCCTTGCGTTCATGCGAGCACCTCCCTGGCGCGCGCTTCCAGTTCTTCGACGGTAAAAGGCCTCCCGTCGTACCGGCGGATATGCGAATCGGGCCTGATTCCGTGCCGCGCAAGCAGCATGGCAAGCTGTCCTTCCGCATTCTCCTCTATTACAATCTGCCTGTCCGTCCCCCGTAATGCATCCTGCAGGACTTTTTCGGGAAGTGGAGAGAGGACGATGGGCTGCACCAGCCTGAGCCCGAGGACAGCTGCAACCTCGCGGCATACGCCAGTCGTCGACCCCCAGCAGATCAGTGCTGTATCCGTGCCCGTATCGCCGTCCACGACGACGGGGTTGAGAGAGGATATCTCGCCCGCGAGCGCGGTCCCTTTCTTCTGCCTCTTTTCACTCATAAGGGCTGCAATATCTGCCTTTTCCGTGGTGATTCCTGACTGGTCGTGGGTGTAACCGTTGACCTTGATCACCGTATCCTGCCGGGGTGGAGCGAGCATGGGCGACACCCCGTTTTCGCTCAGGTGATACCTGGCGTAGGCAGGTCCGGGGCTTGCACCAGGTGGCAGGCCAATCCGGGGAATCTTAAAATCCGGCCTGCTGAAACTGTAGAACCCCTCGCAGAGAGTCTTGTCGCAGAGGATCACGGCAGGGACCTGGTATTTCCAGGAGAGCTGCAACGAGAGATCGGACCATGCATATGCCTGCTCTGCATCACCGGGCGCCACGACCAGCCTGGGAAATTCTCCCTGACCGGCATGCAGCGCAAACTGCAGGTCGGACTGAGCCGTGTAGGTGGGCATCCCGGTGCTTGGGCCCGCCCGCTGCCCGAGCACCACCACGACCGGAATCTCGCTCATGCCCGAGAGTGAGAGCCCCTCGGTCATCAGGCAGAAGCCGCCGCCGGAAGTCCCCACCGCTGTCCTCTTCCCGGCATACCCGAGGCCGAGCGCCATCATCATCACCGCGATCTCGTTCTCGGGGTGAAAGACCAGCATGTCGTGTGACTCTGCAACCTCGGCCATGAAGTGAAGGATGTTTGAGGTGGGAGTCATAGGGTAGGCGACGTATGCATCGAGGCCGCCGTGGATGAGGCCAAGGCCGATGGCCTCGTTGCCTGATATGACGGGCAGTGCTGACGATGTGAGCGTCGCTATCCTGCAACACTCGCGGGCCCCGTCAAAGCCCCGGCGCGCAACCCTGAGGTTCAGGGACAGCGCCTTTGGGACCTGGCGCGCAAACACCTCCTCGATCACTTTCCACTCAATTCCTGCGGCCTTTGCAAACGCCCCGATGATGCACGAGTTCCCCATGACCGGAGGAGCATTCTCCTCTTTCAAGATCTGCGCGAGATCGATCCCCACCCCCTCTGCTCTGACCTTCGAGCGGTCATAGAGTGCAACGGTCTTTCCATGTACCATATCCTGATGGAAGTCTATTGTATCCTGGTTCAGCGCGAGGATGAAGTCAACCTGTGACCGGTGCGCCCCGATCTTCTCCTTCGCAGCCCGGACAATGGCAAAATTGTGCCCTCCCTTGATGAGGGACGGGTAGTCAAAATACATGTAGACGCGGTACCCCATCCGGTTGAAGAGATGGGCAACCACCATGCCGGCACTGTTGATCCCGTCACCGGCCTTTCCCCCTATGAGAACAGATAATTCTTCCATGAACGTGAAGAGCACCCCGAACAACACTCTCTTTTCATGGAAAGATATAGGTTCTTGCAAAAAAACCGCATGATTCCCTGTCAAGGCACACGTATGCGGGGATGAAAATCGGAGGTGCGATCTCCCCTGAAAAAGGCTTGAAAATGAGTTTATTTCTTTCCAAGGGACCGAATCCGGGCCGCTTCGGAGGGGTTCTCGGTGCGCAGGAGGAACGTGCCGTAACAGGGCTTTGTGTACGGGAAGGTAACCACCTCCCCGTCAAGTCCGATGACTATCGGAGGCACCCCAATGATTGGCTTCTCGAATATCTTGAACCCGGGATCCACGGTCACCCGTTCCCTGCAGTGCTCCTCTACGTATCTTCTGCACTCTGCAAATGACGCCCCCCGGAGGACAATCTCGTACTTCAAAGATTCGATACAACCCACGGAAGCACCTCGTCTATCTTCTTTTTGAGCGGCATGGGATTGTGCACTGCTTTTGCGGCGACCTTCTCGCAGGGGAAACCGATAGTCTCCCCAACCTCCCTGAAGTGCTCCCCATAGAGGATTGCTACCACTTTCTTCCCTGTGATCGACTGGACAGTGGCAGCGTAAGAGATACCGGCATCGTTGTGCACGAAGACCATGTAATACGAATATCTCCGCCTGCCCTCCGCCAGGTCCGCGATGCAGGTATCAATGTCCACCATCTCGCCACCGTAGTGGTGAAGGGGGTCTGAGACCTCGACCTGCATCCGTGCAGCCTGGTTGCCCGCTACTACCGGAGTGACTCCGAGCGTTCGAAGCCTGTACATGAGATAAAGGGCAATTGCAGTCTGGACCGGGACCTGCGGGCATCCCAGGACCAGGAGCGCGTCCTTCCTCTCTTTTTCTGAGACGATGATGGATTCCCTCCCTGCATACCAGGTATTGTTCACCTTGCCTATTTCACTTCCCCTTCCCCACGGCCATCTATTTCGGCATACTGCGCAAGGCCTCTCACCCTCTCAGGGTGCGTGTAGACCGTGAACCGATCGCCGCGGGAGAAGCATATGAGGGTAATTTTTGCCTTCCTTGCCGTTTCTATTCCCTGCTCTGTCGAGGCCGCCCGGGATATGACCACCGGTATCCCGGCATGCGCTGCCTTCGTCACCATGTCCCGCGGCTGCCGGCCGGTGCAACCCAGGATGCACCTTGACCTGTCGACTCCCTTCAGCACGGCATGCCCAACCACCTTGTCGACCGTGCTGTGCCGGCCAAGGTCGCTCGCCTTCACCAGCAGTTCGTGCTCGTGGAAGAGGACAGAACAGTGGACCCCTCCGGTCCTGCGCCACATCTCTGTCTCGATCTCGGCCGTGATACGGTACACGTCATCGGTGGTGAGGGTAAGAGACGATGTGACAGGCAGAAAAGGCCTCCTGACCCCGACCGCACCGGTCGAGATGATCTCCCGGAGCAGTTCTCCCGTGACGGGGGCATTGACGTGGATCTCTTTTTCCTTTACCGTAACCTTGTCGACCCTGCCGGAGATCCCCTGGCACGTAACGAACCCCGCCCCCAGTTCCTCGAGCTGGTCGTTGCTTGCCACCATCCCTGTAAAATACGTCCCGTTCAGGTAGAGGGAGAACCGGCTCTCGCGGACCACTGTATCCTGGATCCCGAAGGGTTGCCCGTTCCTGACCTGGATTCCGTGTATGGTAACGGTGTTCATGAAAGGGTCTCCTCCTCAACCCAGGCAAGGTAGGGGGGATAGCCCGAAATGACCGGGAGCACGATCATCTCCGGCAGTTCATACGAGTGGACATCCCTGATGGCCGCCAGGGCATCCCTGACTCTCCCGCTCGTTGTCTTGATCACCAGGAGGGCTTCAGGTTCCTCGCAGTACCTGCCCTCCCAGCGGTAACATGAACTGATCTCTGTGATATTCACACAGGCAGCAAGCCTTTTCTCCACAAGGTGGCGGGCGATAACGGGTCCTTCCTGTCGAGTTGCCGTGACGAGAATCACCCTCACCCGGGACACCTCCTCTCCATCCATCTGACGAGTCCTCCTTTTTTGGTCCCTGCACATCCCTGAATCCCGCGAAGGGGTGCGCATGCACTTAGTTACCCGGGCGCGGAATATAAGTGCATTGTTCCAATACACCCAATCCAGGGTATTTTTCCAGATCTGGCAGCATCGGAGGCTCTTTTGAGGTTGGTCGAGGGGTGATCCTTAATGAATGAGCAGCCCCTATACTCCTTTCACATGTACGCGGAACGAATGGGGATGCTCCCTCCCTACCTGTTCGCCAGGATCGACGAGATGAAGGCAGCAAAGATCCGGGCCGGGGTCGATGTCATCGACCTGGGGGTAGGCGACCCGGATCTCCCCACCCCTTCTTACGTGGTGGAGGAACTCTGCCGGGCGGCAAGAGATCCCGCCCATCACCATTACCCTTCCTATGCTGGGATGGCTGACTACCGGAAGGCCGTCGCAGCGTGGTACCTCCGCCGTTTCGGCGTGGACCTTGACCCTGCCAGCGAGGTGCTGGCCCTGATGGGCTCAAAGGATGGGATTGCCCATGTGCCTGAAGCATTTGTGAACCCCGGCGATTATGTC
Source organism: Methanoregulaceae archaeon PtaB.Bin056 (assembly GCA_002067095.1). Classification (GTDB taxonomy): domain Archaea; phylum Halobacteriota; class Methanomicrobia; order Methanomicrobiales; family Methanospirillaceae; genus Methanolinea_A. The sequence continues at coordinate 13,876 of MVQD01000082.1, forward strand.
CTCGCCCCGAGCCCGGGATATCCGGTCTACCGGACTTCCACCCTCTTTGCCGAGGGACGGGTCTATGAGATGCCGCTCCTCGAAGAGAACCACTTTATCCCAGTGCTCGAAGATATCCCGAAGAAGGTTGCCGGTGCCGCCAAGCTGATGTTCCTCAACTACCCGAACAACCCCACGTCAGCGGTAACCCTGCCGGGGTTCTTCGAACACGCGGTTGAATTTGCCCGCGAACACGGGCTCATCATCATCCATGACAACGCCTATTCGGAGATCTCTTACGACGGCTACCGTGCACCCTCCTTTCTCGAGACGGAAGGCGCCATGGAGGTTGCCATCGAGATGCACTCCCTCTCGAAGACCTACAACATGACGGGGTGGAGGATCGGCATGGCGGTCGGGAATCGTGAGATCCTTGCAGGGCTCGGAAGGGTGAAGACAAACGTGGACTCGGGCGTCTTCGATGCAGTACAGAGGGCAGCGATTGCCGCCCTCTCAGGCCCCGACGACTGCGTGCGGGAAGCCTGCCGCATCTACCAGGAGAGGCGCGACCTGCTGGTCAGAGGGCTCCGGGAACTTGGGTTCGCCGTAGACGCTCCCCGTGCGACCTTCTATGTCTGGATGGCCGTCGAGGACTGCATGGCCTTTGCCACCCGGATGCTGGATGAAGCCGGGATCGTGGTCACCCCCGGAATCGGTTTTGGGTCAGGCGGCGATGGCTATGTCCGGTTCGCCCTCACCCGGTCCACCGACCGTATCCGCCAGGCTCTGGACCGGATGGAGGCGATGGGCCTGTGAGACTTCCCCCTCACCTGGGAATCCGGGACGGCCTCCTGACTATCGGGGGCCTTGACTGCGTCTCACTCGCGGACAGGTTCGGGACACCCCTCTATGTGACGGACCAGGACCGAATCGTCGACCAGTTCCACCGCTACCAGGCAGCGCTCACCTCGCGGTATCCCCGTGTCCAGGTGCTGTACGCCGCAAAGGCAAACGGGAACCTGGCGATCCTCACCGCGCTGGGCCGCGAGGGCGCAGGGGCCGATGTCTTCTCATCCGGAGAACTGCACCTCGCACTCGCTGCCGGGATGCCACCTCGGCGGCTCCTCTTCAATGGGAGTTCGAAGAGCAGGGCCGATCTCGCGCTTGCCGTGGAGAAGGATGTCCCGGTCTCGGTGGACTCCCTCGACGAACTCTTCCAGCTTGAAGAGGTTGCCGGAAGCCTTGGGAAGACCGCGAGAATTGCGTTCCGCGTCAATCCTGCCCTCGATGTGCCTACCCACCCGAAGATCGCAACCGGGCTTGCCACCAGCAAGTTTGGAATAGCCCACCACCTCATCCCCGCAGCCTACAGGGAAGCGCTGGGGTGCACGCACATCCGGCCCTGCGGCCTCCACTGCCACATCGGTTCTCAGATCCTTGACCTTGAACCGTTCAGAAAGGCCGCAGAGGTGATGATGCGCATCACTGCAGACCTGGTGGCGATGGGGATCGATCTCGAGTTCATCGACCTTGGCGGGGGGCTTGGGATTCCCTACCGGCACGAGACCGATACCGCACCTACCCCCGAAGAGTACGCGGCAGCGGTGGTCCCTGTGGTCAGACAGGCGGTAGAGACGCTCGGCATCAGCCCCGAACTCTGGATTGAGCCCGGCAGATCGCTGGTTGCAGACTCCACTCTTCTCCTCTCAAGGGTGAACTCAGTCAAGAAGGCGCACAGGAACTTCGTGAACGTTGACGCCGGCTTCAACCTCCTCATCCGCCCGGCGATGTATGACTCCTACCACGAAGTCATGGCAGCCCGGGGCGCAGATCGCGTCCCCGAGGAGACGTATACCATCACCGGGCCCATATGCGAGTCTGGGGATATCCTTGCTTCCGACCGGCGTCTCCCTGTACTCAGGGCAGGAGATCTCATCGCCATACTCGACACGGGGGCATACGGGTTTGCCATGTCCTCCCAGTACAACAGCAGGCCCCGTTGCGCCGAGGTCATCATCCATCGTGGGACGCCGGCACTGATGCGCCGCGCCGAGACCATCGAGGACATCACGGGCACCATGCGGTCGCCCCCATGGCAGTCCTGAAGAGGAGGGCGCCCGGTGCAGTTCCACTACGCCCTCGTCGATGACCTCTTTTCGAGGGAAGAGTTCGAGCGGCGGGTGGAGGAGAAGATGGAGTCCTGCGGGGACCTCGTCGACGAGGTGACCGCGGCAATGATGGTGGTGCAGGACTGCGGGCGCCACCATGTGAAGATCAAGGATCTGTCGGGCAAGTCAAGCCTCTTCTCTTTTTTTGGCAGAGTCGTCGCCAAGAACCCCCCACGCGAATTTGAGCGCCCCGGCGGAGAGAAGGGGCTTGTCACGAGCCTTATCCTCGGCGACGAGACCGGGCAGGTGCGCGCGATCCTCTGGGACGAGAAGGCCATGGCAGCCCGGGAGATTGAAGTCGGAGAGGTTCTCGAAGTGATAGGGCGCCATCCGAACCGGACCCCGACGGAGATCACCGTCATGGCCATGCGGCAGGCGATGGTGGAGATCGTCGGGCCAACCCAGGTCGAACCGTCCCTTGCGCCCCCGAAGAGGAGGGATCTGACTGTCCGGGTGATTGCGATCGGAGAGCCCCGGATGGTGCCCAGGCGGGACGGGACCGAGGCGGAGGTGCAGGACCTCATCGTGGGAAACCAAGAAGGCCTCTTCCGCATGTCATGCTGGGTGCCGGATATCATCGAGGGAATCACTGAAGGAGCAGCCCTGAAGATCCAGGGGGCGCTCGAGAAGGTGCGAAGATACGGGAAGGAATACAGCATCGACGAACGCAGCAGCATTGGGGAAGCACCCGGGGATATTCCCGTGGAGATCCATTCGATCGAGGAGGTTGAGGATGGCGGTTCCTTCTCGGTCTGCGGCCATGTAAAGTCCTGCCGGCCGGTCCGGACGTTCTCCACGAAGGACGGCAGGGTCTCCTGCGTCCGCAACCTTGTCCTGACCGATGGGACGCACCAGATCAGGGTAGTCCTCTGGGGAGAAGAGCATGCCCGGACCGAGCTCCTCGCGGGAGACCAGGTAGCCCTCTATCTCTGCTCTGCCCGGAAGGGGAGGTCAGGCGATCTTGAACTTCATGCAGGGAGGGGCAGCATGGTAAAGGTGCAGCATGTGGACGAGGCAGTGGAAGAAGAGATCACCGGGACCGTGATTGCCACGTCGGGCGGCACCTTCCTGGACACGGGCGAGGAGCAGTTCCTGGTGCGCGGTACCCTTCCCCATGGCCACGAGGTCAGGGCCAGGGTGACAAGACGGGGAAAGAGGATCTCCATCCACTCGTTCGAAGAACTCCTCCCCGACACAGCGGAACTGAATGCCAGGATAGACGCGTTCCTCGCAAAGGCAGACCAGGAGAATACTTTCACCCCGCACGGCCGCCAAGATATAAGCAAGTGAGTGTACCCTCTCTCCACGACCAGGTGAACAACAGATGAGTAACGGACCCATTGAACTTGAAGACCTGCCCGGCGTGGGACCCACCACCGCGGAGAAGCTCCGCGAGGCAGGGTTCCTGAGCGTGGAGAGCATTGCAACCGCCTCGCCCCAGGAACTGGCAGAGACCGCAGAGATCGCCGAGTCAACGGCAAAGAAGATGATAAAGGCCGCCCGCGAGATGGTGGATCTCGCAGGATTCCGCACGGGCAGGGATGTCTTTGAGCAGAGGAAGGAGGTGCGGAAGTTGAGGACACTCGTGCCCGAGCTCGATGCCCTCCTGGGAGGGGGGCTCGAGACCCAGGCTATCACCGAGCTCTACGGCGAGTTCGGGTCTGGGAAGAGCCAGGTTGCCCACCAGGCCGCTGTGAACGTGCAACTCCCTGAGGCGGAGGGGGGGCTCAATGGATCGGCCATCTTCATTGACACCGAGAACACCTTCCGCCCTGAACGTATCGAGCAGATGGTGATCGGTCTTGGAATCGACGCAGACCCCCAGGACTTCCTGGAGCACATCCACGTGGCGAGGGCGCTCACCTCCGATCACCAGATGCTTATGGTCGAGAGCGCGAAGGAGAAGGCCCAGGAGCTGAAGAACTCCGACCGGCCGCTGCGCCTGATCATCGTGGACTCGCTGACTGCACACTTCAGGGCCGAGTACGCGGGCCGCGGTACCCTCGCCGCCCGCCAGCAGAAGCTGAACCGGCACCTGCACGACATCTTCAGGCTGGTTGATGAACACAACGCGGTGGGACTGGTCACCAACCAGGTCCTCTCAAACCCTGCCGTCTTCTTCGGAGACCCTACGAAGCCCATCGGCGGCAACATCGTGGGCCACACCGCGACCTTCCGCATCTACCTGCGGAAGAGCAAGGGAGGAAAACGCATCGCCCGTCTCGTCGACAGCCCCAACCTCCCCGAGGGCGAGGCCGCATTCATGGTGGAAGAGGCCGGGCTCAAGCCAGTATAATTCTTTGTACCTACTCTTTTTCACATGACCGGAGCCCCGCACACCTGCACACATCCGTGGAACACGATGAGACCAGTGCCGGGAAGCGGGTGGAGATGCCCTCCATTCCGATCACCCCTCCTTACATTCTGAAGAGTACGAAGAGATGCACGAGGGAACATGGGAGCGGGTATGATGTGTGCCCCGGGTTTCATCGCAACAATTCCCGCAGGCGATCGCATCACGGGGGGAACCGGGGAGGGGGCAATACTCCCTCCGCGCTACTGAACAGGAATTTCCCAGACTGATCACAAGCTTACTCTTCAAATCAAGGCTTCCCCAAACGCGATATATCCCGGAACGGAGTGATCGATCAGGCCAACGGCCAACTCCCCACTGTAATTCTCAAATCCAAAGGCATAAGGATCCCTGGATGAGACTCCATATCCGGAACAGACAAATGGAGCGATCTTTACGCCTCAGGGGTCTTGTCACCGACATAGATGGCACTATCACCGACCAGAAGCGGCGGATTCACACCGGGGCCATCGATCTCATTCGCGAGCTGATGGACGAGGGGATCTTCGTGATCCTTGCGAGCGGCAATACCTCCTGTTTCATGGACGCTGTCTCAAAGATGATTGGAACACCCGGGACTTATATCGGCGAGAACGGCGGGATTATCAGGAACGGCTATTCCCGTGACATAGTTCTCCTCGGCGACGGTGTCGCTCCAAGGAACGCTCTCAAGACACTTGTCGATGCCTACCGCACGCGTGGTATCGAGATCGAGCACTACAGTCTTCCTTACCGTTTCGTTGACGTGGCCTTCGCCAGGACAGTCCCCCCAGGGGAAGTGCGGGAGATTGTACGGGATCACCCTGTCGAGGTCCTTGACACCGGGTTTGCCATCCATATCCACCCGCCCGGCGTCAACAAGGGGATTGCGTTTTCTCAGCTTGCAGGACTGATGGGCCTGAAAACCAGGGATTTCCTGGCAGTGGGCGATGCGGAAAACGATATCGAACTCCTTCGGAGGGCGGGTGTGGGGGTGGCAGTCGCGAATGCACACCCGGACCTGGCCCGGACTGCCGACCTGATCACGCAGAGAGAATATGGCGAGGGATTCGTGGAAGGTGTAAAAGAGTATTTGTCTTATTTCCTGGAGAGGTAGCGGTCGACCACGATGTAGTCCTTGATATCTTTTACCGCCTCGAATGGAATATACAGGCGGTCTCCCTCGGTTCGGTATCCGGATGTATCAAAAGAGGGATCGGGATAGATGACGAGGTCCGCAACCTGGCCGGTCTCAAAATCAACGACCAGGTTCTTCAGGGTTCCGATTACCTTCCCCTCGTTTGTGACGATCTTCTTCTTTGAGAGACTTCGGGCCAGGACTCGTGACATGAAAAATGGTGTAACCCTATTCATATATAAACATGTTTAAAATCGCCGGATTGGTCACCATTTCGAGGCCAAATCCATTCACTACCGGATCTCTTTTCCATCTTTTTAACAATGAAAATGGCTGCACTCGTTTCATGGATGCGTATACGTCTGTCCCGAAGAGAATCATGTAGTTTTTTTCCTCGTGCGACCCGGATGGCACTCTAGAGTGACGGGAAGACCTTGATGATATCCGACTGCGTGAGGATTCCGGCCGGACGCCCATCCTCCATCACGATGAGCCGCCCGATATCCCGCTCCTTGAAGCTTCTTATCACCTCGAAGAGCTGGACAGAAGACGGAGCGATGACCACGTCGGAGGTCATGATAGTAGAGACCTGGGAGGCCATGGGGAGATTGCGCTCGATCGCATTTGCGACGTCGCTCATCGTGACGATCCCAAGCAGCCTGTCCCCTTCGATGACAGGTGCACCCCTGATATGGTGAAAATTGAAGAGATGGAGCGCGTCTTTCAGGGTGTCGGTGCCCCGCAGCGAGATCAGCGGACTGCTCATATAATGGCGAATCGGCTTTTTTGGAAGCGAGATCATCTCGAAGATGGAGATGAGCAGGGTCTGGGATACCTCATCCCTCCCGTATACCTCGCCACGGATCAGCAGCTTGTTCACCGGTGTCGGGCCGATGGTGATCTGGTCCCCGATCTCAAACACCTTCACCGAGCCTATCAGCTTCGCATTCGCCTGGCAGATGTCGGGATGGCAGAGGGTGGTGAACGCGATCTCCACTACCTTTACTCCCTGGACCACCTCTCCGTTCCTGGAAATCTTCACGTCGTATTCTTTTCCGGATATGTCAAGGTTCAGCGCCCTGTATGCCTGGGCAGTTGGATTGTATCCACCCTTCGGTCCGGGTATCCCGTCAACGAGACCTATCGCTTTTAACGCCTGCATCTGGTTCCGGACCGTTCCAGGGTTCCTCTTTATCACCTCCGCGATCTCTTCCCCCTTAATCGGGTGCGAATGCTGGTGATACAGCGTAATAAGCGTGATAAGGATGTCTTTCTGGATTAGGGACAAATCCATAATGGTTTATCATCTGCCTGGGCATATATAAGTTAGGTTGAACCAGAGTGGAATTTGAGACCATTCCCACGGTGCCCACCGCCGATGAGATCCTCGACCGCAGTTTCCGCCGGGCTGCCTCGAAGATGAAACTCAAGAAGAACAAGGACCGGGCAAACGAGGAGTTTGTCCGGGCGGTGAGCCAGGCGATCCATGACAGGATGGTGAGGATCATACAGTCCTTCCCCGATTTTGATTCCGTTCCTGCATTCTACAGGGATGTCGTGGACATCATGTGGGGCCTTGACCGGGTCAGGCAGGCCCTCGGGGGAGTGGGCTGGGCCGCCCGGTGGGCACGCACCCACGGCCCTGGCCTCGCCTACCAGACAAGGAAGTCTGAAAACCCCTCCCAGATACGAAAGAGGGCGGTGGCAAGACTCTCCTCGGTCGTACACCAGGTGGGAGATGACCTGCTTTTTTTAAACGAAGTCCGGAATGTCATCCGTAAACTCCCCCATGTGAGCGATGAGTTCACCGTCGTCGTGGCAGGGTACCCGAATGTCGGCAAGTCCTCGTTCATCAGGCTGGTATCCACGGCGGCTCCCGAGGTTGCCGCCTACCCTTTCACTACCAAGGGTATCATCGTCGGTCACCGGATAATCGGCAAGGAGAGGATGCAGTTCATCGACACCCCCGGAGTTCTTGACCGGCCGCCTGAAGAGCGGAGCGGGATAGAGCGCCAGGCCCTGACAGCCATGGTGAACCTCGCCTCGGCGATCCTTGTCATCATCGATGCAAGCGAGCATTGCGGGTATCCCCTGGAGGACCAGATCAGGCTGCTGCATGAGATCGAGGCGATGGTCCGCGTGCCGGTCCAGGCGGTGGTGAACAAGTCGGATATCACCTATTTTGACGGCTACATCAACATGTCCACAGAGACAGGGGAAGGCGTGGGCGAGGTGCTGGAGGCCCTGCTGGCCTACCGGAAGAGATCAGAGGAGGAGGGTCAGGCCAAACCCCGCTAAAAAACCCAGTATTGCCCCTCCGTTGATTGGAGGAAGGCCTGCCTGGGGTTTTCCGCGGTTCACATAGACAAGCAGCAGCGAGAGGCCGGCGACCGAGCCTGCCATCGCACCAAGCGCGGGGACTGCCAGGGGGCCAATTTTCATCCCCGCGGAAAAGACGTTTGCGGAGACGACAAGGATGGCCGGCATGATCAAGTCCCCCATCCCAATGATGAACGCCCCCCGCTCACCCCCTTCGAGGGGCCCAACTCCCTCCTTCCGGTAACTGTATCCCCGCTTCTTCGGGACCACGAAGAGGATGGGACTTTTTGTCTCCACCACCCCTTCCGCAAGCGCGATCATATGCTTTGTCTTGTAGACTGATATCGCGTCGTATACTGCAAGGATGACCAGCAGGATGATAACCGGGAGGATCTCAAGCGATATCCCGAAGATGGAGGCAGCCCCTGCGGCGATGAGGAGGCCGAGGGTGTCAATCACGTACCACTCCGGGTAGAGGTAGAGGAGGAGCGTGGCAAGGACTGCAGGCACAAAACTGCCCGCAATTCCTGCGAGGGGGTCGGTGGTCAGGGCATAGGAGATCGACCCGAAGATATAGATGAAGGTGAAGAATATCGAGGCGGCGATGATGAGCGAGATCAGACGGCGCAATTTGAATTTGATCAGCAGGAGCAGGAACGCGGTGAACACGAGGAGTATCGCGATGAATATGAGCGGATTTGCAACAGACGAGGGATCCTCAAACGCCGCAAGGCCTGCATCCTGCATGGGAAGGGAGAGTAAAACTGCCCCGATCTCAACGATGACGAGCATGGCGGGCATTGCGAGCAGGGGGATATAGCGTGAGAGATTCATCCGCTGATCACCACCGGCGGGTTAGTTTTATGCATTGGTGTTCATCATGTAAAACCATGGATATTCGTGAATACCTGGGGGATCTTCTCCTTCTTCTCATCCTGGTGATCTCCACCCTGATCCTGGTATTTAATCTGAACTTTGACCTTATCAAATCGTTTGCCGCCGCTCTCATGATGCTCTCACTCGGAGGGCTCATCTTCCTCGTCCACTGGAAGGTGAGGCTTATCGAAAAGAGCCTCGCGAACAGGGAGCGGATGATCAGGATGAACATGGAGGAGATCGCAGCCAAGATGGCCCAGAAATACGACACTCACATCTCGCATATCGACAGCGTGGTGGAAGAGTTTGCAAAAAGGGTGTACCGGTGACCTCTGATATGGCACGTGGTATCTCTTCATGGGCGTAGCATTCCGGGATATCCTGGCAGAGTACAGGGATACTGTGGGGTGGGAGGCTCTCGCAGGGGTTGCCGCCGTAGACGCCCACAACGCCCTGTACCAGTTCCTGAGCATCATCAGGCAGCCTGACGGCACACCCTTGATGGACCAGGAAGGGCGGATCACCTCTCACCTCTCGGGCATCCTCTTCCGTACCGCAAATTTTCTCGAGAAAGGTATCCGGCCTGTCTGGGTCTTTGATGGGACACCTCCCGACTTCAAGAAGGAGACTATCGAGGCCCGCCGCTCAATCCGGGACCGGGCAGGGGAGAAGTGGCAGGACGCACTTGAGCGGGGCGACATTGCAGAAGCATACAAACAGGCCCGATCGTCATCAAGGATAGACGAAGGCGTGATTGGGACCGGCCGGGAACTCCTCTCTCTCCTCGGCGTCCCCTGCGTCCAGGCCCCGAGCGAGGGCGAGGCCCAGGCAGCCCACATGGTTGAGAGGGGCGACGCAGGGTACGTCGTCTCCCAGGATTACGACACTCTCCTCTTCGGAGCCCCGGTCCTCGTCAGGAACCTGGCGGTCAGCGGGAAACGGAAGGCCAGAGGGCGGACAATATCCGTCTTCCCCGAGAAGATCCTGTTATCAAATGTGCTCAAAGGTCTTGCACTTACCCGCGGGGATCTCGTCCGCATCGCGCTCCTGGTAGGGACGGATTTCAATTCAGGGATCAAAGGTGTCGGGGCGAAGACCGCGCTACGGATAGTGCAGGGAGGGGAGTTTGAGCGGACGATACGAGAGAGACTCCCGGACACGGAGTGGGAGCCCATCATGGAGTTCTTCATGGCCCCACCTGTCACGGATACCTATTCTCTCCAATGGAATGCCCCGGACCGGGAAGGGATCATTCGCATGCTCTGCGACCGGTTCGACTTCTCGGAAGAGCGCATCCGGAAGGCCCTGGACGGCATGGGTGCGAAGTCAGGGCAAAAGACCCTCGATTCCTGGTTCTCCTGAACCCGTCCACGCGATACCGGCATTATTTTCCACGGGCCATCCCCGCGGCTCACTTGATTGAGACCGGGGATGCCCTGCCGGGGATCATTCGGGGCCGAATCCCTTCAGGGCATCTGCCGCCAGACATACATGAAGCGCTGGGCGGCAGTGATGTGCCCCATCACCCCGAATACAAAGAGCAGCCAGCCCAGGATGGAGAGGCCAAAGAACGGGGATGGGAAGGCGAGCGTGAGGAGCCCTGCACAGAGGATTAGTACCAGTCGGTCCGCCCGTCCAAGCACACCCCCGTAATACCTTCCCACACCCACTGCCTGCGCCTGTGTCCCGAGGTATGACGACATCAGCACTCCTGTGAGCGCCAGCACCCCCACGGGCCAGCTCGCAAAACCCCCGGCAAAGATACCGGTGATAATGAAGATATCCGCATACCTGTCAACGACATGGTCGAGGAGGTCGCCCTTGATGCTCTGGATGTTCTCTGCACGGGCTAGGGCGCCATCGAGCCCGTCCAGGAGGGCATTGAGTGCCACGAAGAGAGTCCCTGCGAGCACGTTGCCGAGGAAAAAGAAGATCCCTGCAACTGCGGCGGTGAAAAGGGCCCCGACAGTGAGATTGTTCGGGGAGAGCCCGATCTTCTTTGCGAGAGAGATGAAGGGGGCCATGATCTCGTTCATGCGGGGACGGAGTACCTCGAGCGTCATAGCGCCTCCCCCAGGTACCCGGACCAGTCAATGTTCCCAAAAGATGGGGGTATCTTCCCCTGTGAGAACTCTTCGATCAACCTGGCACACTCCCCGGATTCCCGATCTGTTGTGTCGATCTCAAGCACCTGGTCACCCCTGAACTCCTCGAGTGTCTCTATAAGGGTAACATCGAGCGCCTCGGCCTCCACATTCTCCCTCACTTTCGCCTCGGAATACCCTCGTGCACGGAGACGTTCCGCCAGCACGTCGGGCCTGCACCGGAGCACCACGATGAGGTCACAGGAAAGGAGGTGGGCAAGGTGCCCCTCCACGAACCCCTCGACTCTTGGGAATTCGCGGGCCCAGGACTCTTCGTCGATCACGAGTGTGTCCCTCTCCTCGTCCCTCTCAACGATATAGGGGGTGGTGGTGCTGGACAGCGCAGTGACCATATGGCCCCGTGCCCGAAGCTCGTGTGCAACCGTCGATTTTCCTGTTCCCGGAGTGCCGGTGATCCCGATCATCATAAGGTGTTGATCACGTCCAGGAAGCGTTCATTCTCCCATTCTTCACCTATACTCACCCTGATATAGTGTGGACCAAGGCCGGGGAAGCTCTCGCAGGACCTGACCAGGACCCCGTGCTCGGAGAGCCGCTCTGCAATCTCCCTCCCGGTCGAGGGGGAAACGTCCACCATCACGAAATTCGCTCCCGATGGAAATGCGGGGTAGCGGCACTCCTCGATGACCTTTTTTCGGAGCCTCCTGACACGCGCCACCGTATCCCTGACGTGCTCCCTGTCACCCAATGCCCCGATGGCGGCGGATGCAGAGACCGAATTGAGGGTGAACGGGGTCGCTGCACGCATGTAGCAGGAGACCAGCCATTCGGGCACGAACGCATACCCAACCCGGAGTCCTGCAAGCGAGAATGCCTTCGAGAAGGTCCTGCCCAGGATGAGGTTTCCGTGCTTCTTCATCAGGGGCCGGTAATCCGTCTCGCAGAACTCGACGTACGCATTGTCGAGGAAGAGTACACCCGGGATAGAGGAGAGTATCTCTTCAACGTCCTCTGGGCTGGTCACGTTCCCCGTGGGGTTGTTCGGCGTGCAGAGAAAGGAGACCTTCGCATCCTTTGCCCCGCGCACAAAGGAGGATGTGTCCACCGAAAAGTCGGAATTCCTCGGGATGTTCACCACGTCCGCACCCTGCGCAATCGCGGCAAGGGCATAAAAAGAGAACGTGGGCGTCGAGACCGCAACTCGTTCTCCGGGGCACACCAGGGTCCGTATCACGGTCTCGATCACCCCGTCCATGCCGACCCCGGTCACGAAATGGTACGGGCCATGGTAATCCTGCAGGGCTGCGACGAGATCGCCCATTCTCTCATCAGGATAGCGGTTTGCCTCCCGCAGGGCCCGGCAACCCAGCTCCACTGCAAGGGGTGACGGCGGGCGGGGGTTCTCGTTGCTCGCGAGCCGGGCCACCCTGCAGGTCTCTTCACCTTCTCCCGCACTGCCTGCACGCCTGGCAAATACGTAGCCCCCGGAGCGGTAGCAATCCCGCACAAGTGAGGTGTAGCCGGAAACGCTCTCTTTTGCCATTCTTCCCCTCGTGTAAGTCCTTCCAGTATAAGCTCTTCACTCTTAATAAGGGCGTTGCAGCGGTCAAGCAGGATACAATGAACTGAAGGAAGAGATCTCCCGCCGGAACCTCCCCCCAAACCTGGCTGGCAACAGGCGGCACGACCCGAACCCTTTTATACGACAATCAGATACAAGTGAATCAGGGGTTGCTGTACATGGAACCACACAGGCTCTACACTCTGCCGGCACTGCCCTATGACTACAAGGCGCTCTCTCCCCATATCTCGGAGGAGCAGCTTCGCATCCATCATACCAAGCATCACCAGGGCTACGTGAACGGCGCAAACGCCATCTTCGAAAGACTCGACATAGCCAGGAGAGAGGGGAGTGACCTTGACATGAAGGCAGTCCTGCGGGAACTCTCCTTCCACATCGGAGGATTTCTCCTGCATGCGCTCTACTGGGAGAACATGGCACCCGCCGGGGCCGGCGGAGGCGCCCCGAAAGGAGTCCTCGCTGCCCGGATCGACCAGGAGTTTGGCTCGGTCGACCGGATGAAGAAGGAATTTACCACGGCTGCCAACAGTGTCGAGGGCTCAGGATGGGCGGCACTCTGCTTTTGCCAGAGGACCGGGCGGCTGCTCGTGATGCAGATAGAGAAGCACAATGTCAATGTATTCCCGTCTTTTCCCATCCTGATGGCAGTCGACGTGTGGGAGCACGCGTACTATATCGACTACAAGAACGATCGTGCCAAATATCTCGAAAACTTCTGGAGCATCGTAAACTGGGACGTGGTGAACGCAAGGCTGGAGAGAGTCCTTGAAAAATGAGTATTTTCTTTTTTAGCCAAGGGCGTCTTTGAGAACAGTACAGGCCCTGTCGATCTCGGCAGGGGTGATGACGAGGGGGGGCACAAGACGGAGGTTGCCGTCCGCGGCGCAGTTGACGAGCACTCCCTTCTCCGCACAGCGCTTCTGGACTTCCGCGCAGCGGTCCCCGACCGTAATCCCCACCATCAGTCCCCTGACCCGGGGCGAATACTGCGAGAGGGCAGCGCGGAACCGTTCGCCTTTCTCGGGGACCGAGGGCAAGACCTCCTCGATCACCCCAAACGTGGCAAGTCCTGCGGCACATGCAAGGGGACCGCCCGCAAACGTGCTGCCATGCTCCCCTTTGCGGAACTCAAGGCCTCCCCTCGCCAGCAGGGCTCCCATCGGGAACCCGCTTGCGATCCCCTTCGCAAGCATGACGATGTCGGGTTTTACCCCCGTATGCTGGACTGCAAGCCACTTCCCGGTCCGGCCCATCCCTGTCTGTACCTCGTCAACGATCATGAGCGCCCCGGACTCGTCGCATATCTCGCGGATGCCCTCAAAGAAGCTGTCGGGAGGGATGATGACTCCAGCCTCTCCCTGGATGGGCTCGACGATGACCCCCGCGGTATCGGCGTCCACGGCTCTCCTGAGCCCGTCAAGGTCCCCGTACTCGACAAAGGTCCTGGCGATACCGAGGGGTTCGAAGGGTTCACGTATCGCTGGCTTGTGCGTCACGGCAAGGGAGCCGATTGTCCTGCCATGGAACCCGTGCGTGAAGGCAACGAATTTCTTCCTGCCGGTCCTGACCCGGGCCAGCTTGAGCGCCCCGTCGGTTGCTTCCGCGCCCGAGTTCGAGAAGAACGCTTTTGCCATGCCGGTCTTCTCCACCAGTTTCTGTGCCAGTTCAGCCTGGCCAGGGACATAGTAGAGGTTCGAGCAGTGGATGAGCCGCTTTGCCTGTTCGCATATGGCACGGGTCACCGCGGGATGGCAGTGTCCTGTACTGCAGACCGCGATCCCTGCCACGCAGTCGATGTACTCCTTCCCATCCGCGTCCCAGACCCTTGAGCCCTCACCACGGACGAGCATCAGTTCCCGGGAAAACGCGGGCATGTAGTACCGGGCTTCGAGCGCCCGGTAATCTTCCTTGTTCTGCATGGTATCGTACTACTGGATTGATCTTTTTTTATTCGTACTCGATGGTTGCGGGGGGTTTTGGAGTGATGTCGTACACTACCCTTGCCACGCTCGGGATCTCAGCTGTGATCCGCGAGGCAATCCTGTCAAGGACATCCCACGGGACCTGGAGTGGGTCCGCTGTCATTCCGTCCCGTGAGTTGACCGCCCTCACCGCCACCACCCAGCCGTGCACCCGGTTGTCTCCCTTGACCCCTGTCCCAAGGCCAAGAAGCGCGGCAAAGCACTGCCAGGGATTGAACTGTTCCACGATCTCGTCCTCCACAATCCAGTTGGCCTGCCTGACCACCTCGATATTCTCACGGGAAACCTCGCCTATGACACGCACTGCGAGGCCCGGGCCAGGAAACGGCATCCTGTGCTGGATCTCGGGAGGGAGACCAAGCGCGCCGGCCAGCGCACGGACCTCGTCCTTGTACAGGTCGCGAAGCGGCTCGATCACCTTCTCGAACTCCATGTGAAGGGGCATGCCCCCTACATTGTGGTGGCTCTTGATACCTCCTTCGCTCTCGATCCTGTCAGGGTAGATGGTCCCCTGGAGGAGGGCACGCGCACCGGTCCTCCTCGCTTCCCGCTCGAAGACCCGGATGAACCGCTCCCCGATCACCTTCCGTTTCGCCTCGGGATCTTTGACTCCCTTCAGGGCATCGAGGAACTCATCGCCGGCGGATACCACGTGAAGGTGAAGGTTTCCAAAGACCTGGGATATCCTCTCGGTCTCTCCCTTTCTCATAAGGCCTGTATCGACGTATATCGGTTCGAGCCTGTCGCCGATGGCCCGGGCGGCAAGAGCCGCACAGACTGAGCTGTCCACTCCTCCCGAGAGGGCCATCACCACCCTCCGATCCCCGGCCTCGCGCCGGATCTCTTCAACTGCATTGGCAATAAACTGCTCTTCGTTCACCATGTTGACTCTCACCTCACCGTGTTCTTCTCCCGTTTCGCGTGCAGCAGGCTTTCACGAACCCAACGAACGGGGGAGACGGCCTTGTCGGCCGTGACCTGAACTCGGGGTGGAACTGTGTGGCCATGAAGAAGGGGTGGTCTGATATCTCGCAGATCTCCATGCGGTTCTCGAACGTTCCCGAGAAGACCAGCCCGGCTTTCTCGAGATCAGGGATATAGCGGGGGTTGACTTCGTAGCGGTGTCTGTGACGCTCGGTGATCTCGCGCTCTCCGTATACCTGCATCGCGAGTGTCCCCTCTTTTATCGTGATGGGGGAATTGCCAAGCCGCATCGTCCCACCCAGTTCCGTCACATCGTACTGCTCGGGCAGGATCGCGATCACGTGCCTGCCATCCCCGATCTCGGCGCTGGTGGCATCCTCCCAGCCCAGCACGTGGCGGGAATACTCCACCACCGCCATCTGGAACCCGAGGCAGAGGCCGAGGAAGGGAGTCCTGCTGGTCCTGGCCCAGTGGATGGCATCGATCTTCCCCTCGATCCCCCGTTTCCCGAACCCCCCGGGCACGAGGATCCCATCGAACTCCGCAAGCTGCTTCTGTTCGTACCGTTCCGCATCGAGCCACGTGATCCTTACCTCGGTCGAGAGCGCTCTCCCTGCGTGCTTGAGGGCCTCCTTGATGCTCAGGTACACATCCTCTATGCCGTACTTGCTCACGATACCTACGCTGACCCTCTCGGTATACTCCCTGCTCACCAGGTGATACCACGCGGAATCGGCCTTCCGCTTCTCGAGGCCAAGGTGCTCAGAGAGCACCTCCCCGAGTCCCTCCTTCTCGAGTTCCAGCGGCACCTGGTAGATGTCCGGGACAGTCGCGGCACTGATGACTCCCTTGAGAGGGAGGTCACAGAATGCCGAGATCTTCCGCTTGGTGTGGGACCCTATTGGGCGCTCGCTCCTCCCCACGATGATATCGGCGTGGAGCCCGAGTTCCCTCAGCGCCTTGACCGAGTGCTGGGTGGGCTTTGTCTTCAGGTCGCCCATGGTGTCCTCCGGGATGAGCGTCACGTGAATGATGACCGTGTCCTGCGGGGGGAGGTCGCCCCGCATCTGCCGGACGGCCTCGAGGAACGGCATGCTCTCGATATCGCCGACAGTCCCCCCGATCTCGACGAGGCATATGTCGGCCTTTTTCTGCGCGGGAATCTCCATCTCTGCCGCTGCGCGGATGCATGACTTTATCTCATCAGTGATATGGGGGATGATCTGGACCGTCTCGCCGAGGAAGTCCCCGCGCCTCTCCTTCTCGATAACGGTCCGGTATACCTTGCCGGTGGTGATGTTATGGGCCGAGGAGAGGTCGATATCAAGGAACCGCTCGTAATTACCAAGGTCGAGGTCGACCTCGCTCCCGTCTGAGAGGACGAACACCTCCCCGTGCTGGCCGGGGTTCATGGTCCCTGCATCGATGTTCAGATACGGGTCTATCTTGACCGCGGTGATTCCATATCCCCTGTTTTTCAGGATTCTCCCCACCGATGCCGCGGTGATGCCCTTCCCGAGCCCGCTCATAACCCCGCCGGTAATGAAGATATATTTCACGAAAATTTCCCCTCTGCCCCTCTCTGACATGCTCCAAGCAATCGCGAAGAGACCGCCATATCGCGGCAACCCGTGCGTTCCCAGGTAACCATGTTCTCCTTCTCTTTTTTTTGCCGCCAACAGAGATAGTTGTATGCGTCACCCTGCAGCCCGGGATGTACGAGTCACCGGATCTCCCCTGGGACCGCGGGGATACGCGCAATCTCATGGAGGGTGGCCGGACCTCAACGCAAACGCGGCGCTGCTCCGGGACAAAAGCCTGCCACCGGCAGCACCATCCCTGACCTCTGCCTCGGCAAATACCACTCTTTTGCCCTTCCTGACCACCTTTCCCGTCGCAAGCAGCGTCCCATCCCGTGCGCCGCCGAGAAAGGTGGTTGTCTCGGAGATGGTCGCCACCTGCTCCCCGGGGGCCGTCAGCGAGTATATCCCAAGCACCATCGCCTCATCCGCAAGCGCAGTGAATATTCCTCCCTGGAGCCATCCCTCGCCGTTCAGCATGTCCGGGCGGACTTTCATTGAGATGACTCCCTGCCCGCCTGCTGCCTGCTCCACTTCAATTCCCATGAGACAGAAGAATGGGTTCGCATCCCTTCCCATGCTCCGGATACGTTCAAGGTAGTTCATGTACCAGGAGGTATGTCCCTTCCCATGAAGAACCTGGGGGCCTGGAGCAACGACCCGCCATGGTTATTCTTCTGTGCGTCCAACCACACTATCATGGACCCGGAAGAGAAGGCGATGCTTGCCGATCTCATATGGCTGAATGCGGTTATCGCAACAGAACTCATCCAGATCACCGAGAATACTTCGGCAATCCTGCGGAAGGCGCCCCCCCCACAGTCGTGCCTCGACGACCACCGCACGCTCAGGAATGCCGCGCTCGCCATCGCCGAGCGTTATCATCCCGGAACCGGACTGAAGGAGCACCTCGTTGGCCACCAGTGAAACGGACGCCAGGGCAGCTTCTGCTGCCGGAGACCAGGACGAGGCCGACACTGACGTTCATTCCCCGGGCCCCTGCACGGGGATTCCTCCCTACACGCTCATCATCCCCGCATACAACGAGGAGGCGCGGATACCGCGGTTACTCTCAGAGCTCGCAGGGGCGAAAGGGGAGGTCCTCTTAATCTGCGAGGGAGAGGACCGCACCCCCTTCCTCATCTCTGAATTTGCGCGGGCCAACCCGGGAGTCTGTATCCGCTGTGACCGGAGGGCCGGCCGGCTTGGAAAAGGTGGCGCCATCCTCGAGGGGATGCGGCAGGCCCGCGCTCCCCTGGTAGGCTACATGGACGCAGATGCATCAACCTCATTTCCCCAGATGCTCGAACTCTTCGCACTCCTCAACGGGGCGGACGTGGTGATCGGATCACGCTGGATCGAGGGATCGGTCCTCGTCCGCCAGCAGGGTCTCGGCCGAAGGTTCGAGAGCAGGGTGTTCAACATGATCATCAGACTCGTGTTTGGTCTCCCGTTCAAAGATACGCAGTGCGGGGCAAAAGTATTTAAAAAAGCAGCCATTGACGCAGTAATTGGACAGATGGTCTCGACGGGCTTTGAATTCGATGTAGAGCTCCTCTGGCGGATAGCCAACTCCGGTTTTCGCATCAGAGAGCACCCCATCTCCTGGCATGACAGGGGCGACTCCAGGGTGAGGGGGGGAGACGTGCTGCGAATGTTCTCCGGCCTCCTGCGTCTCCGTTTTTCGCGGTGATCCTCGATGCCACCTCAACCGGCGGATGAGAAGAAGAGACTCGCATTCCAGCTCTTCGAACAGGGGGACTTTCCGGGCTCATATTCGTTGTGTCGCGACCTTGTCCCGGGGTCTGCAGACCCATCCGTTGCCATCCTCTGCGCCACAAACCTCTTCCAGATGGGCCGTCTCGACGAGGCCGAGGCGTATTTTCGGGACCTCTCCAATTCTCTCCCTGGATCCTCACACGTCCACAGCTACCTTGGGAGGATACTCGAGAGGAAGGGCGACGACCGTGCCCTCTCCGAGTTTGCCAGGGCCGTTGCACTCGATCCAGGGAATCTCGAAGCATTGAGGAGTTATGCTTCCTATCTCCTTCACACAGGGGACCCAGGAAAAGCAGTGCCTGTGCTTCGGCACCTCGCGGCACGCTCAGGCCGTGCAGACGACTCTTTGCTCCTTGTGAGGGCGTTGCGGCTGAACGGGATGCCCCGGGAAGCGTTGGAGGTGAGGAAGGGCCCTGCATGCCGCGGCCTTCCCGTGGACACTGAATACATCGAGGTACTGGCCGCGTGCGAAGAATACGCCGAGGTGGCGACCGCTGCCCATGCGGCATACGAAAGGACAGGAGAAGTGGCATATGCCCGGAGTTATCTCTCGGCTCTTGCCCGCTCCACCCCGGCTGCTGCAGGAGAGGAATACCAAAGAGTGCTTGCAGAAAGGGATGACCCTGGGATCAGGTTCGACTATGTCAGGATGCTGAGGGGGCGGGGTGACCTGGCACCTGCTCTCATCGAGCTTGGTCCCCTCCTCTCGCGAAGCGGTGTTGATCCCCTGTTTCTCCTGGAGGAATGCGAGATCCTTGCAGACCTGAAGGAGACGGAGGATGCCCGCGTGCATTTCACGCGGCTGATCGACCGCGAGCTCGAGGGCCTGGGGGATCCAGAGTTCCTTTCCCTTCTGCTCGCCCGATACCGGGCGTTTTTAAGGACCCACTACCCTGTCAGGGAGGCAGAGTCCCTGCTCCTTCTTAAGCTGGCCTCGCAGCCTCACGTGGTCTGCCTCCTCTCCATGGCATCCTTTTACGAGGATATCGGTGACCATACAGAGGCAAGATCATGGTATTACCGGGCATACCGAAGCGATTTCCTCGCCGGCGGACCTGAATATGCACGGTTCTGCGAGAGGGAGGGAGATGTGAGGGAATGCGAGAAGGTGATGCTCTATGTCATCAACAGCATCAGGAAGACAGATGATCTCGTCCGCGTCGCGGGCATGGTAATGGAGGATACCCGCGCCCTCTATCGGATGCCCCGCCTGATGGAGCGGCTCAGGGAGCGCCTCGAAGAGAAGGCACAGGGGCTCTCTTCACGCGGCCTCGAACTGCTTGCCTTAACCCTGCTCGTCTCTGCTTCCCACAGCCTGGAGGCGAAAGACTTTTCGCGGTGCAAGCGTTCCTGCCTGGAAGGCCTCGACTATATTCCCCCAGGTTCAGCGAGCATCAGGGCAGAAGATTTCCTGGTCCTCGTCGAAGAATGCAAGCGCCGGTCGCTCTGCGACCTGCCGGTCCTCGCGTATGCCCCGGCGCCGCGTGACGAGAAGGAACCCTCCGAAAAAGAGGCAGAACTGTGCCTTGACCTGGACGAGAACGAGAGAAAGATACTCGATTTCTTGAGGACGCACCACCAGGCCAGCGAGATGGAGCTCCGGACGATCCTTGGGACCCGCAGGGCAGGAGGGATGGTGAACCGGATAATGCAGAAGGCGACCAGTGCCGGAATCGTTGTGATAGAGAAGAGAGGGGTTGGAAAGGATGGAGAGATCTATGCATACAAGCGGCAATGAACGAAAACCTGGCGACCGGCTTGAGAGCCAGAACATCATCAACGCACTGCGAAGGGGGACGGTCCCCGCAAGCGGCCTCGAGAGAATCGCAGTCGGCCTCGACGTCGAGGAAGGCGTGATCGGTGCACAGCTCGATTTCGTTGCACGCGGCGGCGGTGATATCAAGTTCATCCGGGGAGATTACGGGAGCGGAAAGACCTTCCTCGTCGCAAGGGCTCTCGAGATGGCGCGTGAGAAAGGGTTTGTGACCGCGCATGTGGTCATCTCCTCATCCTCTCCATTGCACAAGACAAAAGGAATCTACCAGCAGATCTGTGCAAGCCTCCGCACCCGGGAAGAGGAGCATGCGCAGAAGTCCATCATCGATTCATGGCTCTTTGGGATCGAGGAGCGGATTCTCAACGTCAGCGACCGGTCGCTCTCTGACGAAATCCTCGAGAAGGCGACGCTCGCAGAGATCGAGACTGCGCTTGCCGGGATATCAGAGCTGAACACCTCGCTTGCGGCAGCGCTCCGGACCTACTACCGGGCCAACAATGCCGGGGACTTCCAGATCTCGCAGGCTGCTATCGGGTGGGTATGCGCGGAACCAAACGTCGGGAGAGAGTTCAAGCAGAAGGCCGGGATACGCGGGGACGTGGACGAGGCCACGGCTTTCACGTTCCTTCGCGGACTGCTGCGCATCATCGTCAGTGCCGGATACAGCGGGCTCGCGGTTGCAGTCGACGAGGCGGAGACCACCCAGTCTCTTCCCCGCAACCAGAGGGAGAAGGGCTACCGCACCCTGCAGATGATCGTCGACTCCCTGGACCGGGGCGATCTCCCGAATTCCTATTTCCTCTTTACCGGGACTCCCGCCTTCTTCGACGGACCGAGGGGCATCCGCACACTTCCCCCCCTCTATGACCGCATCAGCGTGGTCCAGACTGGCGAAGGGTTCAGGAACCCCCGCCAGCCCCAGATCACCCTCCCAAAGTTCGATGCAAAGAAGCTCGAGCAGGTCGCCCTCAAGGTAATGGACATTTATTCTGCCGCGTATACCGAGGTGGACAGGTCCAGGGTCTCCCACCGGTTCATAAGGGCGATGATCAAAAAGGTGACCGGCAAGTTCGGGGGAAGGGTCGACGTAATCCCGCGAATATTCTTAAAAGAGTTCGTGGATGTCCTGGACAAGTGCGAGATTTACGAGGAATACGACCCCTGGGAGCAGTATCACTTCGAGACGGAGCACCTCAAGGGTGATCTCAAAGAGGAAGAGGAGGCAGTGATGGTGATGGAGTTCTGACTCCCTTTCTCACACCCAGGAGTTTTATTGCGGGACTGTCAGGGTACCCATGTTCCCCCTCCACAATATTGAAGCACTTTTTTGACAACTAGATATGATCGTGCACCTCGCTCCGCTGCTCCTCGTTACGGGATGCCTGATGCTCTTTTCGGGCTCTGCCATGGGTGCGATCACCATCGATGCCAGCCCCGCGACACCGCATATCGGAGAGCGGGTGCAGATCAGCGGGATTTCAGATATCCCGAACACCATCGCAGTCTACCTCTTCGTGACCGGCCCGGGACTGAACCGCGCGGGAGTCACCCTCGAGAACCTGCAGCTTCCCGCCGGTTCGGGCTATTTCACGTCCGCATATGTACATCCTGACGGAAGGTTCGAGTACGAGTGGAACACGGGGTTTGTCGTGGGCCGCCTCGTCCCCGCGACTTACCGGATATACGCAGTCAGCGTCCCGCTGAACCTGGAACGGCTCACCGACACCGACGAGATCTCCGTCTCCTACACTGATATCACGTTCTCAAGCCTCCCTCCCCCTGAAATAGCAATTCCGTGGGAGATTCCCGCAGTTTCCCTTGTATTTGCCGCCGCGTTCCTTGCCTCAATCCGGCGCCGGTGAAGCTGATCCTGCGGGTCCCGCGTGCAGGCGAAGACTGAGTTTTGTTCTCCTGCACCTTCCGGTGAATTCCGGCGGGTCCGGGAGAGGCGGATCCGCGGCTGCCAGGACTCATCTGATCCGGGATGAACGGGCACAACGATGCATCCAGTCCCGTTCAGGACGACTCCCTGCGGATCCTGACCGAACGTGCATGGGCCGTCAGCCCCTCCGCATCCGCCATGGTCTCGATAATGTCTCCCATTCCCTCGAGACCATCCCGGGTGATCAGCTGAACGGTGGTTCGTTTGCAGAAGTGCTGCACGTCGAGGCCCGAGTGGACCTGTGCATACCCCGCAGTCGGGAGGACATGGTTTGTGCCCGAGGCGTAATCCCCGCAGGCAACCGCTGAATAGCTGCCGAGGAAGACCGCTCCTGCATTCCTGATTCCGCGCAGGACTCCCATCGGGTCGGCGACCTGGAGTGAGAGGTGCTCTGCGGCAGCGCGGTTCACGCACCCGACCGCTTCTTCCATTGACGCCGCCACCAGGTATCCCGTGTTCCCCATGGCTTTCCTGAGTATCTCTTCCCTTTCTGCGCTCCTGATTCCCGATTCAAGGTGCATGCCCACCCGGGCAGGGAGGCCTGGATCCGTGGTCACGAGGAGACTTGCCGCTCTCGGGTCATGTTCCGCCTGGGCAAGGATATCGGCGGCGATGAACTCCGGCCGTGCGGAATCGTCTGCGAGCACGACGATCTCGCTCGGACCCGCCGGAAAATCGATCTCGGCTCGGTCGCGCAGAAGCATCTTTGCCACCGTCACGTAGATGTTTCCCGGGCCGACGATCTTCTGGACGGGTCGGATGCTCTCTGTCCCAAGCGCCATGGCCGCGATCGCCTGTGCTCCACCTACGGTATAGATCTCGTCCACGCCCGCGATGTCCATGGCCACGAGCGTTATGGGGGATATGGGGGGAGGGCTGCAGCAGCAGATGGACCGAACGCCTGCGACCCTCGCAGGAATCGTGCACATCAGAGCAGTGGAAGCGTAGGCTGCTCGCCCTCCCGGGATATAGGCCCCGATACGGTCGAGGGGAGTGGTCCTGACCCCGAGTAACACGCCGGGCTCAACCTCCTCGAGCCATAACTCCCTCGGCTTTTGGAGTTCGCAGAAGCGGGAGATCCTTGCATCAGCCTCGATGAGGCTTGCGATGACCTGATCACTGACTGCATGGTAGGCCTCCTCAACCACCTCTTCTCCTACAAGGAGCGAATCGGTGTCAACTCCATCATACTGCCTGGTAAGATCGAGCAGGGCCCGATCACCCCCGCTCCCGACCCTTTCGATGATCTCCTCGACGACAGGCCTTACCGATGAGAGCTCCGAGACCCGGTTTTTCATCCAATCCTCGAGCGATACGGCCTTCCACATGGGGAAAACTTGGACCGGCGGAGTGTTAAAGGTTCTTTAGGCCGAATCACCTGGTATCAGCAATTGATAATACAAGCGATTAATTATTCTCAAAGATTAAAAAGAAATATTCATCAACCATGGTGTGAAAGGACTACGAGTGAGAGCTATGATCCTAATACCCCGTAACGTGTGCATTTTACTACTTCTCAGCGCCCTTATCCTCGGCGGAGCATTCTTCAGCGGGTGCACAACGACCACTCCATCACAGGGGAGCCCGACACCCACCCAGTCGGCAGAGAAATCGAAAGTGCTGCTTGCAACCACCACCAGCCTGTACGATACCGGTCTCCTCGATTACCTGGAGCCCATATTCGAAGAGAGGTATAACATCGACCTGCTCATCACCTCGCAGGGTACAGGAAAAGCCATCGAGATCGCCACCCGCGGCGACTGCGATATCCTTGCGGTGCATTCCCCGGCCCAGGAGGAGGCGTTCATGGCCGGCGGCCATGGCATCAACCGCCGCTGCTTCGCCTACAACTACTTCATCATCGTAGGACCGGCGAACGATCCGGCGGGGATCAAGGGGATGAAGCCCGAGGATGCATTCAAGACATTGATGACGATGGGCAAGGATAACACTGCCGGGGTATCATTCGTCTCCCGCGGCGACAACTCCGGGACTCATTCCGCTGAGAAGAATATCTGGAAGGCCGCCGGGTATAATTATACCATGGACGTCCAGAAATCAGGGAACTGGTACATCGAGGCAGGGAGAGGAATGGGAGAGACCCTGCAGCTCGCATCAGAGAAGCAGGCCTATACACTGACAGACGAGGGGACCTACCTTGCCTACAAGGGGAACCTCGGACTGGTCCCGGTCATCGAGCAGGGGGACATCCTCCTGAACGTCTACAGTGTCATCACCGTATACACGCCCACTCAGCCCTCTGAAAAGATCGCGATGGCCAACAACTTCGTGAACTTCCTCACTTCCCCTGAGATCCAGACTGCCATTGGCGAATTCGGGAAGGAAAAATACGGCAGGAACCTCTTTACCCCGATGGCCGGGGGATGCAGCCAGTTCAGGTGCGACTGCACGAGCCCGGCAACTGCCACGAAACCTGCGGCTGCCTGATCACTTCAAATTTTTCCCCATGCCTGACGGGATTTGGGGAACAATGGAAGGGGAAATCCCCGGTCATAAACCGGACCTGGTAGGTGGAATTTTTAAGATCTACTGGATTGAGAACACATGGAACGTAACCTGATTCATGAGAGAGAGACAGGAGAGCGAACCGGACTGCA
Organism: Methanoregulaceae archaeon PtaB.Bin056; assembly: GCA_002067095.1. GTDB lineage: Archaea > Halobacteriota > Methanomicrobia > Methanomicrobiales > Methanospirillaceae > Methanolinea_A. The sequence continues at coordinate 38,977 of MVQD01000082.1, forward strand.
CAGAAGATCTGTGCTTTGCATCATCTGCATACTTTCGCTCTCCCTGGGGGCCTGCGCCGCTACTACATCCCTGAAAATCGTCAAATATGGAGACGATGGAATCACCATCCTGAATGAGACGTCTGCTACGTATGAGTGGATGGAACAAAATCTCCCCGTACACGGCGATGGATCCACGCACTACTATCACCAGGGACCGGTCTTCCTTGACGACCCTGATCCCGCGATCCAGGAAATGCTGCGATGGAATGCTCCCGAAGATAAAAACGTCCGGGAAAAGGACATGGGAGCGGTGAAGGGGACCAATCTCCGTGACCTCTGCGACCTGGTGGGAGGGATGTCCCCGGGAGATACCGTGAAGATCAGGGCTGCAGACGGTTTCTCCAGGGAGTTTGCCTACCGGAACGTGTATTACCCCCCTTCAGGACAGGGGCCCCTTGTCGTGACCTGGTGGAAGGGAGACGCCGGATACGTTCCGGATTACCGGGAAGGGATGCGGCTTGTATTCTTTGCCGACACACGCACGAATCCATGGGGGATCCATGCGTTTGGTAACTGGGACTGGCACGAGTCGGCTGATGAACAGTTCTGGTATTACTACCGCCAGGGGGATCAGAAGTATCCTACTACGACAGGCCTCTCTGTCCAGTACATTTCAGACATTTTGATCTATTCCGGCAGTCCATCACAGAGTGAACCGCCACGCACCACAGCCCCTGATGTATTGGAGGCTCCGACACAGGCAGGATTCTCACTCCATCTGATCATGGGTGCTCTCGGGGCCGGCGGTTTCCTCGCATACAATTTTAAGAGGTAAGGATAATGAATTCAAGTTCTTTTTCCCTACGTATTTTTGACACGCAACGAGATTTCGGGATCGGATTGTTTTCGTGCATCGTTGCCGCGATCCTGCTCTTCGGGCTGATACACGTCACGTGCGCAGCTCCCACTACGGAAGTGCGCGTCACGAAATATGCCGCGGACGGTACGACGGTTCTGAACGAAACGACGGTATCGTACCAGTGGATGGAAGCAAATCTCCCTGTTTATGGTGATGGCCTGACCCACTACTACCACCAGGGCCCGGTCTTCGTCGATGACAAGGAAGGGCAGTGGGACGTGAACGAGACGAGTAATTTCAAGGACCACGGCGCGGTGAAGGGAACCAATGTCAAAGACCTTTGCGAACTCGTGAGAGGCATGGTTGAAGGGGACGAGGTGATGATCAAGGCAACGGACGGGTACCACGTTGAATTCGGGTACGAAAACGTATACCATCCGCTGCCCCGTCAGGGGCCGATTGTCGTTACATGGTATAATGGAGAGGAGACCCTCGTGGGCGAACGCCACGGCGTCGGGTATCCCCCGGATTATTTTGTAGGGATGCGCCTCGTCTTCTTTGCTGATACATCGGTGAACAGCGAGGAAAAGCACGTATTTGGGAATAACGACATGCGGGTCGTCATGCCCGCGGACCGGATTCACCTCTTCGATGAACTGTATCCCTCAACGAACGGCTACACTGTCAAATGGATCGATGAGGTGAGGGTCTATACGGGTGGGTATCACGGACCTGAGGGGGTCCTTGCGAAGTCTATGGAAGAAAAAGTCCCTTCCCGGGCTACTACATCCCAGAAAAGCCCGCATATTCTATTCACGTGTATCGGTGGGATCGTCATTACCTTACTTCTTGCCTGGAGGCGTTCATCGTGATCAGGACCATACAGACCGGTCTCATCCTGCTGATGCTGTTCATTGTTGGTGCGGGATGTATAAACCCGGCTCCTGTATCATCGTCTCCCGCCGTGACGGTTCCAGTTGAGGACTATCGCAGTTGGACCCTTACAGTGAATGGTACAGCGCGGCAGGTGTACTCCCTTGCCGAGCTCCGGGCACTCCCAGCCACCACCGGCCACGGTTTTGCGGTCTCAACCGTGGGGATAAAATACGGCCCCTATATCTGCAGGGGTGTCCTCCTTACCGATCTCCTGGAACGTGCGGGAGGGATATCACAGGGAGACCAGGTCTGGATATCGGCGCCTGACGGCTATCTCTGGGTCTTTGATTATGATCAGGTCCAGGGAAACGGCTTCATCACATTCAATGAGAGTCTCAAGGAGATTCCGCCACCTCCTCTCCGAATACTCCTTGCTTATGAATTCGATGGTTCACCGCTCACCTACAATGACGGTGCACCTCTGCGGGTTGCAATCATCTCCGATGAGAAGAATGTTGTGACCGAAGGCAGCGCATGGGTAAAATGGGTAGACAGTATCGAAGTTCACAGGAAGACTCAATGAGAGGGAACCTGTATCCTGTGGTGATTGCGATCATTATCGGTATCTTTGTCATCTCTTCAGGGTGCACGGACAGGCCAGTTGAGAAGGTACCGGTGAAGGTGGTTGCTGCGGGAAGCCTCCTCGTGCCACTGGCTGACGCTGAAGCCCGGTATGAGGCACTGCACCCCGAAATCGATATCCAGGTGGAGGGGCACGGGAGCATCCAGGCGATTAGGCAGGTGACTGAGATCAACCGCCCTTTCGATGTTGTTGCCGTGGCCGATGAATCCCTCATTCCCGATCTGATGTACTGCCCGGTCCAGAACGGCGAGGGAAACTATACTGACTGGTACACGACCTTTGCACGGAACGAGATGGTAATCGCCTATACCGCGAACAGCAGGTATCACGATGAGATAACCCGTGATAACTGGTATCATGTCCTTTCCAGGCCGGATGTCCGTGTGGGATTCTCAAATCCTATGCTGGATGCCGCCGGCTATCGGGCCCTCCTTGTCACCATGCTCGCGGGGGAGGAGTACCAGGATTGGACCATTTTTTCCCGGGTAATCGGGGACTATTTCGACCCGCCACTTGTAGTTGAGAACGAGGACGATATCCAGACCGTGCGGCTTCCGCAGGTCTTGAAACCCTTGGGAAACAAGATCGCGGTGCGGGACGGGAGTGTCTTCCTGATGTCACTGCTCGAGGCAGGTGGCATAGACTATGCATTCGAGTACCGGAGTGTTGCGGAGGCACAAGGAGTGCCTTATATCATCCTTCCGGATACCATCAACCTTGGAACAGATCAGTTCAATCAGGAATACCATAGGGCAAGAGTGATCCTTGGGTTTCCGCGTTTTTCAGTCATTGGAAGCGAACGAACAGGGATGCCGATCCTTTATGCAGCGACTATACCCTCGACTGCCGTCAGGGTTGAAGAGGCCAGGGAGTTTTTGGAGTTTTTCCTCTCGGAGGTACAAAAGGGGGGAAGAGGCTGGCCAGAACCTCTTGATACTCCCCACGAATTCCCATGGAACATAAACACCATGGCTGCCGGGGGGTGAAGCATGCCAGTTTCCTCCCGCTTTCAGCATGATCCTCTTGTCCTCGTTTTTGCAATTGCCGGCGGGAGTCTCGTTGCCCTGATCCTGCTTGCGGTTCTCACCATTGCAGTCCCCGAACTTGCAAATCCTTTCCATCTCGCAAGCGTAGCTGGTGAACCGGGAGTGGTGGATTCCCTTCTCCTTACCTTTCTGGCAGGATTCGTGGCGGTGTTGATCCTTGCACTGCTCGGAACACCGCTTGCGTACCTCCTTGCGCGAAATGATTTCACCGGAAAGGCAGTTATCGAAGGACTGATCGATATCCCGCTTATCCTGCCCCATACGGTTGCCGGCCTAATGGTGTATTTCCTCTTCATGTCAAGGGGCGTGATCGGGGCGCCTTTCAGTGAGATGGGAGTTTTTTTCGAGGAGGCGTTCCCTGGCATCGTTGCCGCGATGGTCTTTGTCGCGATCCCCTATTACGTAGATGGCGTCCGGGAGGGCTTCGGGACGGTTCCCGTGCGGCTTGAGCATGTCGCCCGGACGCTTGGGGCAACATGGTGGCAGGCCTTCACCCGGATCGTTCTCCCGCTCACCTCGCGACACCTCGTGAGCTGCGCACTCGTGGCCTGGGGCAGAGCGATAGGAGAATTTGCCGCAGTAGTGATGATCGCATACTTCCCCATGGTCATCTCGGCCCTGATCTACCAGCGGTTTGCGACCGGTGGGATTGCGGAGAGCAGAAGCGTGGCATTTATAATGCTTGTCCTCTGCCTGGCCCTCTTCATCGGTATACGAGTGCTCACGAAGCACCTCGGGAGGTATGATGATACAGCTTGAGGGGGTATCACTGACCCGGAGTACATTTTCACTCAGGGGAATCACCCTCTCTCTCAAGAAGGGAGAACATTTCTTTATCATAGGGCCTTCAGGTTCCGGAAAGACCCTCCTCCTTGAGACTATCGCGGGGATCCATCCGGATGCCGGGGGCAGGATCCTGATGATGGGGAAGGATATAACAGATCTTCCTCCCGAAGAGCGGGGTTTGTCGCTCATGTACCAGGACTATTCCCTCTTTCCCCACCTCACTGTCTCGGAGAATATCGGATTTGGCCTGACGATCCGGGGCATTCCGCACCGTGAGATATCCAAGGTGGTTGAGAGCCTGGTTGCGAGGTATGGGATCGCTTCGCTCCGCGACCGTTATCCTGCGTCGCTCTCCGGGGGAGAGAAGCAACGCGTGGCGCTGGCACGGGCTCTCGCCACCAGCCCCGCACTCCTGATGCTTGATGAGCCATTTGCTGCAATCGATCCAATGCTCAAATCGCAGTTCATGCACGAACTGAGAATGATCAGGGAGCAAGGGAATCTCACCATCCTCCAGGTGAGCCATTCACGGGAGGAGACGTATGCCCTTGCCGACAGGGTGGCAGTGATGATCGATGGGACGGTAAGGCAGGTGGGAACCTGTGATGAAGTGTTCAGCCGCCCGGCATCGCTTGACGTGGCCATTTTCACGGGGTTTGAAAATATCCTTGAGGGAACGGTGATATCAGACGATACAGGGGGCCATATTCTCGTGGCGGGCAGGATCCGCATCGCTGTTCCTCATGATATCCTGCCCGGCACCCGACTGGTCGCCTGTATCAGGGCAGCAGATGTCAGGATTCACCCGGAAGGTCACCTGTGTACTCCAGGGATTCACCCCGCTGAGGGGATCGTGACAGGTATCAGGGAAGATGAACGTGGTACCTCGGTTACCGTGGACTGTGGTGTCGCAATCATCTCATGGTTCTCCCATCGTGAACAGGAGAAGTACCAATGGAGAACCGGCCAGAAAGCCAGGGTAGTACTCCCATCCCCGTTGGTCCACCTAGTTCTGGAAGGGCACCTGGAGGGTCTCCCCATATCACATTCACGATTCCCATGACGTGCACTACCCAGTATCCGGATAAAATGTGTCTTCTCTCCTTTACCGTCTTTTTTTTCTTCACCTGTATGGTCGCAACTACGCTCCTCCTCCCTGCTTCAGCTGCGACCACCGAGATCCGGGTGGTAAAATACGCTGTCGATGAGGTCTCCATCCTTGCCGAAAAGACTGTCGGTTACCGGTGGATGGAGCAGAACCTGCGTGTATACGGGGATGGAGCCACCCATTACTACCACCAGGGACCAATTTTTATAGATGATCCTGACCCTGCAAAGCAGGAGGCACTCCGGTGGAACCCCGCGGAGGACACGAACGTCCAGGAGAAGGACATGGGCGCGGTCAAGGGCACGAACCTAAAGGACCTCTGCAACCTGGTGGGGGGCATGGAGCCTGGAGACACGCTGAAAATACGCTCATCAGACGGCTGGTACAAGATGCTCCCCTACAAGAACGTGTATGAATATTCCAGCCGCGAGGGACCGATCATCATCTGCTGGAACAAGGACGGCAAGTACCCGGACACCGGGTACACTGACGGGATGCGGATAGTCTGGTTCGCCGATACCTCTACCAACCCCTGGGGCATCCATGCGTTCGGCGTATGGGACTGGCATGAAGCGGCGGATGAAAAGTACTGGTACTATTACCAGCAGGGAAACGAGAAGTACCCCACCACGACGGGACTTTCCGGGATGTATATCTCCGAGATACTCATATACAGCCAGGATGAGCCGGCCGGGAGCATCGATGTTACTTCAACTCCGACGGGTGCAGAGATCATTTTCGACGGAGATGAAACGGGAGAGGTGACCCCTTTTACCCTGAAGGAAATCCCTGCAGGCAGCCATACTGTCAGCGTCCGGAAAGAGGGCTACCTTTCATCAGATGAAGAATGGGTCGATGTGACCCACGGGATGGCTATCCCGGTTCATTTCGATCTCGAGCGTGAATTCTCCTCCGCCACTTCAGGAACGAGTGACGCAACTTTACCCGGCGGTATCCGGTTCGATGGGGAGCAGGGGTCTCTTGGAGTGGTGATGGATGGGATCAGCGGAAATGTCACGATGCTCGCCGCGAACGGGGCAAGCCAGGTCTGCAGGAGCGGCCAGACCCTCTCCTACCGGATTGCGACGGATATGCTGCACGCTTCTCCGTCTCAATGGGCAAGGCTCTATGTCTTTTCACACAGGGGGTATACAAGCGATCATGCGCTTGAGGTCAGGGTCAATTCGGTGAAAGCCGGTATTCCCGATCGCTCGACCTATCACCATGCCGATGGGAGAGTCTCTGAGACGCTTGCCTTCAATGTGACCCCGATGGTTCAGACAACCGGTGCGATCGAAGTGTCTATCAGAAATCCCCCCGGAGGAAACGAGTGGACTGTCTATCCTCCGGTCCTCCTCTTGTTGCATCATGACGGCGGTGAACAGACGCAAAAGAACTGGGTCGCTGAAGGCACAGGGTTCATCCGGGCCGTTGAGGACTATTCTGTTCAGGACCTGGAAAATATCACCATCACGGACTTTTCCGATATCCAACCGGGACATTCTGGTGCGGAACTCGTGGTGATCGGCACTGCGCCGGAGATATCTGACACTTCATTTCCTATAGTCCTCCAGAATTCAGTCCGTATACCCGGAATACATACGCACGAAAAGGACGGGGTGTGGTTCTGCCGTTTCAATGTCACCTCACAATTACCCGGGTATGTCCATACTGAATTCATCTGGAACGCAGTCGATCCCATGGATCAGACCGAAGTCGCACCGAGACTGGCGATCCTCTCCCTTTCATATCCGGAAAAACCAGCCACATCTGAACAGGGTGGCGGATTTTCGCCTCCTGTGAGCCCGACGAGTCCCCGACCCACGGATGACGGCCAACATCTCTCATCTCCCACACCTTCTGTTCCCACTTCCCCTTCTCCGGGAGTGTCTGCGATACACACAGGGGTCGTTTTGCAGGATGAATCCTTCCTCTCCCGGATATGGAGAACGATCTTCTGGATCTTTGGAATCCCATTCCCCGAATACCAGACACATGCCTTTGTAAGCGGAGAGGAGTATTCCCGGGACTTCGATGACCGGGGAGGCGACGCCCACTCTCCCGATCACCTGGATCCGTCTCTTCCTTCCTATCCGCTCAATGTCACCACGACTCCACCCGGCGCCATGCTCACTGTCTCCGGCCTTGCAGAAATAAGCATTGCACCAGCGACATTGCTCTTGCCTGAGGGGGAATACCTCCTGGAAGCAGAGATGGATGGGTACCTGGTAAACCAGACCCTGGTGCACATAACAGGCCCACTCGAGATCACCCTCGTTCTGATACCTGATGACACTGCGCAGAAGAGTGACCTCGCGGAAACGCCTGCAAGGTCGCGGCATGGCGGCCTATTGATCGTCACCTATCCCGGCAACCTCGAACTCTCGGTTGATAACAAGGTCATGGAGGGCAAGAGCCCCCTTGTTCTGTATGGATTAAAAGAGGGATACCACACCGTGAAAGCAACCCGGCCGAGTGCAACAGTCGGCAAGGGTGAGAGTATCATTGCAAGGGGGTGGATCCACCACGATGCGATGTCCATGTGTGAACTTGATTTTGTGAGTGCAAGGCTGGACCGGACGATACGGATCACCAATCTTTCAGGACCTCCTGCTGCATTCACGCTGAATGGGTTTTACCCATTGCTGCATACTCCGGTCACCATCGATGTTTCCCGGACAGGGTCATTTATCACCCTTATGGGAGAGCGCACCTTCACGAGCGTTCCCATCCCGGACAGTATGTGGGACGGCAGTGAATTCATCCTCCCTCCATATCTCGGGAATTATCATACAATCGCGATTGAGTCCTCACCACCAGGTGCCGAGATATTCATCGACGGGGCAAGGACCGGAAATATCACGCCCTCCCTTGTGACCGGATTGTCCGAAGGCCCGCACCGCGTGATGGTGTCATTGCCGGGATACATTCCGGCACAGAGACTCATCAGTGTACCAAGGACTAATGAGGAGGTCGTCAAAGGAACCGTCTCTTTCATCCTCGACACGTATGCAGGCGGCCCGCTGCGAGTCGAGAGCATCCCTAATGGTGCCGCGATATTCCTTGATGGGATTGCAACGGGGGAGAAGACGCCATCCTCCTTCTCCGGGATCCCCGTGGGTGTCCATGAACTTACCCTCAAGTCCGGCGAGATTACGAGGTCAAGGGATATCACGATCCGTCCGGACAATGCAAACAGGTACGTGGTGGTGATGGAGTAGGGTATAGACATAACCGGTTCGGAATTCAATTGAAAGCGAACTGAATATCCCCTAATCGTTCACTGCCCATATTCTGCAGGAGTCGTCAAATACCCTTCAATGACCGGATCGGCAATGTTGTCCCCTCTTTATCTTTCTCATGATCAGTCTGCTGATCTATTGTATGGAACTAAATAATCAAAATTGTTTAACTTTTGCTATTAAAAGGTAAGTGTTAAGAAAATAGCGGCCAATGAACTCGAAAAAACAGATCACGCGGGCAGGCGGATCAGAAAAAAGTGGGTTTTCAACTATGAGGGGGAATACCTGGGAACGAATTATTCTCATCACGATAGTGCTCTTTTCAGCGTGCATGAACGAACCGGTAGTGGCTGAAATGACGGATGTCAAGACACCAGCAATTCTCTGGGGACCGTATATTACCGGCACTACAACGACGGGTACGATCGTGAACGTGAAGACGGATATCGCTTCCAACCTGACCATTGAGTATGCAACGGACGAGTATTTTTCTGCAAATTCAGGGTATGACCACTCTGCCACCGATGATCTCCCCACCATGCTCCACCATGTCCCGCTTACCGGGTTGGCAGCCGGGACCCTGTATCACTACCGGGTCTTGTATGACGGTCAATCTACCGGGGATTTGCATTTTTCCACCTTCCCGGAGAGTGGCCCGGTCATTTTCATCGTCTACAGCGATACCCAGGACCAGCTGCCTACTTTCAGCCAGCTGGACCGGCACAAGCTGGTCGCAGACCGGATAGCACAGGAACTGGATGTAGCGTTTGTAGTGAACTCGGGCGACCTGGTGAACAATGCCGCAAACCTCTCCGACTGGGACCGCTATTTTGCCGCCGGCAGGATGATGATGGCAAATACCACGGTCTTCCCCGCTCTCGGAAACCATGATGCCAACCATTCCAACTATTACCTGGCATATGGAGTACCGGAATATTACTCGTTCGACTGTGCGGATGTTCACGTGAGCGTCCTTGACAGTAACAGCTGGGCCTGGTCCGATTTCCCCGCACAAAGCGGCTGGCTCGCCCAGGATCTCCAGACGGAGAAGCCTTTCCGGTTCATCTCGTTCCACCATCCTCCTTATACTTCGGAACGGAATCATTTCGGAGGTTATGAGAACATCCGGCTTGAATGGGAAGATGAATTCATTGACCACAATGTGACCGCGGTGTTCAACGGGCATGTCCATGCATACGAGCGATTCCTTACACACGGCATCCATTACTTTGTGTCGGGAACCGGGGGAGGGCCTGCGTACAATCTCGCAGATCCAAGGGCCGGGTATTCCCAGAACAGCCTTGAATATGCACTTGCGTATATCCGCGTTACCGTGGATCCCTCAAGGCAGAAGGCAACAGCCGAAGTGATTCGGGTAGCGGATGTCTCATCAGATCTCAAGAGCATCACGACGATGTACCCTCCCGGAACTATCTTTGAGACTGTGATCATGAGTCTGGGAGGACTGCCGGTTGCAGAGTTCACTTCAGATATTCAGACAGGTCCCTGCCCGCTGACCGTACAGTTCACCGACCAGTCCGCAGGTGATGGCATAACAGGCTGGGCCTGGGATTTCCAGAACGATGGCATGGTCGATTCTATCGAGCAGAATCCGTCGTTCAACTATACAACCGCAGGCACCTACACCGTGAACCTCACTGTCTCGAGTGCTGCCGGAAGCGATTCAGAAGCAAAGACAGCGTACATTACAGTCACTGCTCCGCAAGAGACCGAGCCGGAGATTTACCTTTCGCCGTCCTCATTGTCGGTTGCGAATGGAATGACAGAGGAATTTGAACTACGTGTATCCTCTCTCCCTGATGGTCTTTCAGGATATGACCTCCGGGTGACACTCAATAATTCAGCAGTCGCAGAGATTGTAGATGTCCAGTATCCCGCTTGGGCGTTGCTTCACAACACCACCCCGCAGGTTCCAGGTGACTCCTTCCGTCTGAGTGCGGTTGATATAGGGAGGTCGATCGAACCGGGAGCCGGAACTACGATCCTTGCGACCGTCACTCTCCGAGGAGACAGCACGGGAACCAGCGCGATTACCATATCAGAGATACACCTGGACGCAGATGGGGGAGCAATGATAACCCCTGAAGTTACCCATGGCTCTATTGTGGTCCATATTCCAATGACTGCTGATTTTATCGCGAATGTGACTACGGGCAAAGCGTCCACTGCAAGACCCCTGTTCGTTGCATTCACGGACCTATCCAACGGTATGCCACAGGGTTCGCTCTGGTCCTGGGACTTTGATGACAACGGAGTGGTGGACAGCATCCTCCAGAACCCGGAGGCATCCTACACTACTCCAGGGAATTACACAGTATCACTGACAGTGCAGAATGCCTACAGTTCCGATACCGAGACAAAAACCGATTATATCCGGATCACACGGTACGTCAAGCCGTTCCCGGGCCAGTCGAGTGATCCCACAGACCCTGACGGCGATTTCCTGTATGAAGATATCAACGGAAACGGAAGACTCGACTACGACGATATCGTCCTGTATTACGAGAACATGCAGTGGACCCGCGACCAGACTGATGTTGGGATCGAGCCCTATGATTACAACCAGAATGGCCGGATCGATTACGACGATGTGGTAGCCCTGTACCAGCAACTGCTGGAAGGCCACTGAAACGAGTTTGATTCAACCCCCTTCTTTTTTGTTAACTTAATCTATTTAATTAAAAGACAAAAAGAAAGGTTATTATTATCTCAATAAGATGACACTCTTCAAACAAATTTAGTTAACAAAATCATTGAAGAAAAGAGTGCTGCTTACTATGTCTACGAATTGCAGAAAATCCTTCCTTGTTACCGCAATTCTATTCCTTGCGGTATTCATGGTCGCGCCCGCGATGGCGGCGACCACATCGGTACAGATCGTGAAATACGCGAGTGACGGGACCACCATCCTCAACCAGACGATGGTCAATTACACGTGGATGGAGGCGAACCTGCCTGTCCTCGGGGATGGAACCACGCATTACTACCACCAGGGCCCGGTCTTCATCGATGACCCGAACGAGACCCTTGAGCAGGAACTGCGCTGGAACCCCGAAGAGGACACCAATGTCGACACGAAAGACATGGGTGCCGTGAAGGGGACCAACTTAAAAGACCTCTGTGACCTCGTAGGGGGGATGTCTGCCGGGGAAGAAGTCAAGATCCTGTCTTCCGATGGGTGGAACAAACGTTTTGCGTACGAGAACGTCTACGGATACTCAAGTCGTGAAGGTCCTATCGGTATCTGCTGGTACAAGAACGGCCAGTACCCTGATTCAGGGTATTCGGATGGCATTAGAATGGTCTGGTTCGCAGATAACTCCACCAATCCCTGGGGAATCCATGCGTTCGGGAACTGGGACTGGCACGAGGCAGCAGCCGAAGAATACTGGTATTACTATATCTCGGGTGGGGAGTATTACCCGACCACGACCGGAATTTCCGGCCAATATGTGAACCGGGTGTACATCTATAGTAATGATCCTGTACCCACTGTGCCGGAGGCGGCATTCATTTCCGATGTTCAGTCGGGCACCGCCCCGCTGACGGTCCAGTTCACCGACCAGTCGAAAGGTTCACCGACGGCGTGGACTTGGGACTTCGAGAACGACGGCACCGTTGATTCCACCGAGCCGAGCCCGAGCCACATCTACGACACTGCCGGGACCTACACCGTGAAGCTCACGGTGACGAATGGAGCAGGCAGCGATGAGGAGATCAAGACAGACTACATCACGGTCACCTCTCCACCATCCGTCGATGAGCTCTTCAACGGCACCGTCACCCTTACCGAGGGCGAGACCTTCACCGTCACCGCCTACAACACAGGTGGCGGGACCTACACAGTGAACCGGACAACCCCGCTCGGCGCACTCGATGCAGTCGCCACGCTCCAGGGGTTCGCCTACGACGTGACCGACAAGAACTTCGCCTCGTCAGGAGCGTTGCTCCTGGATAATATTGGCACGTATCTTTACCAGAAGACACCCAAAAAAGCCTGGTATGCCTATGTAAACGAAGTATACAAGGACGGATACAACAATCCGGCCGGTGCCCTGAACCTGATAGGCCTGAATGACGGCGACACCATCGAGTTCTACTTCGTAGAAGGGGACGTTGCCAATCCAACCGACTATTTTGCAGTCACTACAGCAGCCAGTGCCACGGTGAAGATCACAGCAGACATCCAACCTGCAGGACCGGTTGTAGACACCCTCTTTGACGGCACGGTTACACTGACACCTGACACTACATTCAATGTCACCGCCTACAACACAGGTGGCGGGACCTACACAGTGAACCGGACAACCCCGCTCGGCGCACTCGATGCAGTCGCCACGCTCCAGGGGTTCGCTTACGACGTGACCGACAAGAACTTCGCCTCGTCAGGAGCACTGCTCCTGGATAATATTGGCACGTATCTTTACCAGAAGACACCTAAAAAAGCCTGGTATGCCTATGTCAACGACATATACAAGGATGGATACAACAATCCGGCCGGTGCCCTGAACCTGATAGGCCTGAATGACGGCGACACCGTCGAGTTCTACTTCGTAGAAGGGGATGTTGCCAATCCAAGCGACAATTCCGCAGTTACATCCGCAGCCAGCGCCGCAGTGAAGATCACAGTAGAAATCAGCGGGTCGACACCCACGGAACCAGACTGGACGCTCGCGCTCTCCGGCGCACGTTCCCAGTCGGTAACAAAGACCTACTTCGAACAGGGGCTCGCATGCCCATCGTCCGGCCACATGGTGAGCTATACCGATGCCGAGGGAGGCGTGTGGAGCGGTGTGCCGCTCTGGCTCCTCGTCGCAATGGTTGATGACAACCCTGATTCCGGGCCTGACCACTTCAACTTCAACGATGCACTCGCCGCAGAAGGGTACTCAATCAAGGTGACTGCTGGCGACGGGTACGAGATCAACTTCGAGAGTGGGGATATCGCCCGCAACAACGACTACATCGTCGCAAACACCCTTAACGGCACGGCGCTGCCGCTGGAAAAGCCGAACAGCACAAAGTTATGCTTCCCGCTCCAGATGATCGGCCCCGCCGTCTCATCCGGGCAGCTGGTAGGGAATATCACTTCTATCGAACTCGTCGGGCTTCCCGAGCCCTCCGAGGGCTGGACGCTCACTATGGAAGGCGACGTGGTGGACGTCATCACGCAGCAATACTTCGAGGAGGGCATCGCCTGTCACCACAACACCACCTGGACCGATGGCAGCGGGAATGTATGGAGTGGCGTCCTTCTCTGGGAGCTTGCGGGTGCGGTAGATGACATCGAGACCACAGCGCACTGGACCTTCAACGACACGAGGGCAGCTTCGGGATACACAATACGAGTCATTGCCGGTGACGGATACAACAAGACCTTTACCAGCACTGACGTTGCGCGGAGCAATAACTACCTGGTGGCTAACATGAAGAACGGCGAGCCGTTGAGCGGAACCGAAGCTCCTCTCCGGCTGGTGGGCGCCAATGCCACGGGAGGGAAGAGTGTGGGTGCCATCGCAACTATCAGACTCGAAGGACTCCCTGCATACCCGGCGGGAGACTGGAGCCTGCTGCTGGACGGTGCCATCAGAGACTCAATTTCACAACCTGAATTTGAGGATTGGGCATCTTGCCACTCCGCGACGTATGACGACGGGGCAGGAAACGTGTACGAAGGTATCCCGCTCTGGCGCCTGATGGGCTGGGTCGACGACAGGATCCCCCATGGGCAGAACGGCTTCAATAATGCCCTGGCAAATGCGGGGTACAAGGTGATTGTGACTGCCGGAGACGGATACAGCAAGGAGCTCACTAGCCAGCAAATCGGGACAACGGACGGGTTCATCATCGCGAACACGCTGAACGGTCAGCCGCTTCCCACCGAAGGGTCGCACCCGCCGTATCCTCTCCGCTTGGTCGGGGTAGGCCTGCCGTCCGCAAGCTACAGCGTCGGGAATATCGCAAGTATTGAACTGACCGACTTCCAGGAGCCCACGGAGATCCCGACTATTACCCTCATCAAGTACGCAAGCGACGGGACCACCATCATCAACCAGACCACGGTCGATCATGTCTGGATGGAGGCAAACCTCCCGGTCATAGGTGATGGTGTGACACACTACCTATACCAGGGCGTCACCTCTGACCCGGCTGACCTTTGGGACCCGACCGAGACCAAGGGGATGACTCCACCCAAGATCGATAATGCAATCAAGGCGACGAAGGTGAGGGACCTCTGCGAACTCGTGGGGGGCATGGAGACCGGCACCGAGATCAAGTTCGTTGCGACCGACGGGTACGAGACCACACTCCCCTACGATGCTATCTATCCCAACCCGCACGTCTACTCCCACATTGGCGAATCAGTGATCGCCTGGTATGCCGATGGGAATTATGTCCCGCAGTACGGCGACGGTCCACGGCTCTTTTTCGCACCCGAGGATCATGTTGTCGGGCAGTGGAATATGCACGAAGCCCTGCCCGAGCAGTACTGGCACTACTACTGGGATGGTGGCGTCCAGTACCCATCGGTCGCAGGTCTCTCTGCCAAATATATCGACACTATCAAGATTTACGCTGCTCCTGTTGCAGACTGGACGCTTGTCCTTGACGGGGAGGATGTCGGTGGATTGAACCGGTCCATCTCCCGGAACTACTTTGAGTCCGCGCTCGCCTGCCAGTTTGGTGCCAACCACGAAGCAGAATATACCGACAACGCTGGCAGAACCTGGTCGGGGATGCCACTCTGGTTCCTCTGTGGATTCGTGGACGATGCCGACCAGCACTCTGATGACGCGTACAACGAGACGATGGCCCTGGCTGGATACAATATCACCGTCATTGCAACTGACGGATACAGCGTGACGTTCGATTCCAGAGATACCATCCGATCAACAAACTACATCGTCGCCAACTCGCTCAACGGGACGCCAATCTCCGAAAACGATTCCAGCTGGCCTCTCCGGCTGGTTGGCCAGAATGTGACAGGGTCGAAGATCGTCAAGAAAGTCGCTGCGATCAAACTTGAACCGATCGAGTCCCAGCCTCCTATCGGTGACCAGACAGTGTATCTCTCTCCCTCATCATCATCGGTAGCGAACGGTACGACCCAAGAGTACGAAATCCGGATCACCTCGCTCCCCGATGGCCTAGCCGGGTATGACCTTGCCGTCACGATAAGCAATCCCTCTATCGCGGAGATTGTCGGTGTCCAGTATCCCGCCTGGGGGGCGCTGAACAACACCAATCCTGAGCCCCCCGCTGACTCCCTCATCCTGAGTGCCGTCGACATGGCCAGACAGGTCGAGCCTGGATTAGAAAACACCCTCCTCGCAACCATTACGGTCAGGGCTGACAGCACAGGTACCAGCGCGATTACCATATCCGGTGTGCACATGGACGCAGATGGGGGAGATATAATCACGCCTGAAGTCACTTCCGGTGAGATCGTGGTCTATACCCCGATGGCCGCTGACTTCACAGCGAACCTTACCTCCGGGAAAGCATCTCTGTCCAGGCCCCTGTTCGTCGCCTTCACTGATCTCTCGACTGGCATTCCTCCCGGTTCATCTTGGTTGTGGGACTTTGATAACAATGGTGTCGTAGACAGCACCCTCCAGAACCCCGTGACATCCTACGTGGATCCCGGTAACTACACGGTATCACTGACCGTGGAGAATGCCTACAGCTCAGATACCGAGACAAAATCCGAGTATATCAGGATAACACGATATGTAAAGCCTTTCCCGGGCCATTCGGATGACCCCACAGATCCTGACGGTGACTTCCTCTATGAAGACATCAACGGGAACGGAAGGTTCGACTACGATGATATCGTACTGTATTACGAGTACATGCAGTGGATTCGGGACCAGGATGACGTGGGGATCGAGCCCTATGATTACAACCAGAATGGCCGGATCGATTATGATGATGTAGTAGTCCTGTATCAGGAGCTTCTGGCGAGTCACCCGTGAAACATCAGAGATTCAGGAGGTCTACCGTGCATTACCAGAACATGCGAAAAAAAAAGAGAACGGGGGGAATGGGGAACGCAGGGCACAATTCCATCTCAAAATTGCCACGACCACGATCCCAAAAAACACGACCCAATATAACAGTGTCATCCGGACAGAGGAATGCCCCATGAACATCTCCACAATTCACCAGATTATTTTTTTCATTGCATGCAGTACCATATTGCTTTCACCGGCCTATGCAGCGAGTATCCAGATCGATCCTGCCTCTATTACAGTGCAACAAGGCAAAACTGCCACGGTTAGCCTGACCCTGAACGATGTTTCTTCAGGTCTCGCGGGTTACGACCTGGTAATCCGGTTCACAAACCCGGTAGTTGCAGAAGTATCAGAAGTCGTGTATCCTTCATGGGCGGTCATGAACGACACCACACGAAAGGCTGACGGATCCGTCAGGCTAAGCGGAATAGACATCTCCAGGCAGGTCGAACCGGGAACGATGCAAATCCCGCTCGCGACCATGAGCATTAAAGGAATTTCAGGGGGGTCGTCATCATTCATTATCGAGTCAATCTACATGGATGCAGATGGCGGTGCTGTCATTACCCCAACACTTTCCACCGGAACGATTACCGTGCCGGGAACTTCAGGGTCTTCTTCAGGAGGTAGTGGAGGGGGAGGTGGGGGAGGTTCGAGTTCCTATGTTGCCCAATCCCACACATCTGCGACTCCTTCACCATCGCCTACAACTACCCGGCCAGAATCAACACCGACTCAAACGCCGCTGCCAGACAAAGGAACTTCAGTCCCATTGACCACCCAGGCAACTGAACAACCACAAACGGAAGCACTCGCCACCACAGAAATACCGGATTGGAATGGAGGTATACCATTCTCATGGATAGTCGGTGGGAGCGTTGTAGTAGGTGCTCTCATTATCGGTGCAACCGTCGCACTGAATTGGGATCGGAATCACGAGTGAGATGTTCGTTCGAACCGGTTCCACAACCATTTTTTAATAAGTGATTAACGGTCTCTGTAACAATTCGCAACCAGGTTTGGATATTTCAATATTCAAATATCCGAATATTGAGTTTCTCTTGTTCCTTTCCAGTCTCGTAATGATAAGATCCTGTGCGTGGACCGAATCTACCACAGGCGAAAAGCATGAGTGAGTTTGATTATCATTCACGATACCTAAGGCAATACGCATACCCACTTTTAAAAGCGAATAAATGATTATTTAGTCTCTCTTTACGGCATGGAATACCCCGTCGAGCTCTTCCACAAAAAGCACGGCCTTGCCTGATACAGGGCATGGTTTTACTGATTTGCCTTCCTCGACAAGTATCATGCCAGTCGTGATCGGGACACCGTCGAACGTGAGGATAATGTCGACTCCCGCGGAAAGTAGCTTCTCCGCAGTCGCCGGCCCCCTGATTTCCCGTATCATCCCCTTCTGGATGAACCTGCCGTCGTAGCCGGTAACTGCGAGGCCAAGGCCAGCCATCGCCCCGATCACTCCATCCTCTGTTCCCCCAAGACCTTCCAGCCGGATCGAACTGTTCGATGCGAGAGTCCTGGCCTGCTGCTGCGTGAGCACCCGTCTCTTCGCGTCCATACCGAACGTGACGACGGCGGGAGTCACTTCGCTCTGATGTGCAATCGCGATGCCGGGGTCGCTCCCCTCCACGAACTCACTTTCCATCACGCTGCGGGCGATCGAGAAAATTCGATCGTTCTGATTCATCTGACATGGCTCAATGTGTATGACCGCACAACTGTTGTGGGAGGTATAAGGGATAGCGTCATGGAGGAATAACTGGTGCCTGGTAACAGCCTGCACGTGAAATTCTCGCGAAAGCGTATCTGCGATCATGCGGGCAAGACGACCCGTACCACGCGAGGTGGGAATGTCGGTATCATCGATTGAGAGGAGGAATGTCATGTGGTTTGCTCTCTCTGTCTTTTTGGTGTTATGAGTTCATTATTAAGGGAATCCTTGAGTCCAACCGGGAAAAATTACTCATCGGATTCATTAGTCTTTAGTATTTTCTCTTCCGGGCTTATTCAGGTATCGGATGCCATACGCGAGGCACATCCCTGCCGCAAATGCAAGCGTCATGTTCACAAGGACCGAGAGGACCGCAATAAGCCCTGTAACGAGGTACGACTCCGTCTTTATCCCGTGGCGGCCAAGTTCGAGGGCCACAAAGACGAGCAGGGCCCCATAGAACCCCCCTGATATGAGCCCGAGAGTATCTGGACTCGCAAAGAGGAACGCGAGCAAGAGGAAGAAGATGCCTGCGTAGATGTTCGCTCCTCCCGTCCGCGCCCCAAACCGGTACTGTCCCGCCATTCCGCCTGCGCCATGGCACATGGGAAAACCCCCGAAAGGGATCGCGATCAGGTTCATCAGGCCGATGGTCCTGGAGAGCCGGGCGGGCCGGACTTCCTGCCCAAAGAGGTCACGGGTCAGCAGTGATGTTGCCAGTATCGCGTTTGTGATAGTGAGGAATGCCTGGGGAACGACCAGCGTACCGAGCGCCACAGGGATGTCACTCATGGAGGGGATGACAAGGTGTGGAAGAGGAAGAAGTGTTATGGCAGGGAACCCATGGAGGGTCACGCCGGTTCCGAATGCCACTCCGACGAGAATGATGCCAGAGGGGTCAGGAATTGCAGCCAGTCTTGCCACGACGTAGACTGCTGCCATGAGAAGCACGGCAAGCCCAAATACGAGAAAGTCGCCTGCCATGAATCCTAATGAGGTCTTTACAAGGAGGAGTGCAAGGCCGAGCTGGATTCCCCGGATCACGCTCTGCGGGATATACTTCTCCAGCGCGTCGAGCCATTTCCCATGCCCGAGGGCGAAAAAAAGAAACCCAAGGATTATCCCGGCGGCAGCGATCTGGCCCGCGCTCATGTTCTCTGCGATGGCGACCACCGCGATTACCTTCATCGGCTCGATGGGAACGGGTATCTGGTAATAGCAACCAGTTATGATGAACCAGATGCCAAAGAACAGGAGGATGTATCCGAGGGAGAGCCCGGCTACCGCCGAGACTGCAAGCACCAGTGGGAAGATAGTGCCAAAATTCCCGACACTTCCGGAAAGTTCATTCAGGCCGAACTTTATTCCCGGTAATGGCTCCGATCCCTCCATAGGTCGCTTCGTTTCAATTCAGGCAGCTTCAGGCCTTGATAATGGTTCCCACGCGCTTTCCCTCGACTGCTGCCTTCACGTTCCCGGGTTTGTGCCCGTTGACTATCTTCACTTCCCTGATTACCCTTGAATAGACCATCATCTCGAGCACTTTTGGCTCGAGGACAAGGTCCTCCATATCCATCTCCAGCAGTTCCTGCGCGGTGATCTCGGGTATCATCTCGGCGTCCTTGTTTGTATGGGGATTTGCAGTATAGAGACCATCAACATTCTTGACCAACACAAGGTTCTTTGCCCCGAGGAGTTCCGCCGCGAGGAACGCTCCTGTATCGGTCCGGTGGGGAGGAATGAACCCTATCTCAGCAGGCTGTTCATAGAGCCCGTAGGGGGGTGTCCCGTGGATTACCGGAAGGACGCCCATGTGGAAGAGCATGGGGAGCTCAAGAAGGTCCCCGGTATGGATCCTCACCCCGTGCCATGGCGAGAGGAGCAGGGACATCATGATTGCGTTCTGCTCGCTGATCTTCCCTGCGAGTTCTGCAAGTACCCCTGTTGGCATCCCGAGATCGAGCCCGAGATCCAGGATATGCCGCACCCGTACCCCCCCGCCGGTCGCTACCAGAATCTTATGCTCCCGCGAAAGGTTGCCTATCTCCTGGACGAGTGGAAGGACCACCTCTCTTCCATAATCCATGATCCCGTGCCCTCCCACCTTTACTACGTTCAAGTCCGGAAGAAGACGTATCTGGTCGCCATCCTCAAATCCGCGAAGCAGGCTCTTCCTTACGAGGGATTCCCCCTGGAGCCTGTTTGCCACTTCAAATCGTTCACCCTTCTTTCTGTGCACGGATAGTTTTATGAGATGGCATGGTAAATACAATCTACGTAAACCAACTGGTATATCATGTGTTATACTTAACAATATATATACCAGGGAAGTGACAAGGTATCATATGGAGTGAGAGTGATGATAAAAATCTATGTCCGTGAGCGCCAGAAGGTGCGTGAGGGTGCAAAGCAGCCGATGTTCCGTATTGTCGCGGTGACTGGGGGCCAAGTGCAGATAGAACTGACCCATTTCCGCAAGTTCGAGATCGAGCAGATCGCAAAGGATATCGGGGCCGAGGTTGTATACCTGCAGGAAATCCCCGACGAAGAGAAGAAAAAAGCCTGAGTGTAGACAATTCCATTTCATTTTTTGTAGTTTTACTGCAGAGGAACTCATTTTATTAGCTTTCTCTGCAAATACATGCATTGAACTGATCTCATGGCTGCATTGAGTATCGACCTCTTATTCACCGCTGCAATAAGGATCTTCCTGGAAGAAGAGCGATCAATAACGATAAACTGTTCTCTTGGAGAGATACGCATCAAGTTCCCTACTACGAGGCGGCTCGCTGAATTCCTGCAGGTCCCCCACTACTACGTCCTCCCATATTTTGCAATGATGGAAGAGATGGAACTGGTGACAAGAGCAGAAAGGATTGGTATATTTACCACTCCCAATGGTACAAAAAAACTCGTGAAGATGATGTGCAAAGACTTCAGGAAGGAAGCATCTGAAGTGATAGGAGAGCCCCTTCTCGCCTACCTGGAAGCAAGGGTTTTCTCTCACTGATATACTAATTGGTATACCAGCAGATTTCCCATTTTTTCAAAACAAGCCTTTTGAGAAGGAATACTGATTTATCGTTTCATGGAGTGTATATAATAATTACGTCAGGTGCAGTCATTGCGCATGACAAGAGCCGGGGGCACTCTTGAACGAGATCATCGAAGGCTTCATCCAGGCAGGAGAGCTCATCATCAACCTCAATCCCGAAGTGCTTGAGATCACCGCAAGGTCCCTCCTCATCTCCCTCGCCGCGACACTCATCGCATCCCTTATTGCCATCCCCATCGGCGGGTTCATCCACTTCAGGGAGTTTGGGGGGAAACGCGGGCTCATTACTATCATCCAGACACTCTACGCCCTCCCCACCGTCATCGCGGGGCTCCTTGTCTTCCTGCTCCTCTCAAGGGTCGGACCATTCGGGTTCCTCGGCCTCCTCTTCACTCCGACAGGTATGATTATCGGGCAGACGGTGCTCGTTATCCCTCTCATGGTGGGCATGACACTCATTGCGCTCTCCGGGGTGAAGAAATCCATCCAGGACGAGGTAATTTCCCTCGGGGCGACCTCCACCCAGATTATATGGACAATTATCAAGGAGGCCCGGTTTGCCATACTCGGCGGGGTGATCCTGGGATTCGGTCGCGCAATCTCGGAAGTGGGTGCCGCCATGATTATTGGCGGGAATATACGGGGTTACACCCGTGTCCTCACGACCGCAATCGCGCTCGAGACCTCCATGGGCAATATCGCATTCTCAATTGCCCTTGGCATCATTCTGCTCGCGATTGCCATGGTCGTCACCACGGCACTTTTCCTCGTGCAGGAGCGGTAAGATGATCGAGTTCGTTCACGTCGACAAGAAATTCGGAGAGAAGGTGGTGTTAAAGGACCTCACGTTCAGGGTGGAGAAAGGAGAGATCTTCACCTTTATCGGGCCAAGCGGAACGGGAAAAACCACCATCCTCCGGCTCATCAACCTGCTGGAAGACCCGACATCCGGATCGATCCTGGTAGGCGGGAGGGATACGAGGATCTCCGAGGGCGAGCGTGTTGCACTCCGGAGGCGAATGAGCGTCGTGTTCCAGAAACCTGCCGCGCTGCGGGGCAGCGTATTCGATAACGTAGCACTGGGGATGAGATTCCGGGGCACCCCTCCGGATGAGATGCGTGAGCGGGTTACTGAAGCCCTTGGCCTCGTAGGCCTCGAAGGCTACGAGGAGAGGAAGGCAACCACCCTTTCCGGAGGGGAACTCCAGCGCGTGGCCATCTCACGCGCCCTGGTCACCCAGCCTGAAATTCTCCTTCTTGACGAACCCACGGCAAACCTGGACCCCTCGTCGACCGAGCGCGTCGAGAACCTTATCCTCTCGATCAACGAGCGGTTCGGGACGACGATTGTCCTCTCCACCCACGATATGATACAGGGGCAGCGTCTTGCGACCCGCATCGCGGTGATCCTGAACCGGACCATAGGGCAGGTTGGAGAATCCCATGAGATCTTTTACCAGCCGAAGAGCAGGGAGGTTGCCCGGATGGTCGGTGTCGAGAATATCTTTGATGGCACCATCGTGGACAATACAGGTGGCCTGGCCAAAATCGACATCGGCGGCACATCCATCGTAGCAATCTGCCCTTTTACCGAGGGAAGCCGTGTTACTGCATACATGCGCCCTGAAGATGTGGTGTTTCTCCTTGAGAAGGACGGGAAGAGCACCGCGCGCAATGAACTTGAGGGGACCATCTCCCGTGTGACTCCAATGGGGCCGAGCGTGAAGATCAGGATGGATGGCGGCATCAGGATTGTTGCAGTCATCACCCGCCGTTCGTACGACGAGCTTGGCCTTTCGCCCGGTTCACATGTCTATGCCTCTTTCAAGGCCAGCGCCATTCATGTAGTGAATAACGAACCCTGATCAGGTGGCTTGGAGGAAGGGGTTGATTTTCGGGCGGTTTCATTAAACTATACTCATACCAGGCACCCCACATATCTCTGACCCTTCATATCTACCGGATCTCCTTCTGCCACACTGGGGGAACGCATCACTTTGCATTGACCGGCACCCATTTCTCGCATGCATGACAATACATGATGCAATGCGGTGCATCGCCCTTGCAAGCGGCAGCAA
>MVQD01000083.1 GCA_002067095.1 Methanoregulaceae archaeon PtaB.Bin056
GAGCCCGTAAATCAGTTATTTTTGTGCTCGCGCAGAAATGCGGGTGGAAAAGTGCAAGGTGGTTTTTATAGCGAAATGACCGTGCGGCAACACTTTGCACCTAGCTTATCAGAGAAAAGATCCAACTACCTTCTCATGCACATTCAGGTCGAAGGGATCGAGGGACTTCCCCTCATCCACAAAGGAGACGACCTCCCTGCCCTCATCTGTGAACTGACCC
This sequence comes from Methanoregulaceae archaeon PtaB.Bin056, assembly GCA_002067095.1. Lineage (GTDB taxonomy): Archaea > Halobacteriota > Methanomicrobia > Methanomicrobiales > Methanospirillaceae > Methanolinea_A. The sequence goes on from MVQD01000083.1 coordinate 221, forward strand.
CGTTCAATGATGGGGATATCCTCAGCATAGCTTCTTCGGTATATTCCAAGGCAAAGGGATACACAAAACGGCTTGCCGATATCACGCCCACCGCTCGGGCGATCCGGATAGCAGATCGGACACGGGAGGACCCACGGTTCATACAGGCGGTCCTGGATGCCTCAACCGACATTCTCCTCGAATACCCATTCGTCCTCTCTGAAGTCTCAACCGGTCACATCGGGGTCCGTGCCGGAGTCTACCAGAGCAACATCGAGGACGAGATGGTGATCTTCCTCCCCCCGGATCCCATGGCTGCAGCCGATGAGGTCCGCGAGGAAGTCTACTCAATCACCGAAAAAAATATCGGGGTCATCATCACCGACACCTGCGGGCGCTCATTCCGGAGGGGGCAGACCGGCCATGCCGTCGGCTGGAGCGGGATGACCGCGATCCGGGATTTCCGGGGCGATACCGATCTCTTCGGGCATGTGCTCAAGATCACCGAGGAGGCCGTGGTCGATGAGATCGCCGGCTTTGCCAATTTCGTGATGGGAGAGAGCAACAACGGTGTGCCAGCTGTGGTCTTCCGCAACTGCGGAACCTGGCAGGGGCATGATGATCTGTATTTCCGGAGAGAGGAGGATATCCTCAGAAAACTGCTGGAGAACGCCAGGTAGCATGCTACACACGGCCACGGCGTCTTACAAGAAGTCCCTGATACACTTCAGCGACCCATGGACTCAAGGCTGAAACCCATGGGTCTATCTGGTCGTCAGGGTCCTCGAATTTCCGGCTGATGTGTGCCCAGGTATCAGTTGCCATCTCTCTCACCCTCTCTGCCTGACATCAGAATCGTCATCCATTGCTGCGTCGATACACCGTTCGAGTCCTGAAACCATCTCCCGCAACTCTTCGATGATACTCCTCATCTCTTCTGAGGTTCCTGATGGACTGCCAGGGATTCCCCAGTCCTTCCGCTTCAGCTCTTCGAGCGTGATGTCAATCGTGGTGAGGTTCGTGCGGATAGTCCGGGATGCCGGGATTGCTTTCTGGTTTCTCGGGACCGCCAGGTCATCCAGGACCTGGACGAGGCGTTGCCGGATCGGAGGGATTGTGTCCCTGATCATCTGGCGTCTTTCCTCAGGGATATCGGCAACATTGCGGGGGAATGCCGAGTCGACAGGTGAACCGTCCAGCACCTCTCCAATATCCCTGAGCAAGCCGTCAATATATTCGAATGTGACGCAGAGCCATCGCTCCTGGTTTTCATCAAGCCCGGATTCCCTTGTTCCCCTTGTGAGTTTGGCTTTCCTGTGAGGCATCTCAACGGTCCCGGCAACGGTCATGAGAGCGGGACCAAGCACCCATGTTCATCTCACAAACGCCTTCCGACCCGCGTACCGTGCCTTGCTCCCCATCTCCTCCTCGATCCGGAGGAGCTGGTTGTATTTCTCCACCCTCTCTCCTCTGGCCGGGGCCCCGGTCTTGAGGTGGCCAGTTCCCATTGCTACCGTGAAGTCCGCGATGAACGAGTCGACGGTCTCCCCGCTCCGGTGCGAGACCATGGCTCCCCACCCTTGGGAGTACGCCAGTTCTATTGCCGCGATTGTCTCGGTGACGGTCCCGATCTGGTTCAGCTTGATAAGGACCCCGTTCGCTACCCCTTCCTTGATACCTCTCCGGATCCGGTCCACGTTCGTAACAAAGAGGTCGTCGCCGACCAGTTCCACCCGGTCACCGATTTCTTGGGTAAGACCTTTCCAACCGATCCAGTCATCTTCCGCGAGCCCGTCCTCGATGACGACGATGGGATAGGTATTCACAAGGTCCCGGTAATACCCGGTCATCTCACTGGCAGAAAGCGACCTCCCTTCGGTACGAAGTTCGTACTTCCCGTCATGGAAGAACCCGCTCGATGCCGGGTCCAGGGCAAACCCGATCTCTTTTCCTGGCGTGTACCCTGCTGCCTCGATCGCCTCGGTCATGAGGGCAAGGGGCTCCTCGTTTGAAGACACGGCTGGGGCAAACCCACCTTCGTCCCCGACACCGGTACTGAACCCTTTCTTCTTCAGGACATCCTTGAGTGCGCTGTAGGTCTCGCTTCCGTAGCGGAGGGCCTCGCGGAAGTCCGGGGCTCCCCAGGGGACGATCATGTACTCCTGGAAATCGGACCCCTGCCAGTTGGCATGGACTCCCCCGTTCATGATGTTCATCATCGGGACCGGCATGATCGCCCTGCCAGGTCGCTCCAGGTAACGCCAGAGACTCATCCCTTTTGCCCCTGCGGCTGCACGGGCTACCGCCATCGAGACGGCGAGGATTGCGTTTGCACCGAAGGTGGCCTTGTTTCTGGTCCCATCGAGCCGGATCATCAAATGATCGATTGCTTCCTGGTCGGCAGCATCGATCCCGATCAGGGCCTTCGCGATCTCGTTGTTCACATGGTCGACGGTATTCAATACTCCCTTCCCGCGGTACCGGGCTTTTACACTATCGCGGAGCTCGACTGCTTCGTGGGTTCCTGTCGATGCCCCGGACGGACAGGCTGCTCTTCCCATCACACCGCAAGCAAGGTGTACATCCGCCTCGACAGTCGGGTTCCCCCGGGAGTCAAGGATCTCCCGGGCTTTTATCAGGGTGATTGTGGTTGTTGACATGGCCAATTTCTTCCTCACACGTTCTGATCGTTCTTCATTGGATTTATCCACATGATGTTCTCAGCCGATGAGTCCTTCCCTCCAGGATCGCAAGCGACTCCACGGCACGGGCAGTGAATTCCAAGGTGGGGGAACCACCGAAGATGGAACGTACAAACCCTCCCGAATGATGGGCGCACTGCTCAATGAATGCCCTGCATGCTCCTGCATACCGGGGAGCAGCCCCGAGGAGCGCAGAAACGTGCAACCCGGCATACAGGTGTTCGAGGTAAGGGGGTCGGCTGCCTGGCCTCCCGAGAAACCCGAACTCCGGGTCCTCGCAGGACCAGATGAAGCGGCTGATGCCCAGGTTCTC
>MVQD01000084.1 GCA_002067095.1 Methanoregulaceae archaeon PtaB.Bin056
CCGGCCTTACAGCACCGGGAACTGCTGGCGGTCGATGGGGGTGAGGGTGTAGCTCCACCACGAGCCCGGTGGCTGCCAGGTGATGAAGGTCATGGTGTATCCCTGGGTCCCGGAGCCGCCGAAGAACTGCGGGAGCTCCCATTTCAGGTACCCGCCAACCTTCACAAATGACTTTGTCACGGGGTCCCACCGCTCGCCGAAAGTGATGTAGACATCGTAGGGCCCCTCCGGCACGACCTGTTCGAACCGGTGCGAATACCCCTTCGCCACGTAGACGGCGAGGAGCGCGCCCCTTGATCCGCGGGGGGCGAGTGCCACCACGAGGTCAGATGCGCCCTGCGAGTTGTCGATGGCGAGGAACTGGCCGCCGGTCTGCCAGTATCCCTTGACAAGCGACCCGCTCGGAATAGTGGGGTAGCGGACCGCAAGGGCGCTCTCAAGGAACGGCCGCACGACCGGGCCCTGGGCCGGGTCGATGGCAACGGCCTGCTCGTAGTCGGCGATGGCCTGGTCGTACTGTTTCAGGGCCGCATAGGCCTTGCCGCGGTTGAAGTAGGCGCGGGCGTATTCCGGTTCGAGTGAGATCGCCCGGGTGTATGCATCGATCGCCGCGTCCCAGCGGAGCTGGCTGGCGTACCCGTTGCCCATGTCGTTCCATGCGGCAGCGGTGGCTTTCGCGTCTCCCGAGACGATCACAAGTTCTGCGGATGCAGGCACGGCGAAGGTGGCCGCAACAAGGAGGAAGAGGAGCAGGCAGGCTGAAGGGGCGGTTCGTGGGGTGGCAGGCATAGGGTATCTCCAGTACAGGAATACACGAATGGCCTTTATATACCCTCGTACGTGGGGGAGTAAAAGAGAAGAGTGGGGGGGTCAGAACCGTACCTTGTCGAACTGTGCATTGACCCGCTGTCGTAGCACATCAGGGTTAATCCTGGGCGTAAATCCTCCTCCGGACCAGTTCCCGTACGTCATCCCAGGGTGCGAGGAGAGGTCGCTTCGGATGAGGAAGATATTGGGCAGCCGGATCGTCTCTCCATTTGTGATGGTAATGCTCGTCGTATAGTCCCGGTATCCGTCCTTTTTTAGGGTGAGGGTATGGGTTCCCTGGACGACCCCCGTGACCGTCATCGGTGTCGTTCCCATGAGCGCTGAGTCGAGATAGACTTCAGCATGGGCGGGGATGGAACTCACCCTGATGGACCCAGTTGCAGGGTTCAGGGTTGCCATGACCATCTTGATCCCTGAGGTGGTGACCATAACCTGTTCAACATAGTCTGCATATCCCTCCTTGGTCATCTTCACCGTCCTGATCCCGGGTGAGACGCCGGTCACCTTCCGTGGCGTGAGACCGTAGTATACTCCGTCAACATAGACCATAGCCGCGGGTGGGCTTGACTTGAGGTAGAGGGTCCCGGTGCGGGAGACCGGCGATCCGATGGTCACTTCATCGGTCAGGACATCGGTCCCGTTCACCTGGATGGTGAACTTCACCCGGCCGTCTTCAAATCCCGAGAAGGAGAACGGGATTACGAAGTTGTCGGGTCCTCCGTTCTCCTGTTCGGGGATCTCAGGGTTGGCCCGCTTGATCCCATACCATTCGACCAGGGAGAGGACGTGGGTCTTTCCTTCCTCCACAGTGCCTTCGTTCCTGATCACTGGCCATGTGCCGTTGATGAAGTCGTTGCCGTGGTATGCCGTCCAGATCCCGTCAACCGAGTTTCCGGAGAGGGTCAGTTCCCGGGTCTCGTAATTCGGGACCTCGTTTTTGAGGGTGACCTTGTTTGTCACCGTGTTCTGGTTGGTGACCCCAAACGACGCGTTCTGGAGGTTGATGGGGAACGAAAGACCCTCCACGCTCCAGAGGAAGGTGGGACCGGGCTCGTCGATGTAGACCTCCCAGTTCATTCTGAGGGCCGATTCGTCAGGGAGTCCCTGGACCGTGACCGTGATGGTATCCCCGGGGTTCACGTGGTCGGGGGATACGGTGATGACTGCAGCCGATGCAGCGGCCCCAAGCGTCACCAGCGCGGCAACGATAGACATGAGAAGGAATACTCGGGCATGCATGAGTATCACGATATTCTTTTACCATACACTGTGCCATCGGCAACATAAGGCTATTGGTACGCAAGAGAAGAACCAAAGGCAAGTCTGCCTCTCTCTCAACGGTCCGCCTGGAATACTGAACGGAGGATCGACCCCCATTCCCGGTACATCACCCTCCCGAACGGTGCATCCACCCCGAAGGGAAAAAGGACGGAGGATTGGGCGGCCGTCACTTCCTGTCCGGGTGGAGGTTCAACCGCGGGGTCCGCGGGAAGGGGGAGGGGCGTGACCGGTTCCGGCTCTGTGGAGAAGAAGAGGACCTCGTTTCCATTCACTACCGCAACGAGGGCATTTCCCTCGCATGAGACCTCCACTAAATCGACGCTGGCCGCGGGAAACCGTGTCACGCGGGATTCCCACACGGGGGTCCCGTTGCCGGAGAGAACGAAGATCTCTCCTCTCCCCGATCCGGCCACGACCAGGTCTCCCTGTGGCGTGAGGGAGAGGGACTGCGCTGCGCCATCCATGCAGCGGCTCCATATCAGGTTTCCCGCAGGGTCAAAGGCGCGGATGTATCCATCGTCTGACCCGATCACGCAGAGTGTTCCATCCGCCGAGATCTCCATGTCAATGATATGTGGGACTGTCTCCTTCCACTGCAGGACTCCCCGGTTGGTGAATAAGTAGACCGTGTCCGTGCTTCCCTCACCGCTCGCTGCGAGGACATAGGTGCCGTTTCCCGAGAGTCGCAGTGTGTGCACCTCGCTCCCGTGTTCCCTGAAGACGGACTTTATCGTGCGTCTCGCCCACGTGTCCACGTTGAGCAGGTAGATTGCGGGAGTGGTCTCAACGAGGGAGTAGGCCAAGTATGTTCCATCCGAAGACATCCCCATTGCGCTGACGGCGTAATAACGCTTCAGGAGGTTGTCCTCCCAGGCCTCCTCGAACCCTTCGCGGTCGTAGACTGCGACCTGGCCCAGCCGGTTTCCGACACCGACCCGGCCCAGGTCCTCTGATACCCCGTACCCGCAGATCCAGCCGGTGTGTTTCATCCAGAGGAGCGTTCCGTCATGATCGTATGCCCGGAGGGCCCCCTTGTCCTTCTCCCTCGACTCCGATTCCCCTGCGACGACGAGGAACGCGTCGGGGGAGATCTCGACCTTCATGGTGCCCTTGTGCCGCTGTGACCAGCAGAGCGTGCCCTGGCTGTCGAAGAGGGAGACGCCCCCCATTGAGGTCCCGAGCACCAGGCGGGACGCGTCCTCGGAGACGGCGAGACCGGTAATGTGCTCTCCTTTCACGCCGTGAGTCCAGAGTGGCTCCATTCCCATCGCCGGTATGCAGGAGGCGATGAGGAGGGCGAGCACCAGTACAGCACCTGCAGGTCGCATGCTTTCCTCTCTGTTTTCCCCCATGTCCTAATAATGTTCCAGAATTGTTCCTGCCTGGAGGGGGTGACTGCCGGCATCTCTCATGCTGCATATCCCACCACCAGTTACTTGGAAACGCCGATGCATTCCGGGGGAATTCATGGATGATTCCCCCTCTTTCTCTCTCTCGCGACCGCATCCTTCTCCCGACACGAAAGGGTCACGTGCGAATGCTGCTGGAAAACCCCGTAGTACGGCCCCCCCTTCTTCCCTGGCCTGCAGCGGCAACGCTCAAAGACCCCCGCTGCACTTTTATTCCAGCTGCCGCAAACCTTCATTTCACGTGTACGTATTCTGCCACCTCCTGGCAGGGCTGCTGCTTGGGATCGTATTCTACGCGTGGAAGAGAGACGGGCTCGTTATCGTGGGGGCGGCACTCGGATCTCTGCTTCCTGATCTTATCGACAAGCCGCTCGGGTTCCTTATCAGCGGAACAGTCGGGTTCGGACGAATCTACGCGCACACACTGTTCTTCTTGGGAGTTCTTCTCCTTGCCGGGGCCGCTCTATGGCGGGGGTCGTCGCGGCGGGCCGGCCTCCTGGTGATCACGGTCGCTGCAGGGGTTCTCTCCCACCAGCTGCTTGATGCGATGTGGTTTGAGCCTGCCGCCTGGTACTGGCCGCTCTTCGGACCATTCCTCCCGGCG
>MVQD01000085.1 GCA_002067095.1 Methanoregulaceae archaeon PtaB.Bin056
CCTGGCCTCCACGATGGCTGCAAACCACCCTGCCGCAACCAGCGGGTTCAACGCCGTGAACCAGGAGACGCCAAACCCGGTCAGCGCGGAGAGGGGATGTCCCCGGGCAGCGAGAGTAAATACCGCGGTCAGTATGCCATGGACCAGCACCCAGTAGAGGAGTGCCATTCCCAGCACCTCGAGGCCGACACCCGAGAACGCGAGCGCAACGAGGAGGAGGAGGAAGAGCGCGGTCACCGCGACCCCGAAGATCAGGCCCCATGGCCTTGACTTCACGTCGGCCGTCAACTCCTGCACAGGGGGGAGGGTCTCGGGCGCATCCAGGTATTTCATCACCCCATGGACGTGCCCCGCGCCGAGGACCGCGAGGACGCGGGAATGCCCTGCCAGGAGGCCCGCGATATTGTGGGCAAGGTACGCATCCCTCTCGTCAATGAGCGCCCTCGCACCATTCGGCGAGAACTTCCTGAACTCATCCATGGCCATTGAGAGCATGTCCTGCTCCTTGAGGCTCTCCACGTCGATCTCCTCGCCGTCGATGCTGACGACGGAGACTGCGAGTGCGTAGAGCATCTTCAGCTTCTCGAAGAACGAGAGCGACTTCCAGAACCTTCGGAGGGTTATGTTGATATCGCGGTCAACCAGGCCGATTGCGATCCCCCGGGACTCCGCCTCCTCGATGGCGGCCTTCATCTCGGCGCCGGGCTCCACGCCCAGGTCGAGCCCGATACGGCGCTGGAGGTAGGCAAGGATCCACTGCACAAGGACCTGGGTGAAGTTTTTTGCCTCCAGGATATCCTGCACCGAAGGGTCCTTCGCCTGCTTCCTGATCACGGCAAAACGGGCAGGGTCCAGTTCCACCGCCACCACGTCCGGAGAGAACTCCCTGATGGCAGTCCTGACCTCCTCCACACTCTTTGCCGAGACATGCGCGGTGCCCACGATACGAAGTTCGCCTCTCATACCCGCGTCACACCTTCCCCATCAACGACGAGACATCCCTCATCCACCGGACGAAGGGCTGAAATTGCCTGCCGGATCTTCTCCCCTTCTTCCTCCTCTGCAGCCTGGCGGGACCGCAGGTCGCGGGCCAGGGCGCGGGCCTCCTCCTTGCCGATGGGACTCCCAAGCCCCGGGCAGGGAAACGTGAGCAGATCCTCGCCGTCAAGCATGAAGGGATAGGTGCGGCATATCCATGGTCTCTCGGCGTAGACCTGGCAGGATCCATCGCGATAGAACGTGCAATCTCCAGCCACCCGCCGGATCGCCCACCCGAAGGTGATCTCTGTGCCGTCTGAGAACTTCACGCGCTCGGGATAGGGCTCGACATACTCTTCGGGCCGGACCTGACAGAGGGAGGATATCCGGCGGATCTCCGCAGGCGAGACCATGACCAGGTTGTCGTCCCCGGCTCCCTGGCGGCAGCACTCCCCGCACCTCGTGCAGGAGAACCCGATCTCCTGGAGGCGCGCAGCCAGGCTCTCCTCGTCCTTGGTTGCCAGGTGTTCTCGCATGGTCAATGTTCCCTGCAGATCGCGTCAAAATTCTGGTAGACCCTGCGGCCGTCGCGGGTATGGCTCACCTCGGGGTGCCACTGGAGACCGTAGATACGGAGGTCAGGCCTTGCGATCGCCTCGTGGGCGCAGATGGCAGACCTTGCGAGCAGGCGAAACCCGGGAGGCAACGCGGCCACCTCGTCTGCATGTGATGCCCAGACCTGGAGCGTCGACGGGTATCCCGCGAGTATTTCGCCCTCATCGACCACTTCCACCTGCACGGGGCCGTACCCGCCCGACCTCCCCGGCTGCACCCTGCCCCCGAATTCCGTGGCGATGATATGGAGGCCCAGACAAATCCCGAGGACAGGGAGGTCCAGGTGAAGGTATTGGCCAGCACACCCGCTTCTCCCGATATCCGGCCCGCCGCCCAGCACGATGCCCCGGCATGCCCCTGCCATCTCCTCCGGGGGGGTGGTGTTCGGGACCAGCTTTGCGTCGATATCAAGGTCCCGGAACATTCGAAGGATGAGGTGATTGAACTGCCCGAAGTTGTTCACCACGTATATGGGGAGCATGATCTCCCACAAGAATGGCCGCTTAAAGTTCAAAATGCCTCCGGCCTTCTCATGGTGCCGATGCGCCGCAAGGCCATGTGCCCCTGCCCCGCGTTCTCCAGTGGTACCTTCCTCTTGAGAGATGGCCTTTTCCCGAGGGGCCCGAAAAAAGAGCCTGCCTGGGCACGGCCGGCCCCTGGAAGTTTCCAGGACCCAGTCCCGAGAGATCAGGGGTCCTGTTCACCGGTACGATGCGACGGTCTCAAAGATCTTCTTCCTGATTTCTGTTGGGGAGTGACCGAGGAGGTGTGCCATGAACATCGCCCCGCCTGCGCCCATTCCTTCCTTTACTTCCCCTATGCAGTACCGCGCAAGGCCCGAGTGCCCGAGATCCCCGAATCCCGGATCCACGTATACCACTTCGGCCCCGATCCTCTCCGCGATCTCGCAAAAATTCGCAGAAGGGTCATCCCTGACGTAGACCGTCGTTGCGACCAGGGGCAGGCGGACGCCCATGGCCTTCATCACCGCCGCGACGGCAAGCATCTGGGTGCCCCCTGCCAGCACCACCTGACTGGTGCAGGTGCTTCCCAATCCTGCGCACAGGGCGATCATCGGGTCACCGCAGCACCTGATGAGGTCCAGGGGTGATCGCTTTCTCTCTGCCTCGATCCGGCGGGCAACGGCGTCCCATACCTCTTCCTTCATCCTTACAGGGTTCTCGACGAAACTGGAGCTGACCCTGGCGGGGTATCCGAGCGCACGCAGGACGCAGAGCGCCGTGGTGGTCCCCCCGGGGACACACTCGCCCACCACCAGCAGGTCGCATATCCGGGACAAAAATTCGCCAAGCGACTGCCCGGACTGATAGAGTTCCCGTGCGCGTGGCACCGCATCCATGAACCGCGGGTCGTTCCCGGGCTCACCATAGACATCCATGCACGGGACCGTGGGGCGCACTGAGAGCCCGGCATTGATGAACAGGGCAGTAGTCCCGCAGAGGTCCATGACGGAGCGGGTGATTGACGCAGGCGTGGGACACCCGGTTGGAGTGTCGGGCCTCGCCGGCATGCTGGTGATCGAACCCCTTGCAATCAGTTCCGCATCGAGGACCGGGGTGAGCAGTGTCTTCTGTGGGGTGGGGCCTGCCCCCGAGATGCCCGGGACAACGGAAAGCATCGTATTTGCAAGGATGCTGCAGAAGAGGGGGCGTACTGCAGCGATGCCTGGATCTTTCGAGAGGAACGCCATGCACACACTTCTCCTAACCATCGGTACTGTGGATCCATCAACCTAGCGCCCCGCGGAATGAGTGGCAACCCTGATAATCCCGGAAAAAAGACCTGAGTAAAAGGAAGTATACCAGCCATGTTCGAGATCGGTGAACGGTTGCGGCAGAAAGGGGCCGGGATGGATGAGATTGTCGGTGCGGCAATGGAACTCTACGTCCCCCACGGTGTCCCGCCAGGTGAGGCCAGGAGATTGATCAGGAAGATGATCGAGAAGTACATGGAGGACCCAAACGTTGCGTCCCTCCTGCTCGGTGCCGTCCTGCTTGAGGACGAGCTCTACTGGAAACGCGTCGACTCGGAGATCAAGGACGACCCTGTCTTCCTCCTCTCCGACGAGATCATCGGGATGGCGATCGCCGAGTGTATCGGCGGCACCTACGCACGCTTCGAGTTCACCCGCTACGACCAGAAAAAGCCCGGCGTTCTTGGCTCGCTCGGCCCGTTCCTCGACGATGCCGTGGCCGGCCTCATTGCCGGATGCACCTCCAGGTTCTACAGCGAATGCCACTGACCGCAGTCATCTCCCTGCTCCAGTTCACCACGGTCCTCCCGCTCGGAAAAACCCGGGACTTCTCTGCGTTCGCGAGGCGATCATGGATCTATCCCATCGCAGGTTACGTGGTGGGGGGAATTTCCGCGGCTGCAGTCTTCTTCATTGGCCAGCCGCTCGTTGCCGGCGCCGTTGCCCTTGGGCTCCTCTACCTTTTGAGCGGGTGCAACCACCTCGACGGCCTTATGGATTTTGGCGACGGGCTGATGGCCCACGGTGGCAGGGAGCGGAGAGTGAGGGCGCTCTCCGACAGGCAGATCGGGACAGGCGGGGTGGCGATGGCAATTGTCATCTCGGTGATCTCGTTCTCGTCGCTTGCGTCGGCACCATGCCTCCCCTGCGCCATTCTGATCGCCGAGGTCGGGGGAAAATTCTCAATGGCTTTCCTCTCGACATTCGGAAAACCCTTCAGGGAGGGGCTCCACTCATCAATCCAGTCCCATTCAAAGCCATATTTCCCGGTCCTCGCCGCCATGCTGTGCACTCCGCTCGTGCTCCTTCCCGTTGCCCCGATCTCCCTTGCAGCCTCGGCTGCCATGATGATCACCTGCCCCCTCGTCCTCCTCGCCGTCTCAAACAGGCTCTTTGGGGGAGTGAACGGGGACGTGACTGGCGCCGGAAACGAGATCACGAGGGCAGCGATCCTTGCCCTGCTCTGCGTGCTCTAGCCAGGACGCGCACCTTTTTCCCATGCCGGACGCAGTGTACTGCATGCGAAGGGAGAATATCATTCACATGAAGGGAGGGGTGATCACCGAGAGAGACCCTCATTACTGCACCATCCGCACCAGGATGCCTGCGGGGGTTGCCACGAGCGCAATGCTCAGGGGGATTGCAGATATCGCGGATTCCTGCAAGGCTCCTTACGTCCACCTCACCACACGGCAGACCATCGAGATACCCCGGGTTGATCCCGGCCTGCTGGATGAGATCTCGCGCTCCCTTGCAGAGAACGGGACGCCGATAGGCTCCGAACGGGACGAGGTGGTGAATATCACCGCCTGCCCGGGCATCGAACGGTGCATATTCGCAAATATCGACTCGATCTCCCTTGCAAAAGAGATCGACAGCCGCCTCTTCGGAAGGGAGATGCCGGTCAAAGTCCGTATCGCCATCTCTGCTTGCCCGAACGCCTGCACCAGCCCCATGCTCAACGAGATCGGGATCACCGGCCGGATCATGCCCATACGGACACCGGGTGTCTGTACCGGGTGCGGGACATGCGTGGAATACTGCAAAGAAGAGGCAATCTCAATCAAGAAAGGGATATCGGTCCTTGATCCTTCGAAGTGCGTGCAGTGCGGGACGTGCATCCGTTCCTGTCCCTTCCACCTCCTCAAGTCATCCGGGGAACACTACCTCATATCTGTGGGCGGAAGGAGAGGGAGACACCCACAGGTGGGAAGGGAACTTATCACGGTAAATTCACCCGGTGCGGCCGCCGACGTCGTCGAGAAGGTGGTGCAGTGGGTATACCGCCGGGCATGGAGCGGGAGGCTTCTCTCCGAGCAGCTCGACGAGATCCAGTTCGAGAAGTTCCGGGAAGAGATCAGGAGCCAGGTCCCCGCCTCATCGGTCTTCGGAGAGACAGAATTGGATCAAAGCCGATAGCGAGGGCGGAATCCCAGGTTCTTGTCATCGGCGCACTCGATCGCGGAACCGTCCCGGACCAGCTGGTTGAACTGGAGGGCAGCGACCATCAGCGCATCATCGGATACCGAACCCCTCTTCATCTCCTTTTGCACCTGCTCCTGGGGGGCAGGATAAAGGCGTGGACCGACCTTGATCCCCTTGCAGTGCTCGCAGAACGCACAGGATTTGTAGACAGAAACCTCTCCTGTGGCACATTCAACCGTGGCGCGGTTGCCGCTCGCATCCTTGGTCATTGACAGGGTCTTCATGCTTCCGGAAGTGGTTTTATTACGTCACCGATATGATTCTGTCGATAATATCCCTGTTTCCGGCGAAATCGCCCAGAATACGGTCAATCGAAACGATTAATATGGATCCCTTTCCAATATTTTATACTCGTATAAATGGGCTGAACTCTGACAGGCTCATTT
>MVQD01000086.1 GCA_002067095.1 Methanoregulaceae archaeon PtaB.Bin056
ATGACAGAGTTAAAAAGACGCAGAATCATACGCATTGGCGATATTGTCGTCTTTGATAAGGGATATTACTCGTACAACAACTATATTCAGGGCATCTTTGAATTCAACATCGTTCCATTGATATTTTCCAAAAAGAAGTTCTCAATTTCGAAATTGATGAGGAAATGTATCTATCCATTATGGATCTTCGGCAGATCTGATACCAAGATTCTTATGAAACGATTTGCATCATTGGCCAGACGATTGTTCATGCATCTTCGTGATGAGATACCCTTCCTGGAGAAGAGATCTCTCATTGAGGATGTATTCAAAACAGCGAAAAATGCATTCGGTTTGAGGAAAATTCACAAGTATACAACGAAATCTGTGAAAAAGACAATTTGTTTGAATGTACTTTTACTCGGACTCGTGATTTCTTTGGGCTTTGACAAAAAAATCGATTTACAGAGGCTCGCTGAATGGTGAGTTGTTAAGGGGGCTACAACATGATGATGATCCGGGGCATCTCCGGCAGACCTGTCCAATTCTTCGGTCAGGAGCACCCGTGTCTGCTTGTTCGCGAGAGAAGGACTGGATTGGACTCTCGCTGGCTGATCAATTCACAATCCTTATTTACGAAAAAAATGGCCTGGATGGATCTCTCACGCCGGAGAGAAATGGATCGCCTGGTCGTAGAGGATCTCGGTGCTGACCGGGCCTATACCCGTCCCAGGCTCAACATAAGTCCGATACCCGATGCGGATTGGGACATCCTCCGGGATCCCGAGGCCGCCGCAGCAGTACGGGATCTCTGTGCATCCCGCCTCGCCGTTGCAGTGGCGTGCAAACTTCCAGACATAGAAGAGGCCGGCATCGGGGTTCCCTGGGAGATACGAGTCAGCAGAACCGGCAATATCAGTATCAGTGACTGCAACTACGCCATTCAATGCTTCGGTCCCGTAGACCGCAATGTTCGTGTAGACCACTTTTCCGGTTGCCTGGTGGTTGACACCGTACACGATGACGAAATCATCGTCGGAGAGGAGGTAATCACCGTTCCGCAGGTAGAACGCGTCCCGGTTATCCCCCAGTGCGTCTGCTTCCCGCTGGAGTGAATCATATCCCTCGAGTATCCAGATATACGACTTGTTCGCGGTTGCGACCATCCCGCTCCCGTACCTGGCAAGGATTGCATCACGGAGCGCCTCCTGTGTCTTCAGGAGGTCAAGCTCGTGGGTATCGCCAGTTCCCCGGACGATGAGCCGCGGCACAGTATAGGGCTGCTGAGTGTGCGGGGTGTTCGGTGTAAGTCTGAAGACATAGCCCGGTGTACCGTTCAAATACTCATTCCCCCTTGTCTCGTTGGCAAAGAACGCCAGTCTGTGTATGAAAGTGACGGTGTCCGAAGTATTCGACAGGCCCATCCGGATGAGCCCGGACGGGATGATGTCGGTATTCATCATGCCTGCAGGGTACCCTGCCTTCAAGGCTGCCTTTCTCACCAGATCGTTTGTGCCCCGGTCACCGGTGGTGATGACCATCACGGGTTTCTCGAAAGGACCTGGGTTGAACTGGCCTGGTGTCGTGCCGACGTTGATGCGATAATTGTTGATGGTGTCGCCGAGGCTTGCAAATATACGCTCAAAATCATTCAGTTCGGTGAACCAGCGCGTCCCGACATAACTCCGGTAACTGAAGTATTTCACCTCGGGAGGGGTGGATCCCACAAAGACAATTGCCTCATCAGGCTCCATGAAGTAATCCAGCCAGAGGCCTTTGTTATCAGGCCTGATGGGTGCGTCTGAAACCCTTCCCCCCTGGGCAAGACCCGGGTAACCCGGGAGCTTGTAGACGAGGTAAGGGGTGCTCGGGTTATTCCCGTAGCAACTCGGGATGATTCCGGCATCGTACATGGCGAGGACATCGAAGGCCTCAAACTTACCCTGCTGGACGGTGAAGCCTTCTTGTTCAAGGGCGGAGATGAACGCATTGATCTTATCGGATCCGTCCGTCTTTTTGGACAGGGCCACAAAGAGAAGCTGCTCCTTTCCAGGTGTCACGGTCACCGTCCGGTTGGCGGTCTCGTATCCTGCCTTCGAGAGTGAGACTGCATACGTCCCCGGCTCAAGATCATTTACGGTAAGCGGGGTCGGCCCGATCGCGGAATTGTTGAAGAGGACATCTGCTCCCGACGGCGTAGTCTGGATCCGCAGGCTCCCATAAGTCGCCGTGAGGGTCGCAGTCACCGTCGTAGGTCTTCCGGCTGAAATGGTCACGTCTCTTTCGTAGGGCGCATACCCCGTCTTTTCCAGTACGAGGGCATGCACCCCCGGCTCGATGCCGGAGATCGTCCTCGGTGTTGAGCCTTTCGCCTCCCCGTCAAGGAGGATGGTTGCCCCTGATGGGATAGACGATACGCTCAGAAACCCGGTGGAG
Organism: Methanoregulaceae archaeon PtaB.Bin056; assembly: GCA_002067095.1. Lineage (GTDB taxonomy): Archaea > Halobacteriota > Methanomicrobia > Methanomicrobiales > Methanospirillaceae > Methanolinea_A. The sequence continues at coordinate 2,416 of MVQD01000086.1, forward strand.
GCGGGTGTCCTCGTCGGGGTGGGCCCCGGTCCTCCCTGGTTGACGTGGACGACGAAGACCGAGATCGGTTGAATCCCGGACATCCCCGGGGGAGTGTCATGACAGAGGCTTGCTGATGCCTCCCCGGAGACAAACGTGAGGGTGACACCTGAGCCGTCTGCAGGGTCAGTATAGGTTACTTCCCCGCCGGGAAGGAGTGTCTCGGCCAGCATCTCAACTCCGTCGCGGGAGATGGTGACGTCTGCTGCATCTGCCTGGCAGACCATGCCGGAGCAGTTACCGCAGTCTGGCTCTGTGTTGACTTCCAGGCTGTACCTGGATGCCAGAGGTGCACGAAGAATCCCCAGGTCCCCGAAGAGCCGGGTCGCGTGGTGGGGCTCTGACGAGTACAAGGGGGTCAGGACCCCGATGCCTGCCCATCGTTCACCCTGCGAGCCGACACTCCCCGCTTCAACAGACGAACCTATCCTGACATGGTCAAAGACCTCAGGGGCAGGAGCGGTGCCGGTGAGTATCTGCGGGCTGATCGATCTCCAGTTGCATATCGCGGCGCCATCAACATACTCGCAGCCCCACCTGTGTGTCACGAGGATGGTGACAGTATTGTCCGAGCGGGACAGGTCGGTCACGGTCCCCCTGAAGCAATAGGAAGGCAGGATAGCTGCAGCGGGTAGGCAGAAGGCACAGAGCGCGAGGACAAGGAAGAGGATGATAAGTGTACGGTGTGGATTCATGGAGTCATCTCCTCCGGATTGGTCCGGTATTGATGGAGAGCAATGCGCAGGAGAGTAAATAGTTTTATGCAATTGTTCCAGGGTAATCGACTACAGGAGCGCAGATCCACGGTGCCGGATACAATTCGCCAAGACAATCGATTGAAGAGTCCCGGGTGACGAGCATGAATGGATACTATTGATTCCAGGGTCTTTTCGTTAGTTATCGTCGTTCCTGCCAGCCGCGCAATCTGTTCCCAAGCGACCAGGCAACGGAATAAAAGATCGAAAAAAAAACGTCCTGCCATATGACTGTGCCCTCACCTTTTTTTGGAGGATATGCCCGGATGAAGCAGGGATCGGTCTATCGAACAAGACGAAAAAATTATTCAAAAAGGATCCTCAACTTCCGTTCGATAAGTGGAGAGATCCGGTATTGCCCTTGTTCAAATGTTCCAGATGATTGGTACTGGATTGCGCATTCCAGATCATCATCTGATATCGCCAGATGGGCAGGACTCATCGTCTCCGTGAGAGTCGGAGATCCCACCTTGCTCTTCGTCCTGCAGAGATCAATGCTTGTCCCGTGCAGGTCCAGGTAATAATACCAGTCCCCGATGGGTATCCACCTGTCCTCGCATTTCCGCTCATCCATTTTATTAAAGAAATCACTGGCATCATACGGGGGGCCGGCCTCGATCCTGAGCCAGTGCATCTTCCTCTCAATATTTTTCGTTGCCATTTCTCCTCACCTCTCATCCCACCTCTCCCAGGCTCGCGGTTCACCTGATCGTCTCCCTGCGGTTCAAGAACAGGAGAGGTGTCTCCAGTTTCAATCTGGATGGAAGGAAGTAGCTTTCCATGCTTATTAAACTATTTGTATTATTTATTCTTTTTGATAACGGGAATTATCGATTAGTAGACATCCAGAGGGGTTCTTACAACGGGTTACATCCGCTTCACCGCATACTTGGCGAGGGCAATGATCGTGAGGATAGGAGGGGCGCCCGGCGTCGCAGGGAGGACCGAGGCATCGCAGGCATAGAGGCCGGAAAAAGGGGTCACGAGCCTGTTATCCACCGACACGCCGATTCTCGCCGTGCCGCCAGGATGGGAGCCCCGGAGGGGGAGCGTGACGAATGTTGAGGGGTCTACGCCTGCCTCTGCGAGGATCGCACCGGCGACCGAGGAACCTTCCGCGAGCCGCAGCGCATCGGTCCCGGTCACCCCCTTCTCGATAGTATCGCCCACCCGACCGGTGTCCTCGTCCGCGATCTTGACCATCATGCCGAGCACGTCCCCTTCTGCCACGGTATGCCCGGCGCCTCTCAGAGCGGCCACGAGCTGCCGCGAATAATGCGTCAGGATGAGACTGCTGCTCTGTGCCACGTATGCGCCCATCGGGACATCCTGGTGGAACCTGATGCCAGGACAGACGCCGCCGATGCTTGCGAAGGTGTCGCAGAAGAGCGGTGCGGACTGGATCCCGATGCTTCCAAGGAGACGTGGGGTCTCCAGGGCTCCGGCTGCGATCACCACGAGGTCATCATGATATTCCTTTGACCCGCACCGGACGCCGGTCACCCGACCTCCCCGGGCAAGTATCGCCGATACAGCCCTTCCGGTCAGCACCTGCGCACCGTGTTCCCGTGCTGCTTCAACGAACCGGACCGCGTTCCACCGTGCCTGAACAGGGCAGCCAAAACTGCAGCGCCCGTCCATGCAGCACTTCCCTGGATCAATGAACTTGGGCATCTTCCTGACCGGGAGCCCGAGCCGGGAGGCGGCGTCCATCAACCTGCGTGTCCCTTCCCCGATGAGTTCATCGGGGAGTTCCTGGACGCCGAGCTCCTGCTCCGCTTCGGAAAATTCCCTGGTGAGATCGATCCCGAGTCCACGCAGATCCTCCTCCAGGCACCGCATGGCATTCCCTGCCGAGACCATAGTGGTCCCGCCAAGGCAGCAGGTACGCATCAGCTTCACCCCGGCATCCACGTTCGCATAGTGCCGGTAGGCATCCTCCTCCGCGATCCTTGGACCCTTCTCGATGAGCAGGACCTGGTGGCCTGCCTCGGCGAGCTCCTTTGCCACCGTCGCGCCGCCAGCCCCGGAACCGACCACGATTGCCATACTGGAGAGAGGGTGCCCGGGAGTGATAAGGTACTGGGAAGCCAAAGGTGTTCCTTCGCAATCGTGGGTGGGCCAATGGAGTATCTCTTGAAAAACCCCCGGGCACGGGAGGGGTGAGGGTGAAGAGACTGGCACATGAGAGGATAAATTGTACTTCTCTCTCCCCTCAACTGCGGATGGATAAATTCCCCCTCATATTCCCAGAAGACCCTTCCCGAAATACTTTCAGGATTCCTGTATCACGCAGTATCACCTGAGGGCCTGCACAAACTCTTCAGGAACGATGATATCAAAGAGAGTGTGGATCCCAGCCCGTGCATTGTCAAACCAGTCCAATAGGTCATCGCATGAAGTAAACCTGGCAGGTTCTGCGGTATACATGGAAAAAATCAGGGTCCACCCAGGCCTGCCGGGCCTGTTGAGAAGTGAAATGACTGACCCGGCAGTGCCGGGGATATTTGTGGGGATGAGCACGATCTTGTGTCCGCTGGTCTTGTAATCATAGTGCCGGGAGATGAGGTCTTCGATATCTTCAATTCCGGGCAGGGTAACCCCGGACAGGAGAGGGAAGAGGTCGGTATATTGGAGCATGCACCCGTCAATCCGGGAGATATCTTCTGCACCGGCAATCATCTCCCTGACCATTTTCCTGATGTGCGGCCAGCCCGGATAGGGTCCCGGGATTGAAAGGGAGAGTGATCCGGCATCATGTCCGAGGGTGCAGCGGCAGACGACCTCCTCGACCGGTGAGCGGGAAAAGGAATGTGGAGGCGGATAGTCCATCAAGAAAAGGAGTATGGGGGGTTCGTTCCTTTATCTTTCCTCTTCTCTTTGCAGGCATCTGCGATGCGGGGCATCCGCAACATAATGCACGACCGGTTGTGGCGGGAGTACAGCACTCGCAAAGACCCGCTCGCTCGAAACGCTATTTCTGTCCCTTACCAAGGGTATCGAGAAGAGACTCCATTAATTCTACATTGCGGGTGACATTCCTGTCGATATTATCCAGGGTGATCACATATCCCCATAGCATGATGATCATGCTGACTATGAGAAAGAATTGGGAGGAGGCCAACAAACTGGAACCTGGCACAATCATGCCAATGAACCCGATAACTATACCGATGAGAAGGACGATCAATCCAATCAAGAAGAATGTCCGGATCTTCGACATGCAGGATACTATTCTTACATGATTATTAATCTTCTGTGATAAAATCTAACTGGAAGGGCATCTTCCCTCAAGCAAGTCCCCAAATTTCGACCAAGCCTGGATATCTTATCCCTTATGTACATGATATATTCATAAAATGTGACTGCCTCGCGCCACAACCGGAAGGAACCGCGGGATGATATTTTTTTCCCGACGATAATGACTGCCCCGTTTTTATGAATGCGTAATGCATGCGTCCTGGAGAGAAACCTGCAGGTTTTATACTCATCCTCCCTGAAAAAATTGTGCGAAAATGTGATATCCTCTCCCTGGCCCTTTTCCGAATTGGATTACGGCCAGCGTTCTGGTAAGTAATCCTCGCAACAGAGTGTGCATGTCTGAAAAGAGTTACGACATTTATCCAGTATTCTTTTTTAAAAAAAGTAGGTCTTTTCGAGAGTACCAAAAAAAAGGCCTAACGAGGATGATCTACAATCATTCCGCAATCCTTTTTCACCTGCTTTCTCAAGAATCTAGTATGTCATCGATAGATGGATATACCGATTACCAGCGCCGGGAATATTGTAAGGATGTGAAATGCCCCATCCAGCTGCTCCTGGACAAAGAAGTGGAGAAATCCCCGAAATATGAAGATATCCGGGCAATCTGTGCATCCAACTGCCTGCACACGACGCACGAATTCCACCACTGGCTGATCCAGAAGGGCTACCTAATCGTAAGGCACAAGAGAGAGTGATCCCGGTTTTCCAGGAAAGATCTGCGGCGTGTCCTTCCAGCCTATCACCGTATTTTGCTCGGAAATCACAAGAGTTTTTTTACCGTTGCACATCCTTACTTCTCGTGAAGTGTCTCGCAATGGCAACTGCATATCTTGATGTCGGGATCCAGAGCCGGATGAACCGGATCATCAATCCAAAGGACAACCGGGTCGTGATGCTCGCGGTCGACCATCCCTATTTCCAGGGGCCGACAACGGGTCTCCGGAACATGAGCAACACGATAAAGACCCTCCTCCCCTTCTGTGACTGCCTGATGACCACACGCGGGGCGGTGCGGGCCAATATTGCGCCCGAAGACCTCGGGTCAAAACCCATCATGCTGCGGGTGTCGGGCGGAAACAGCGTCCTCTTCGACGAGCTGAGCGACGAGCAGATCACGGTCTCTATTGAGGACGCCATCCGGATGGATGCGGCCGGCGTCGCGGTCAGCGTGTTTATCGGCTCTGCCAACCAGCAGCAGACGATCCTGAACCTGACCGACACAATCAACTGCGCCGAGGAGTACGGGATCCCGGTACTTGCCGTGACCGCGGTAGGCAAGAACATGGCAAGGGACCTCCGCTACCTGGCGCTCGCATCCCGCATCTGCCAGGATGCCGGGGCTCGGATCATCAAGACCTATTACTGCGAGGAATTCTCAAAATTGGTCGACTGGGTCGCTCCCACCGCGGTTGTCGTGGCGGGCGGGAAGTATTCGAGTCCGCCTGACGCGCTCCAGATGGCCTACGACTCTGTCCAGGCAGGTGCCGTGGGAGTTGACTTCGGCCGGAACATCTTCCAGGACGACAATCCTGTTGGCATGATCAAGGCAATCGGCTCGATTGTCCACGGAAACCATACCGTGAAGGAAGCGCTTGATATCTACAAGGCCTGCATGCCCGTTGCAAAAAAACTCGAATAAGAATGGAATATCCTTCAAATAGCCGGTGTTTCCGGTTCACTGGAACAAGACGACCCCGGTGTGCCTAAAATGGAGAGCCTCGTCATTGTGTATTCTTATCATCACCATAACACAGAGAGAATAGCACGGGTAATCGCGAATGTCCTTGACGCCCCGGTAAAAAAACCGGACGAGGTGACTCCCGAAGAGATTTCCGGGTACGGGCTCATTGGGTTTGGTTCAGGGATCTACCACGGAATGCACCATGAATCCCTGCTCTCACTTGCCGACAGGCTCCCCAGTGCCAGTTCTGGGACTGCATTCTTGTTCTCAACTGCTGGGATTACTGGAGAGAGAAAGACCTCAAAGGATCATTCCCTCCTTCGGGAAAAACTGCAGGCGAAGGGGTACCGTGTTACTGGTGAATTCAGTTGCAAGGGGTACAACACGAATAGTTTTTTGAAATATCTCGGCGGAATGAACAGAGGCAGGCCGAATGCAGAAGACATTCACCGAGCTTGGGAGTTTGCCCGGAACCTGCGAAAGGAATTGGTGGATCGGTAACCTGTCCTTGTGGGGGAGTATGCGTACTGCGAAATATCATCTTTCCGGGGAAATTTCATGAAAGCCGCAATCTATTATTCAAACAGTGACATCCGCACCGAAGAGGTCGAGGATATCGCCGCCGGCCCGGGCGAAGTCAAGGTCAAAATCATGGCGTGCGGGGTGTGCGGGTCGGATGTCATGGAATGGTACCGGATCAGGCGTGCGGGACGGCCGGGGGGTATCGGGGCGTTCGGGCACGAGTGCACGGGGGTCATTGCCGAGATCGGCTCCGGAGTCGATCCGAAGTGGAAAGTGGGGGACCGGGTCGTGGTGACCCACCATGTCCCCTGCAACACGTGCAATGCATGTCTCCGCGGGCACGCGACCGCATGCGAAACGCTGCAGAAGACGAAGTTCAAGAACGCATACGGGGCATTCGCCGAGTATGTGGTCCTCCCCCCGATCAACGTCGACCGGGGGATGCTGCGCCTTCCCGATCAGGTCTCGTTTGATGCAGGGACCTTTGTCGAACCTCTTGGATGCGTGGTCCGTGGGCAACGATTCGCGCCCACATCGGATGGGAGGTCAGTCCTTATCATCGGGGCCGGGATCACGGGACTCCTCCATTTAAAGGCAGCCCGCCTGAACGGTGCGGGATTTATTGCCGTCTCCAACCCGAGTCCCGACCGGCTGAAGATCGCCCGGAAATTCGGCGCGGATGCGACTATTTCAGCCGCGGAAGATGTCCCGGAAAGGTTTAAAGAACTAAACGGGGGGTCTGGCGCAGATACCGTGATTATGACCGCCCCGGTCCCTGTATGCGTGAAGCAGTCGCTTGATGCGGTCGGACGCGGGGGCACGGTCCTGTTTTTCGCCCCCACAAATCCTGATATCCAGTCAGGGATCAATCTCTGGAGCCTGTGGCAGAAGGAGGTCACAATCACCCATTCCTATGCTGCCGATCTCAATGATCTTTCCACTGCGCTCGCATGGATCAAATATGGGAGAATCGAGATAACCGATATGATCACCCATGTGTTTCCCCTGCGGGACACAGTCGAAGGCTTTCAGATCACCGCCCGGCATAAAGAAGGGAGCCTGAAGGCGATCGTGCACCCCCAGGAATAACCTGCCGTCTCTTACATCGGGGGATTCGAAGTGATATCCATCCCCCGTGTCTTGCCGAAGGTATCGAAATTTTTCGCAGTTAACGCCAGATTGATGTCCTTATCTCCCCTATGGCGATGTGAAAGACCATGTCAGCCGGTCGCAATATCCTCATGCTCTGCTCATGCATCATACTCGTCGCCGTGCTTGCCGCGGGATGCATGACTGCAACGACACCCACGCTCCCGCCCGGGATCAAGAAGTTCAATTCGACTGCCGAGATCGAGCAGTATCTCGAAGAGTCGGTGGCAAACGTCGAACATGACGCCATATACCGCACCATGGTTCCCACCACCGTGGGGATCAGTGCCGATTCGAAGGCAATGGCGCAATCGGAACAGGCTTCGGGGATCCCTGCACCGTCCGTCTGGGGTGGCGGTCCCGGGGCAGGCGGAGTCCCGTACTCGCAGACCAATGTCCAGGTCGCCGGGGTCGATGAGCCTGATATCATCAAGAACGACAACCGGTACATCTACACCATCTCCGGCCAGAACCTGGTGATTATCGATGCGTACCCTGCAGCTCGTGCCTCTGTGATATCTGCGACAGAGATTGCCGACACGCCACGGGACATCTTTGTCCGCGGGGACCGCCTTGTCCTCTTCAGTACAGGAACGCCTGGTGCTGATACCTACCAGGAACACTCCGAATCACGGATGATACCAGCGTACTACATTCCCTCTCCACCCGTCACGCATGCGACTATCTATGATATCAGCAACCGTGCGAAGCCTGCGGTTATGAAAGACTTCTCGATCGACGGCAATTATGTCGACGCACGGATGATAGGATCGCTCGTCTACCTGGTCACCCAGGAGCAGATTTACCCGTACTACCGCGATGGCCCGATCATCGTCCCTGTGCTCAGGGAGGGATCCCGGACGGTCATCCAGCCGGATATCTGGTACTTCGACCATCCTGAGTCCCAGTACACGTTCACCACCATCACGGCCCTCGATATCGCAAGCGGGAATGAGAGGGATGCCCAGACCTACCTGCTGGGAAGCGGGAACACCCTTTATGTATCTGAAGATGCTCTCTACGTCAGTTATCCGCAGTACCGCCCTGTAATCTACCGGGCGCAGGAGGATATCGCGGTCAGGGCTGTTCCCGCCAGCGATCTGGCAACCCGTTCATCCGTTATCCCGGCTGACTTCAACACGCTCACCGGGCAGGAACGCGAGTCCATCATCGAGGGTCTCAGGAACGCTGAACAGGAGGCAATCAGCCGGAAAGAGGCTGACCAGACCACCACGGTGATCCATAAGATCGGCATCCGTAACGGCGCCGTCACCTACCTGGCCAGAGGGGAAGTCCCCGGCACTCTCCATAACCAGTTCTCGATGGACGAATACAAGGGGAATCTGCGGGTCGCGACCACGTCAAGCATCTACACGCCGCGATACGGGCAGTACTCCTACAACAATGTCTATGTCCTGGACCAGGACATGGCAACGATCGGCGGGCTGACCCACATTGCCGAACAGGAGACGATCTATGCAACCCGGTTCATCGGGGACCGGCTCTACATGGTGACCTTCATGCGGATCGACCCCTTCTTCGTGATCGATCTCTCCACTCCTTTGAATCCGAAGATCCTCGGGAAGCTCAAGATCCCCGGTTACTCCGATTACCTCCACCCGTATGACGCAACGCACATCATCGGGATCGGAAAGGAGACATCGACCAACGAGTGGGGAGGCGTCTCCACGAGCGGGGTCAAGCTCGCCCTCTTCGATGTCTCTGATGTCAACAACCCCACGCAGGTCGACAAGGTACAGATCGGGGATGCTGGTTCTGACTCGGCCGCACTCGAGGACCACCACGCGTTCCTCTTCGACCGGGCAAAGAACCTCCTGGTGATTCCGATCAGGGCCGTTACCGCGGATCCGGTCGTAAAAGGGGACTATTATTCCTACCGCCCGCAGGTATGGTACGGGGCTTACGTCTTCGGCCTCTCTCCCGAGACTGGATTTACCCTCCGAGGCACTGTCCAGCACGGCAGCGGCGACTCCGGGTACTACTATTACGGCAGCTCGGCATCGGAGGTGAAGCGTTCCCTGTACATCGGCGACGTGCTCTACACGATGTCCTCAAAACAGATCAAGGCGAATCCTCTCGACGATCTCGCCACGACCCTTGCGACGATCCCCCTCCCCCCCGCGGGGGATATCTACTACCCTGTCGTGGAGAAGTAGAGTGTCGAGAGGCGAATAGTTTTTTATTTTGGCAGGAAGGGTTCTGGAATGCCCGGGATCTCCCCCGACCCCGCACCGGCCAGAATCCATACATGTGTGGTAAGAATGTCCATTCAGGGACGCGGAGTTCGTCATATCCCGGCCAGCATTTCAGCAGGGTTAAGACCAATTGGTTAAAACAGATGGAGATGATCCTATGCAAAAATACTACATACCACTCCTGGCAGGCATTCTCTGCCTCCTGCTGATCGCGACCGGCTGTACGACTACCTCCCCTGCGCCCGCGGCAACCACCGTTCCCACGACCGCGACGCCGGTCCCGACAACACCCGCGGTCCCGTCATGGGAGGGGACCTGGAACACCACCTGGCTTAATACTGACGGCAACCTGACAGTCTCCGTGGTTACGATGACAATGGCTGGTGATGAAGTCTCCGGGAACTACAGTTACACCTATCCCGATGAGGGCACCTATGACGGATACCTGAATGGGACCGTGAAGGGACAGACCTTAACAGGGATGTACGCTGAGACCGATGATGATGTCGGGAATATCATCTTTGCATTGTCCGCGGATGGAAACTCGTTTACCGGACGGTGGGTCCACGCAGAGAACCAGACCGAGCTTGACAATTCCACGCTCTTCTGGAACGGCGTCAGGATAGCCCCGTAGACAAAAAAATCACATCTCTTTTCCTTTATCCTGTGTGACGATTCGGGGAAGGCTGAACAGAAATTACGATACTTCGCTCTTGTCCGTAGGGAGCACATTTCCCCTTTGAAGGAGAGGGCAGGAGGGATGAACCGGAAAAATTCGCTCTTGAACTGTTCGGTTAAACCCACTCCGCCCCGATCGCATGCGTATACTACTGTTCGAGGGAGAGAATCCCCAAGAAGAAGTGCATCGAGGCCATGGAGGGATCGGGATCGGCCCACGCTGAGGAACAGGCAGCCTGCGGGACCGGGATGTTCATGGCATTCTTCAGATCTCCCGTCGGATCCATGCCGCGATGAGCGCCCGCGAGATGCTCTCCTTCGAAGGAAATGGGAGCATGATATCGCGGGAAAACCAGCCGGCCTCTGCAATCTCGCTCGGATCGATCCGGATCACTCCGCCTGGATAGTCTGCGACAAAACCGATCATGAGCGAATCGGGGAACTGCCAGGGCTCCCTCCCGAAGTACCGGAGATTTCGAACCCTGATCCCGACTTCCTCGCCGACTTCGCGGCGGACTGTCTGCTCGAGGTTCTCGCCCGGTTCATTGAAGCCGGTGAGGACCGAATACACCGCCGTTAACCTTCCAGTTCGTGGCAAAAGACCGCATTTTCGAGGGAAGTCCGGAGCACGATCGCAATCGCGACGATCACTGCCGGCACGAGCGCCCCTATTGATCCAAGGAAGACGGGGTTCGAAAAGAATACCAGGAGCGCCACCGCATACCCGGGATGCCAGACCTGACGGTAAGGACCGTTGGTTACAACCGAATGACCGCGATCTTTCTGGATGCGGACGACTCCCGACAAGAACCGGTCCGGGAGGATCGCATAGTTTCCGATTCCAAACCCTGCCAGCATGATCAGAATCGCAAAAGCCTCTGCCGGGAGGCTCGTTGCTGGCAATCCGCCAATCATCGCCTCCAGCCCAGCGACGAGCAAGATGATGACGCTTTCCATCATCACCAGGGGAGCCAGGATCCAATCCCACGCCTTGCCCACCTACTGCGAAGTGAACCCGGTCACGCCCCGCGAACAGGTCCGGGGTATGGACCGCGGGGAGATGCCGCCCGACCGCGAAACCGATGAGGTTCAGTGCGGCATACACCCACGCCTCCAGCCAGTCCCGGCGCCAGGATACGAGCAGCGGAAGGAAACCGAGCAGGACGACGTCGACTGCAACCAGTATGAGCGTTCCCGGGGGGGTTGCTGGAAGGGCATTCATGCTCTGTTCCGGAGATATCGATGGCACTTCAATAGAAGGGAGACCGGTTGGACCGAGAAGGCCGGGATTCAGGAAGATTTCTTTGTCAGGAGCTGTTCCATCCGGTCGATAAATTGGGTGGCAAGGTGGAGGGATGCTTCAACCTCCTCCTTTGTTGCCGGCGGTTCGAATCCATACTGGTTGACATCCCGTTTACTCCTGATATTCCCATACAGGACGACCCATCTTAATTCCAGTGCTCCGGATGTCACATAGGTCTGCAGGTACTGTTCAATGCAAAAATGGCTCTTCTCACGAATACCATCACGGAAGAGAATGGCCCGTGCACCATGAAAGATCGCGACATAGGTACTGTTTGTTGCTGCACGGAGCAGCCCTGCTTTTCCTGCTTCGACTGCCTCATGGAGGTTATCCCGTGCAGCACGCAGGGATTCCCATGCTTTTTCCTCTGACGGGGAAACAGTCTGTAATTTTCCTTCGGCAAAACAGTCCTCAAGCGTTCTCAATGCCTTCACCCCGGATCACACAATGATCTTTAATGAATTCCCTGTAAAATGGTGGATCCCTCGTTGGCAGATCCCGTAACTTCTTTTTTGTGAGGATGAAGGTATGCACGTCGTATCCGATTTTTTGGGAGAGTGCGTGCTGTAATTCTGCGATGGTTAACTCGAGTTCCTGGTCATACCTGTCCACGAGAATCCAGAGATCCAGATCGCTCTCGTAGGTATTGGTTCCCCGTGCCCACGACCCATAGAGACCAATACCCCATGCCCATTCAAGGGGGGGAAGGTGCTGTTCCACCAGGAGGATGTTCATGAATCGTTTCAACTCGGTGCTTACAGGGGATGATACCCAGGAGATTGTCCTCCCTTTCCGTTCACACAACCCATACCGTACAAGTACACTAAGGTATCGTGAGACGACTGGTGTTGAGACACCCGTGCCGTTCGCGACAGACCGGACGCTCACGCTTTTTCGCTCCGAGGTATATCTCATCATTCGCACACGGTCTTCTGATTTGAAGAGTTCTGGAAGCATGGGAAACGCTCTTTCCTCCTCTAATATCTTCTGTGAATGATTCTTTTGTTTCTGAAATAGAAATAATTTGTTTCTGAAATAGAAATAATTTGTTTCTGAAATAGAAATAATTTGTATAACTGTTCAGCCAGACCTTTGAGCGGCAGAAGGGACAAAGGGTCTCCTTTAAGCACCTTCAGCAGAGACGTGAACAAAGGCATCTCGTTCCGTTTCACCATTGAGATAACACCCCTGACCCTGCAGAAGCAGTCAGCACCTTCATTACTCCCCAACCCTCCCGAGATCTCCTGTTGCAATTTCATCATCCGGGTATCCCGTTCAGTTTCGTTCTTCGATGATGATACGAAGAGATTGAACACAAGATGCAGGATGTATTTCCTTGGTATTGTTATTCTGCTGATTGTCTGTCACTAATCGTTCCTATGTAATCATTGTACTAAGATCTCGCGGTTGACCCTGAACAGCTGCCACGATTTTAATTTAATGAGAAGAACCGGGCCTTTCGTTTGACTTCCATCTTCTGATTCAGGTTAACATAAATCCAGGGTTCACCTTGAATATCTGTCGGCCGGCGCGAAATTGGTACCGGGGAACACTCCCTTCACGAACCCGATATGGATTTTGGCGTGCATGAAGGGGACATGCGTAGGGTTTGTTTCTCCGATCACGAGGAAGGGCGTTTCATTGTTGCGCAAAGAGGATTGGCGTGAATGAGATGTCAACCTCATAGGAAGGCCTGGATATCCATCGCAACCCCGATTCTTCACAGCCCGGCAATCACCTTTCCGACCACGGTCTCAAAGTCCTCGTCCGAGCACTCAACCGTGAGATCGGCATATTCCTGGTAGAGTGGAGCCCGCTGGTCGTACATCGCCCGCAAGCTCTGGCCGGGGAGTAAGACGATGCCCCGGGTCGTGATGTTTCTGATCCTTCGTTCCATCTCCTCAAAAGAGATCTTCAGGTACACCACCACTCCCATGGATTTCAGGTGCGCCATTGCCGACCTGCTGCATACCACGCTCCCGCCTGTTGCAATTACCGCGTGATATGGGTGCAGGGAGAGGATCGTCTCCTCCTCGATCTGCCCGAATCCGCGGGGGCCTTCCCAATCGAGGATCTCCTGGAGCAACTTTCCGGTCCGCTCCTGTATCATGATGTCCGTATCTATGAACTTCAGCCCAAGCGACTTTGCGAGGATCACGCCGACCGTGCTCTTCCCTGCTCCCGGCATGCCGATGAGGATGATGGTATTCATGCGAATGGAAAACTCCTTCTATGACCCTTGCATTCCCCATGCCCTAACCTGCAGCCACTCTGAAATTATCCCGTGGCACCGTGATCTCGAAACGTGCCCCGGTCCCCGGCTCCCCGGTCTCCATGATGGTAATTCCGGTCAGGGAGAGGATCTCCCTTGCGAGGAAGAGGCCAAGCCCGGTATTCCTCCCCACCGCCTGGTCAAAGATCCGCTCTTTCTCCCCGGGTGCGATCCCTATCCCGTTGTCCTCCCACATGATGACGAGATTGTCGCCAGAACGATGTGCAGATACCCTGATCGCAGAAACATGCCCCCCGTGGCGGACCGAGTTGTCAAGAAGATTATAAAATACCCGTTCCACCATCGGGTCTGCCATGATCTCGACCCCCTTGACCTCTGCATGGAAGGAAATGGTGGCAGGGACATGACGGTGAGGGAGTGCGGAATCAAGAGAGATCCACTCCGGAGCCCGGGTCCCGATATCCCGAAACAGCCTCATGAATTCTATCTGTTCGCGGATTGCGTGGGTTGCAGACTCGACCTTTTCCAGGTATCCGCCCAGCTCCGGATCCTTCACGCTCTCTTTTGCAATCTCGAGGTATCCCAGGATGACTGAGACCTTGTTCAGGATATCATGGCGGGTGATGCCCCCGAGCAGGTTCAGCTGGCGGTTGGCGTGCCGGAGCGCAACCTCCATGCTTTTCCGTGCCGTGATATTCTCGACACCTGAAAGGACGAACATATCATTCCCCATGTGGATAACGGATGCAGAATAAAGGCATGTCTGGATCTCACCACTTTTTATCCTGAACCGGATCTCCATATTTTTTACCTGGCCTTGGGTCTTCAGGAGCGAGAAAACATGATCAGCTTCGGATGGATCAGCAAAAAAACCGATCTCACTGGCTTTTTGGCCGATTACATCCTCCCGTGAATACCCCGATTCCCTTACAAAGGCATCATTCACGTCCACACAGGTACCGTCTTTTATAGAAACGATCATGAGCGCGACAGGGCTGCTCTTAAAGACTGTCGAAAACTTCTCCTCGCTCTCCTGGAGTGCCATCTCTGCATACTTGGCTGCGGTAATGTCGGTCAGCACATTCATGATGGCTGGCGATTCTCCAACTCTTATGATCGTTCCCCTGACATTGACGATCCTGCGTGTTCCATCCCGTGCGATCAGCTCGATGGTGTAGGGAATATCAATGCCGGATTCAATGCGCATGCGTATGGCATCTTTCACTGCCTCGTGGTACTCGGGGGCGATGAACTTCAGGACAGGTTGGCCTTCCACATCCGCGGGCAGCCAGCCCATGGACTCACTCATCGCGGGGTTGACATAAAGGATTATTCCCTCCCGGTGCACCACGATGAGGTCGGGGAGGTGTTCGAGGATCTCGCGGGTCTTTGCCTCGCTTTCCCTGAGTTCGTGCTGGGCCTGCGTAAGCGCGGTCACGTCCACGAGTGAGGCGATGCTGTTGCCGGTCCCTGGGATCACGTCGACATGGACAAAGCCGTAATGAATGCCCCCTTCCGCATCGACCAGCCTGCATTCATACACGCTCGGGGCAGCGGCAGGGTCCTTCCGCCTGGCATAGTGGTACTCTCTCATCCGTTCCCGGTCAGCGGGGTGGATGAACTCCGTCCAGCTCAGGATATTCTCCTGCGCCGACAGCGGCACGCCGGTAAGCCTCTCCCATTCGGCGTTTGCCTTGAGTATAGTCGTATCGGGGCCGATCAGGATGGTTGCCGTTCCGGTGTTCTCAAAGACTGTCCTGTACATATTCTCGGATCGCACCAACGCGTCCTCCGAGCGTTTCCGCTCCGTGATATCGCGGAAAATCCCCTCGATTCCTGCAACCCTGCCTTCATGATCGTAATAGAGATGACTGCTGGCAGAGGCCCAAATGATATTCCCATTCCTGTGGCGGAGTCTCACTTCATAGTTCTGCACAGATCCTTTCTCCTTTATTGCATCTAGGAGTCTCTTGCGATCGTCGGGGTTGGCATAAAAGGTCTCCGCAAGATTCAACCCTACGACACTCTCCGAAGGATCATATCCAAAAAGCCGGTAACCCGAAGGGGAGAACATGAGAAGGGTGCCGTCCAGGTCGGTCCGATAAAAAACGTCCTGGATATTCTCGAGGATCATTCGGTACTTCTCCTCGCTCTCGCGGAGCGCCGCTTCTCGCCCCCTTTCGGCAGTTACGTCATAGAACGTCCCAATCGAGGCAGGCTGGCCGTGATAGGTCCCTAGGTATGTGCTGACCCGCATGCGGCTCCGGGTGACGCCATCTTTATGCAGGAGGGAGAACTCGTACCGGTCAGGGACCTCCCTGCCCTCTGCCCGCTCCCTTGCCCTCGAGATAACCATCTCGCGATCTTCAGGGGCGATCAGGTCAGCGAGGAGCCTTCCCTCCAGTTCTTCAGGAGTATACCCTGAGAGGCCGGCAAGTGCCCTGTTGTAAAAGACCAGTCTTCCCTCCTGGACGATGAAGACGCCATCGCGGCTGTGCTCTACAAGCATCCGGTACTTCTCCTCGCTCTCGCGGAGCGAGTTCTCAGCCTGTTTCCTCCGGAAGGCCTGCCGGACCTTGTGCGTAAGTTCGGCGAACTGCGCCTTTGGGTCACCCCCTTTCTGGAGATAGAAGTCGGCACCGTTGTTGATTGCCGCGATCACGACCTCCTCGCGGCCGCGCCCCGTGAAGAGGATGAAGGGGATGTCCCCGAAACGTCCCCGTACCTCCTTGAGAAACTCGATCCCGTCCATTCCCGGCATCTGGTAATCGGCGATGATGACATCGTATGAAGGGATATCGTGGTCGTTGAGCGCCTCGCGGGCCGATTCCGCTATCCCGACCGATATCCCGCCTGAATTCTCGAGGTACAGCCTGGCGAGATTCAGGAGGGATGATTCGTCGTCGACATACAGGACCCGGATCCCTTCATCCATATACACTCCTCTTGGTCTGGAGATATATCATCACTTGGGATCGTCCCCTACAAAGAGACTCCCATTCCCGCAATTGTCCCATGCAGCCACAGCACCCCCCCGTGTCCATCCCTTTCCTTAGATCCTTTCTCATGGCTACCGTCACGCCGCGACGGGTCCTGTAAAAATTCCATGAAACAGAAGGGACACCCATGAGAAGGCTCACAACGCGGGAACAAGAACTGCGCTTTTTCCGAAACGATTGAGACACGATCCGTAAATCAGGCATGGACCCGGGTGTTTTAGTGTTCTGACCCATACGAATGATCGAAGAGTTCCATGAAAGGATTCTCTTTTGCTATCTCCCCCACCTCAGGGCCCCGGTAGCAGTCCCGGTGAAAACAGGCAGATTCATCGGGTGAAATGTGATACCTCCCACATCAGGATGCGATCGTATACCCTGCCGCCCCGGTATTTCCTGCTCCTCACCCTTATCATCGGGACGATGATGGGAGCGATGATCATCTCAGAGACCCTCGCAACAGAGAGTGGGGATAATAGTCTGGTCATTCTCATCCAGAGCCCCTTTGAAGGCACCGTCTTCGAACAGATCTTCAATACGCTCGCTATTGCGGTCTTCATCCTTGTGCTGTACACCATCGGGGTCTACACCATTGTCAGGAAGATGCCGGACGAAGCCTCCCGTTTCACTGCCGTCAGGATCTTCTCTGCATTCCTCATAGGGCTCGGCCTCCTCCTGGGGCTGATGGTCTGGGTCCAGGACCCAAAGGAGATCGTAATTGTAATCGGCATCATCTGGGGGGCGATTGTCGTCGCGCTCCGCGACCTCATCCAGAATATGGTGGGAAGCCTTGTCCTTCTTGTCACCCGGATGTACCGGATAGGCGACCGGATCCATATCAAGGGAGTCTACGGGACTGTCATGGACATCGGGATCTTCCGGACCACCCTGATGCGGCTCGACGAGGAGTCCGGTGACCATCCCAGCGGCCAGGTCACCACCATCCCAAACGGCATACTCTTCCGGGAGACTGTTACCAATACGAGCCGTGACCTCTCATTTACTGGTGACGAGATCCGAATCACGCTCCCGTTCTCTTCCGATATCGACAAAACGCGGACCCTTCTCCTCGGGATCGTGCAGAAGCATACCGCAGACGTCCAGCAGAAGGCGAGGGCCGAGATCGAACAACTCAGCGACAGGAAATTCCTTCCTTCGTTTGAGACCGAGCCGACATTCTTTGTGCACCTCGACCGCCACCAGATTCTCCTGGTCGTCAAGTACTACACGGAGACCCGGAGGAGGTCCGAGATCAAGAACCAGATCGTCGGGGAGATATCGCAGGTCATCCCGGAAGTCCTGGACGTGGCCCGGTAACTGGCCTGCGTATGGTTGTGGGATTCCCATTTCAGGCAGCAGTATCATTTCAGAGAAGACAGGAGAGAGGGTGCCCGATCAATCCGGATCGCAGATCCCGAAAGATAATGTGCCACCACCCCTGGGACCTCTCACTATTGAGGAGACAATTCGCAGCCGTCGCAAAGTGTCATGGTATGATTGATCACCATTTGACGAGGCCTCTCCATGAAATGCACATACCATGCCTGCGAGAAATCCCGGTTCCGTTCGTGTCCGTTGCCGGAACACAATCTCTTTCCCAGGCCCACGGCATCTGAATCGAGGTAGAAAAAAAGAGATCTGGAGAGATGGGTTCCTTCTATCGAACGTACACGTTCCGGGACGTAGTACTCCTTCCGTTGGCGTTCTCCACCGAAAGCGATACCGCGTAGGTCCCGGGGTGCGCGAAGGTGTGGACAGGGTTTCTCAATGCCGAGGTCTCGCCATCGCCAAAATTCCACTCCCAGGAATTCGGACTTCGGAGCGACATGTCATTGAACTGGACTGCCAGGGGAGCTGACCCGAAGCTCCTGTTCATCGCAAAGAACGCGATAGGGGGAACGCCGGGGACCGGGGGGATCGTGGGTTTCGGGGTGATGGTCGGGGTGGGGGTGATCGTCGGGACCACGGGTTTTGTTCGGATCCATACGAACGATGTATATACGCTGCTCCCGCCAGGATTGAAGGCCCTAAGCACCGGGGTGTATGTTCCAGGGGTAGCGTAGGTATGCACCGGGTTCTGCTCGGTCGAAGTGTTTCCATCCCCAAAGTCCCATCGCCATGCGGTGGGTGTCCCCTTCGTCCGGTCGGTGAACCTCACCTCAAGCGGGCCGTACCCCGACATCGGGGAGGCGGAAAACCACGCCGCAGGCGGCCTGCCCGACGGGCTGACCTGGATATAATCCGTCCTTATTTTGGTATCCTGTGCATCGATGTTTCCGGCCGCAAGCGAGACTGTGAAGGTGCCAGGATAGAGATAGGTGTGGGTCACCTGGAGAGTCTCGTTTGCCCAGGTGGTGGTCCCGTCGCCGAAGTCCCAGGACCTTGTGGTGACGACCCCGGTCGAAGTGTCGGTGAACTCCACGTCAAGCGGGGCTTTCCCGGCCGTTGCGTTTGCGGTAAAGTCTGCGACCGGCGGGTCGAGCGGGAGAGTCCCGATGGCGTACACGCTGCCGTCGTTGCAGCCGAAATATACGATGCCGCCTGCAACGGCAGGGCTCGAGAGGATTGCGTCACCGGCGGTATAGTTCCAGAGGAGGGAGCCGGTTGCGGCATCCAGGGCATAGAGGTTCCCGTCGTAGCTCCCGGCATAGACCACGTTGCCTGCAACGGCAGGGCTCGAGAGGATTGCGTCACCGGCGGTAAAGTTCCAGAGGAGTTCCCCGGTTGCGGCATCCAGGGCGTATACGTTGTTGTTGTCATTGCTCCCGACGTAGACTGCTTTATTTTCAACGGCAGGGCTCGAGTACGCGGTTTTCCCGGCCGGATACTCCCAGAGGAGTGTGCCCGTCGCGGCATCCAATGCACAGAACGGACGACCCGAGCCGCTGCCGGCATAGACAATCCCGTCCGAGACTGCGGGGCTTGCATACAGGCCCGCGTCGTCTCCTGCGCCCGCCTCCCAGAGGAGGGCCCCGGAAGTCGCGTCAAGGGCAAAGAGGTCTCCCCCGTAGGTCAGGACAAAAACCCTGCCATCAGAGACCGCCGGGCTCGAAAAGATGCGGTTGAGATCATAGGGCGAATCCGGGGTGGAATAGGTCCAAAGCAGCCTGCCCGAAACCTCGTCGAACGCGTAGACAACCCCGTCCATGTTGCCGATGTAGACTGTCCCCCCGAAAACCGCCGGGCTTGAGCTGATACTGCTGCGCACGGTTGTCCGGATCGGGAGCCTGTATTTCCACAGGAGGTCTCCGCTGTAAGCATCGACGGCATGGAGTTTTGTCTTCATCCCCCCGATGTACACGACACCGTTTGCAACGGCAGGGCTCGAGCTCACGGGGTCATTTCGCTCCAGCGTGTCATACTTCCAGAGGACTGCCCCCGTCTCTGCATCCAGCGCGTATAGGTTCCGGTCCTGGCTCCCGACGTACACGGTGCCATCTACGACCGCAGGGCTCGATGTCACCCGGCCCCCGGTCTGGCAGGTCCAGAGCAGGGATGGGACGGCCCTTCTCCCCCCGTCATTGTACACGCCCGTGTTGGCAGGGTCGGACCGGAACTCGCGGGCCGTTACCGCCGCAGGGTCGTCGGTGACAAAAAAGACGACTGCGTTCGAGGTCTCTCCAGTCGCGTGATCCATGACGGTGAGAGTGACCCTGCGGGAGTGGGCCAGGAGGCCGGCCGCAATGTCCACCGAGAGGCAGGTCTCGTTTTCAAACTGCGTCACCTGCTCTTTGCCGTCCCACGAGACGGAACACGACGGGGTAAATCCGGTGCCGCAGACGTGGAGCGTAAACTCCGGGCTGCCCACGATTACGCCGGCCGGGTCAAGGGAGAGGACCGAGAGGGATCCCGTCGTTGCCGTGCTGGTCACCGCGGTCTGGTTCACGAGCCCGGTTGTCCCGACCGACCGGACGGCGAGGGTATACGGCGTAGACGGGAGAAGCCCGCCTGCCGTCCACGTGCCCGTCCCGGCAGACACGTTCTCCTGGAAGACGCCGTCGAGGAAGACCATTACGTGGGAGAACCCGATCACCTTGGGGTCCGTCCAGGCCCACGTGATCTCTCTCCCGTTGATCGTGGCCGGGTGGAGTTCAGCGACGCATTCCGGTGGTTCGTCAGGGAGCGTGGCAAGGGCATACATCGTCCCGCCCGACCCCGTCGCATAAAGGACTCCGCCTGCAATCACGGGACTTGAGAACCCCTGTTCGGTGGTCGCATAGGTCCAGAGCAGCTCCCCGGTCCCGGCATTGAGGGCAAAGATGGTTCCGTCCGAGCTGCCGGCATAGACTATGCCGTTTGCATAAGAGGGGCTGTTCCTGACCGGGCCGCCTGCGGTATAGTTCCAGAGCATCTCCCCTGTCCCGGCATCGAGGGCAGAAACGGTCCCATCCCAGTCCCCGATGTAGATAGTGCCACTGGCAACGGCAGGGGCGGACTCAACGGAGTCGGCCCCGGGACGGTTCCAGAGCAGGGTCCCGGTGGACCCGTCGATGGCGTAGAGGATTCCGCCCGTGGTCCTGATATAGACCGTGTTGCCAGAGACGACCGGGCCTGACGAGACAATCTCTTCCCCGGTCTCATAGTTCCAGACGAGGTCTCCCGAGGTCGCATTGAGGGCAAAGAGTTCTCCGTCCTGGTCCGCGATGTAGACGCGGCCGTGTGCCACCGCGGGGCCTGACCGGACCTCGCTCCCGGCATTATATGTCCACAGGAGTGCCCCGGTCCCGGCGTCGAGGGCGTAGACCTTTTCGTCCGTGCTACCGGCGTACACGGCTCCCCCTGCCACCGCCGGGCTCGATGCAATGAGCCGTCCGGTTGTGTACTGCCAGAGGAGGGCCCCCGTAGACGCGTTGAGGGCGTAGATGTTCTTATCGCTGCTGCCGGTGTAGACAACTCCTCCTTCGACCGCCGGGCTGCTCTCACCTCCCCCGTGAGGGGAGACCCAGAGGACCTTTCCGGTCAGTGCGTCGAGTGCGTACATCTCGTAGATACTGTTGACGTAGAGGACACCGTCTGCCAATGCAGGGAGGGACCCGTAATAGTTCTCTATCTGGGACTTCCAGAGGAGTTCGTTTCCGGGCCGGGTGCCGCCGTCATTGTAGACCCCCGAGTTGTAGAGGTCAGATCGGAACTTCCACGACCGCCTTCCCGCCTCCGGTCCGGTCCAGGCCGTGTGGTTCACCCATGTCGCGTTGACGCTGCCACCGGCCGAAACCGTCCTCGTACCAATGGTATGCGGCGTTTCCGGCAGGAGCCCGGTCGCAGTCCAGGTCCCTGTCCCGGCCGTGACGTCCTCCCGGAACTCCCCGTCGAAGTATACTTTAACGATGGCAAACCCGGGCGTTTCGGGATCGGTCCACGCCCACGTGATGGAGCCTTCCGTTGCCGCCGTTGCATGAAGACCGGTCACGCCTGCCGGCGGAGCTTCCTGCGACGACCCGAAGGCATAGATTCCGCCGTCATGGCACCCGACATAGACGATGCCATTGGCTACCGATGGGCTTGAGAACACCCAGTTCCCCGTCAAAGAGCTCCAGAGGAGAGCGCCGGTTACTGCATCCAGGGCATAGAGGTTCCCATCGTTGCTCCCGATATAGACTACGCCGTTTGCAACCGCGGGACTCGAAGAGACGCCATGCCCTGTCGTGTAACTCCAGAGGAGGTCTCCACTTCCTGCATCGAGTGCATAGATGTGATGGTCGTGACTCCCGAAATATACGACGCCGTCTGCAATGGCAGGGCTTCCGAAGACTGCACCGCCCGTTGTAAAGTTCCACAGGAGATCGCCATTCGTTGCATTGAGAGCATACAGGTTGTCATCCCAACTCCCCACATACACCACCCCATCTGCGACGGCAGGGCTTCCGAATACATAGTCCGCGGTCGTAAAGTTCCAGACAAGATCCCCGGTTGATGCATCGAATGCATAGAGGTTCTGGTCATAACTGCCAATGTACACAATACCATCTGCGACCGCAGGGCTGGATGTCACATAGCCGACAGGCCATGGAGAGGAACTTTTGGTAGAATTCCAGAGGAGTGCCCCATTGGATGCATCGAGTGCAATAATCTTGTGCGGACCCTCTCCTGCATAGACCACACCGTCAGCCACTGCCGGACTGGACCGTGCCACCTGCTCCGTCGTATAATTCCAGATGAGGTTCCCTGTCCCGGCGTCGAGTGCG
This sequence comes from Methanoregulaceae archaeon PtaB.Bin056, assembly GCA_002067095.1. Taxonomy (GTDB): domain Archaea; phylum Halobacteriota; class Methanomicrobia; order Methanomicrobiales; family Methanospirillaceae; genus Methanolinea_A. Next base: position 25,437 of record MVQD01000086.1, read on the forward strand.
TAAATATTGTAATCGTCACTTCCAAAATATACCACATTGTCTGCAACCGCAGGACTCGACCTTATTTCCCGCCCGGTCGTATACGACCAGATGAGATCTCCCGTGACCGCATCGAACGCATAGAGTGAGTGGTCATCGCTCCCGACATATACCACTCCATCTACCACTGTCGGGCTGGAATACACTTCTTTTTCTGTGGTGTAGTTCCATACCACCATCCCGTCAGGCCTCGTCCCCCCATCGTCATAGACTCCGGAGTTGGAGAGATCGGAGCGGAACTTCCAGGCCTGCCCTTCGGCGGATACATGTGAGGATGAGACGAGAACGAGCAAGAAAAGTACAGTGAGAATACAATATGGTTTCACGATTCCACCTTTCTCTATTGTAGTAACTAAAAAAACAGTCGGCCACTATTTATGCATTTCCACGTCCTTTCGCAGAAGAGATCGGCGATCGAAAATCCGCTCGGTTTATAGTCCGGATATGTGCCTTGACTATGGAGCGGCCGCCTGCGTCAACCCCTGCAAACACCGCCACGACCATGTCATGCCCTTCTGCAAGAGTCTTTGGGACAGAGACGAAGTTCCACCCCGAACGGAGGAGGATGGTTCTTCCCGCAGGAGTCGGGGTCGGCGTTTTGGGGGTGGGAGCTCCCGTGCCTTATGAGATTGACCCGGACGGGAAACCAATTCTGTTGAGAGAGTTGGATTGGATTGGCCGATCGGGTTGATCGAGCTGGCCCACCCTCAAGATTATCATTTCAGCGGGTGAAATGAAGTGCGTGAAATGGTATCATCTTACCCCAGTGCAATGGGTAATTCTGATCGTGCTTATTGCCCTTGCCAATACCTTCACTGTCACCCAGAGGTATGTGGTACCTGAAGTGCTGCGGCCCGTTGCCTACGTGCTGTTCCTTATTCTCCTTATTCTCGCCTTCTTTTTCATCGTCAGCCCGGTGGAACCGCTGCTGCTTGCAAAGACCCTTGCCTTCATTCTCGGGGTGATCGCGATAGTGCTCATCGTTATTCAGGATGTGATCCTTGCATCCACCCTGTCCTGGAAGGCCATGGTCATATTCCTGGGAGCGGTGCTTGCTCCCTTCATCGCCTGGCATATCTATGGGGCATTGCACAACCGGATTCTTTCACACTGAGTCCCCGGGACCCACGCGTTTCACTGCAGGACCTGGAGGAGTTATTGCAGCATCAATTAGAGAGGATGGGGCATACTCCCATCTCTCGCAGCAGGTGTGCTCTTCAATATTCTATTGCAACCAGCGTCCCGTTCCCGTTCATCTTCACCCAGTATCCTTGGAAGGGATGGAGGTGCCGGGTATCGCTGTGGGTCCCGGACCCGTCCTTTACGATCGATGTCTCGTACTTCTGCAGGGTCGAATCGTACCCAAAGATCTGAAACCAGGTGTCATTGACTGACACGAGGGCATACCGCGCCTGCATCGGTTCCGTAGAGGAGAACCCGATAGTGTTCCAGCCGGAATAGAGTTGCTTTGTCGTTGTTTCCGGCATCCCGCCTGAGGCATAGACGAGAGGCACCTCCCTCGCATCCGATGAGTAAATCCAGATCCCATCCAGCAGCCTCAAGGTATCCCCATATCGCAACTGCCTCCAGCTCTGGTTCTGCCCGTCGTATGTGAAGATGGAACGGCCCCCCGTGTCAACCCCTGCAAACACCGCATCGACCATATCATGCCCTTCAGCGAGTATCCTCGGCACCGACACGAAGTTCCACCCCGACCGGAGGAGGATGGTTCCTCCCGCAGGAGTCGGGGTCGGGGTCGGCGTGGTGGAGGTTGGATCCGGAGTGGTCGGTGTTGGCGTGGGATTGGTTGGAATGGGGGTCGGGGTTGTCGGTGCCGGGGTGGTGGGAGTGGGGGTGATCGTGACCTGGTTTCCGACCGGAAGGGTACGCGAGAGTGCAGTTTCCCCGTCGACAAGGACCGTGATCGTGACATTTCCGTCAGTTACCCCCTCGATAAAGAATGTGATCGCCGAATCGTCCGGGCCGGACTTGCTCCCCGCAAGTGAGAGGGAGGCCACGATGTTGGGAGCTCCCGATGCCGCCTCACCTCCAAGGGAGATGAGATCGTAGGTCCCTGCTGGTATGGTGCCAGTCGTGGAGGTTGAGAACACCCCGTCCTGGGAGAGCCCTACCCTCCTCACCTCGGTGTCACCCTTCCTGATCGTCATCACGTTGGTCCCGGTGTTCCACAGCGTCGCAGAGATTGAGCCGTCGTGTAAGGTAAAGGGGAGGAAAAATTCCCTTACTCCGAACGAGAACGGGCTTTCCGGTATCGCTGCAAAGGTGCCGTCAATGCTGATACAGAATGTTGAGGCATCCGAGAGGTTCCCGATCGAAATGGTCACCTGGTCTCCCGGCATGACGTGGTCAGGTGAGATGGAGACTGATGCCGTGGAGACTCCCTGCACGACGAGCAGCACTGCAAGCACCGCGAAGGCAAGGCAGGAACGAGTCATTGGCGCCATGGAATTCTCCCCGGGGATTCGTCACAATCAGATGGTCCATACTCCTTATTAGGAATTCGGTGCCGGCCGGGTCGTTTCGGGTCTTCAGAATCCTGCCTTTCGTATCGTTTAATCTTGCATATGTGAGGTCGTCACGGAACGTTTTCATGAGAGTGCACGGAGAATACCCCGTGGAATCTCAAACGTTCACGTGCCGATCGATCCCTCAACACCCTCACCCTCTGCGCGGGCGAGCGTGCGGTCACTGGGGAATCCCCATATCATACACACGACGAGCCGCTCCTCGTTTATTCCCATCTCCGATAAGAATTCCCCGGATCCCTGCAAGGCAGTTTTTTGGTCATCCTGCCTGTTCCAGGCTTGCGGGATCAGCCCTTCCTGTAATTCTTCCCGGCTGAAAACGCCTCTCCTGCATCGTCACCCACGCGGTAGTAGGAGTGCTGCGCGTAGATGATCGGGTCGATCTTCCGGATGTCCGGCACCCCGTTGGTCACGCAGGACTTCGCGGCATGGATCTCCACGACCTTCCCGATGACCAGCAGGTGGCTCCCGCAGTCCACGGACTCGAACAGTTCGCACTCGATGTTGACCGGGCACTCCGCGGCCATAGGTGCAGTCCCGAGTGTCCCGTATACCGATCGGAACACCCCGGACTTGTCCTCCCTGGCACCTGATACCAGGCCGCAGTGGTCGGTCTCGACCACCTGGGATGAGGTAGGCACGTTCAGCGAAAATGTCCGGTTCTCCTCGATCCCCTTCCAGGTGTACCGCCCCTTGTTGATCGCGACGCAGACCATCGGCGGCGCCATGCACGCGACAGTCGCCCAGGCAGCAGTCATGTAGTTGGGCCTTCCCAGGACATTTGCACCCACGAGCACCGTGGGCATGACACTCATATACGGCATCGGGCCAAGCGTTATTTTTTCCATGCGCTCCTCCATCGGGTATGCGAATCAATTGTTCGCCCCAGGACAGTATCAGGGTAACGTTTCCTGGGTCCGCAGTGAATATCCCGGATGGATAAATCCATCCAGGGAAAAATGAGGGTCTCTTCCCTTTACGCGGCACACGGCGTATACATCCCGCTTGCGACAATGTAGGTCTCTGAGTCGCTCCCCTCTACACGCCGAATATACGCCGACTTGTAATAGACGCCGTTTCGGTCGGGGATCATCCAGATGTAGTCCACCCAGCCGGTCCCCTCCGCAAGGGCCTTTTCAACGATCTGCTCCCTGAACGGGGTGCCGGCGACATCGGTCTTCCCCTTCATGTTCACCCCGATCAGATGAGGATTGTCGGCTTCCGCGACGATGGTCACGTTCGTGTCGTACACAAAGACATAGAGGGCCCGGTTTTCGCGGTCCCAGAACGGGTGCTCGCCTGCGTTGATACGTGCGATGGTCCCGGGGGCGTCATGCATCAGCGCATCAGCGGTGTAGTCCACGAGCGACACCACCTGTTCACGCGACACTGGCGGCTCCGGGGTGCAGGAGACCCCGAGATACCGGTACATGATCCGCTGGTACTCGGTGATCCCGGTCTCGTCCGGCTCGTACCGCAGACTGTCGAGGGCTGCCTGGAACCTGGCGACGAACTCGTCCGGCGTGTTCTTATTGAAGGCGTAGTAGTGGTCCTGGTATTCGAGCGTGTAGACTACGGAAAACGCATTGGGATCGCCGGTCACCTTCCCTGCATGGTACCTGCCGACAGTCTCGCCGTAGCACCAGAGGTCGAGCGTCCCGTCCTGCATCGCGGAGATGAGGGAGCGGATCGTGGGATAGGCGATGATCCGGGACGCGTTCACGCCGAGTCCCAGGAGCTGGAGATGAGCAGAGTCGTCCCTGACCACCCCGATGCGGTAGCGGTCCAGGTCTGAAGGAGTGGTAATCACTGGGGACCTGTCCTTCAAAGAGAAGAGCACCTTCCGATCGGAGCCGAGCGGGCCTGCCCACTTGAAGAGGTGCTCGCGCTCGGGGAGTCGAACGGTGGCGAACACTACGGTGTTGTTGCGGGAGAGCGCCGTCTCGTAGGCCTGCGACCATGAGAGCACCGTGATGCGATCGGAGGAGACTGCGTTACCCATCCGTTTGAGAACCCCGCGGAGAAGGTCAACGGATATCCCCCTGATCGTCCCGTTCTCGACGTAGTTGAGCGGGGGGTAGTCCTCGGTGAGGAACATCAGGTCTTCGGGAGCAGTCGCAGGGGGTGCGGTCACACTCGGGGCTGCAGGCAATTCAGTCGTCTGGGGGGCCATGCAACCCGAAAGGAATACCGCGCCTGCGAGCAGTCCAAGCAGAAGCAAAAGGAGAGTCGGTCTCATCATCCACCATCCTTGGTTGAGTGGTTCCGCCGTGCATCTCTTATGCATTGCGGAATGGTCGTGGGTGGGGGGCAAAGGGCCTTTGAGGGAAAATTGGGAGACTGCCCTTTCCCGTGGGGAGGGATCGGTCCCTTCACACTTTCACTCCCCACCCGGGCGATCTTGTAGACTCCATGAAGCCGCTCTCCCCGCATGCACGACGACCCGCCGCTCGTCTGTTGCCCTGTCTGTAAATCGGCAATGGTCACCCGGATCAACGAGAGAGGCCTCTGGGAGTGCCAGTACCACCTCTGCCGGGCGGTGTTCCTGCTCTACCCCCGGATCCCGCACGACCAGGCGCCGCTCATACGTGAGGACGGGAGCTGGTATTTTGCCAAAGGGGGGCCGTGATCCCCTCCATACGCTGTTCCGTGAAAGGAGGGGAGATACTCCCTCACGTCTCCCCGATCACGAGCACCCGCCACTCTGTCCCGTGGAGCTCCACCGTGTCCCAGAAGGTCTCCTTCGAGACGACCTCACCGGACCCGGTCCGGTGGAAGGAGCAGGTGTCGTACCCGGTGCGGTTTGCCGCATAATGGCGGGCAAGATCGAGTATCTCCGGGAATTCTGCATAGAGCGTCTCGTTGAAGGTCTTGCGCCCGACCTCTTCGGGGTCGGCGTCATAGAGGACCCTTCCTCCAGGCTGTGCAGCCATGAAAGAATACGGGGTGCCGGACACGGCGGTCTCCGCGACGGGGCGGACGAGGGCATCGGGCGAAAATGCCATGCTTATCACGCCGGCAAACTCCTTGTCCATGGAGAAGACCGGGTGAGCGATCACCACGCCGTCTCCTCCTCCGGCAAGCGCAAGAAGTTCGCTCATCAGGGGAACTCTTTCTGTTACGGCCTTCTGTACGATCGCATAGCCGATGAGGTCCTGGCCGACAAGGACCTTCGCATCGCCAGGTTCTGCAGCGAGCACGGTGCCGTCCGGGCCATAGGTGATCACGTTCATGACCGCGGGGTGAGAGGCCGCTGCTTTTGCGAGCACCGCGTCCGCGGCGGGGCCGGAGAGCCCCCTCGTCCCGAGGGCATCTGCGGCATCAGAGACGGTGAGGTCGAGCTCATAGAGGGCAGACTGCACGCTTCCGGTCACATCCCAAAGCGCCTGCTGCATGGCCGCGTGGCCGGTGAGCGGGGTCGGTGCGGGAGTGATCGGTGAAGTCTGTTCCTGGAGGCAGCCCGCAACGAGGAGAAGGCCGGCAACCACGGCAATAAGGAAAAAATTATAGTACCTATTCATGAGGTATCATGTAGACTCCGTGCCGTTTTGTTATTTTTGCTCTGGCGTGATGACGGGCGTCCACCCGCGCATCGGAATGCACAGTGACCAGGACATCGATATCGGGAAATCTTTATATTGCCAATTCGTCATTTCACTCCTTGACCAGCAGCAAAGGGATCACGAAATTTCCTCGCCTGCATGGTCAAACAGGAAAGGGGGTGTAAAATTGAACATACGGGACCATTCTCTATTCTGGCTTCTTGTCATGATCGTGATTTGCTCTCCTGTCATGGCAGCCGGTGCGTCTGAGTATCCGGCATTAAAGAGCATTGCAGCCTCCCTGCCGATGGAGGACTTAAAAACCGCAGAGGTCACGGCCGATGCCAATGCGCAACTTGGCACGATCTCGTATTACCTGTGGGATAGAACGGCGGTTGCAAAACATACCTATGACGGTTCCAAGATCATTTCGGTGCCGTGGGGATCGATGCTGGTGTGGGAAGTGACAGGGAGAGTGAATGGTGGCCCACACCAGACGGGTATGATATTCATGTATGACATGTTCGCGGGGGAAGTAACGGATTCAATTCTTCTCAAACCGAACAAGTGGGCAACCCTCAGGACGAATCCCGGATTCTATGTCACCGCTGATACGGGTGTTGAGATCCTTGTCATTGCCCCGGATGGCGATATCGCCTACGAAGCAATCTTGATTGACATACCCTGAATATTTTTGATTGGCGGGAATCTGGAAGCATCCCTGATTTTCTCACGTCAATATCTCGAACCAAATGATAAGTCAGGGTCCAAAGATGCGAATTTTTTTTAAAACCATTCCTCATGTACCGGAGACCGGGTATCCCGAATGAGCAGATGTGCAAATCTCACGCATGCCGGAGCCATCCAAACGCCGGGGCATGGAAAGCCCTTCTGACCGGGTCTGTGAACACACCACCCACCGTAATACATTCAATGAAGCCGTAAAAACTGTACAGGACGAGGCCCGAAGAATTGTATGATTCGCTCTTTTTGTCATTGCCCCGGAGGGCCCCCGTTACAGGCTGGTGGTAGAGAGAATCGCCGCGATGAGACCGGCATAAAAGTCATGGCCGGAGCGTGCGGCCATGCTCGATTCCCCCCGAGAGCAAAGCGGAGATGCGCCGGAAGTTCCAAAAGTAGTATGGCTGCCCGTTCTCCATGATGCAGGGGCCGGCCCGTGATAAAGACCCTCCCGGGACAGAGGAAGCGCATTCCTCATTCTGGTCACACAGCACGGATCCCGCGTTCACCCGCCCTGTCACCTCCAGGAACCGGGATAAGGGATATGGCCCGTGCCGTCCGGGTGTCGATAAAGACCAGAATGATTTTCTGGCCCCGGCACCGACAAATACCAATACCTGGTCCCGGTAAGACTCCCCCACTATACGATCCGAAAATGCAGTGGGTGAAACGGGACTCTTCCGAGGAACGTGTGAAAAAATGAGACCACTACGACTGGTATTGATACTCCTCCTCCTCATTGTTGTGCCCCTCTCCATGGTGTCCGGCTCCGGGACCTGGGGGGTTGTCGCCGCGTGGGGTGCCGAAGGCAACGGGGCGGGGGAATTCTCCGGCCCGTACGGGATCGCGGTCGACGAGAGCAAAGAGATGATCTATATCGTCGACGAGAGCAACCATAGGGTCCAGGTATTCGACTCAAACGGCACTTTCCAGGCGATGTGGGGGGAGCCCGGGTACGATGCGGCCGGTGAGTTCAACCACCCGACGGATATTGCGGTCGCTCCCTCCGGGTCGGTGTACGTGGTGGACAACTACAACCACAGGGTCCAGGCCTTTGACCGGAATGGAGAGTTCCTTGCTCTCTTTGGCTCCTATGGAACCGGCGACGGGGAGTTCAACCTTCCCACCGGTATCGCGATCGATGCTGCAGGAGATGTCTACGTAACCGACCTGAACAACTGCCGCGTCCAGAAGTTTACGGCTGACGGGACTTTCATCAACGCATGGGGCTCCGAAGGGAGCGGGCCGGGGGAGTTCATGAACGCCGAGGGTATCGCGGCAGGCCCTGACGGGAGCATTTACGTCGCGGATACCCGGAACAACCGGACCCAGAAATTCGACTCATCGGGGACGTTCCTCCTCGAGTGGGGACATTCCGGGGACAGGGAAGGGGAGTTCATCTACCCGATTGACATTGCCGCTGACGCGAACGGGAACGTGTACGTGACCGACTGGGGCAACAACCGCATCCAGGTGTTCGATGCCTCGGGCACGTTCCTCTCGGCGTGGGGAGCCAATGGTACCGGGCCGGGCCAGTTCAACGGGCCGACAGGGATTGCAGTCGACGCCGCCGGCAATGTCTACGTGACAGAATGGGCAGCGAACCGGGTCCAGAAATTCTCCTCTTCGGCAACCCTCGTTCCGACCACGTCCACGCCCACCGGCACGGCAACGGCACCCCTTGGGTGCGCAGCCCTTGGGGGGGTTGTCCTCGCCATGCTGTTCCATGCAGGACTTAAAAGGAAGTGAAACCCCAATCACTCAATTGTCCTTGGATCAGGGGAATGCCCTTGATCTTTTCATCCTGTATGCGTGTGCAGCAGGGAGACCGGGGGATTTTCATGGGGGACTCAATAGTATCCGGTCGAGAATTTCTGCCGCGTCCCTGACGGGACATCGGGCACCTGGTTGTAAAGAGGCCTTCGTTCTTCGCACGCTGATATTCTGCGGGATTGTCCAGGTTGCAGCCAAGGAGCGCCGTGCAGTTGATCGAGCCGTTCCGTTCCGAGAATTGACGGATGAATTCCCTGACAAGTGCCCGGGTCTTATCAGTCGCGCCATCGTCACCGGCAACTGCCTTCCCATACTTTACGCAAATCACAAGGACTGCACCGGATACCGCCCCGCAGATATTTCCCGTTTTTGATATCCCTGCACCAAATCCGCAGGCAACTTTTCTCGCTACATCCAGGGTCAAGACCCAATTCTTTCAAAAAAAGTGGAGAATACTGCCGCTGAACAGGTGAAGCCTGCACGAAAATATGCAAGGGCCTCGTCTGGTTTTTCCAGGTTGACATCTCCATTCTCTCTCATTTCTCTCCCCTGAAACGCCCAGGTTTGCCAGTCTTTTGGAGATATCACTTCCCCAGCCTGACAAGATACCGGTTATCGGCCGCCTGGTCCCATGAGACCTGGTATCCCTGGCCCGAGAACGGCGAGCAGGTGTTGTCCACCTGCTCCCTCGTTGCAAAGAAGGCGACCGCGTCGCCCTGTGGGAGCTTGTTCAGCAGGATCTTCAGTTTGATCATCAGGTTCGTGCAGGTAAGTTCGGTGAAATCCATTGGTTCAGTCATGGCAGCCTCTCCTCTCTTTAAAAGAATATGAGCCGTGACGCGGCCCCATCGTTCTCCGCTTTCCAGAGCACCCGGGCAAGGTCTTCGTTTCGCAGTCGCGGGATAGTCACAAACCCGGGTGAGAGGTCGATCCCCCGGTCGTCAAGCGACGGCCCGTGCACGAAATACTCAAGACCCGGGACGTCTGTCGTGACCGCGACCATCTCCTGGACATTGAAGACCTTGTCGTTTGCGGGGACCTCGTGGGTCCCGTGGAGTGCATATACCCCGTCCTCGATGAAGATGACCGTTGTCGGGATCCCGCCCATCGCAGCGGCGAGGGCAAGCGAGAGCCCTCCAAAGGTCCATTCCGTACAGTACGGGGGGTGTGCGATGAATACCACAAGGGGCGGGACGCGATCTTCCCGCCTCCCGTCCGGCACCACGTTCCCCGATGCAGACGATATTATCGGAAGGTTCCCGGAAAACCGGGAGAGTATCTCTTTCAGCGGCAGTATGGCGATCTCTTCGATGGCGGAGGCGGGCTCGCAGAACCCTGTCCCGGGGTTCATCTGGTAGTAGCCCCTTGCTGTCGCACACCGGGAGCAGGCCGCAAACCAGGGCTCCCTCCCGGCCTGGACAGCGGATGCAGAGATGCCTGCGATCGCCCTCCCGATATTCTCAAACTCGGATGGACGCTGGCCGTTGTGCAGGGTATGGACGCCGTCAAGATAGGTGTAAAGCTCCGGCGAGAGCCCTCCTCCCTGGACTGCCGAAAGGAACCTCACCATGTAGACGGTGGCCCGGCTCATGTACGGGCCTTCGCAGAGGAGAAAGCCTGCCTTTTTAGTTCCCTTCCACCCGGAAACAAGGGAAGAGACGAGGGACTGCCAGAACGGGGCATCTTCCTGGCTTCCCGCGACTGTAACCCATGGGGATCCGGTCGCAACGAAACCCCGCAGGCCGTGGAGTATGAGTTCGTCCCCGTCGGCAACGATGCGGATGCCGTCGCGCTCTGCAAGCATCCGCCAGAAATCCCTTGTCCTCGCGTCAACGAGGCTGTAGAGTGCGTCGCCTGTGAGATACACCGTTGTGCCGAGAGGGACGCCGCCTGTCCTCGCAGATGCCCGGAGCGTCTCCGCCACCCAGCGAAGGCGCTCAGCCGGTACCAGGTCGCAGAAGAGGAAAGTCGAGACGGCCATGGTGAATCAGGCTCCGAACCCAAGCGTTTTCATCAGCGCAACCACCCACCCCGACACGAGCGCTGCAAAGAGGATTGAACCTGCGCACATCCCGACAAAGAACCAGGCTGCCCTGTAATTCCCCTCTGATGCCATGACGGTCTGGCGGATGGGGCAGCCGCCGATGAGCACCGCGATCAACCCGATGAAAAAGCCGGGAACTATCGAGAAGATGAGATACGCAGCGGCATCCAGGCCTCCGGGAGCACCGGGGATTGGTGTTGCAGGTCCGCTCGTAAGTGCCCAGAAGAAGTGCTCCATTGCGGCCGGGGTGAGGAACCAGAAGAGGAGATACCCGGCAAAAGACGCCACGATCAGTGCGAGGTACCCGGAGAGGAGACGGGTGTGACGGAACAGGAAATAGTCCCGGAACCCGCCTATCGAGCAATACCCGGATCGCTGTGCAAGGTATCCTATGAGGATGCCCAAAAGAAGCGTCATGATGGGGACAAAGAAGACTGCAGCATCTTCCGGAAGGATCCCGCTTGCCATCAGGCGCCCTCCTGCTCGGCCTTCCTGAGCATGAAATAGGCTCCCAGGACCACGCCCGCCGCCATCGAAACGATGAAGATGACTGCCATGAGGTCCCCGTACCCTGTCCGAAGAGCTGCCCGGTAGGGGCACCCCCCGAATATCATCGCAAGGTTCAGGACAAGGATACCGGAGATGAAGTAAATGAGATAGTCCCTTGTTGTCCCTTTCTTTATCCTGTGCTCGCGGTGAAGGGTGGCAGAGATATAGCCCCCGATCAAAACTCCTGCCACGCTCATGACCGGCAGGAGTGAGTTCTTCGAGATGGCGGCCAGGGCAAGGTTCGTGCCTGCGATGATGTTGGTCAGGCCGTTCACCATGTCACGGGTATGGCATGCGACGCAGAACCCGTACGCCTCAGGACCCCCAGCACTGATCAGGAGGGCTTGCGAAAATGCAGCAAGGACCCCGATCAGTGCACCAAGGAATGCCGGGTGCCTTGAGAGCAGGGACGCATAATATCGTATCGTATTGGTGTATTCATCTGGCATAATGAGCGGGATATCATTTAAAATTTTTTAAAAATAAGTATTCCGATGCATTTTTACGCGTATGAGAAAAAATGCCCATGTAAATGCGGCGAATTTAAGAATGAAGAAGAAAGATGCGCAGGATGAAAATGAAGGGAGAGAGAAGATCACGACATGGATCTTCTGACTATCGAAGGATTCATGCAGGGCACGATAGATTTTCGAAGTGATCCTCGCTGCATGCTGCTCCTCTGCAATCGGGATTCTCCTTGCTGTGATGGCCACCAATGTGCCATCAATTCATCCTGATGCTGTCAGCACTCCTGAAATTCCCATTCGTGATTGATCTTTTGGCCCTTGAGGGTGTGCACCCCGTAATTTCCCGTCGTACCCAATGGCCCTGTAAAAGAAGACAATACCAGAAAGGATGTGGGGATTCGAGAGAAAGTCCAGGCAATTTTTTCGACTGAAGATGATGAAAAAGGCTACATGCGTCCGGATTTGCGGGGCAAGGTGTACCCAAATCGCCTGAACTCGTTCCTGATGAACGCCTGTGCCGCGGGAGTAATCTGGTAAATGATATACAGTCCTTGCTGCTCCCCCTCGATCATCCCGGCTTTCTTCAGGATCGTGAGGTGATATGAGAGCCTGGAATCGGCTATCTTCACGACAGATTTGATGATGCAGACGCAGAGCGGCTGGACCATCAGGAGGGCGAGGATTTTCAGCCGTGCTGGATCGGCACAGGCCTGGTACCAATCGCGCATCTTATCGAAGACTTCATCGGGAGGGAGTTGTTTGATAAGTCCCTCAACACCGCCGCAAGAACAGAGCGAATCGACGATCTCCTTTGGAAGGCAAAGGTCACCGGTCCCCTTACCAACAACCTTTACAGATGCTCCCCGTACCTTCATTTCAAAATAATATAAAATACCTGGCTCTATATAGAACTTTAGTGAACTGCTGATAGGAGAAGGGCAGACTTAATAGAGGGAATATACGTGAGCGAGGTGGACCTTGTCCCCTGTAACCCGGACAAGGACGCATCAGATCTTGAAAAGGAGATCTGTTCCTGGGTTGCCCGATACGCCGCTGACCATGGATGGGTGCTTAACCCTGACTGCCGTGTCCTGGACAATAGTGATCAGGGGACTTGCGGGGAACTGCAAAAAGTTCGGCAGGCCCTATTGCCCCTGCCGTATCCGGAGCGGGAACCCGGAAAAAGACCAGGATATTGTCTGCCCCTGCGTCTTCCACAAAGACGAGGTATCAACCGATGGACACTGCCACTGCAACCTGTTCTACCAGTCCGGTTAAAAAAGGAGGATGAGGGAACACGCACCACTGCCTTGTCGATAGGGGTGCTCACATCACAGTAACATCTACAGCTCTTTCCCACTAATTCAATTTTTCTTGAATAAATTTGATAAAGGATCAGAGTTCAGTGACCATTGTTGCCTTCCCGATGTTGCCACGAACAACCGGGAGAGTACCAAGAGGTGAAAGAAGAATGACCGAACTCTACAAAAAGATGGTCCACGAGGCGATGGCTGCCCAGCGGGCCGACGTCGGGATGATAAAGAAGAAGCGGGGGCAGGCATTCGTCATTGCGGATGCAAAGGTCTACCTCGACGCGGTGAAGACGATGAAGCCGGCAGGGGACCAGTCAAAGGCGGTCTTTGCCCTTCACACAAATTCGGTCAAAGCCCATTTCGACGTTCTTGAAGGACTGACCAAGACAGTCAGGCCCGAGGACGATCCCTTCGTCGAGCACTACCAGACCCCTGTTGTCCTCGAGATCCTCTATGACCAGGACCCGGCGTTCAAAAAGAGCGTCGATGCATTTGTAAAAGCAATCAAAAAGTCCGAAGCACTGATCGGCCGGGAGTCTGCACGCCGGTATGCAGGGTTCTACGGCCCGACATGCGTCGTTGATTTTGCCCTTATCCCGGGGAGCACGAGCAATGTCGTGAACCAGGTCCTGCAAAAGACTGACATCCCCGTGGCCCACAAGCAGGCAATCCTTGCATCAAAGTCCTGGGGGATGAACACGTCCTATGGTATCGGGGAAGTATTTGCCCACGAGACCGAAAAAGGTGCGACCATCGCTGATGCGGTCAAGGCTGAGATAAAGATGCTGCAGGAGGTCTATGACAGCCCGGTCGAGACTCAGGCAAAGCTGATGGACGATGCCGGCATGACCTCGTTTGACTGCCGGAAGTACATGGCAGGGTACCGGAAGAGGATGGAGTCTACGGTCAGGGCTGCTATCGACGATGGTGTCCACTACGGCAACATCGTGACCATCCCTGCGTATTGCGTGGGGGATATTGCCCACCACATCGCCCAGTCCACCTTCAACATGTGCAAGGACGATGTCATCATGGCAACGATTGAGGCTGCCACTGAAGTGATGGACAGGAACCTGAATGCTGCAGTACCGAAGTTTAAGAACGAATACGACGTCCTCTCGGTTGCAACCGGGGCGTCGGCATGCGCTGCTGAATACCTGCTCGAACTGGACGGGTTCAACGCCATCATGGTGGTCGACCTCCTCACGAAGCGGTGGCATAACTACGTCCAGCTGTACCCGCGCCGCGGGGCAGCGGCCGAACTGCACAACTGCGACTTCATGGACATGATCTACCGGGGCTGGAAGTACATCGACAAGGCCCGGAGAGCCCAGAACGGGCAGCCCGGCATGCTGAAACCGAAGGTGGGCGGCTTCGAGGTCGACCTCTCGCCCATCCATGAGAACGAGGTGCTGATGAACCCGCAGCGGTATGCGTACCCGGCGTGTGCCATCACGGTCCGGGCATCCGCGATGCTCCGGCTCGCCGATTACCCGTGCCTCCTGACGAGCGAACCGGTCACCGCGACCCTCATGACCAACATCATCGCCCTGCATAAGGAGGTTGCCGCAGCTCCCGCCCGTATCTGCAAGGACTGTGCATCGGCCGCCCTGATGGACTTCCGTCACTGCTATTGCCAGTGGAAGGAAGCGGTCTGAACTACGTTGGAAAGGTGAGAACGCATGAAATGTTACGTATGTGCAAAGGAAGGGCGTTCCTCGGATGCGGTCGCAGTCTGCATCGTGTGCGGGATGGGGCTCTGCAAAGAGCATGCCATGCGCGAGGAACTGGAGATGTGGGAAGGGGGCTACCCCTTCCCGGCCCGGAGGGTGAAGGCAAAGATACCACGGATACTCTGTCCCGAGTGCTACCAGGCACTGAAGGGGAAGTGAGACGATGAGCGATCTCGCAAAGCGTTGCATTGCAGAACTTGCAGGAACGGCGCTCCTTGTTTACTTCGGCGCGGGTGCCGCGGCGATCACCCTCATGATCGCACGCGGGACAGATACGGGGACACCGTTCAACATCGGGATTGGCGCACTGGGGGGGCTGGGGGACTGGTTTGCCATCGGTATGGCGTTCGCCATCGTGATCGCCGCAGTCATCTATTCCATGGGCAGGGTCTCGGGTGCCCATATCAACCCTGCAGTGACTGTCGCGCTCTGGGCAACGAAGAGGTTTCCCTCCGGCGATGCCGGTGCGTACATCGTTGCCCAGTTGATCGGGGGAGCTCTTGGCAGCCTGCTGTTTGCTGCCAGTGCCGGTATGGACGCGGTCACGGTCGGGGGGCTCGGCGCCACCGCCCCCTTCCCCGGGATCGGCTACGGGCAGGCGATCCTCGCCGAAGCCATCGGGACCTTCGTCCTGATGATGGTCATCATGGGGATTGCCGTCGATAAGAAGGCTCCCCAGGGCTTTGCCGGGCTGATCATCGGGTTAACAGTCGGAGGGATGATCACGACAACCGGCAACATCGCGGGAGCATCGCTCAATACGGCCCGCACCTTTGGCCCGTACCTGATCGATTCCCTCCTCGGCGGACCGGACCTCTGGGTGTATTTCCCGATCTACATTGTCGGGCCCATAATCGGCGCGATCCTCGCGGCATTCTTCTATGACTATCTCGCGGGAGGGGAGAATTCAACCGAGTGAAGACACTGGAAGGCAAGGGGGTGGCCCTTGTCCCCCCCGCTCCTCCGGCTCACCGTACGGCATTCTTCTCTCGTTTGATCGCGTGAATCAGGATGCGTGCGAGGCATCCTTCGACCTCTTGTTTTTCCGGGACCTGGAGATTGCCGGCAGCATCCCGGGCCATCGGATCATTCAGGGCACAGTCCAGGGAAAACGGCGTCTCCTTTACAATATGCACATCCTCAAAGCCTGCAGCCTCAACAGTATCAATATACTCCTGCCGCCGCATCGCCCCAGAGACGCATCCCACGTAGGCTTCTACCGATTGCTGGAGAAATTCAGGAAGGGGCTTTAAAAGAACGGTATCTGATACGATCAAACGACCGCCGTTTTTCAGGACGCGGAACGCCTCGCGGAAGACCTGCGGCTTGTCAGGGGAGAGGTTGATGACACAGTTGGAGAGGACCACGTCAACAGAGTTGTCTGCAACCGGCAGGTGCTCTATCTCTCCCAGGCGGAACTCGATATTCCGGATATCTCCCTTTCGCGCAGTCTCGCGTGCCCTTGCGACCATCTCAGGGGTCATGTCGACACCGATGACCTTCCCGGTCTCCCCGACCCTCCGGGCCGCAAGGAAGCAGTCAAAGCCAGGTCCGGCGCCAAGGTCGAGCACTGTCTCTCCCAGAGAGAGGGACGCGATCGCGACCGGGTTTCCGCAGCCGAGTCCGAGATTTGCCCCCTCGGGGCTTGCGGCAAGATCCTCATTGCTGTAACCCACCTTTTGCGCAATCGTGTCCGCGGTCTTGGCTGATCCGCAGCACGACGAGGAAGGGCCGCAGCACGAACGCTGCTGCAGGGCGACCTTGGCATACCCTTCCCGAACATTCATCCTAATTTTTTCTTCTGACATGGGTCATCTTCGTTACAGGGCCTCTTTGACCATGGGTCCAACCACGGTTTTCACGGGTTCTGACAACTGGTCGACCGGAATAAGCATGATACAGCAGACCTGTCCCCCCTTCTCCCAGCTGACCGCGGCGAGCTTGTCGCCGGGGTTGATCCCGGCCTTTGTCCTGAGCTCCTTTGGGATCACCATCTGTCCCCTATCATCCATGCTCACAATCGCCTCCACGCTGCAACGACCGCTCTGACCAGGCACGGGACAACATGCATCTTTCTTTGCCATGTGGGCTGTATGTTGGTGTCCACAACATATAATACCTCTGATTAATCAAAAAATTCTGATCATACTGAAAATGGCAGCTCCCGGTCCGGGACCATGAGGAAAACAGGATGTGGGAATATCGTGTCATCAAGGGGATGAAAACGACATGCCCTCTCCTGCCCGCGATGGGTGGTGGGCTTCCTTCCTGCACCCCTCGCCAGAGAAAAATTCGCACCATTCACTTTTAGTTATCCTTTTCACAGACCTGCAGGGTGATCATGCGAGGAGAATGCCCCTGGAAAAAAAATGGGACGAAGGGGACCAGTGTGTGCTACTTTAATAATGTTTATCGTTCCATCATTTCAATTGTATTTGAAATAATTGGAGGGATGAATGAAACCGCAATACCTGTGCATGATGCATGCGTTATCCAGGCGGGTCCCGGAATGGCGAAACGACGCATTCCTCGGGTTCAAGGCCCGAGGTACCGATAAAACTTCAGGGGGTGAATGAGGGATGACGGATCCCATATTCGGGTCCCTCCTGCTTGGCTGGGAGACGCTTGCAGGGTATCTCCAGGAGCACGTCCTCACCTGCCTCGTGCCTGCGTTCTTCATCGCAGGAGCGATTGCGACCTTCATCAAGAAGGAGGCCATCCTCAAGTATTTCAGCCCTGATTCGCCAAAGTCAATCGCGTATGGCCTGGCCTCGATATCCGGGACCGTGCTTGCAGTCTGCTCCTGCACGATACTCCCCATGTTTGCCGGGCTCTTCAAGAGGGGGAGCGGGATCGGGCCTGCCACCACGTTTCTGTATGCCGGACCGGCTATCAACATCCTTGCCATTGTCTACACGGCAAAAGTGCTCGGGTTTGACCTCGGGATTGCAAGGGCCGCCTTTGCAATCGTGATGTCAATTATCATCGGCCTCGTGATGGCGATGCTCTTCCGGTCCTACGATACGGAGACGAAGGAGAAGATGAAACTCATGCCCTCGGTCCCCGGCGGGGAGAAGGCAGAGCGGCCCCGCTGGGTTGTGCCCCTCTTCTTTGTCCTCCTGGTGGGAATCCTGATCACTGGCACGTCACAGCTGGACTGGCTGATCAAGTTTCCCATCATCTACGCGATGACTCTCGTGATCGCCTACCTCCTGGTCTACTTCTTCGAGCGGGACGAGGTCACCGAGTGGGGATACGAGACCTGGGACCTGACAAAGAAGATCTTCCCCATCCTGATCATCGGGACCTTCTTTTTGGGGATGCTCGCATTCTTCCTCCCGCCCGAGACGTTCCGGCCGTTCTTCGGGACCAACTCGATACTCTCCACGCTCCTTGCAGCCATCGTCGGGACTATCCTGTACATGCCCACGCTCCTCGAAGTGCCTGTCATCGGGACAACGTTTGGCTATACGAGCGGGGTGATGGCGGGAGGCCCGGCACTCGCTCTCCTGCTCTCAGGGCCGAGTGTCAGCCTCCCCTCACTCCTCGTCCTCTACAGGATCATGGGGATAAAAAAGACAGCGGTGTATGCGGTATTGGTCATCATCTTCTCGGCCCTTGCAGGGTTTGCCTACGGGCTGTTTCTGGGGTAGGGTGAAGTATCATATGGGAGAGAGAGATACACCGTGCTGTGCGGCAGAAGCGCTGCGCCGCATCCGCCAGGTGGATGTCGGGGGCATTACCGTCGGGCTTGCGATGCTCGACGACATCATCGACGAGGTGCAGGGGCTTTCCCTTGCATCAAAGGATGCAATCGTCAATGAACTCATCAAGCGCGTAAAGGTCTACAATTACATTCCTCCATCAGCCGAAGAGAATTACCGGAAGGCAATCCTGCGGGAGTATGAAAAAAAGGTGAAACCATGAAGATCGAGATCCTTGGAACCGGTTGCATGAAATGCAAAAGACTGGCAAAGAACGTTGAACATGCCGTGGCTGAACTCGGCATCACCGCCGATATCCAGAAGGTGGAGGACATCACCGCGATCATGGACCGGGGGGTTATGCTCACCCCTGCGCTGATAGTGGATGGTGAACTGAAGGTGTCAGGCCGGGTGGCCGATGTAAAAGAATTAAAGGAGATCTTACAGAGGTGAAATCAATGGCAGAGGAAGTGAAATGCGTCTGCGGTGGACCCGGCGTCGGAGAAGGCGGGAAGAAAAGAGTTCTCTTCCCCTGTTCCGGAGCCTCCAACACCGGCCAGATGTCCAACCATGCTGCGGTCCGGCTCGCACAGGAGGGGTTTGGTATCCTCGCATGCACTGCCGGGATTCCCATCCGTGCCCCTGCGACGATGGACAAGGTCGCGAAAGGGGAGGAGATGGTTGCCATCGACGGGTGCCCCGTGGCATGTGCAAGAAAAGTCCTCGAGCAGCAGGGGATCACGGTAGGCCAGCATATCATTGTGACCGAACTTGGGATCAAGAAGACCGGCGAGCTGATACCATCCGACGAAGAGATCGAGAAAGTCGTTGACGCCGCATGGAGCGGTTCATAAGGCGAGCGATACGTGCATATATAGTCACGGGATATGGAATGTTCCCCTCATACATCATGCATGGACTGAATGGAGAGAGGGCAGAGGGGAAGGAGAGATCAGTATCCTTTTTAAGGGGGAATGGATGTGACCGAGCGACGCCTGAGCACGTTTGAAAAATACCTCACCGTATGGGTAGTCCTCTGCATCGTTGCAGGGATCGCTCTTGGAGCGATTGCGCCCGGTGTTGCCGTAGCCCTCGATTCCTTCTCTGTCTACCAGGTCTCGATCCCGATTGCAATAGCCCTCTTCTTCATGATGTACCCCATCATGGTGAAGATCGACTTTGCCGAGGTCCTCAAGGCCGCACGGACACCGAAACCCGTGGCCCTCACCCTCTTTGTGAACTGGGCCATAAAGCCGTTCACAATGTATCTCCTTGCCACGTTCTTCCTCGGCTACGTCTTTGTCTCCTTCATCCCCGGGATTGATGTGCTTGCAGACGGGAGCACGGTCGAACTCTGGAGGAGTTATGTCGCAGGCTGCATCCTGCTTGGCATCGCACCCTGCACCGCAATGGTCCTGATGTGGAGCTACCTGGCACGGGGAAACGACGGCCTCACCCTGATCATGGTTGCCATCAATTCGCTCACCATGCTCGTCCTCTACGCGCCGCTCGGTGGGTTCCTCCTCGGGGTGAACGCGATGCCTATTCCCTGGGAAACCATCCTCCTCTCGGTCGCCACCTATGTCGGCCTCCCCCTCATTGCCGGGTACTACACGAGGAAATGGATAATCAGGAGGTGGGGTATGGCCTGGTTCGAGACAAAGTTCCTGCACGTTTTAACGCCGGTCTCGATAATTGCACTCCTGGGGACACTCGTCCTCCTCTTCACTTTCAAGGGGAACGTCATTGTCGAAAACCCGGCAACCATCCTCTGGATTGCGATCCCCCTCTTCATCCAGACCATGCTCATCTTTTCCATCGGGTACTTCGCCCTGGCCCGCTGGCTGAAGCTCCCCTACCGGGACGCGGCACCCGCAGGGATGATCGGGGCATCAAACCACTTCGAGGTCGCGATTGCCACGGCAACCATTCTCTTCGGGCTTGGTTCCGGAGCAGCTCTCGCAACGGTGGTGGGAGTCCTGATCGAGGTGCCCGTGATGCTCATGCTTGTGAAGATCTGCCTGCGGACGCAGGGGTTATTCCGGAGTGAACCGGTATGAAAATGAAATCAATGCTTGTGCCATTAGAAATCCATGGTGCGGGAGCGGTGATGGTCCCTGCTGTGGAAGAGATCGCCCGTCTCGGTATCGAGAGGGCTGACCTGCTGTATGTGATCAACATTCGTGAGACGGCAGGTGATCCAGGGTTATATACACATGACCAGGAGGTGATGAACGAGTGGAAGAACCGCATACAGGCATGCGGGGTTAAAGATGTGAACGTTGAGGTTGCCAAAGGCATCCCCTGGATCGAGATCCTGGAAAGAGCAGAGGGAAAACTTCCCTCCCTCATCGTGATGGGTTCGCACGGCAGATCTCTCATCCCCCGCATGCTCCTCGGAAGCACGACCGAGAGTGTGCTCCATCATGTAACAGCCCCCCTCCTTGTCCTCCGCCTCACAATCATGAAGAGTGGTGACCCTGACACCTGCACAATTCGCCAGGGGCTCTTCCGGCGGGTCCTCTACCTCACCGACTTCTCCGGACCGGCAGAACGGTGCATCCCGTTCATCGAGTGGCTGGCCGGTGCGAAACCCGAGCAGCTGGTCATCATGCACGTCCAGGACACCCGTCGTCTCTGGACTGCTACGCAGAAACAGATTGCTGAATTCAACCACAAAGATGCCGGGAGGCTCGCAGAACTGAAAAAACGGTTTGAATCGACCGGTATCCCCCAGGTCGTGACCGAGCTCGTCACCGGAAATGCAATCGATGAGATCCTGGCAGTGGAGGACTCCTTCGCACCGACCATCATCGTGATGGGGGCAAAGGGCAGGACGAGCAGCGTGAGTTCCCTCCTGGGGGGTGTCACGGAAGCAATAGTCCACCGGGCAAAGGCGCACGTGCTGGTAGCAAGGTAGGACATGGGGGATCCAAGGAAGCATCGGATCCGTAAAGGCGGCCCCGAATGGCCTGGAAGACGACTCTTTCAGGGGTTATATCAAGTACGGAGCAATGAGTGAAGGGATTGAAGAGGTGAATAAAAGAATGACTCATGTTGAAGATGTGAGAAGAGCCGGACAGAGGATGAGAGAGATCCTCGGCCTTCATGGGGCCCCCATCGGGGTTCGTTTCCTGAAAAAAGACCAGATGGATCGTTTGGCTGAACCCTGCTCGGAAGGGCACATGCGGTTCTGCCAGGCGCTGATGCGGGCCCGGCATGGGATGAGAACGGTGATCTGCAAGGAGAACATTGCATGCCCCGCTGCGGCCTGTGCATTCGGGTTCAAGCCGCTTCCAGAGCCGTTGAAGACCGGCAAGGGTCTCGTCGGGTTCGGCATCACGGCAAGGGAAGAGGTCGGGGTGAGGATGTTTGAGGGGATGACGGTCTTTGACAAGGGTAATATTGACCGGATCGAAGTATTCCCTCTCGATCAGGCCCGGAAAGAGCCGGATGTCGTGGTGGTCGAGGACGAGGTGGAGAAGCTGATGTGGATAGTGCTCGCCTCGATGCACAGCCATGGCGGTGAACGGGTCCGCGGGACAACGGCCGTCCTCCAGGCCACATGCGTAGATGCAACAATCATCCCTTACCAGGAACAGCGGCTCAATTTCAATTTCGGGTGCTACGGGTGCAGGGATGCGACCGACATCGGCCCGGGTGAAGCGATCGTCGGGTTTCCGATCGATGAGCTCCCAGCAATCATCACCCACCTGGAATACCTGAACAAGAAAGCGCTCCCCCATTCTCGGGGCAAGCATGCCTTGGAAGCGTTCATGAAACAACAGAAAGGTGGGGATGAAGGTTCATGCTCCTCGCTGTGACCAACAGAGGGGCTTGAAAATACATGTGATGTATCATGCACACAGGCGTGCCGAATACGCACGCGATACGCTTGTTCCAGGCGTAAACAAGGAAAAATGAAGGTTTCAGGCAAGCCCCGGGGGATATAGTGGCAAAGAGAAATGCGCTGCTGAAGTATGCAGCATTCACGAGAGAATACTATGCACTTATCATCATTGCAACCCTTCTCGTGGCAGTAGCAGTCGGGCTGGTCTCATCCGCTCCAGGCCAGGTTCTCCAGCAGTACAGCGTGCTGTTCATCGTGATCATGATCGGGGCGATGGGCTTCTCCATCACTTTCAAGAGCCTCAGTGCCTCCCTCAAGGAATGGTGTGCACGCTGCCTCTCGCTCGGACTGGTATTGAACTTCCTCTTTGCACCGTTCCTGTGCTGGCTCCTTGCACTCCTGCTTCTCCAGGAATATCCTGATTTTGCCGTGGGCCTCATCCTTATCGGCGCGGTCCCCTGCGCCGGGATGGCCATGGTATGGACCGGTCTCCTGAAGGGTGACCTCCCGCTCGCGACAGTCATCAATGCCGTGACGATGGTGCTCGCACCCTTCCTGATCCCACTGATCATGCTCTTTTTTGCCGGGCGCTTCGTCGTTATTGATACGGCTGCCATGTTTGTGCAGGTGCTCCTCACCGTCCTCTTACCCCTCCTTGTCGGCATATCCCTGCGGGAGATCCTTGAATGGAAGACCTGTGCCCACAAAAGCCAGGATGAACCCCAAATACGCGGCGCGAAAGGGAGGGAGAACAGCGTTCAGCATATACTCCCCGTCATGTCTGCAGTCTCCGCGACCATGGCAGTCCTGCTCATGTTCATGGCGATCAATACGAGCATCCCGCTCATAATCAAAAATCTGCAGGCAATAATACCGCTCATCGTATCCACCGTGGCAATTTTCCCTATTTTGTTCATTATATCGTACGCGATCAGCATACGGCTCTTCCCCCATGCCCAGAACATTGCCCTCACCTATTCTTCCGGAATGAAAAACCTCCCCATTGCCATCGGGATAGCCTCGGTCAGTTTCGGGGGGCTCGCGATGCTGCCAGTCGCGGTTGGATTTGCCTTCCAGATGCTGACCGCAGTCGGGTTTTACCAGGTGTACAAGAGATCATCTTTAGGCAACCGTTAATTGGGTGGAGAGAGGAGAGATTTTTTACGGACGTTACAGCCTGTTCTCAAAACACCAAAAGGAACCAGCGCGCCATCCTCCTTGTCGCAATACTCACCTCGTTTCTTACGCCCTTCCTGATCTCCTCTGTCAATATTGCAATCCCTGCCATAGGATTGGAATTCGGGGCAGATGCCGTCCTCCTCGGCTGGATCCCGACATCCTACATACTGGCGTCGGCGATCTTCCTCATCCCGGTAGGAAGGCTTGCCGACATCCATGGCATGCGGCGGGTCTTTTTCCCGGGGATCGTCATTGTCACCATCGCAACAGTTCTCTGTGCATTCTCCATCTCGACCCCCATACTCATCGGTTTTAGGGTACTCCAGGGGATAGGGAATGCCATGGTCTTCTCGACTGCGGTTGCCGCGCTCACCATTATATATCCACCCGGGGAGCGGGGCATGGCGCTTGGGCTCAGTGTAACGGCGTCCTACATCGGGCTCTCCCTCGGCCCTTTCATTGGAGGGATATTGACCCAGAACCTCGGATGGCGGAGCATATTCCTTGCCACAATTCCGATCTCGGCACTTATCATCCTCCTGCTCATGCAAAACGGTGACGAGTGGACAGAGAAAATCCCGGAGCGCTTCGATCTTGCAGGGTCCATCGTCTACGGCTCCATGCTCCTCTGCCTGATGTACGGCCTCTCGCTCCTCCCCGGGACGGAAGGGTGGACGTTTATCCTTGGCAGCCTGCCATTGCTCGCAATCTTTATTGGCTGGGAGATGCGCATCGAGAGCCCGATTATAAAGATCAGCCTGTTCCTGGAGAACCGCGTCTTTTCCTTCTCGAGCATCGCAACGATGATCAATTACAGTGCCACCTTTGCCACAAGCTTCCTCCTTGCACTCTACCTCCAGTTCAACCGGGGATTTGACCCCCAGGCAACAGGTCTCATTATCATGGCGCAGCCGGTCGTGCAGGCAGTCTTTTCCCCCGCGGCAGGCCGGCTCTCTGACCGCGTGGAGCCGGGACTCATCGCATCAGCAGGGATGGGTGTAACGGTGGTCGGGCTTGCGATGCTTGCCCTCCTCGCAGAGGAGACGCCTCTTCTCTTCATCGTGGCCGCCCTCGTGGCCCTTGGCATCGGTTTTGCGCTCTTCTCATCGCCAAACACGAATGCTGTCATGAGCTCGGTAGACCGGAAATTTTTTGGCGTTGCCTCAGCCACCGTTGCAACCGCCCGCCAGGTCGGGATGATGCTCTCTCTCGGTGTCACGATGGTGATTTTCTCGGCGGTCATCGGGCGTGTCCAGATCACCCCGGAAGTGCACGCGCAACTCCTGGCAAGCATACAGATAGCCTTCGCTCTCTTTGCAGTCCTCTGCGCGGCGGGAATCTACTTCTCGCTCGCACGAGGGAGGGTGAGGGGGAGACAGTCTGGGCCAGCACAATGAGTGTCAATGCTCAAAACATCAGGCGCATGGGAACCGGGCCTCCTTTCCGTGCTGAGGCACCTGAACTCTGGCTGACTCCGGGAACGGTTCACTTTATCGGGTGCGGCGTTGTGCAGGGTCTTTCCAGGGGAGGTTCGTCTGGACAGTATGCCCCTCATGCAATGGTTCCTGCGCGAATCTCCTGCCCTGGAAATTCGCCACGGTTACGTGGTTGATCGATTCGACAGCAGAGGCAGGGGAGGTCAGGGGCCTCTCCTGTTCAATGCCACTTTGTATTCCTGTGCCCCCGATTGACCAACAATTTCGAAATTAACCTGACCGGCGAGGGTCGTCGGTTGATCGTCGAGAATATGGTTCTTCTCCAGGAAAGCCATGATCCCGTCCTCAAGGATTACCTGGACACGCCCCTCTTCCGGGACACAGGAGATATCGGCGATCGCGGTCCCTTTCCATGAGGTCGTATCACTTGTACCCCTGTTGATCCGGACTGTCTCTTCGGGATACCCCGTCTCATCGAGGGAAAAGAAGGGCGTCCCATCATCACCGGTGATTCCAAGCCGGAACCGGTGCTCCACGGGGCGGTATTCGATTGACAGGACCCCAAGATCAAACCTTTCGACTGGGTCAGCAGGCATCCCGGTCCGGGAATAGCGCCACGGATATGCCGACCGTGAACAGGAAGAGATAAGATCCCTGATTATCCGTGCGTGCCGGTCATCTCCTGTGACCGCGATCCTTGAAAAATGTCCGGTGACCTCTGCGAGTTCTTCTTCCCCGACCGGGTTCTCTTCGGCAAGCCAGAAACCGCGGACCATGACGGGGCCCTGGTCTCCCGGCCGTTTCAGGTCATGGAGGAAACGGACGATGAACACCGAACGGCGGTCCACATCCCCCTCCACCCCGGTCCTCACAAGGATATCGCCCCGGGAGAGTATCGTCGAGCCGGCCGGGATCGGCTCGGAAAAATGCCTGTACCCGAGGAGAATGGCCCGTGCCTTCACCTCGAAAGGTATGTCGCGTGGTCTTTTCCGGGCGAAGAGGGAAGAGGCAATGTACGAACGGAGATCCCTGAGAAATGCCTGGGCTTCCGGGGACCTGGCTTCTTTGTGCCTGCCCTCGCATGTGTCCAGCTGGGAAAAGGGGATATACAACCGGTGAATCCCCAGAACCCGGTTGTCATTTCCGGGGACTTCTGATGGGAAAGGGGACCCGGCGGCAAGATCGACACACTGGTGCCTGGTACCGTTTGTCTCTGCAACAAGCATTATCCTGACCCGGGAGTCCGGGAGGATGGTATACATGACATCGCCTGTCCCCATCTGGGGTGCCCCCGAAAGAGGACGCGCATACCGAATGATCTCGTGGAGACGGGATTTGAGCAGTTCTGCGCGGGGGACGAGATCATCTTCGTGGTGTGCTGCAAGAGGCACCACGCGCCACGAGAGCGCTCCTGCCGCTCCCCTGCCCAATTCCCCGGGAACATGGTCGGTCCCGGAGAGGACAAGCGTCAGTTGAGAGTCTTTTTCCCTGTAGAAGAGGTGGACAAACGGATCCTGGGGAAGTGCACGCTCCGATACCCGGCCGTCCGGCAGGGATGCGTGGAACACCCCGGATCGTCCCTTGCCATCCTTCATCCAGCCATAGCGTGTGATCCCTGTTTCCTGGCCCGATGGCGCGACCGCTACCGACCAGTCTCCTCGTTGGGAAGCAGTAATCGTCACGGTCCCACCTCCGGCCTCCAGTGTTCGGACGACAGTTCCGTCCCTGCAGACAGGAGATTTCCAGGGCGGGGAGGGAAGAGTGCAGGCCAGGTGGGAGAGACCCAACCCGGTGCCTGTTCTCTGGATGAACTCAGTGACAAGGTGGCTCAAGGGGGCATCATCCTCCCGTGGACCTGCGGTGCTGCCAGGATGGGTCTTTTTCCCGTCGCATTCATAGATGCAGAGGCCATGCCCTATATCCTGGAAGACGAGGTGGAAGGTCGCAGAGAACCGGTTGAGGGAAGGGAGGCAATGCCCGCCCCTCTCCGAGATGATGAGTGCGGCATTTCCAGTCTTCGTATTGACTGCCTCAAGCACAATAACGGGTCTCTGATCTTTGATCTCCGTGTCCGCCCACAGGACCCTGTATTCCTCGTCGTTGTCCACCCGGATTTCGCGACAGGCAGGAAAGGCGTTTTGAAGTTCCTCTTCTGCTCCCCTCACCTTTCCGGTCTGGAGGTGGATTTCCGCACTCGCAAAGGAGAATACCCAGTCCCGCAGGGGGTTTCTTGAGAGCATCTCCCGGCATATCCCGAGCGCCGCTTCCGGCTTGCCGAGACGCCGGTATGTGTCGACAAGGGAACGTGCAAGGCTCTCGTTATTCTTATCTGATTCCCAGGCGCAACGGAACTCTGCCAGTGCAGATGATGCGGGGATGACATCCCGGTCAAATCCCCCGGCAACAAGTGCGTTCCGGATGGCATTCAGTTCACGGGCATCCCGCGGAGCATATCCCGCACAGAGCAGATCAACGAGATTTATGGCCTGGTGCGGGTACTGGAGCCCCCGCTCGATTGCAGCCTCCTCGTTTCGCATGGTGATGGGTTCAAAAAGGATCCCCCCGCTGTAGAGCGGATGGAGCGCATAGTAGCCGTTCACGATATCGCGGATGAAGTCGATGTCGGCTTCTGCATATTTTGCATGGAGCACTTCCACCGCCTGGTCAGGGGGAAGGTGTACGATGGTATGGATTGAGAACCTGTCCATGAACTCGAACGAGAAGTCGTTCACCTCGTAAGGTGGCCGGTTTGGATTGATATTGACGCATATCGTGGCCCGGACCGTGGCTTCCTGCCCACCCGGCAAGCGGACGGTGCGGTCCTGGAGGAGGTCGTTCAAGGAGACCAGCACTCCCTGCTTTGCCTTGTTTGCCTCGTCCAGGACAACGATCCATTTCTGCCGGTCATCGGTCAGGGCACGCAGCCCAAGGGTCGCGGTATCCCCGGTCTTTCCCTCCTCCTCTTCGCCGAAACTGCGGTAGGTCAGGAGGTCCGAGACCCGGGTCCCCCCGCTCATCCCGATGACCAGCAGGTTCCAGTTGAGGAGGTGCGCAAGGTAGCTCTCAAGCTTGTTCTTTCCTACCCCTGCCTCGCCGATCAGCATGATGTGCTCTCCAAGCACGATATCCTGTAAAATCGCTTCGAGGTCGGAGAGGTTCTGCGGGACCTCCTCGATGCACGTGTCGGGCACGAATGGCCCGCCTGGGCCGAGGGGGTGCGTAACGGTGCCGATTGAAAGGTGCGGGAGAGATCCTTTTTCACTGACTGCCACCCTGGATCGCTCGATGTGGCGGCGCTCCCCGTCATGGATACCATGGAGATCGAGGAGGTCATCCACAAGTCTCCTGGCGACAGCAGGGTGGACCTGGTCATCGAGCCAGTACATCTTTCTCCAGAACAGGGATCGAAGCATGGCCGCGTCGTCCGGGAACATCTCGAGGTGGCGGACCACGCGAATCAGGGCCCGGGTCGTCACAGGGAACGGGAGGACCCCGTGCTCTTCGGCATAATCCCGCCGGATATCCTTTGCCACGGCCAGGAGCCGGTCGATCAGCACGTCATCCACGTGGGGCCCGTAATCCTTCAGGATCTCGAATTCCTCGTCCTGGGGGAGATAGGATACCTGGACCTTGTTCGTAAACCTGTTTGCGAACTCGCCGCTCATCACCCTCCCCTCGTAGATCCCCCGCCCCTCGCTCTTGACCGGGTTTGCAGTCGCGATGAAACGGGTATCGGGATGACCCCGGACGACCTGCTGGTGCAGTGACTTGGCCTTGTTCTCCAGCGGCTCGTTGAATTCGGCCCAGACCTCCTCGCTGCTGCGGTTCACTTCGGAGAGAACGTTCCAGTCACCCGCCACCATCCCGTCCAGCACGTCGCTCATGGTCCACCCCGTCTTCTCCTGCCCGGACTCCCCGTAGTGACGCCGCTCGGTGATATCAGACCGCCGCAGGTTCTCGTGGAAGGTGAGGACCCTGACCTGGAACGCTGTCGCCCGTTGCCGTACGTGGCCGGCATCGAGGTGTCCTTCTCCCTGCGAGGCATGCGCGAGCATTGCCTGCCGGTAGAGTTCTCCCAGGTAACGGACGAGGACAGTCTTTCCCGAGCCGGATTCACCGGTGACAAGGAGGTTATTCCGCGATGGCATCCTGATCCCGTCCCACATCTTCTGGAGGGATGCGACGTTCGTAGGAGTGAGCAGGAGACGAGGACTCTCCGGGGCAGGGATCTCAATGTCACCGATCGCAAGGACCGTTGCAACAGTGACCCGGTGACCCTGCCGGGATGACACGACACGGAGGGGGCCAAGGCGGCTCAGTTCGAACATATGTCCTCTTCCAATACATGTCCAGGACTGTCAGACTTCCACCCGGCCATTGCAGGGCGTCCGAGCTCTCTCCTGAGCACCTCTCCAAGAGACCTGGGGAGATCGGCAATGTCGTGGACCCATGTCCCGTACGGCCTATACGTGTCCTCGATCATCTCCATGTCCGGCCCCACTCCCCATGCAAAGATGCGGATGTCATTGTGGCGGGAGAGGATCTCCTTCATCTGTGTCCTCCCCCCGACCCCCGACTGGCCGTCAGATATGAGAAAGATCATACGGTTTTTTCCCTGTGAATCCCGAAGCCTGGCCATCCGGTCGAGTGCGCTGCCGACGGCACCGACATCATTGGTACCCCCGGACGCATGGATGACCTGCCGGATACAGAAACATCCCTGCTGAATGGTCCAGTCGTCCTGGTAGCGCTTCAGGGGGATATACTCGGAGTCGGTAAATGCTGCAATCTCGAACCGTATGCCTGTGACATGGCTGAGCGCCTCCCCAAAGAGAACGACAGCCTGGAGCGTGGCATCCAGTTTCTTCGACACGGTCTCGTCATGCATGCTGCTGCTCGCATCGACGAGGAGGGAGATGGTCCACCGGGCCTTGTCCTCCTGGCGGCCGGTCTCCTTGAATATCCGCATCGTGGTCCTGACCGCCGCGAGGTTCTCCTCGTCGATGTCGTCTCCGGTCGCAAGTTCAGTCAGGTCCAATGTCGCCAGATCTTTCTGGAACGCCTGCTGGATGTTCTTCCTGGCCACTCCGACCAGGCCGGCGACCGGCTGGTAGAACCGCTGGTACAAGGCGTAATCGTCCTGCCCTACAGCGAGGTACTCGTAGAGGGCGACCTGCCGGACCCTTTCTGCACTCTCGTCCAGAGTCTCCCATTCACTCCTCGTCCGTTCCCGGAGGGTGGTGAGGTATTGTTCTGCCTCCCGCGTAAGGGCGAGCTTTTCCTGTTCAAAGCGTTTTTCAGTGGTATCCCGAGAGATCCGGGAAGATGACGATCCGCTCACGTTCTCTTCTCGATCATCCCCGTAAATGGCATCGAAGTAGGAGAAACTCTCCCAGAGTTCAGGGCTTGATACGGCGTCCGGAACAAACGCGGGTTCCAGGCGCCCCGTGGCAGGCAGTTCCCCGGCCTCACTCGTATTTCCGCCTGCGGTTTCGGGAAGCCGTACCCTTGCCTGCCATTCACCGGCTTCTGGTTCGGGCACTGTCCCTGCGACACGCTGGAACTCGGCCCCTTTCTCCTGCAGGGCAGAGAGGGCTTCTCTTGTCATTCCGATGCGGGAACCGGTGTCCTGCCTCTCCATCCCGGGAAGCTCTGCCATGTGTTCAAGTGCCGTTGCCATTTTACGGTATTTTCGTGCAGCCCGGCAGATATCGCGGGAGAGCGTGAGCAGTGCATTCCATTCCTCCCCCCTCTTCCCCCGATCCCCCCCGGACTCAGGGCCGGGCGGGGACCCATGCGACGCAGCAGGGCCCAGGTTCCTGATATCCTCTTTGATCCTGTCAGCCATGCTCTCAAGATGCCGTGCTGATCTCCCGAGTTGACGGCAGGTGTCAGGACTTCCGCGATCCCGCGACACTCCCCCGGAGGCAAGGGTATCAAGGAGTTCGCTGCTCTCCTGGCATTCCCTGACAAAACGACTGGCAATGTCCTTCACCGAATCACTGTTTCTCCGGGGCCCCTCCGAAACATGGCCCGGGACTTGCTCGCCGTCTCTTTCCTCCCGCATGTCCGGGCGGGGTGTACCGGTCCCCCCGTCTTGGGCAGTCCCCTCATGGGCAGACGTGATGGGAACCTTGTACTCTTCATCGTCCAGGAATCCTGATTTCCTCCCGGAAAGTATCTTCCCGGCCGTATTCGCGCGGGGTGCATGCGGTCCCGGGACCTGCAATCCAAATGCCGAAACCGACGAAAGGGGGACAATGCCGGGGTGCGGTGCTTCAGGTCTCCCGGGCAGACGTCCCGTAGTTTTGCCGGATACAGGTTCCTGTACGAATAGCGGAGCGCACAACGGCAGGATCTCGTCCATGACTATCTTTTGGCACTCCTGGTCGGTAAGGTGAAGATTGCTGACTTTTTCCCGGGCATTTCGTGTCCCGTCCAGAACGAGTTGAACAGCAGGTGAGCGCCGCGTGTCCGGCCTTATCCCCACCCTTGATTCTAAGAGCACCTCTGCAAGGAACTGGTCGGCAGGTGGGAGCAGGTGGACTCTTGCGCGATCTGCACAGAAATCGGGCTCTCCTGATACAAGGGAATAGAACCGGTTCAGCCAGGTAGCGGCCCCGGGATGGACTGCCAGTCCCTTGCGGACCGCACGATGGTTTCCGGTTACTGCGAAAAGGAGCGATATCCAGCTCTTGGGCAGGGAGGACTCCATCGCAATCGGGGGCCGAAAACCGAATATGGACCTGTAATATGCCTCGATTGCAAGCGCCAGGGCCGATTCCCTCTCCATGTATGCCAGGTCCCTCGGGTCATACACGAGGACTTCCCGTTCGTTTATGACTTCCAGCGGGAAAATGCGTGCACTACCTTGCGTAAACGGGAAACATCGCCACGAGTATTTCCCGGTGAGGACATTCAGAAGGTGCCTGATCTCCCGAACAGTCTCGTCAAGGCTGCGGACAAGGTCTGGCCCGGGCTGTGCACGTCCAGAAGGCTGCGATGCCGCCTCCCGAAGGAAATCAAGAAATATTCGTGGCAGGCTGGAAGAGGTGTTGCTCGTGGGCCCATGCGGTTCATCGGATGTTGAATCGCCTTTGCCTTGACCACATGCAAACCCCGCAAGCACGTGCCCGGCACACTGCTCAAGGTCTGGTTGGACCATCTCCCTTTCCCCTGTGGATAGGGACTGGATGATACTGTCTGCAGCCCGGTAGAATACCCTGACATCTCGCGCCTCACCGCACTGCCGGATCGCCTGCCCTGATGTGAAGAGCGCAGCGGTCAATGGGGGCGAGTCCTTCAGGAAAATCTCTACACCACCATCTCCCCCGGATCCAATGATGCCGAGGTCCCCGATCGCCTGGTGCACGAGGCCTGGGAAATGCGTACCCGGGAGGGAATGGGCATGAACAAGGTAACAATAGACGGCTCTTGAGACCTTTGCACAGAACGTGGCACGGTCGACACCCAGGGGGAGAGGAATCCACCCTCCAGCGGCAGCATTGCTCCAGAAAAAGGGGGGAAGATCCAATCCCGCCGATTCCAGGAGAAGAATGGTGGGAAACCTCTGCATGCGCGTGATGTCCGGGGAGAGGATGTCGGGAAGAGTGAGGGGGCGGGCAGCTGAACGAAGCGTCTCCTCGAGTTCCACGGGGTCGGGTGGCGCCAGGGCCCATGCCCAGTCACGGCATATCCTGCCGACCATGGACGCCTCTTCTGCAGTGATCCCACCTCCCATCAGGGGGACCAGGTCAAGCACGTCAATAATTCCGGCAACCGTTTCTTTCCCGGAACCTAACCCGTGAATGGCGATCCCCGCCAGTTCTTCACGCGATATCCCAGACTCCCTGATGATGGAAATATGACGGGAGATTTTTTCAAGTGCCGTATGGTATCGTTTTGGATCCGCGGGTGCGACAAGCGCATCCATTGTGACCTCGTGTTCGGAACAGCTGTCGAGGAGTTCAACAAGAGAACGGCAGATCTCATCGATCTCAAAGAGAATAGGAGCCCTGGCTCCCTCATCCATCGCTCCCCAGCCGTTATTGCCTCTGTATGCGGACTGTTCCTTTCCCATGGGATCTTGCTGTGTGGTTTTCCTGCTCTGCCTTTTATTGTGTAATTGTTGGCAGGGAAATGGCAAAAGTGCATGGATCATGACATGAAAGAGGTGTCACGTGCGTGACCCATGGGAAGGTTGACGGATCATGCCGATGGACAACACCCTGGAAAAATGAGAGAAGGGTGCAGGGAGTGATGGCCTTTTACGATGCAGGATGCCTGAGACAATCAAAAAGAGAGGAGGGGACTTCGTGCTCATCCGACACGTACGAGTCGGCGAATGAACAAGCCTTCCCAGGAGTACCCTATAATTCCGCCGATGATGTGTCCGGCAACAATGTACGGGCGTGCCGGGCCTGCCATCATTCCGGCCTGCCCGCAATCACCTCCGGCGAAATGAATACTGTGTCGTGCCATCGCGCGCATGTGCTCCCGCATCAGATCCCGGTCTTTTGGGGGGATTGAAGAAAGGAGAGTCTCCTCCCACTCGTCATTCACCTTGTGGATCTCCGCGATGACCTCCTTTCCCTTTTCTGTCCGGAAAAGACGATACGCACGCCGGTTTCTGGCATCAGTCCTCCGTCAGATGAACCCCTCTTCTTCGAGCCGGCGGACGGCCACGGGCAATGGTTACCTTGTCAAGGTAAAGAACCGGGCAAAGGTTTCCCGTATCATCCCATCCCTTCGGGACAGGAACATCAGTATCGGGGATTGCCCTGCAGAAATGCCCCTTGGTTTCAGGCGTGTATTAAGGAGAATGAGGTGGTACCTGTTATTAAAGGAGAACAGTTCCCCCATTTGAAGATCCTGGTGCAAAGGGTTTCAATACCATTACCATCCGCACAGGTATCGTGTAAAGTTGTGTATGCAACAGTTGTCGTATCACCCAAAAAAAAGAGAGAAGTACCTCGTTTCCACGACGAAAGAACAGGTCAATACCTTTTTCGCAAGAGAAGAGGATTGAAAAAAAGGAATGACGATGACGGGCCAGACCCATTCCCAGGCTGAAGACATAAAAAAACCTCATAATAACGATCTGCGCCTGGTGAAGCAGGCCCTCATTCTCACCGTAATTTTTCTCACCATCGAAGCCATCGGGGGATACCTCTCGGGTTCTCTCTCGCTTTTCAGTGACGCAATCCACATGCTCAGTGACGTCTCAGCCCTTCTGCTCACCTTCGGTGCGTTGCGACTGGGCCAAACTATGCCCTCAAAGAGGCGGACATTCGGATATCATCGTGTCGAGACAACTGCAGCCTTTGCAAACGCGTGCATTCTCATCCTCATCGCGGCGTGGATCCTCTGGGAAGCGGTCCAGCGCATTTCGGCACCGTCTCCTGTTCAGGTCTCCCTCATGCTTCCTGTTGCGGTGGTTGGATTCATCGTGAATCTGTACATCGCATTACGGATGCATGGGAGCCACGACCTTTCCGTGAAAAGCGCATACCTGCACGTCCTTGCCGACTCTCTTTCATCTGCAGTGGTGATCATCGCCGGGGTGGTGATCATGTTCACAGGAGAGGTGCGATTGGATCCCGCCCTCTCGATGCTCGTCTCTCTTTTCATCATCGGATCGGCGATCCCGGTGATCAGGATGAGCGGGGCAATTCTCCTCCAGTTCGCCCCGCCGGACGTCGATTTTTCTGCCCTCATCGCAGATATTGAATCGGTCCCGGGGGTGGAGGGCGTGCACAATGTCCATCTCTGGAGCCTGTGCTCGCACACGAATGTACTTGACGCCCATATCTACACCTGTGTGGAGCGGGTTGCGGACCAGGAGGTGATAAAACAGGAGATAAAGCAACGGCTGGAAAAGTACAGGGTCTATCACTCGACCCTTGAGTTCGAATGCAACGAATGCAAAGACTGTTCGGTGGTGCGGCCTTTCAGGTCTCCATGAATGGCCAGGGTTCGGAAGGGACATTGAATTTTTATTCCGACAGCCGGATCCTGAGAAGAAGTCTTTTTCGCTTCATACGCCCCGAAAAAAGCCTATTTTTGCACTATGCAGTATATAGAATATTTTACGGTGGGGATTAAATATTTGAATATGCGAATATAATAATGTTACAATGACTGCCATCAACGACCTTGTCACATCAGGCCAGTTCTTCCTCACAATTGCCGCGGAACTCATTCTGCTTTTTATCGGGATCAGTTTTCTCGTAGGCCTCATCCAGGAATATGTGCCGGAAGAGAAGATCAGGCGTGCGCTCACCACCAGGCACATCATGACCGGGACTGCCCTTGGTGCAGTGTTTGGTGCACTCACCCCTTTCTGCTCGTGTTCGACAATTCCCATACTATTAGGGTTGATCAGGTCAAAAGTCCCGTTCGGGGCATGCATGGCCTTTCTTTTCGCATCGCCTCTCCTGAACCCGATCATCGTCTTCATGATCCTCGCATTCTTCGGGCTCGCGCCGACGCTGATCTACTGCACCATGACATTCTGTATCGCAGTGTGCTCCGGCATCGTGCTCGAACGCCGTAATTTTCTCCGTTATGTAAAGCCAATCGGAACAGGGAAGGGGAAGAGTATAGGTTCTCCACTATCCAGCGGGTGTTCCTGTACCAATGCTCCCACACCTGCAGTATCATCTTCCTGCTGTTCAGAGAGCCCTGTCATACCCCCGGTTGTACCATCGCCTGGATGTTCTTGCAACACAGAACAGAGTCTTCCCCCTGCGGGGTCAACAGCCTGCTGTCCTGGCAGTCCTGTTGCCCAACCGGGACATGAATCCACCGGGAGCTTCTTCAATGCGGCACCCACACCAGGGTCCGGGTGCTGCAGCAGGGATACCGGTGCACCCTCCCTGCACCGTACGCGTATATATTCAGCACTCCATTCTGCGCTGTCGCTCTTCCGGCAGGTACTTCCGTACCTCATCCTCGGTGCTGCAATTGGTGCCTTTATCTACGGGTTCGTGCCGGAAGACCTGATTGTGGCACTTGCCGGCCCTGGCAATCCCCTGGCAATCCCGGTCGCCGCAATTATCGGCGTCCCGATGTACATACGGGCAGAGACTATAATCCCCATCAGTGCCGTGCTCCTCGCAAAAGGCATGGGGATCGGTGCGGTCATGGCACTCATCATCGGGGGAGCAGGGGCAAGCATCCCGGAAGTGACGCTCCTTGCCTCGATCTTTGAGAAGAGACTCGTCGCAGCATTCGTGGTCACGATTGTCGGGGTTGCGATCCTGACCGGGTTTCTCTTCCAGGTTCTCCAGACCACTGGAGTGTTCGGATGAACGAGCACGACTTTATTCGCCAAAAAAGGATATGGTAGTGTATGACTTCCGGGAAGTTTCGCCGTGGTGGGACCGCGCTTCATGCCTATACCACCATCTTCAAGGCATTATCGGATGAAACACGCCTCAGGATCTATCTCCTCTTGGGAGAGGGCGAGCTCTGCGTCTGCCAGATCCAGGTCGCACTCGGGATGTCCCAGACCAAGATATCACGGCATCTTACAGTACTGCGGAATGCGGGCCTTGTTTTCGCCCGGAGGGACGGTCTCTGGATGTATTATTCGCGTACGGTCCCGGGTCCCCGCTCCCTTGGAAAATTTTTACCCCAACTCTCACACTGGCTTGAATCTGATGAAAAACTCATGGCATCGGTTGTGTCAGACCCGCAATATGCGACACTGTCCCTGGAAGAAGTTGCGCGCATCGCAAAGTGACCTGTACCGGAGAGAATTCCCGAATTTTTTCCTGCTCATAAATAGTTCAAATTTTTTTGAATAACCTTTATTTCTTCCCACGCGTATCGTCCCATGATAAAAGGAAGTATCTCATAATTGACGCTGGTCGTCATGAACCATGCAGCACGTCGAAGAAACCCGCTTGATTGAAATGATGTGATATCGCTATGGAAGAAGAACCCAAACCAACCGTTGTCAGGGAACGGATTGAGGTGTGCGAACTTGACCGTGCACGCCTTTCCCTGATGAACCCCGAACTGATCGAACAGAAGAGGGAGAACAGGACGATAGACGAGGCGGCAAAGCCGTTCATCGAGCTCACGATGAAAGAGGGGATCGAGACTGTCTGGGACCGTTACGAGATGCAACAGCCCGAGTGCAAGTACTGTGCTGCCGGGATATCCTGCCAGCGGTGTGCGATGGGGCCCTGCCGGATCATCCCGCCGCACCGGGTCCGGGGTGTCTGCGGGGCTGACGCAGACCTGATCGTGGCAAGGAACCTGCTGGACCAGATC
This sequence comes from Methanoregulaceae archaeon PtaB.Bin056, assembly GCA_002067095.1. Lineage (GTDB taxonomy): Archaea > Halobacteriota > Methanomicrobia > Methanomicrobiales > Methanospirillaceae > Methanolinea_A. Next base: position 62,635 of record MVQD01000086.1, read on the forward strand.
GCGACCGGGGCTGCCGCCCATTCGGATCACGGGAGAGAGATCGTCCTTACCCTGTATGGAATCGGCAAAGGGACGGTGAACGACTATGTCATATCCGACCGGGAAAAACTCGTGCGCCTCGCCACCGAGTATGCCCAAAACCCCCAGGGAAAGGACGATAAAACGATTGCAGCTGAACTGGGCCAGGCAATGCTCGACGAATTCGGTACCGTCAAGGACTCTCTCCAGATTGCGTCCAGGGCACCTGCCGCTACGAGGGAGATCTGGGAGAAGGCAGGAATTGTACCCCGGGGCATAGATCGGGAAGTCGTCGAGGCCATGCACCGTGTCCAGATGGGTGTTGCCGCAGACTATGCCAACACCCTGGTCCACGGGTTGCGGACCTCGCTGTCGGACGGGTGGGGAGGCTCTAGCCTCGCAACCGAGATATCAGACGTCCTCTTCGGGACACCGAAACCAAACGAGTCTCTGGTCAACCTGGGAGTAATTAAGAAAGAATTTGTCAACATCTCCCTCCACGGCCATAACCCCATGCTCTCTGAAATGGTCGTGAAAGCAGCAAAAGATCCGGAGATCCAGTCATTGGTAAAGAAGGTCGGGGCAGCCGGGATCAATCTTGTAGGGCTCTGCTGCACCGGCAATGAACTGCTGATGCGCAAAGGCATCCCCAATGCCGGCAACCACTTCAACCAGGAGCTCGTAATCACCACCGGAGCCCTCGAAGCCATGGTGGTCGACTACCAGTGCATCTTCCCCTCCCTCCCGCGGACAGCAAGCTGCTACCACACCCACATCATCTCTACCAGCCCGAAGTCCCGGATCCCGGGCTCCTACTACTTTGAGTTCGAGCCGGAGACCGCGTATGCGACAGCCAAAGCGATCGTGAAGATGGCGGTCGAGAACTTCCCGAACCGGAACCCTGACCGGGTCTTCATCCCGGTCGAGCCGGTGAAGGTGACGACCGGATTCTCGGTCGAGGCAATCAGGGGTGCGCTTGGGGGGACATTCAAGCCGCTCATCGACCAGATCGCGTCCGGGAACATCCGTGGAGCAGTCGGCATTGTTGGATGCAATAATCCCAAGGTAAAGCACGACTACGGCCACGTTACGCTTTCAAAGGAGCTGATCAAGCGGGACATCCTCTGCGTGGAGACCGGCTGTGCCGCCATTGCATCAGGAAAAGCAGGGCTGCTCCAGCCCTCCGCGGCATCCCTCGCAGGTCCGGGTCTTGGGCCTGTCTGTAAGTCTCTTGGAATTCCTCCTGTCCTCCACATGGGCTCCTGCGTGGACAATGCCCGTATCCTGCACCTGGCAGCGGAGCTTGGGAATGCCCTTGGCGTAGGCATCCACCGCCTCCCCATTGCAGGAGCAGCCCCCGAGTGGTATTCCCAGAAGGCGGTCTCCATCGGCGCATACTTCGTCGCATCTGGGGTCTATACGGTGCTCGGGGTCATGCCGAAGATCACGGGAAGCCCCGCGGTGGTGTCTTTACTGACAGAAGGCCTGAAAGGCGTCGTGAACGCCTCGTTTGCGGTGGAACCCGATCCGCTCAAGGCCGCGGACCTGATCTCGTCTCACATCGAGAGGAAGCGGGCCGAACTCGGCATTTAGGAGAGTATTGTCGAATCCCTGTCTGATCAAAAGGGATTGAACCACGAGGAAGGGGGTGGAGAGAGAGTCCCGCCTGGGAGTGCAGCGCAACCCTCACCGCGTAACCTGATAAAACGGAAATTGGGAGTGGATACTGGTACTACGGTGAATTACATGATCCATGTCAGAATTCAACGGGAAGACTGCACCTCGTGCAGCACCTGCTGGGAGACCTGCCCCGAGGTGTTCGAACAGAACAAAGACGACGGTTTCAGCCAGATCAAAGAACGGTTCAGGGTGAAGGGAAAAATTACTGAGGGAGAAATACCAGAAGACCTGAAAAATTGTGTCGATGATGCAGCAGAATCATGCCCGGTGAGCATCATCGCAATCGGGGACGCGTGAGAGGGATTCCTCTCCCATCATCCCGTACATTTTTAGTTCGAGGGGCAATATTTTCTGGCAAAATGATATACGGGGGATGTACGCCGGACAGGAATTCCTGACTAATTCCGGGTTCATTGGCGTTTTTTTGCAGCTGGTGCGGTGAAAACAATGAAAATACGCCCGGCCGGTTCTTCGAAACTACTATATTCCGGGTCTTCCTATATTTCAATATATTTTGAATCGGGAAATTGTGAGGCCCGGATTCATGGCAGACCAAAGGGATAATCACTCCAATGCGTGATGGAATGGCACAAATATTGCATGATATGAGAATACAGTTTACCGTATCCCTTGTCTTTGCGGTACTGTTACTCTCTCTGATCTCTCCGTGTGCACTCGGGGAAGAGACTGGCTCGGTCCTGAACCCATCCCAGGGAGACGAGGTCACCAGCGGTCCGGTTCACCCTGACCACCGTTTCACTGAAAATGGTCCAGTGCTTGTCTTTTTCTACAACACCAACTGTGCAGACTGCATCAGGACCCACCCCTATGTCCTGGAGTACATCAGCAGGCATCCCGAACTCGAGACCCACCTCATCGACATCGGCGCAAGTTTTGAAAACAGGGAGCTCTTCACCGTGTACAAGGATGCATACAGGACCGGGTTCATCCCGGTCCCCTCGCTCTTCGTGGGGAATGCAACCCTTATTGGGTTTGAAGAGATCACTCTGCATCTCGAAGACGCGGTGAGAGTCCAGATGCCGGGAAGCGGAAGCCCCGTTGCTTCCCCTCCCTCATTTTTTAGCCTCGGAGACGTGGCGGCCCAGGACCTCACCATTCCCCTGGTGATTGCCGCAGGGCTTGCCGACGGGATCAACCCCTGCGCCTTCTCCGTCCTGATCATCCTCCTCTTCACGCTGGCCGCGGCAGGCTCCCGCAGGAACATGGTGCTCGTGGGAGCAAGTTTCATCGGGGCAGTCTTTGTCTTCTACTTCCTCTCGGGGATGGGCCTCTTCTACGTCATCCAGTCCGCGGCAATATCGCGGGCGATCGGCATCATTGCCGCGATAATCGCCTTTGCCCTCGGCATATTGAGCCTCTATGACGGGATCCGGGGCGATGGAAAGCCCGCGCTTGCGATCCCGGAATCAAAGAAAGGGATGATCGACCGGTATATCCGGAAGGGATCGGTCCCCGCGGCGCTCATCCTCGGAGTCCTCGTCGGGATGTTCGAGCTTCCCTGCACGGGCGGGATCTACCTTGCCATCCTCTCGCTCATCTCAAACCAGATGACCCTTGCCGAGGGGATCCCGCTCCTGCTCGTGTACAACATCTTCTTTGTCATGCCGCTTGTCCTGATCCTCTGCGTGGTCGTGCTGGGGCTTCCGCTCGAGCGCGTCGACCGCTGGAGGCAGGAGCACCGGGGTGCAGTCCGAATCATCATGGGACTTGTATTGATCTGCCTCGGGCTGCTGCTGGCAGGCACTTTGATAGCGGGGTAGATTTTTAATTTCTGAAAGGAATCTGAAGGAACATATCCAGCACAGGAGAAAATTTCCATGATCCAGGAATCAATCGGGTTCATCGGGGGAGGCCGGGTGGTCCGTATCCTCCTCCACGGGTGGAAAGAGGCAGGGGCGCTCCCCGAGCGTATCACTGTCAGCGACCCAAACAGGGCGGCGCTCGACCATCTCGCGGGTGAATTTCCAGGTGTCAGGGTAGTGCAGGACGGAAATGCCCTCGCAGCCGGCCAGGACCTGGTCTTTCTCGCTGTCCACCCGCCGGATGCCGGGAAGGTCCTTGGCGAAATTGCCCCGTCGCTCAAGCCAGATGCCATCGTCGTCTCGCTCATGCCCAAGCTGACGATTGCACAACTTTCCGGGATGCTCGGCGGTTTTGGCAGGATCGTGCGGATGATCCCAAATGCCCCTTCGATGGTGATGTGCGGGTATAACCCGGTCGCATTCCCGCGGGAAATGGCGACCGGGGAGCGCCGGAAAGTGGAAACGCTCCTCGAACCGCTCGGGCGGTATTTTGAGGTGCCCGAAGGGGACCTCGAGGCGTATGCGGTGATCTCTGCCATGGGGCCGACCTACCTCTGGTTCCAGTTCTATGAACTGGAGAAGATCGCCGTATCCTTCGGGCTTTCACCAGAAAAGGCTGCAGAGGCCGTCCGGAAGATGGCGGAAGGAGCCGTGCAGACGATGATGTGGTCCGGGCTCACCCCTGAGCAGGTCATGGATACCATTCCTGTCCGGCCGCTTGGAGAGGATGAGGCGGCAATCAAAGAGGTGTACCGGAAACGCCTGCCGGCCCTCTTCCAGAAACTGAAGGGCTGAACAACTTGGACGTGCACGTGGTCGAGGCAGGGCAGGAAGTGAGTGGCCGATGAAAAAGCGGGTTCTTTTCATCTGCACCCACAACTCTGCACGGTCTCAGATGGCCGAGGGTTACCTGCGGGCACGGTATGGCGACCGGTATGATGCGTTTTCGGCCGGAACTGATATTTCACCCATCCATCCCCTCGCGATTGCGGTGATGCGGGAGATTGGAATTGACATCTCAGGCCAGCGCGCAAAACCACTGTCGGATCTTGCGGGAATGGAGATGGATGTCGTGGTGACCGTGTGCGATTCCGCAAAGGCCGCCTGCCCGTTCTTTCCCTGGGCAAAAGAGACCCTGCATATCGCGTTCCCTGACCCCGGCGGCGTGGCGGGGCCGGAGGAGAGGATGATTGGGGTATTCCGATCGGTGCGAGACCAGATCACTGCATTGATCGATGAGTATTTCGGGAAGGGAGATATCCGTGACCGATGACGAACGACCTCTCCTCCTCCTGACCTGCTCGGGGATCTCCCACGCAGGGCAGCTCACCACCCTGACAGGGCACTGGCTCCATTGCCTCCACCCCACCATAGTCTCCCGCCACCTGAAGCTCACAAACCTCAAACGCCCACTTGAGAGTGAATTGTCGGACGGTGAATGCCTTATCGCGGTGGACGGGTGCGAAAAATGCTGTGCGAAGAAGAGAATCGATCTCATCGGGAAAGTTCCGGATATATACCTCGTCGCAACGGAGGAAGGAATCACCAAACGCGGGATGGAAGAGCCGAGGTACGATGAGATAGAAGGCCTCTCCGGGGTTATTCTAAACACGATCAGGAATAAAAAAGAAGAACTAAGAATGAGAGAGTGAAAGATGAGCGCGCATAAAGGTTTTTTTATACTGCTGCTTGCCATGGTGCTGCTCGTGCTGGCGGTCCTTGCCGCAGGGTGCACCACCCAGGCCGAACAGAAGGATACTCCGGAAAAGAACTTAACCGGGTCAGTTGAGAGAGTCGAAGTGTATCATTTCCATGCGACCCGGCAATGTTACTCATGCATCGTGCTCGGGGAATATGCAGAGGAGACGATGACTACCTATTTTGCGCCCGAGATGCGATCAGGGAAAGTGGTGTTTGGCCATGTGAACGTGGATCTCCCTGAAAACAAGGCGGTATTCGAAAGATACCAACCGACAGGATCATCTCTCTGGATCGGTGTCTATGACAGGGACGGGTTCCACAAGGAGCAGGACATCAAGGTGTGGTACAAACTCGGGGACAAGGACGAATACATGGCGTACCTCAAAGAAGTCATTGAGAAGAGACTGGCAGGAGACTTCTCTTAAATGGACCTCATGGGTGTCATGGAGGTCATGGGGACAAGCGGGATCCCCCTTGTGGCGGCCTTCTTCATCGGTCTAATGATGACATTTTCTCCCTGTCCACTCGCGACAAACATTACCGCGATCGCCTTCATCTCAAAGAAGATAGGTGACAGTCGGCATACGCTCCTTGTCGGAACACTCTACAGCCTCGGGAGGATGGTCGCCTATATCGGGCTGACCGCCCTGATCGTTATTGCAGGCTTAAACATCCAGGCAATCTCTTTCTTCCTCCAGGAATACGGGGAGAAGCTCATCGGGCCGTTCCTCGTCTTGATGGGGATCCTGATGCTGGAGGTCGTCGACATTCCGCTTCCCGGCGGCCACGGCTCGCTGCAGAAACTCGAGATGTATCTTGGCGAGAAAGGATACTTCGGGGGGTTCGTGCTTGGGATCATCTTTGCCCTCGCCCTTTGCCCCTTCTCCGCGGTCCTCTTCTTTGGAATGCTCGTCCCGATTGCATTAAAGACAGGGGATGCGATCTTTGTCCCCGCAGTCTTTGCCATCGCCACGGCGCTCCCGGTCATCGTCATATCTGTCATGCTTGTGCAGGGAGTCTCCCGTATCTCGGGGATGCTGTCGACGATGCAGAAGATGGAGAGATGGATAAAGAGGGCCGTTGCTGCGGTCTTTATCCTGGTGGGAATCTATTACTGTTTCATTGTCTATGGCACCTTACTCCTGGGGACATGAACTCTCCGCAAAGGTCGCGATGTGAATAAACCCTCAACAATTTTTTCACACATATGATGCCGGGGATCTCTACCAGCCAAATAGCATTTGGCCCTTTGTCCGATTACAACAGTGGGGGAGAGTTCTCTCTCTTCCCCTGCTCCTTTCCTCATGCATGAAATAGTGGCGAAGGAACCCATCCCCGGCAACCGGGCAACGCCTGCCCCAAAAGGCCGTCCGGTCATACACTTCCTCTGATGACTACCCAGTATGCAATTCTGACGCCCCGGTTGAGAATGCGCAAATGGGCAAGACCTGAAAGTATTTGAATGGCAAAATTCAACAATTGTTGAAATGAATACAAAAGTCGTTGGTATTTTGGCCATGCTGCTTGCGGCAACCCTTTTTGTTGCACCGGCGCTTGGTGCGTTTGTGACCCCCACGAAACCGGGATCCACGGGTAATTCCTTCAGTTTCCCAAATCCCGGACCTGTGAGTAATTCCTTTGGGTATTCTTCCCAGTGGAACAGCCTTGATGGAATCAATCCAAAGGATCCGTCATCGATGGCCGCTCTCGCCTCGCAGATCAAGAACATGAACCTTCGCCCGTCTCCTCAGCGGCCATTCAGCTGGACGCCGTATTGTTTCGGTTAAAACAAGCATAGAATCTAATTTTTTCTGGTTGGGCAGGTGATATCAATGACAACGGGTATCATCATCCCATTCCATACTCGCTAACTTCGGTATACGGAATATCCGAGGATTTATTCGGGACGGCAACAATTGCCAGATTGAGCTGTTTTACGACTCGAAGCATCCCCCGACCACCCTGACTTTTGATCCCGGTTTCCAGGGATAATCACAAACCGGCCATCGGCGCCAGGCCAATCAACGCAAAAAATCACAGAATGAAGAGGAATTTATTTACCCATATCTGGCATCTGCTCCAGGGTAACCGGGGGGAAAAAGAGGATTGTGGGTTATTTCAGCAACAGCACCCGCAGCACCCGCCAGGGCAGGCTCCGGGGATGAAGAGGTTCTGGTAGCTCACGCTTGTACCGATAGATGAGGGCAGGATCAGATTCGGAGTGGGCGGTGGCCCGTAATCAGCGACCATCGAGGGGGTAAAGAATACGGAAAACGAACTCGAAGTGCCCGGGTTCATTGCGCCCAGTGGTGATTTCTGCGATGGGATCTGGAAGGTACTGACTTTACTCGGGGAAAAGATCGCTGCTGCAGAAGGCGCGATGACGAGGGCGGCAGCGATCATGGCCACCATGAGGTACAGAACTGTTCGGTTCATGTGATGTAATTCCATATACTCATTTAAAAATTTTTTGTAATGAAGTATGTTCATGGGGTATAAAAGGTAAAACGGCCATGAAAATCCCTGGCTCTGATAATAATTGCCAGCAATTCGAGAGGGTGCACCAATCAGGCCAGGCAATGACTGCAACAAATCCTCACTCATCAGCGGGCATGGAATGGAACATGGCGTTGGGGGCGGGGAAGGGCCGGGCGATGCGACGTGCGAAAAGCGAGCGGGCAAGGCTGTCATCAAGAACCCGGATTAGTTGAAAAGCAAGCCCGGAATGTGAATGGAACTGAATGGAGAAGCACCGGACAGGAGGAAGAGAGGATGAAATGGAGTGGAGACGAATAGAACGGGGCTTCATCACATTTCGGGATCAGATGATTTCCAGTGCCACCAACTCCTCTATCTCTTCCTCCTCCTCGTCGTCAATTCGCTTTCTTTCTTTTTCTGATGGATATGATGAGCGGGAGGTGAAGAGTTGTGCGATCCAATCGATGAATCCCATGATTATTTCCTGTTGATTCATTCTGGTGCGTCCACTTAATGGTTGGGAATGAGAGGAGCGCGTCAATCTGGGAGACCGGGACAACCTGAACGGTGCCCGGGAAAAAAGCAGGTGCATACTCTTTCGTGCAAGGGGAGTGCGGTGGTACTGGGAAGAATAATCATATCGGGAGGAAAAAAACAGTGAGGAGCTGAAGTGCCGGGATGGAGAGGTTCAGCGCGATTATGGAAGATTTCCGTTCGGGCATGGATGCAATTGCCGGTGCCAGTGGCAAGTCGTTGCAGGAGCAACGGACATACCTGGTCCAGCGTGCGCTTGTCATATCCATTGCGATCGGCACCATCCTCGGCATCATCGAAATTGCTCTTTCCCAGGTCACCGGGAATCGTGGCATATTCATGGACGGCTTCGTCAACATCCTCTCCATTATACCGGGAGCGCTCTCGATCTTCAGTGTGAAACTAGGCAGCCGCCAGGCTGACTGGAAAATGCATTACGGGTATCGCCGGATCGAGACCGTCATGGTCCTCTTGTTCGCGCTGGCGGTCTGCGGGGTCGCCCTGACGCAGATCGCGGAGACCCTGCTCAACCCTACTGCTGTGCTTGCCCCCCTGTTCGGGACACTGATCGCGGTGTACGCCAGCGCAGCAATCACGATCGAGTATCTCCTTTCAAGGTATCTCTGGCGGGTCGGGCACGAGCAGCAGAGCTGGCTCCTGGTCCTGGACGCAATCCTGATCCGTGGCGACATCACCATCTCGGCAATCATCTTAGCGGGGGGACTCCTCCTCGTCGCCTTCCCGGAGATCCCAGTCATACAAACCGCCATTGCCATTATTATCATTGGGATAATCTTTGCATTCGGCCTCAAAGAAGCGGTGACGGCAATAAAAGAGCTCGTTGATGCCGGGCCGTCGCTCGAGATCAATAGGCTCATTGAAAGGATTACCGAGGAGAACCCGGAGGTCATTTTCATTTCCGAACAGCGGATCCGAACCTTTGGCGGCGCACTTTCGGTCGAGTTGACGGTAGAGGTCGATCCTTTCCTGTCAGTCAAGGAGGCATACGGCATCTCCACCGCGATCGAACGGCAAATCCGGGAGGGAGTGCAGAACATCCTTGAGGTCCGGGTCCGGGTGCACCCCGCCGGGGCATTCGCCGAGACCCTGGAATCGCCTGATGGCACACTCTTGCGGTAATAGCACCTTGTTATCCCTGGCCATGGAATTCCCGACAGGGTGGAATATTTTTTCTGCCATGTGATATCCACTTTAGTGTATGGACCGTCTCCCTGCCCCCTGCCGTTCCACGATTCGCCTAGCACGGCATGCAGCGGACTTCCTTGCATACCTTTGGACCCTGCAGCACCTGAAGCGGCTGTTCCACCTCCCCCCGGACAAGACTGCAGAGATCCAGGAAAAGAAGTTCCTTTCCCTTGTTAAGTATGCGTACAGGGAAATCCCCTTTTTTCGGCAGCGCTGGGATGACGCCGGGGTCGGCCCAGACGATATCCGGACGATTGCGGATATCGTGAAACTGCCAGTGATCACCCGGCAGGAGGTCCGGGAAGGATTCCGGGCCGGGCTGTTTCTTCAAAAGGGAAATCCCGAAAAGAGCGTGATATTCCAGACCTCCGGTTCGACAGGCGAACCGCTGGAAGTTGTCTGGGACCGCTTATCCATGTTGAGGACAATGACCTACTTCTCACCCGGTATCGTGAGTGAGTATTCCGGACTCGAGATCCGGAGCGCTACCTTTGTCGTCGTCCTGGGTCACAGGGACACCATCCCCCCGTTCTCTCTCGATAACCCGCACGAAGCACCTCCCAGCATGACCTTTTCCAGGGGAAGTGTCTCGTTTATCGATGCACTGGAACCGCCCTCCCGCATCCTCTCATTCATCGCGGAGAAGAAACCCGATTTCATCGGGGGATATGCCGGGATCATCACGATGCTTGCCGCATATGCGCAGGAGCACGGCATTCCGGTCTGGAAGCCCCGCCTGATCGGTGTCTCCGCCGAACCGCCGAAGCCCCAGTCAATCCGGCTCATCAGGGATATTTTCCAGGCCCCTGTGATGACAAGCTATGTGACGACCGAGACCGGCCTTGTTGCTGCAGAAAAGCGGTTCGGGAAAGGGTATGAGATACTGCCCTGGGATGTCATCGTCGAACTGCTCAACGACGATGGCAGCCGGGTTCCTGACGGGGAGGTCGGGAACGTCGTCGTCACGACGCTCTCGAACCGGGCGATGCCGCTCATCCGTTACGCCGGGCTTTCGGATTACGCCTCGTTTAAACCACGCACGGAGGGCGGCCCGCATGTTCTCAATGCGATCTACGGGAGGAGGGTTGAACAGCTGGCACGACGCGATGGCAGCATGGTGAATCCGTATCTCCTGGACGTCATCATGGCATCCCTGCAGGGGATCGGCCAGTACCAGATCGTGCAGCAATCTATCGATGACATCGAGGTCCATTACGTTCCACTCAGAGAGGAGAACGGAACGCCGGTTTTACCGGACACGGGACCGGCCGCCCAGGCGTTTGCACGGGTATTCGGCCCAGAAGTCGTTATCCGGTTCAATCCCATGGACCAGATACCGCGGCCTGCGGGAGAGCATAAGACCCCGCTCATTGTATCCCGGGTGACAAATCCGGAAACGGGTCTCAAGTGATTTTTCAATGCAGGATCTCATAATTTCCCAATACCCGGTGAGACCGGGTCCACGCAGAAGGTGGCGGCAGATGATCCCTGGGATATTGTCTCTGCGTATCATAGCGGCGGGGGTTTCCCTGCCATCGCCATGCGATACGTTACAGCCGGGAACGAGTGTATCCAATCCTTTGATACACCCGGGAGCATGGCTTTCCGCCGGTTCTCCAGTTCCCGACCTGCGGCCACGGCCGCTGCCGTGGGACGTAGTGTATCTGGTCCTGGTGTATCGTCGGATCTCCCGCCCAGGCCTTGTGTTCTCTCCCGGCGTATCGCCAGGCAGACGGACTGCGTAATCTCGCATACTATGGTTCATCGCATTCTGTGCGAAAGAGGGCCCATTATGGCACAGAAACGAAAACCGGCACGGCTGAAATGGGTTCAGTTCGAGCGGAAGCATGCGATGACGTTCTGGCAGGGCGACTAAAAGCAGGTGATCATCGACGGCCAGGTCCAGTGGCTGATCGCGTTTCTCGACGACGCCTCCCGGGTCATCACCTGCCGGGAGCTCTTCCCGTCGCCTACGGCCAAAGTGAGATTATGGTTCCCGAGACCGGGTTCGCGCGATACGGTGTCCCAAACGATATCCTGACGGATCATGGCTCCCGGTTCGTCCCGAACCAGAAGACAAATACCCCGCACCATGCTTTCGGACGGTTCCCTGGGCACCATTCCATTCGGCATACCGTCGCCAGGCGGAACGATACGCAGACGCACGAGAAGATCGAACGCTTTTTTTGGGAGATTGACCGGTTGATCGCGGCCGTTTTTTCCATGGACGATGTTGTCGACTGGCAGAACAGAATCAAACCACATGCCAGTTTGGACTGTAAGGAGCCCGAAACAGTCTTCGTTGAACGATTGCCCCCAAAACGGATCTTAGGGTATGCATAGACGTGGCTATATGAGTGAGATGAATTCGAGACTCTGCAGAGTGGGAGACCGGCACAAGGTATTTGTCGATAAACGAGGAATGGAAGCTCAAGGAGATAGGGTCCGAAGAAATTACAGAAGATTCGGCACACTATTTTAAACCATGAAGAATCGCAGGACGGGAAAACATATTAACGCATACCCCTGCTGTATAGGTATTCTCCTTTTTTTGGTTATTCTCTGGATACCAGTTGTTGGAAGTGCAGCAAACGACACGACTATCATCGGCTTTTGGTGGGACTCAACGAAACCTTCCCCTGAATTATATCAGATCGACTCAACCGGGGCAACCATCCCGAGAAAAGATGCAGCGTTCTGGGATAACTGGGCAGTGACCGGCAACATGAAAACCGTCGTCATCACTCCATCGAATGAAATATTGTACGGTACAAATAATCGTGGAGATGGACTGGATTTGACCGGCGCTTCTGGGGATGTCATGGTAGAGATCCCTCGATTTTATACGCGGAGCACCTATTCCAACGGGAGTTTTTACTTTTATATCTCTCCTGTACCAGTGGACGGGTTCACAGTGGCACCGATGTTCAATCAGCGCGGTTCCGGAACCGCTGCAGGCACACAAGCACCGTATTATTATGTAGGCAGATATATTGCAAGTCTGTCTGGCAACAAATTACAGAGTGCAACCGGAAAAGTGCCGGCTGTCTCGATGACCATTGGTCAGGCACGACAGTATGCGGAGAACAAAGGAGACGGCTGGGGTATTACCAATATCTGGACGTTCTCCGGGCTTCGTCAACTCTTCTACACCGAAATGCTTACGCTAGACAGCCAGACCGCATGGGCGAAATCGCGAGGAGTGGTGGATTTCGGATATGATGGAACATTTAAAGCCAAAGACTCCGGAGCCGACTCTATCGACACGCAGATCTCAGCACTGAATGCCACGGGAAGTGGAACGGGTGAAAATGGCAAAACTCCGGTATCATGGCGGGGCATCGAGAACTTCTGGGGGAATGTGTTTCAGTTCCAGGACGGGTTCAATGCAATAGACGGAAAAGCGTTTGTGATTAGCCCAACAGGCTTAGGAATAAGCGGTAAACCCACTGTCTTTAAGGACGTGCTGGATACAAGCGATGTTATCTCTGTCGGAGTTCTCTGCCCAGATGAAGGCTGGCAGAAGAATTTTATCAGTTCGGATGTTGCCAGACCGCTCTTCCTGCCCTCTTCCGTCGGGGGTTCGGAAACCACATATGTGTCGGATTATTATTGGCCGCCAAATAGCACCGATCCCAGTTCACCCAGTTCACCGCTTATTCTACTTTCAGGAGGCGGTTGGAAGCATGCTGGTGGTGCGGGGATAGGACGACTGGGTGCAGATTGTAATATATCGAGAGAGCGATATGATTTCGGTGCGCGCATCGAGTTCAGACCTGCTATAACTCCCGAAGCTCCCACAGATTCCGGAAATCCCCTGATGCCGGAGGCCCCAGTCGGTGACACCACCAGCTTCATGGTCATCGGGATTCTTATCATTCTTGCCGGCGGCGGGTATGTAATCTGCCGAAATAAGAGGAAAACATCCAGTGATCAACCTCGAAAAAAAGAACCAGACAGAAAATAACCTGGCCAGTCGCTTCGTCATCGGAGCGGACGTGGAGAGAGAGATCCTCGCAAATGCCGGGATCATCCAGGACGATACAGCATTCGTGGAGAAGAGGCTCGAACCTGTTGCCTGTCCCCGCTGCAAGACTCGGAATTCCCACGACTCCCAGTATTGTAACGTCTGCTCAATGGTCCTCAACGAAAAAGCGGCGGTACAGATTAGCGACTCGTTGGAAACTGCACAGGTGAGCAGCGATTATGCGGCGCTGCTGATGGCCTTGAGAAGGGATTTGGGGATGAAATCATGAGATCTCCCGCACCATTATTTATGTCAGGTCATGACCTTACAAAAAATAATTTTTTGTCAGGTTATAACCCTTTAAAAAAATAAGTTTATGAAGGAGTATCACCCTACACTCTCTTGTGACATCGCTCTTCGAACTCCTCACCACGCTGAATCCCTGGTGGACTGGCCAGGAATTCGAGACGGGAAAAACCCGGCTCTCCTACTTCTCGAAAATCCAGCGATACCTTGAGACCGATGAAATCATGGTACTCAGTGGGGTCAGGCGTTCAGGGAAGACAACGCTCCTTTTCCAGACCATAAAATACCTCATTGAGAGAAAGCACGTCCCTCCCAGGAATATTCTCTTCGTGAACTGCGATGAGCCCGAGATCTCCAGCCTGGAAAATCCACTCTCGAAAGTGGTCGACACCTATTGGAAGGAGATCCCCGCCAAAGGACCACTGTACCTTGTCTTTGATGAGATACAGGGCATCATGGGGTGGGAGCGGGTCATAAAATCCCTCTACGACCGGAAGAAATACAAAATAATCGTCTCTGGTTCCTCTTCGTATCTCCTGGATTCACAGCTATCCACACTGCTATCCGGGCGTTTCCTTACCATCCCGGTATTTCCCCTGGATTTCAGGGAATACCTCTCTTTCCAGGGGATAGAATTCACAAAGGACCCGGTCGACCTCGCTGCCAGGAAATACGAGATACTGAACCAATTGAAGAGGTACCTGCGTGAGGGCGGATTCCCCATTGTCGTGCTGCAGGAGGATAAACGAACGAAAGACGATTATCTCAAAGCCTACTACGACAGCATCGTGTACCGTGATATCATCAGGGTCAACGAGATCAGGAACCAGAAGGCACTTTCCGGGCTTCTCCATTATCTCTTTACCAATGTTACTGCCCCCTACTCCTATCGCCGGCTCAAGGACCTGCTTGGAATAGACCTCGATGCCGTCCAGGACTACATTCATTTTGCCGGGATGGCCAAAGTCCTCTTTGAAGTTCCGCACTTTTCTTATTCCCTCAAGGCACAGAAAAGACCGAACAAGAAGATCTACTGTATCGACAATGGTCTTCGGAACGCCGTGTCTTTCCGTTTCTCTGAAGACGAAGGAAAGCTTGCCGAGAACCTGGTGTTTGTCGAATTGCTCCGGTCCGGAGCCACTCCCTTCTACTGGAAGAAGAAAAAAGAGGTCGACTTTGTCGTGAAAGGGCCCGACAATCTCCTCACGGCAATCAACGTGTCCTATACCGATACAATTCCTGCAAGAGAGAAGGAGGGGCTGAAGGAGTTTGCGGGTGAATTCGGTGACAAGGTGAAAGAGATGATCATTCTGACGAAGGACACCGAGCAGGTCAGCGATGGTATCAGTCTCATCCCGTTGTGGAAATGGCTGTTGATGGAGAGATAATGACCATTTTTCTAAAAAGAGGACAGAGATATTAACTTTTTTCCCCTGCATTACTACTCTTTCAATGCATTAACGCAGGATCCATGAGCCATTTCCAGAGAGGAACGATGCGAATAACTCCTTTCATGCCAAACCACTTAACTTCCTCTTCTCCTTCCTCTCCTCTGGTGAGGAGAAGAAGTCTGTCACATTTCAGATCCCGTCCTGCCTTCACCAGGGCTTTCATCTCTCGCTTCCGTGTTGCATTGCCCTGTGCATCAACGCATACCTGAATAAGTTCTGACACCTGGCGCTCACGCTGGATAACAAAATCGACCTCCTCTCCCTGAACATTTTTCCAGTAAAAGACCCTCAGCTCATCCTGGAATTCCCGGTATTTTAAAGCGATTGCAACAAGATTCTCGTAAAGCTTCCCCTTTTCACCTGATACTCTGAATCCCTTTGCAGTGATAAAACCGTTATCAATACAATAGATTTTCCTGTGAGATGACAACTGCTCTCTCACCTTAAAGGAAAACCTTGGTACAGAAAAAAACAGGAACGCCTCTTCGAGATAATGAAGGTATTTTTTCACCGTCAGATCGCTTTTACAACCGGTAACTTGAGTCAATCGGTGAACTGAATACTCTGATGCACAGTTGGAACAGAGGTAGATCGCGAGGTCCGAAAGTCCCTGCGGTGCCCTCACCCTGTATCTCCTGACAATATCCTTGAATATGATTGCATCAAAAAGCCTTGAAAGATATTCTTTCCGGTTGATATTCGTGACCAATGGCTCGGGATAACCACCGGTTTCTGAATAAAGATCCAGATGTTCCCGATATTCGCTCTCGGTCAGTTCCTCCCCTTTCAACCGGATATACTCGCGATAAGAAAACGGCAATATGGTTGTTAATGTGTGTCGACCGGTAAGGTGCGTTGCAAGATCTTTACTGAGCAGGTGGGCGTTGCTTCCGGTAATGTAGAGATTGTACCCCTGCCTGGATAATCGATTCACAAATAACTCCCATTCGGGGAGGTTCTGCACCTCATCAAGAAGGAGGGTGGATACATTACCATATACTGACTCAATCGCCGGGCCAATATCTGATATCGGTTGTCCACCTGCCAGCTGTTCATCGTCAAAGTTCACATAGCCAAATGGCTCTCTATCTATCAGCGAATGAATGGCAAAAAATGATTTGCCTGCCCGTCTTGGACCTATAATCACCTTAATAAGTCTATTTTCTTCTCCGGGTAAATTCACGTCCCGTGGGACATACTTTTCCCTCTTCCGAAGTTCAAGTTCCCTTTTCTGCAGTAGGATGGCATCACGAAGTGTCATAACTCTCTGTAAATTATGGTGGTATACTATATTGTAATACAAAAAAATAGATAAAATTTTGTATTACACTAAAAGAAATGCTAATTTTTTTAGGAAATTTTCGGCAAGTCATCAAACAGAATGCGAGGGGTGGGAACCAGAAAGGAGAGTTTTATGCGTTTTTCTAGTTGGCCGCGCATATATTCGCCCCTGCGACCGACCCCCTCTCCCTACCCCGCCCCTACCAAACCGAAGGGGCAGGGCCTTCTCCCCGGTGCCCCTCCTCCTGCAGCACGGGCTCCCTCCCGTGCGGTTCCTCCCTTTGGTCAGAACCTTTTTGCAGGAGGGAGGGGACCAGGGTTATTACATATAGTTCGCTGTTCTGTTCTCAGCTGACGGGGCATCGTGTTCCGCTCACTTCCAGCTCGTCCGCTCCTCCTTTCGTCCGGTGCTCCGGACAGTCGTTCGCTCACACCAAGCCCCTGTTATTCCCCCTCTGGTCCGGGGATGATGACGCTCCCGGCTTCATCGTTTCACTCCTCGCCGGCAGCTGCTCTCACGCGCTCCTCGCAGACCATTGAGACGGACTGCTCGTCGCTGTGTCCCAAAGCCGCATAGTTCGGCTCCGCTGATGCGTCGCCAGTCTCCCTCTTCCCCCACACTCTCGTCGCATCCAGGGGGGCACTGCTACCCCCTTCCCGCTCCTCGCCCTCCGGGCCGTGTTCCTCCTCCCCCTCCAGGAGAGGCAGTGTTTATGAGAGATGCCCTTCGGGCCAGTCGGTTCTCCGGGATCTCGCAGGCCGACCGGTTGACCTTCTGGGCGGGAACGCGACCAGAGGGAGCGGCCGACCAGGAGAGTCAAGCCTGTCGGCCGTCTATGATTCGCGGATAGTCACAACCAGCGGAGCGGAGGCCGCCACCGAGCGCAGCGAGGGCGTCGCCGGAGCGAAGCAACAGAAGCCCCGGGAAACTCCGCCGCAGGCCGAGCCCTCGGAGCGAGCGGAGCGAGCAGTGGGCGAAGGCCGAAGGCCCGCCGGAGAGGTTCAGGCCAGTAGAAAAGAGTAATGACTCTGCTAGCCCATCAGTATATGACCGGGCCGGCCGGCATTCTCCAACATTTGACTCATGGTGGTTCGATGCCGGGATCCCCGGTCACGTTGTCTTATTATCTTCCACGAACTGCCGGATCTGGTCCTCGGTAATCCGGTATTCCTGGCCGACCTTTACCGCCTGCAGCCGCTTGGCCTTGATCATCTCACGTACCGTTTTTACGTGGATTTTCAGCAGATCGGCGACCTCGTCCGTCGTATAAAATGTGGGGGCTGGTGGAATGCTCGCACCTCCGGGTATCGCGATACTCATGATCAATCCTCCCAGGGGAGCATAATGGTGATCACCGGTTCGCCCTGGTCCCCTGGTCCGCACAAGGACCGCAGGGAGATTGTCTTATGCTCGGTCACCTCGGCCCCGCCCATCGCCTCCCGCTGAGTGAGGAAAATGCATTGGAATGTAATCGAGGACCGCCCGCGAGCCCGTGGCGTTCTGGCCGCACACGCAAGCATCCAGAGCAGGTCCCAGGTCCTGCCGGCTACACTCTGCCCTGGCATCTTGTCCAGGTCCTCGGGGGCGATAAGGTCCCACACACCGGCAGTCACAGCTACCGGGACTATGATGCCCGCCTCCCGGCAGATGTCGCCCGGGATCTCGATAAGCGTCCCGTCCCGTAGTGCATCGGCCCGGGTGTAGGTGTGGATCACCTCCCCGAAAAGAGAGGAGAGAGTCTCTCCCTCCTGGCCACTCACCGGGACCGCCTCCTTGCGGTGATCACCCGGATGCCTGCCGGGTCCGGTGCAGCCCATGCGAGATCGCAGAGATCACTTTCAGAGAGAGGGCGAGGGGCCCGGAAGTCCTGATCCCGGGAAATTCCCATTTTCCAGAGCGCCATCTCATACCCGCATTCAGGGCAGGGGATGAACAACCACATCTTTCCGGAGTCCATGAGCCATCCGGCGTCATGGGGATAGCCGAGGACCTGGTCCCCGCGAAGATCGCGCCCGCAGTGGCAGCGGGACCGGGCCAGATTGCCGTGATTCTGGACCCAGTCGGTGATCTCCGGAAAAGGAAGATCGGGGAGGTTCATGAGGTTCCCTCCAGGAGCTCCCCGGCCATCATCCGCAGGCGGATCGCCTCCCGGATCCGGGCCTCGAAGCCTGTCGAGTCGGCGAAGTCCCCGTAGATCTTGATCGCCCCTCCCTTTCCCGGCGTTCCAATCTCGATGCTATCCTGGAAGGATGAGCCCTCCAGGATCTTCTTTATCGTGATCAGCTGCTCTTCCGGCATTTTCACACCTCTATTTTATCCACGATTCCGACGTGCTCCCGCTTGCAGCCCGCGGGACCTGCGATCCTCCAGAGACGGCCGCCCTTGATCTCGTGCGTAATCTCATGGGTGTGAATACAGAACCCGGACCCAAAGCGGAGAAGGCAACCGGGGAGGGAGAGGATCTCCCCTCCGGACATTGTGATCCTCATGCCTCCACCCCTGCAAGATCGCGGGCCTTTCCGCACTGGTCTGCAGGACAGGATCCGCCAGGCCCTCTTTCCTGGTGCGATCCCGGATAAGATCCTAAAAGACATCGTGGACAAGGCAATGGCCTGCGGAGACCTCAGGGTCGGGCTGGACCTGGTCCGGAGAGCATCCCTGAATGCGGAGAGGGAAGGGCTCATGGCGGTGTGCGGTCAGCACGTGGAATCGGCGTTCGAGTCCTCGAAGAACGTGCACCTGGAATCCACGATGAAGACGCTGAACAAGGAGGAATTGAACCTGCTCACCCACATCGCCCACCTCACGCTCGAGGATCCGGACTCTCCCCTCACGGCGGGGATGCTCTATGATTCCGCACAGATGAGGATGCGGATCAGCTATACCAACTTTCACCAGAGGATCAAGAAATTCGACGATCTGCGGTTGATCAATGTCAATCATAAGAACCGGGGGATTGGCGGCAAGACGAGGGAGATCATCCTCCGGTATGATCCGGTGAAGGTGATGGAGGTAGGGGGATGAGGAGATTTTTAAGAACCTCCAGCCTTACATATCATGTATTATATGGATATCCGAGTTCCTTTGCCTTCTCAAATGCCGCATCTGCTTCTGTATTTCTTCCTAGCGCGTTGAGCGCCTCTCCCTTGTAATACCATCCCTGAGGCTCCCTTGCATCAATTTCAATTGCTTTGTCGTATGCCGCAATTGCATCTTCGTATCTTCCCAGTTTTTCGAATGCTGCCCCTTTCATTAACCAGCACACCAGGCAACCGGGGTCGAGTACAAGTGCCCGATCATATGCCTCGATTGCCTCCTCATTTTTCCCAAGCATACTTAGAGTTTTCCCTTTGCCGTACCAAGCTTCGGAATTCATTGGATTCAGTTCAATTGCCTTTTCATACGCTATTATTGCATCCTCGTATCTTCCCATTGAATAGTTATTATATCCCGCTTTATACCAATCCTCGTCTGGACGTGAAGGCATTGTGCATCCTGTAATCAATATCGCGATTACAAGCAAAAGAAAAACTATTGAAGTTAGACCCACTTTCATATACGGCGGTTTAATCTGAGTTGAATTAAATCTTACTTCAAACTAACCTCAACATTAACCAGGGAATTGCCATCATCTACCAGATAAGACTGAAGTTATCATACTCCCAAGCAATGATGGACATGTGTGGAGGTAGTGTATCTAAACTGTTGTAAATTCAGCCCGAGTATCCTGACACACTATCACATCAGACCCAGATAAATACCTACGACTCGTGATCCACTCCTCGTTAATGTCCATAAGAATTGTTCCTGCAAGACGGAGTAACGAGGCATCATTGGGGAATGCTCCAATGGTTCGGGATCTTCGTTTCAGTTCCTTATTAAGTCGTTCAAGCATGTTTGTGGTTCTTATTCTCCGCCAGTGGTCTTGAGGAGCAATACGATAATTCAGCAGTCCTGGAATGAATCGTTCTACGGTATCTGCAGCCCGGGGAAACCCTCGAGTCTCGAGTTCATCGGCACATTCTTGGAGTCTCCTTCCTGGAGGAGGTGAGTGATCCGGGAGTGCCGAAAGAGGTGGGGGGTGATATGCTTCTTGATCCCGGCGCGTTGCGCTATCTTCCGGATCTGGACCGCGACCCCGGCCCATGTGACCGGTCGACGTTGTTCGGAAACGAAGACGGGAGACTCGGGAGTAATCTGAAGGGGATAATCTCCTCGCCATTCGGCGAGATATTTTTGAGCCATGATCAGGCGGATGTAACGCGGAATGCCTGTTTTAAAGTCGATGTTTACCGCAATCCCCTTTGAGTCCACCTTGAGATCGCCCCAGGTGATCTGGGAGATCTCACCTAGGCGGAACCCTCCTTCGTAGAGTGTCATGAGCAGTGCCCTATCGCGTGAAGAGCGGCAGGCTGCCACGAGGGCACGGATCTCGTCGGGAGTAATAAGTTGGGATGCGGTCTTGGTCATCACGGGTTTTCTAGGAGTCTTTATCGCCCTCACTTTCTTCTCGGGGAGATCGCTGTATTCGTTGTCGATCATCCAGAGGAGGAACTGCTTGAGAATCGCTACGTGATCGACGATTGTGTTCTGCTTGTAAGGCCTGCCCCTAGGGCTTTCTGCCTGTTTCAGTGATTCAATACCTGAGTAAACACGCCCGATTGTCAGCTCGTGAAAAGGAGGGAGAAACCTGCGCCAGCCTAATAGCGTGAAGGCGAGTTTGTCGGTTCTTCGGTTGCTGATGCCAGCCGCTGCCCTTCGTTCGGCAAGAAACTCATTGAGGAGATCCGCATCTTGCCGGGTGATCTGGTCAAGAGATACTGCTCGATCGATGAGGTGGAAGTCGTGTACATTCTTGTTCGGAAAATAGTTTTTTGTGTTCGTTTTGGAAGGCATACAAAAAGCTGGGAACGAGCGGCATATAAAAAGAGAAGTAGGAGAATAGAACCTGACATTATAATGCGAGGGGTGGGATTCGAACCCACGGACTCCTTCGAGAACGGATCTTAAGTCCGCCGGTTTTGGCCAGGCTTGCCTACCCTCGCATGCAGGAATATTCTGCATCCTACCGCATATAACTGATTGAAGACCGGCGGAGCCACCGGGGGCATCAGGAAGACTCCCGCTGAGAATGCCTCATCGTTTCTGCTTCCCGACGTACCTGCCACCATCGGAAGGGGAATTGTATCTTTTCATATGGACAGACGTCGATTACATGGTGAGAAAAACGAAAAACAGGGGGATTTCGCACGAGCTGGCAGGACCTGGCACTCACGAGCTTCATATTCCTTGCGGGAGTACTGCTCATCCCGCAGCTCCTGGATACGATGAACCGTGGGGCCGTCGTCAATTTCTTCACCGCGAGCCTGACAAGTATCCTCCTGTTCTGCATCAGTTCCATCTTTGCGTCGCTTGGCCTCTGGGTCTCGGTGATCGCGCAGTCGTTTGTCGCGGTCGTCTGGTTGTTCCTTGCGTTCTTCTCCCTCCGAAATGTCCGGGACGCCCAGTTCCCCGACAAATCCCTCTTCTTCGTGGCAAGGGATTTCCTTGGCGTCTGGATCATGGGCTCGGCATTCCTGGTCTCAAACGGCGCCCGGAGGCTTTTACGGAGGAGCTAAAAAAGGGAGCGGGGAAGCAAAACCCCTGTGCCGGGCATCCGGAGAGTGCCGGCCCAAACAGGAGGTGAGAGACCGCATGTGGCCCCTCCCTCCGCACCGCGGTTCATGACAACCTAAATACCACCTGCACCCCATCCTCTTTTTGCACATGAGCAGGTACTCCCTGACCGGAAACCTGAAGGAAGCGGCTTTCCAGCGGGGCGCAGACCTCTTCGGGGTGGCGGACGCGTCCTGTTTCCTTCGTCCTGACTACCGGGGGAACCGCCCGCAGGAGATCATGCCGGGCGTCGCCTCAGTCGTCGTGCTCGGCGTCTCGGTCCCCCGCGGCGC
>MVQD01000087.1 GCA_002067095.1 Methanoregulaceae archaeon PtaB.Bin056
ATTGGAGAACCCTTATCCTGATATCTGCGGGGTCAACTGGCATCACGGGGCGCACACTCCTGGATGTCATACCCCCAACTCTCGTCTTGCAGGATTATGAGATGTGTGGATTTCCACAACGAGCCCCGAAGGTTTCATGGAATGATGATGCCGGTGACAGGTCCCAACTCACAGGTGCAGAGAAATACGTGATCCAGTACCCCTGCTGGAAGATGAAATGAGAAAAAAACGGATGGACGCGCTCCCTCACCAATGTCCGCGGCAGAGTCTTCCTGAAGATGGTGCCGTCATGGGGGAGTGAATTCAAGAGAAGGGGAGGTCAGATCTTCGGGCTCTCCTTTCCTATGACCCTCGCGATCTCCCCGAGTTCCCGTGCAAGAAGCCTGATGATATCATCCAGGGTGATAAGGCCCACGAGGCGGCCTCCCGCGTCTATGACAGGGAGCCTCCGGACGCCTGACGATTTCATCTCCTGGATTGCATCAAAGATGCCGGTGTCCTTTCTTATCGTGCAGACCTCGCGGGTCATGATGAGGGAGACCGGTGCCTGGTCCTCCTCCTCCTTGCAGAGGGCGTCTCTCCTGAGCGCAAGGTCCCGATCGGTGACAATGCCCACTGGCTTCTGTTCCTCTGTGATGACGACACACCCCAGGTTCTTGCTCCTCATCAGTTCGGCCACGAACCGGACCGAGGTCTCCGGGGTGACATTCACCACGCTCTTCTGGCAGACGGAATAGATGCTCATGCTGGTTCCTGCCCCCTACCATGTGCGTCAATAGGATAAAAATAGCCCTTTTTTAGACCACCAGCCGCTTCTTCATCAGGTGTATGGAGAGGAAGAAGAATATGGCCGCACACGAGGCGATCCAGGCAAGGCTGTAGAGGAAGAGGGGCGAGAGGGTGGCGAGGGTGAGCGAGCGTGTCACGGTCACGACCTGGGCGAGTGGGAGGACTGCGATCGCAACGAGCTGCAACGCTTCCGGGAGCACCGAGAGAGGAAAGAATGTCCCCGAGAAGAGGAACATGGGGGTGATGAAGAGGAATGCCGGGTAGTTCAGGGTATCGATCCCGGGAGTAATTGCAGTAAAGCACATCCCGATTCCCGAAAAGAGGAGGCCTGCGAGGAACGAGAACGGGATGACCAGCAGCGACGAGGGGAGCGACACCACGCCGAAGACGATAAGGACCGCAAGCATCGCGGTTGCGTAGATGAGGCTCCGTGTGGCGCCCCAGAGGAGCTCTCCTGCGATCACGTCCTCAATGGAGAGGGGGGTCGAGATCATTGCATCGAACGTCTTCTGGTAATACATCCGGACGAAGGATGAGTACGTGCACTCGAAGAACGAAGAGTTCATCATCGAGATCGCGAGGAGCGCGGGGGCGATATAGAGGACGTAGGGGACGCCGTCGATCTCGCCGACGAACATCCCGAGCCCGTACCCTATTGCGAGGAGATAGAGGACCGGCTCTACAAAAGGCGGCAGGAAGTTCACCCTGTAGGTCTTGAAGAAGACATCCCAGTTCCTTCGCCACACCTTCCATGCGTACCATGTAGGACGGGGTATCATGGTGAATATCAGTCCCGGAGCGCCCTCCCGGTGAGGGAGAGGAATACGTCTTCCAGCGAACCGCGGCGCACGAACACTCTTCCCGGGTTGCAGTCCGAGAGCAGCCGCGTGGCAACCTCTTTCGGACGGTCCGAGAAGACCTGGACCATGTCACCGTGGACCTCGAATCGGGCGCCTATCTCTTCGAGGCAGCGTACCACACCGGGGGTATGGTCAGCCTCGACTACATCCTCTCCGGCGTACTGGCGGACGAGGTCTCCTGGTGCCCCTTCCACCAGGATCTTTCCGTGGTCCATGATGACGAGGCGGTTGCAGAGCCGCTCGGCCTCTTCCAGGTAATGGGTGGTGAGGACGATGGTGTTGCCGGCCGCCTGGAGGGCTTTCAATTTCTCCCACATCAGGTGCCGTGCCTGGGGGTCAAGGCCAATGGTCGGCTCGTCAAGGACGAGGAGGCGCGGGCTGTTCACGAGCGCCCGCGCAAGGATGAGCCTTCGCTTCATCCCGCCCGAGAGCTTCTCGATGGGTACGTTCCTCTTCTCCGAGAGCTGGACGAAGGAGAGGAGGTCTTCTGACCTTCGCCTCGCTTCTGCGGGGGGTATACCAAAATAACGGGCATAAATAAGCAGATTTTCAATGGCGGTGAAGTCAGGGTCAAGGTTCGTCTCCTGTGGGACGACGCCCAGCCATCGCTTGATCCCCCGCGGGTCCCTGTTCACGTCGAGGCCAAAGACGGTCAGAACCCCTGCTGTCGCCGGGGAGACGCATTCGATCATCTTCATCGTGGTGGTCTTGCCAGCGCCGTTTGGCCCGAGGAACCCGAAGACCTCTCCCGGCATCACCGAGAAGCTGATGCCGTCAACGGCCTTCAGCGTTCCAAACTCCTTCCGGAGCCCCTGCCCCTCGATGATCGGTTTCACCGGCACTCACCACCTTGCATGAGAAGGATTGTTCACGCGGGACAACACTCTTTCGGTAAACCCCACTGCCCATATGCCATCAAGAAGGGAGCCTCCCCTCTCTCTCCCATCCATCATGGTCGCGGGGAATGGGTTCCTGGCACACGTTGGGCGGGGGGCAGGGGGACGACGTCCAGTTCCGGTGGGGAGTCAATTCCATCTGCAGGGGACGCGGGGGGAGAACGTGGGTGTAAAACCAGGGCCCCCGCCGTCCGTGTTTCACCCGCTGAAGACGCAGAAGTCCCGCGGGAAGATCCCGCCTGTTCCCGCCCTTCTTCCAGGAGGTGCGAACCTCCAGGTCTCACCCAGCCACTCCTCTCCTCACTCCGGGCCCGCTGATCCCTCCGGGGACGTCCTCCTTCTTTTCTGCCGTGAGCGCCCCAGATGAGGAATATTCAGCCTGGGAACAGGAGTTGCCCGTCGTCACGGGGCTCCATGAACGTCAAACAGTGAGGAATTCCACGGCCACTGTCCCAAGCTTCGTTGGATAACTACCTTATGCTGGGGGGACATAATACCTCCATCATGCCTATCCGGGAGCTTGCAGTCACGAACTTCAAGAGTTTCCGGCACCTTGAGATCCAGCCGGACCGGTTCAATGTCATCATCGGGTCAAATGCATCCGGAAAATCAAACTTCATACAGGTTATCAAGTTTATCAGGGATATCGCCAAGTACGGCCTCTCCAACGCCATCTCTCTTCAGGGAGGAGTCGAATACCTGCGAAACACCATCATCGGGCCTGGAATGCCATTCTCCATCCACATCAGGTACGTGCTCGAGGAGGAGAAGACAGATCTCGTTGCGATGAGCGGGGGGGTACCGGTCTTCTTTCACCCCCTTGAAATCAGCTATGCCTTCTCACTGGCGTTTCCGGACGCAGGCGAAACCTACGAGATCTCCTCTGATGTGCTCGAAGTTGAGGGAGAGTTTCTGCTCCAGGATGGTGGTGAGCAGAGAAGTACGGGAAAGGGGACCATCACACTCGTGAAGGCGGCAGGCCCGGTCCAGTACTGCATATGCCCTCCAAAGAGCCTCGACCTGAAGGAGGACGATCTCTTCCACTACTATTTCCAGAGAGTGCACATCGCGGAAGGGACACTGATCATGACACTCCCCCTCTTCGTTCCGGGCATCCCCTCGCTTGAATGGATATTCCGGGGGATGAAGGTGTTTGACTTTGACCCGCGCCTCCTGAAGAAGGCGGTCCCCATCATGGGAAAGACCGACCTCGAGAAGGACGGGAGCAACCTGGCCATCGTGATCAAACGGATCCTCGATGACCCAAGGAAGAGGGAGACCTTTACCCGGCTTCTTCGGGACGTGCTCCCCTTCATCGACGACGTGGCGGTCGAGAAGTTCATGGACATGTCCCTGTTTCTGAAGCTCAGGGAGGTCTACAGCAGGGAAAAGTACCTGCCGGCATCCATGATCTCAGATGGGACCATCAATATCTGTGCCCTCCTTATCGCCCTCTATTTCGAGGACCGGCCGGTCACCATCATAGAGGAGCCTGAACGCAATATCCACCCGTACCTCATATCGAGGCTCGTGGAGATGCTCAAGGACGCATCACGTTCTAAACAGGTCATCGTCACCACCCACAACCCGGAGATGGTCAAGCACGTGGATATCCATGATATCCTCCTGATCAGCCGGGACAGCGATGGCTTCTCATGCCTCAGCAGGCCCGCGAACAGAAAGGAGATTCAGGCGTTCCTGGAGGACGAGATAGGTATCGAGGAGCTCTTCATCCAGAACCTGTTAGGGATCGAATGACGGAACGCCGGTTGTATATCCTGTTGGAGGGAAACGACGACGAGCGTTTCTTTGGCAGGATAATCCTTCCTCTCATCGCTCACCGGTACCGCTCAGTCAGGCTGATCAAATACGCCTGCCTGAAGAGAGCCAGGGTGTGCAAGTTCGTCAAGAGCATCCGCAGGACAGGTGACGAGTACCTGCTGGTCACCGATATAGACCAGGCCCCCGGGGTGAAGGCAAAGAAACAGATGATCATTGAGAGGTTCTGCGTCGTAGACCCGGCGACGGTCGTGGTCATCATCCAGGAGATCGAGAGCTGGTACCTGGCAGGGCTCGATGCCCCGGACGCAGCCATCCTGGGTGTGAACCTGCCCGCGACCACCGACCATGTCACAAAGGAGGAGTTCAACCGCACGATACCGCCGCAGTATGATTCCAGGATCGCATACATGCTGGAGATCCTCTCCCGGTTCTCAATCCCATCAGCCTGCCGGAGAAATAGGTCGTTTCGGTACTTCATGGACCGCGAGCGTCTTTTGCCGGCCGGGCTCGCTGCCGCAGGGGCACCAGGAGGCAAGGAAGGCGGGACGCGTCCTGATGCCACCCTTTATCATGGTGAGCATCTACCGAATGAGTAGAGCGGAGGGGTGAGGCAGAGATGGGGATATGGAGACACAGGGTACCGGTAATCCTCGAACAGAGAGATTTCTGGATCGTGATCCTCCTCTTCAGCACCTCTTTTGCGTTCCTCCTGAATTATTACAGCCTCGAAAGGGACCTCAACCTCATCACCCCCCACCTCTTTTACATTCCCCTCGTCATCGCTGCATACTGGTTCCCGAGGAGGGGGGTT
The DNA here is from genome assembly GCA_002067095.1 of Methanoregulaceae archaeon PtaB.Bin056. Taxonomy (GTDB): domain Archaea; phylum Halobacteriota; class Methanomicrobia; order Methanomicrobiales; family Methanospirillaceae; genus Methanolinea_A. The sequence continues at coordinate 5,139 of MVQD01000087.1, forward strand.
CTCATTACGGTGGCGATTGCGATGGGCTACCTGGCGATGGCCTACCTTGCGGGGTATCCCAACCTCGAGGTCATCACCCAGGCTACCGCGCAGTTCTACGTCTTCGTCGCGATCGGTGTCATCGTCTCGTCCCTCTCAAGCACCCTCAAGGAGCAGGAGGACAGGTACCATGGGATCTTCGACTACTCGGAGGCCGGGGTATTCCTGGCAATGAACCTTCGTTCAGGTTTTGTGATCGAGGAGGTGAACGAGCGGGGGGCGCACCTTCTCGGCTACAGGGCCCGCGAACTGGCCGGGAGGGAGTTCCTCGATTTCTTTGTCGACAAGAATGAGAAGGCGGGTATCAGGGAGAGAGTATCCCCAGGTGGGGCCGTGACCGAGTTCGAATGCCACCTCCGGAGGAGAGACGGTTACGTGATTCACGGGCTGATGTCGGCAGGCCCCATCCCGGGAAGGAAGGTGGTGTTCACCCTCGTGGACATCACCGGCATGAAGAAGGCCGAAGAGGCACTCAGGGAGAGCAAGGAGCGATACCAGGGCCTTTACACCAATGCACAGGTGGGCCTTGCCCGCGCGAGTGTGGCGGACGGCTCGGTCCTTGAAGCGAATGCCCAGATGGCGAGCATGTTCGGATATTCATCTGTCGATGAATTCATCAGGGAATTCCGGTTTCCAGAGCATTACGCGGACAGGGAGGTCAGGGAACACCTCATCTCCATGCTTGCCGATAAGGAAACGATCTCCAATTTTGAGGCACGGTTTATAAAAAAAGACGGATCGATACTCTGGGCCCGTTTCTGGGTAAGGATATTCCCGGAAAAGGGATACCTCGAAGAGGTGTTTACCGATATCACGGAAGAGAAGCAGTCGCACCGGGCGCTCGACGAGAGCGAGGAGCGGTACCGAAAACTCGTGGAGAGTCTCCCTGATTACGTACTGGTCTTTGCACGAGACCGACTCCTCTTCGTGAACCCTTCCGCGGCACATGCGCTCGGGAGATCCCCTGAAGAGATGGTGGGCCAGTCGATCTACAGCTTCATTGACCCAGGGTCCTGGGACATCGTCAGGAATCAAAGCAGTAGACGGGGAGCGGGCGTGAATGTCGAACCGTACGAGATCACGCTCTCTACACACGACGGAAAGTCCCGCACGGTACTGGTGAACGCGACCCCCATCTCCTACCGCGGGGAAGATGCCATCCTTGCGGTGCTCACCGACATCACGGAACGCAAGCAGGCCGAGCAGGAGCTGAATGCATCAAAAGACCAGTACATGGCCACGATCGATGCGATGATCGATGGCATCTTCCTCGTGAACCCGGAACTCGAGATCGTCCTCGTCAACTCGACCTTCAGGAGGTGGCTGAAACGGATCGGGACGGAAACCGAGATCATCGGCAGGCGCCTGGAAGACACCCTGCCCTGCATTTCCGGCGCCTCCCTCTCGTCAATAAGGGAGGTCTTTTTGACGGGTGAAAACATTGAGACCACCATCAATTTCACCCTCAATGGCCGGGAGTATATCTTTGAGACGCGCCTTATCCCGGTGCGCGAGGATCACCGCGTGGCACGGGTCATGATCACCATGCGCGATATCACCCGGTCCAGGAAGATCGAGGAGGAGAAGAGGCTCGCATACGAGCAGATCGAGAAGAACATCGAACAGTTTGCAATTCTGGGCGACCACCTCAGAAATCCCATGCAGGTGATCATGGGGCTTGCAGATCTCGAGGGGGGGCCGCTTGCCGAGCAGATCCGCTGCCAGGCAAAGGAGATCGACATGACCGTCTCCCAGCTTGACAGGGGCTGGATCGAGTCAGAGAAGATCCGGGAGTTCATCAGGAAATACTACGGGATCGGAAAGTAAGCCGTGATATCCTGTATCTGTGCCGGTAATGCAGCCCTCACTGGGGGTGCAGTCCTTGATCCGGCCCGGCTGGTGGTTCCCGGCATGTCCTCATCCTGCAGGATGCACCGGGGGCTAAAATCTCACCGATAAACGCAGAAAAATCCCATGCCGGGAAGAACTCCGGGTAAAAGGCTTATCTCCCCGGCCGATCTTATCTAACAGGTAAGGGTGAACCCGTGCAGGTATCCATGAAACTGGAGATAAAGGATGCCCCTGGGCAGCTGCTCGCGGCCCTCAAGCCTATCTCCGACGTGGGGGGCAATATCATTGCCGTGATTCATCAGCGCGATGAGAAGCATCGTGGCGGCATGCTGAGTGTCCAGATCGTCCTGGAACTCCCCGAACAGCGGCTGAAGGAACTCACCCGGATGATCCGCGAGCAGGGAGTCAACATCCAGCGGATAGGGCATGAACGTCTCCTGTACCAGAAAGCGGTGATGCTGATCGGGCACCTGATCCACACCGATCTCGGGGATACCGTCGACCGGATTGACTGCACCGGGTTCGCAGAAGTGACCGAACTGAATATCAGCATGCCGGCAATCACGCAGGTCTCATCTGCCCGCCTTCTGATAAAGGCCGTGAACAAGGAGGACATGGAGCAGGCGATGGCAATCCTGCGCCGTGTCGCAAAGGAGAAGGAGTTCCTCCTGGTCGAACCCCTGGAGGAGATAGAATGAGAGTCGCGCTGCTCGGCATGGGTTCGGTCGGAAGGGGCGTCCTGCAGATGATTGAGGAGAAAGACCTCGGCATCTGCGTCACGGCCGTTGCAGATTCAAGGAGTGCGCTCATCGATAAGGACGGGATAAGCATCGATGAAGTGCTTGAGGCAAAGGCGAGGAACGGTTTCTGCGGTGACCGATCCCTCACTGCCATGGACGTAGTGACAGGGGCGGTATACGACGTGCTGGTCGAAGTGACGCCGACGAATGCGGATACCGGCGAACCTGCGCTCACCCATATCCTGTCAGCGCTTGAGAAGGGCCACCACGTGGTCACCTCAAATAAGGGCCCCATCTCCAGGGATTTTTCCCGTATCCGGTCCCTTGCTGCGGCGAAGGGAGTCCAGGTACGGTACGAGGCCACGGTCGGTGGTGCCATCCCTGTCATGCATATGCTGGAGCATGGCCTCGCGGGAAACCGTGTCCTCGCCATCTTCGGCGTCCTCAATGGGACCTGTAATTTTATTCTTACGAGGATGGCTGCTGAGGGCCTCACCTATGAGCAGGCCCTGCTCGAGGCAAGGGAGATGGGGTATGCGGAAGCGGACCCCACCTATGACGTGAAGGGTATCGACCCGGCAATCAAGCTGGTGATCCTTGCCAACACCTTCTGCCGGAAGCCCGTCACGCTCGAGGACGTCGACATCACGGGGATCGACCTCCTTACCAACGATGCACTCCGCCTTGCAGAAGAGCAGCACTGCACCATCAGGTTGATCGCGGAGGCCATACCTGACCGCGGGATTTTGAGAGTTGCCCCCCGGCTGCTTCCGCTCTCTCACCCCCTGGTAGTGGAGGGGACGCTCAATGCGATCACGATCGAGACGGACATGGCAGGGGAGATCACCCTCATCGGGAAGGGAGCAGGATCGGTAGAGACTGCGAGTGCCATCATCGGGGATCTCCTCTACATCCGGGATTTCCATGCGGAGCGTCATCCAAAAAAGGCGTGAGTTCCTGCACCTGATGCGGGCCTGCACCCTGGACCGCGGGCATTTTACCGTGACCGATATCCAGGAGGGGGCAGGAGTCCCGAGGAGCACTGCCCAGGACTGGATCAATCGCCTTGTCGAGGAGGGGTGCGTGCGTGTCCGGGAGAAAAAGATGGGGAGGAACCCTGCAAAGTATGCAGCCATCAGTGCACTTCCATCGAGCGCCTGCAGGAGAATATTCACCACCATAGACGGCGACCGGGTCGAGATCCACCACGAGTGCATGAGCAGTGCCTGCGCGGCGTTCTGTGCCTTCCATCATTCCCATGCAAGGGGTGTCATCCAGGATGTGCACAGGGATGGGACCCTCATCCGTGAATGGGCCCGCCTGGGGCGGGAAGATATCGATATCGGCCTTCACCCTTCGTCTGCGGTGGGGATTGCAGGCGTGGAGAGAGAAGGAGAGGACATTGTCCAGTATATCCGCTGTATTGGGGGACCTGCCTACTCGCTCACCGACATGATGTCCCATGCCGAGGGGGTCTGCGAGGTGAGCATACAGCGTGCGGCGGATATCGTCGAGGGGAGTGTCCGTACCCGCGCACTGACGCACCTCATCATAGGAATCGATGACACGGACAGCCCCGAAGGGGGCGCCACGTTTGCCCTCGCCCTTGCCCTCCTCCAGCACCTCGAGACCATGAAAGGGGTGCTCCCCATCAGCCATCACGTCGTCATGCTCAACCCCGCGGTGAGGGAGAAGACTGCAGGAAACTCGTGCAGTTATATCGAGATTGCAGTCCCCCCGGGGACTTATACTCTTATCCGCGACCGGTCCCTGGTCTTCCTGGAGGACGAAGCCCTTTCTGCAGAGTGGGGAATGGCCTTCAAGCAGGGATTCCATGTGCCCCCCGGTCTTCGCGCCTACGGCAGCAAGGCACGGAATGGGATTGTCACACGTGAAGAGGCCGAAGCAACCGCTGCCATTCACCAGGTCGAGGTCATCGGCGGCAGAGGCATCGTCGGTGCACTCGCGGCAGTCGCGCTCTCGGGCCTCCCTCATGAGATCCTGCTGAAAGCGGAAGCAGAGATCCCTCCCTCTCCATTCTAGCCATTGATTCTGATGAGGGGGATGATGGCGAGGAGGAGGACAAGGATAAGCAGGAGTATCACGGTGTGCCAGAGGATCGTCTTTGCTGCAGCTTTCTCCCTGGTGGACCTTGGTTGTATCTGCAGGACTATCGTTGCAATGATACTCCCTGCCATCAGTCCCACGGCGTTCTGGAGAGTGAGGACGAGCGCACTGAGCGTTCCTTCTGGGTACAGCGTAAAGGAGATCCCGCTCACGAGGGCCGGTGGCAACAGCGCTGCCGCCACGGCCACCCCCGCAATACTGTCGGGGATACCTTTTGCCAGGGCAACGATGGTCGCAAACCCGAGAAATATCGCCATGACGGCGAAGACTGGACTTGACTGGGTCCTGGAGAATATCTCGCCGGTCACCTCGAGAGGGATGAAGAAGCCGAGGATCCAGGTCACGATGAGTGAGAAGAGGATGAAAGATCCGAGGAGGAAGAATATGTTGAGAATATCGCGGAGGACTGCCACACCGTCTCCTGTTGCGGAATGGAGTGCAAACGCGTAAATGGGTCCGATCACCGGTGCGATCAGCATGGCCCCGATGACGATCCCCACGTTGTTCAAAAAGAGGCCGACAAGGCCCACGATGCTCGCGACGGCAGCAAGGCTGAGGATATCAGCGTCGAGTCGCTCATAGGATTTGACGGAGTCCAGCAGCTTCTCTATGGGAGAGAGTTTCCTCTTCTTCGCAGCGTCCGGGGTCTTCCCCTCATCTTTTTCTCTCTCGTCAAAAAGGGGATATATGGTGAAATCAGGGGAATAGACCTCGACGAGCGTATTCTTGTCTATATACCCGAGTATCACCCTTATCTTTGCCACCACCTCATCGAGGTCCCGGTCAGGGACCATAATGGTAAAACGGGTCCTGTCTCCAAAATCCTCGCGGAGGTGAAAGTATCCTTTCAAAATTTGCGGGATGTTGGCGGCGTCTTCGTTTCCCACGGTGATGAGGATCTTCTTCAGGGCAACCCCTCCCAAAAAGCCTCCATGGCTTTCAGTGTGTGTTCATCGTCCATTTATGTAAACCTGCTGGTCAATCCGGGCCATGCGGAGTGAATTGGGACTGTCCGGCCCGGTATATGCGTTTATCCGGCGTTAGATCCCGCTATTATTCCGTATTTCGCAAAAAGAGAAACGATTAACAGTCCCGCCTCCAGACATTCACGAAAAAAGATGAGTCTGAGCCTTACCGATGATGGGACCAGAAAAGGCGGTGCCTGAAAAGACCAGGGAGATGATCGTCTCCTTCCAGCGCGACGAGGTGACGGAGTACCATATCTACCGCATGCTCGCGGGAACGGCCAAAAATCCCCACAACGCATCGGTTTTTTTGAGAATGGCCGACCAGGAACTCGGGCACTCTCGGATATGGGAGCATTACACCGGGAAGAAGGCAAGGCCCGTAGCAATACGGGTGTGGTTCTATTATCTCATCGCCCGTATCCTCGGGTTCACCTTCGCCATCAAGCTGATGGAGAACCGGGAGAACGCCGCGATTCAGAAGTACGGGGTGCTTGTGGAAACAATCCCGGAATTAGAAAAAATTATAGCCGAAGAGGAGCAGCACGAGATGGAGATCATTGCGCTCCTCGACGAAGAGCGGCTCCGGTACGTGGGTTCGATAGTCCTCGGGCTCAACGACGCACTCGTAGAGTTTACTGGAAGCCTTGCAGGGTTCACCTTTGCCCTCCAGGACCCGACCGTGATCGCCGCGGTGGGGTGCATCATGGGCATCGCCGCGGCGCTCTCCATGGCATCGTCTGAGTACCTCTCTCAAAAGACTGACGGGGCCGGGCAGGAACCCATGAAGGCCGCGTTCTATACCGGGAGCGCCTACATCGTCACAGTCCTGCTCCTCGTGCTGCCGTGTCTTCTCTTTGCCAATCCGTTTGCCGCGCTTGCGCTCTCGCTCTTGTCGGCCGTTGCAATCATCGTCTGTTTCACGTTTTACACCTCTGTTGCGGGGGATCTGCCGTTCTGGAAGAGGTTTTTCGAGATGGCCGGCATCTCCCTGGGCATCGCCGGGATATCGTTCCTGATCGGCCTCCTGATCAGGGCGTTTTTCAACGTTGATGTCTGACAGGAGCCATCCTGACTGGTTCAGGTGAGGAGCAACGGGTACTGCCTGCGGTTCTCCGCGATGCCAGGCTTCGACGTCACACCGGACACCGTATTCGCGACAGGGGAAGAAGACGACGACCTGCCTGTCGGATATCCAGGAGGGCAAAAAACCCGTGTATTCTGAAAGGGAGGCTCATGGAGCCTTGAATTAGGGAATTCCGGGTCTTCTTGGGATATGCGGGGGTAGTAATCTTTCCTTTCGCGATGAGTGAATGGGAACCTGTCTGCATTGGCCTGGAACGATTCTTTTTTTGAAAAATACTCGCGTATCCCAAAGCAGTTACGGGTGCATGGCATCCCTGAGATGGATAAGGAAGCCTGCAAGGTCCGAATCCAGGAACCCTGCCCTCGCACCTGAATAGTCTGTTCTCTTTCCATGCCCTGAACCGTCGTCAGGGGTGAGCATGGTGACAGAGCAGGCCCGGTTCAGGGAAGGGTGCCAGGAGAGCAGCGCCTCGATGAGTTCGTACTTCAAGAGGTTCCCTGTATCACCTGCGTACAGGTGCTTCATCGGGAAGAGTCGTTTCTGCCGGGGCAGAAAGTAAAACGTAAAACCGGCTACAGGTCCCCTCTTTGCGGGGGACATACCACATCCTGCAGCCGCCGGGTTACCCGGTCCTCACCTTGTAGAGGGGTTTTCGTGCATCCTTGAAGTTGAATTTCGCCACGATCAGGCCGCTCTGCCTGAGCCTGTTCAGCGCGTTGCGTATGGTACGCGGCGAGAATGCCACCATGCCGATTATCTCGTTCAACGTCCGCTCTTTTCCATCGCCGAGCAGTCTGAACACTGCCTGTGCGGAGGAGGGGAGGCAGTCGATGCTGGTGACTGGCCCCCGGGTCTTTAGCCCATCTGCCTGCGCAGGGGTTGATGCCAGTGTCATGTATCCTTCCGTGTATTCATGAGGGGTTCGATCTTTGTTCGGTACAGGGGATCCTGCCCCTTCCGAACAGGGGTGAATCCCGGCACAGGTGCCGTCTGCCCTGGTCAGGGACAGAGTGGCACACATATCGTTCGATTGTCTACGAACATTCTACTATATACGAACTATACAAATATATACTTTTGCCCCCACTGAGTTGTAAGGAGAGGCGCAATGACCGCACCACGTGAATATCCGGAGGATCCCGGGAGATTTATACAGATTGTTGCCTCAGACCAGGGCCTCAAGTCAATCGACAGCCAGCTGAAAGGGAGGATCCTGGAGATGCTGCAGGAGAGGGACATGGCATTTGACGAGATTGTCGGAAGGTCCGGCAGGGCGAAGTCGACCATCTCTGCGCACATGAAAGCCCTCTCTCTGGCAGGAATCACCACCATGCGCCCGGATCCAACAGACGCAAGGAAGCGGATCTTCTCCCTGAACGGGAGGATCCTCGTCCGGGCCAATTCAAATGATCCCGAGATGCTCTGGGCTGACCGTTTCTTTCCGGACGCACTCCCCCCCAACGCGACGACCCGGGATATTTTCCGCTTCATTCTCACATCGCTGCGCATCAGCCTGCTGTCTGAGGGGATACACATCCATCCAATCCTCGAGAGGGCAGGGAACAAAGCCGGCGCTGCAATCTATCCCCAGGTCAGGGCAGAAGGACTCTCCGCGTTCCTCGAAAACCTCTCCCTTTTCTGGTCCCGTTTCGAACTTGGCGAGCTGGAGGTGGAGGGGTACGACCCGCTGACCCTGGTGATCCGGGACTGCTTCGAGTGCCTGGACCTGCCCATCACGGGGAGGCCTGAATGTTCGTTCGATTCGGGACTCCTCACGGCTCTCTTCTCTGCACATTTCAATGAGAAGAAGAGAGTGATCGAGACCCACTGTTATGCAATGGGGAGCAATCTCTGCCGTTTTGAGATCTGGGACGCCTGCTGAGAGGCATTTTTTTTCACTTTTTCTGGCCACCGAGGTCCCTTATGAGGCCGGGAGGCAGCAGCCAGAGGAGCTCTGCGCGTCCCGACTCTCCCGGAAACCGTATCCGTGCGATGCCGCCTTTTTTAAGGCTGATGCCGCAGTCATGGCGGTCGGATATGATGAGAGAGACGAGGGATGAGAGCTGCGGTTCGTGGCCCACAAGCAGAACCCGGTTTTCGTGCAGGATCTCATTGATCTTTCCGATGACCGCTGCGGGGGGGTAACCGGTGGCGAGTTCATTCCAGGAGGCGACCCGTTCAGGGTCTCCCAATACCCTGGCGATGATGGATGCCGTCTCCATAGCCCGGGGAAGCGGACTTGATGCGATGACTGAAAACTTGATGCCCCTGTTCCTCATCCACGCGCCGATTTCTGCGATCTCCTCTCGGCCCTGACGTGTGAGACGCCTCTCCCCGTCCCCAGGGTCACTGTGGTCAGCGGACCCCGCCTTTCCGTGTCTTAATATGTAGAGGTCCATGAGAGGAGAGGGGAAGGCCTGCATGAAAACACTTGCGGGGCCATGCAGGCGGCAGGGAAGCGTGTCAGATGGGAACACGACGGAGAGGAATGGAGTAACGGGCGAGTATGCGAGGGAGGGGATTCGAACCCCCGGACTCCTGCGAGAATGGACCCTAAATCCATCGCCTTTGGCCGCTCGGCAACCCTCGCTCTCCTGATACTAGGATCCTTGGGCAGAAAAAACTCTTGGCACGCTGCCAGGGTGGGAAATTACGGTGATGTTTTGCGCGTGTGTTTCTCTCTGATTATACACCGGATCTGGAAATCGATTGAGAGATCACCCGTGTTGTCATTTTTTTATCGCAAAAATATTATTCTGCGCAATTATTATATACGTGGAGATTGAATAGAAATATGCCATATATGAAGGTCTGGGTACATATACCAGGCCGAAGACCTTGCCAGATCAGCACCAGCAAGGTCATGGCATCCCGGCCAAGCGTGTGAGGAACATGGTAAGGAACGCCGTCAACGAGAAGAAAGGGCATGAGGAAGCGTCTGACTGTTCGCCACCTTTCGGTCAGCACATGCCCGATGGCGACTATTCCCTCCTACGAGCGAAAATTCTTGCCAAACTGGATGATGAGGATATCCGGGATGCACTCGCAGGCCTGAACGCCAGGCCTTTGTAACTTCATATATGGTATCTTTTCTGCTTTTTATGGCGGAAAAGAGCGAAACCCTGGCATTCCGTGCAGCCCTTTGCCGGGGTCGCGTCCAAATGACCCTCCAAAACTCCCCTTTTCCTGGAACCCTCTGAATATTACCTCCCTTTGCCGTCCTATGGACAGGTCCGGGGTATGCCTGAAACCGGCGCACTCAAGGCAGGGGGGGTCGGCAGGGGAAATCGTTGCCGGACAAGGCACAATCGGGGAGAATCAAGATAATCTCTCGCTTCCAATGACCTGATCATGAAGCGGCTGGAGACCCTGGCCATCATCGCCCATGACATGGGGGTCATCTTCGAGTTCCTGGGGGTGATCACCCTGGTCCCGCTCCTCGTACTCATGATATTCGGGGAGTGGGGGATGATGGTGCCGATGGCCTCCGTTCCGCTGACGTTCGTGGTCCTGGGCCTCCTCATCTCCCGCATACCGAGAAGGGAGTGTGTGCCGCAGCTCTCTGTGGCGCTCGCGGCCGTAGCCCTCGTATGGCTCGTGATTGCCGTCGTCGGATCTTTCCCCTTTGTTCTCGGTCTCCATATGAGCTGGACTGACAGCATATTCGAGGCAATGTCGGGGTGGACCGATTCAGGGATTACCATGATCCGCTCTCTCGATACGACCCCGAACGTCATCCTGTTTTACCGATCATTCATGCAGTGGATAGGCGGGATGGGGGTGATTGCGTTTGGTATCGCCATGCTCTCGAGATCAAGCCTCACCCAGCACCAGCTTTACCGGTCCGAAGGGAGGTCTGAAGAGCTGATGCCGAACGTTGTCTCCACCGGGAGGCGCATGTGGGTCATCTACCTCTTCCTCACAGTGATCTTCACGGGGATGGTGATGCTCTCGGGCATCCCCCTCTGGGATGCCTTCAACCTCGCCATGGTCGGAATCGCAACAGGGGGTTTTTCCATCCACGATGCCGGGATATCCTATTATGACAATGCCCTCCTCGAAGCCCTCATCATACCTGTGATGATTGCCGGGGCTCTGCCGTTCAAGCTCTACTTCTTCATGTACAGGGGGAAGATCAGGCCCTTTTTGCAGGACCGTGTCGTCTGGCTCATCCTCTCCCTGATCCTTGCCGGGTCGTTTGTGATCACGCTGGACCTTCATATCTTCAACAGCTTTCCCCTCGAGACCGCGGTGCGGCAGGGAGTATTCTGTTCCACGTCCGCAGTGACCTCCACGGGCCTCCAGAACACGGATCTCCACTGGGTCGCAGCGCCCCTCATCGTCATCACCCTCCTGATGATGATCGGCGGGGCCTCAGGGAGCACTGCGGGAGGCATCAAGGCAAACCGCGTGATCCTGGGATACGAAGGACTTGTCTGGTGGTTCAGGCGCTTCTTTTCCAGGGGGAGGGCTATCGTGCCGTTCAGGCACGAAGGGAAGGTGATCCCCCGGCAGATCTCGGAGGTGGAGCTCTCCAAGAACATGCTGATCATTGTCCTCTACGTACTCATCATCTTCGTTGCAACCATCGTCAGCCTCCACATCGCTCCGACCGACTTCTCCGTACACCACGTGGTGTTCGACGAGGTCTCGGCAATGAGCAACGTGGGGCTCGGGGTCGGATACATGACCCCTGAAAGCCCCCAGCCTGTCAAGTGGATATTCATTCTCCTGATGTGGATCGGGAGGCTCGAGATTATACCGGTGTTGATACTCATACTCGGCCTTGTCCGAGGATTCGATGCAAGAGTGGCAGGGAAGTGAAAACGGCAAACCTGGTGCTCATGGGAGAACACGCCATACATGTTCCACCCGGCACCCTGGCGGGCGAACGCGGGGAGGGCCAAGCTTACACCTTGGCCTGGGCGGCGTCGACCCATTCCCCTGCGTGCACCAATCTGACCCCTTACCTCACCCCATTCGCCGCAAATTACCAAAATCAAAATATTATTCTTCTCACAACCCAACCACCTGTAGGTTGACGGCCCGATGGATATCTCTCTCCTGGCATTCGTCCATATCCTGGTTGCAGCAGCCGTCTGCTGGCTCAATTTCATAGTGATAGACTTACTCTTCAGGCTTCCCGCGGCAGGCGGCGTCGTGGGCGCAACCGCGATCGGGAGGCATATCGAGGCAAGGGGCGGTGCGCTCCCCGGAGGCATCATGATGGGAAACATCGTCTCATCCCCCGATGCCTCGGCAGGGACCCTCCTCGCCGCATGCGGGGTCTTCATCGCGGGGGTTCCGGGAGGTCTGCTTGCAGCACTCCTTGTGTTCATCGGCAACCGCATCTGCCATGACCCGGGGTACGCAGGCACCACCGGCGCTGTTTCTGCGACATTCATCGTCTCGGGGTTCACTCTCTTCGGGTTCTCTCCGGCTGAGTTCATTGCAGGGATGGTGATCGCCATCCTCACGATCCAGGGCATCTCGCACCGGCATTCCAGCAGGCTCCTCGCCTACCTCTGGAGGGTGAGGGGAGGATGAACCCGCAGGACGCCGCCCTCGCGGTATGTGCGGTCATCGCGGTATATGCCGCAATCAGGGTGGCGTTCGAGCCGGACACGCTCCGGAAACTCCCATTCCTCAATGTACTCTCGTTTGCCATCGCAGGGAGCATCGCCCTCCTCCTGCCCCACCCGCTGAGCATCCTCGCCGCCGCGGCATACTTTGTCGGCACCACGCTCGAATCGAATGCCATCGCCAGCACCTACGCAGGAGGACTGGACCGCCGTGAATGAGATGGTGGTGATGGCATTCGGCGCACTGGTCCTTGCGGGAGCGTTGCTGACCGTCTTAGAGCGTGATCCCTACCGGAAGATGATCTCGCTTGGCATCATGATCGGTGGGGCGATCCCATTCATCGTTGACCGGGGGCTCCTGGACGTCGCAATCGCGGTTGCGCTCATCGCCCCTCTCTCGACCCTCTTCATCCTGATGACCTGCAGGAAGGGGGAGCAATGAACCCGGAGTTCATCCTCGGGTTCCTGCTCCTGCTCGGCGGCACCATCGCATCGGCATTCCCGGTTCCAAAGACCTACCTGAACCGGTTGATCAACCTCGAGATCCCGGGATGGGGCCTTCTCCTGCTGATGCTCTCCTACAACGAGGCGCTCGCTCTCCTGACATTCGGAGGGGTGTCGGCACTCAGCGTCTACATCTTCGTCCGGGTAATCCAAAAAAAGGAGGCAACAGGATGATCATCCAGAAGATCTCCAGGATCCTCTCAAACTTCGACAACATCCTGCCGGTCTTCGCTGCGGCCTGCGCTGCGATGTCGCTCCTTGTCATCCTCACCCTCCCCCTCCCCTACTCCGGGGACCAGCTCTATCCAAAGCAGATCGTGCCGGGAAGTTCCCTGAACCCCTATGACAGGGGTGGGCCGCCCTTCACCCAGGCGGTCATCCATTCACAATACCCCGGGAACTCCCCGACCGCGGGGTATGTCACGGCCTACCTCACCCCGCTCTCGCTCTTTATTTCAGAGCATACCCTGTATATGGGAACCACCATCGTGGCGCATCCGGGAGGGATACTCGACGAGATACTCTACAACACGAGGGGCCTTGATACGGTTGTCGAGCCGACCATTCTCTTCGTTGCATTCGCCGTTGCGGCATATCTTTTCAGGAAGAGGGAGGCCTGACAAGGATGTGGAACGAGTACTCCATTGGCCTTGCAGCCGCTTTTGCGTGTGCCCTCGTTGCATTCCTGGCGCTCGTCTGGGAGCGGGACGACCTCCACAAGCTCCTCCTGGTCGACCTGGTCGAGACGGCGGCGCTCGCAGTCATCGCGCTGATCGGAACCGACCTTTCAGAAGCCCTGATCCTCCCCGGCCTCGTCGTGGGGATTGCCGAACTGCTCGCGCTCTCGCAGATATACCTGGTAAAGGAAGGGTACCAGCAACACCGGGTGAAGGGACTGAACATCGAGGTGATCATGCGGTCCCCGGCGACAGTCATCATTGCCACAATCCTCGCGGTGTACGGGATCATCCTGTCAGGATTCACGGGCGGGGCCATCGCAGGTCTCGGGATTGTCTTCCTCCTGATGAGCAGGAGTTTCTCGGGCGATTTCCATGTCCTCGAGATGGCGAGCGGGATCTCGTGGGCACTCTGGGTAGCTGCGTTCTTTGTCTTCATGTTCGCCCCCGAATGGTGGTACCTGGCCCTGATGGGGGCCGCAATTGGAATCCTCATGAAGGTGATCACCAAGATGTCCCTTGTCGGCGCCATGTGGGGTGACCAGGAATGAACGAGATCGGGGGAGCACCCCTCTTCTTCCTGGAGTTTGGGGACATCGTGATCTACTTCACGCCTTTTACTCTCACTCTCTTCCTCCTGGCGCTCGTCTTTTCTGTATTCGTGCTGGTGAGCCGGCCCGAGCGCCAGATCGACATCGCCTTTGGCGGCGATGCCTACTACGCAAAGGAGATCTCGCTTTCGGAACTGCGGTTCCGCAGGTTCATGTCGATAGCCTGCGGGCTCGCCTGCATGGGGGCGATGGTCACGGGGGATGTCTTCGATTTCACCCTCTTTGTCTCGCTCGTGGGTATCTGCAACGTGGGGATCGTTGCGGCGGTCAGGAGCAGGCATGTCCAGAACGCCGCCTACCAGTATGGACTTGTGGCGCTCGCGGGGACCGTCCCGATGTTTGCGGCAGCGGCAATGGTTGCCGCAACGACCGGGACCCTCTCGATGCTCGAACTTGCGAAGGGAACCGCGACAGTCCCCGTTGCCGCACGGGCCCTCCTCGTCCTCGGCGTGATGGGTGAGGGGATGGCCCCCTTCTACGCGGCCAAGGCCGAGATGTTCAGGGCACCCGGTGCTCCCTACGTGATCATGTGCTCACTCTCGTCACTCCTCATATTCCTGCGGGTGGCCGAGGTGATCCTCCTGATTTGAGGTGATGGAATGAAGAAGAAGTATGCCCTTGCCCTGATGCTGGGTGCGGCGGTCCCGGGAGCGGGAGCGATCGTCCTCAATCACCTGGGGATCATCCCCTTCTGGGCCTATGCAGCGGTCCTGATCGCCGGGTTCCCCCTCTTCCTGCTGGGGCTTGGGCTTTTCTGGATGGCCCGCGAGGGAAAGGCAGACGTCCCATTCCTGGGGTACTAGCAATGATCGCCGAGTTGCTCTTTGCCACCTTCTTCGGGCTCCTGCTCCTTGGTATCCACCGGAAGGTGATTGCCCGTATCCAGAGGAGACCAGGCCCCCCGGTCTGGCAGGAGATCCTCCACATGCTGAAGTTCTCCTTCAAGACCACGTGGGTCCCCGCAACCGCAAGCGCGGCCCTCTTCGTGGGAGTCGTGCTGGTCGCAATCGGCATCTGGACTGCGGCGCTCCTCGTTATCCTCTCGGGGGGAAGCCTCCTTGTGATCTTTGCCATCTACATGCTTCACAAGATCGTCGAGCACGGGTTTGGACTCTCGTCGGGGTCTCCCTACGGAAAGTTCGGCGGTGTCCGCTCGGTCATCTCTGCAGCCTCAGAGATCCCGCTCTTTGTCACCGTGGCGGCGATCGCAATCTTCACGAAATCGCTGATGATATCGGATATCGTCGCCTACCAGGAAGTCCACGGCCCGCTTCTTGCCACCATCCCGCTCGCAGCAGTTGCCATGTATGTGGTCCTCCTCTCCAAGATGCCGTTTGGGCCCTTCTCGATAGTGGAGAGCAAGGAACTCGTGAGCGGGTACAAGACTGAACATTTCGGAGTATGGAGGGCAGGCCTCGAGGTCTGCAACGGGTTAAAGACGTATGTCCTCCTCATGACATTCATCCTCGTCTTCATCGGAAGCCTTCCTTTCTGGATGATCCTCGTTGCAATGATCCTGGTTACCGTCTCCCTCTCGTTCGTATGCGCCCTCTCCCCCATGCTCTCGCCGTACGACAGCGTCACAATCCAGACGCTGATCGCCGGGCTCATGGTGGCATACGTTGCCCTCCTCGGGGTGATGTCATGATCAGAGAAGTATTGGTGCTTGCCACCCTGATCTATCTCCTGGTAATTGCCGTGCAGTTGATAGACAGGCCGGCCCTCTGGCTTCAGAGCCTTGCAGTCGCCGCCGCTCTCGGCCTGGCAGCAGGGGTCTACTGGTTCCGCGAGGAACTCCGTCTTGGGAGGTGGGAAGCGGTC
The DNA here is from genome assembly GCA_002067095.1 of Methanoregulaceae archaeon PtaB.Bin056. Classification (GTDB taxonomy): domain Archaea; phylum Halobacteriota; class Methanomicrobia; order Methanomicrobiales; family Methanospirillaceae; genus Methanolinea_A. Next base: position 21,143 of record MVQD01000087.1, read on the forward strand.
GCGCTGTGGGCCGCGGTCCTCCTCTTTGTCGCATACGGCCTTGCAAGGCTGGGAGGCCTGGTATGAGGGAGCCGATGTACGAGAAAGACCTCACCGCCATGAAATACGCGATACTCGAGAGCCGGCGCCACGACGGGATGGTGCGGGAGATTGCCGCCGAGATTGGCGTCCCCCAGCTTCGGATGCGGCGCTACCTCATGGACCGCTTCGACATGCTCCTCCTCGAGAACCTGCCCGCACGGTACGAGCAGGGGAAGAAGATAAGGGAGGACTCACCCGAACCCGAGCGGCAGCTGGGATCACACCTCTACACGCATGCCGTTCCGATTATCGACAGGGAGGCGATGGAGCAGATACTCAAAAGCGTCAGGGAGATGGTCCGCAAGGGGACTCCCCTCGACCAGGCCATCCATTCCGGAAGGGAGAGGATGCGAAAGGAGATCACCGCATGACCCTGCTCCAGTCCCTGAAAAACCTCGTCCGGTCAAAATCCATCCACGTGGCGTACGTTGACGTCGGGTCCTGCAACGGCTGCGATATCGAGGTCCTGGCATGCCTGGCCCCGCGGTACGATATCGAGCAGTACGGGATCTTCGTGCACAACAACCCGCGGGAAGCAGATGTCCTCCTGGTAATCGGGGCCTACACTCCCGGATGGGAGGAGAAGCTCGAGGGTCTCTGGGAGAAGATCCCGGATCCCAAGGTTGCGATTGCGATCGGCAACTGCCCCATATCGGGATGCCTCTTTGCCCGTCCCCACACCCTCGTGGATCCCCCTGTCGCAAAGCACATCCCGATCGCCGCGCAGGTCCCGGGATGCCCGCCGAGGCCGACCGAGATCCTCTCGGCGATCCTCTCCGTGGCACCAACCGTCTTCAAGGACTACGAGGTGAGGAAATGACGAAGCGGACGGTAGATGTCTCCATCCCTGTCGGCCCGGTCCACCCCTGCTGGAAGGAACCGGCGAGGGTCAAGTGCGAGACCCGGGGGGAGTTTGTCCTCTCCGCCGAGGTTGAGCTCGGCTACATGAAGAAGGGGATCGAGCGGATCATGCGTGGGAGGCCCTGGCAGGAGGTGATGTTTCTCGCAGAGCGGGTCTGCGGGATCTGCTCGGTCATCCACAACATGGTATTCATCGAGGCCCTCGAGAAGATCAGCGCCATCCCCGTCCCCGAGCGGGCGGCACTCCTCCGGGTGATCGTAAACGAACTCGACCGGATGCAGAGCCACATCCTTGCCAATTTCTCTTACTGCTACACCATCGAGCACGAGACGCTCGGGATGTATCTCCTGGATACACGAGAGAGGGTCATGGACGAACTTGAACGGATCACAGGGGCACGAGTCACCTGTGCCTACATTGTCCCCGGAGGGGTGCGGTTTGACCTCCGGCCAGAGGACGCCCACCACCTCAGGGCAGGCCTGGATGCGCTCGAGCGCGACATCACCCGTTACATGGGAATGTTCGAGCATGGCCCCCTGATCGCTCTGAGGAGCCGGGGGATCGGTATCCTCACAAGGGAGGCTGCGGAAGAAGCGTATGCGGTGGGCCCCACTGCCCGTGCGAGCGGCATTCCCGGTATCGACCGCAGGCTCCGGCACCCCACCTACCAGAAGCTTGGGTTTGCCCCCGTCTCCCGCCAGGAGGGTGACAATTTTGCGAGGATCATGGTCAGGTTCCAGGAGGTGCTCCAGAGCATCGGCCTCATTCGAAAGTGTCTCGATATCCTCCCCGAGGGCCCAATCCGTGGCGGCGGGATCCCGGGGGCAGGAGAGATCGCATACTCGGGCGAGGCGCCCCGTGGGGAGCTCTCCTACTTCATCAGGACCGATGAGGCAGGGAGGGTGGTCGAGATCTCCATCCAGACGCCTTCGATCATGAACATCGAGGCCTGCTGCCACTACATGCTAAAAGGGGTCGCCTCACTCGCGGATGTCCCCTCCACGTTTGTCTCTTCGGACCCCTGCATTGCCTGCACGGAGCGGTGATATGCCACTCTCACTCGTCTACTACGCAAAGGAGTTCTTCAGGGGAGAATGGGCGCGGAAATTTTTAGCCGCAAAGACCGCCCCCCTCGAAATACCCCCCTACTTCCGCAACTATCCCGAGCTTACTGGGAAGACCTGCACCCACCACCTCTTCTGCATGATGGCGTGCCCGGCTCCCGGCGCAATAGACGTCATCAGGACACCCGAAGGCTGGATGCCCCGCATTCATATCGGCCACTGCATCCGGTGCGGCCTCTGCGTCGAGGCGTGCCCGAACGGGGTGCTCTCGAGCGGTCGGATCCTCGAGTCGATCTTCTATGACAACACCAGGCTCTCGTTCTCGTTTCGGATCGACGTCGACCAGACGAAGTGCATGGGATGCGGGAACTGTGCGGTGGCATGCCCTGTGAACAAGCTGATCGATGCCCAGATGTCGCACGGCGGGCGTGCGTCCACCGACGATCTCCTGCTCAAGGTACGCGAGGGGAAATGCCAGGTGCTCCACGTGGAGAAATGCACGGGATGCAAGACCTGCGAGCACCACTGCCCGAACGAGGCGATCCGTGTCGCCCGTCTCCTCGAAGCGGTCCATGCACCTGAGGAGGACCCATGAACTTCCTCCTCAACACCGGGCGGACGATAAGGCAGGGGTCTTCCGTCGAGCGTAAGAACTCCGCGACGTACCGCGAGGAGGCATCTGCGGTCTCCATGAACCCGGTCGACATGTTTGAGATGATGGTGGAGCAGGGAGACCGCGTCAGGGTGAAGAGCGGTTCCGGCGAGGTGGTGATGTGGGTGAGGCCAGACCCGGGACTCGGTCGGGGAAAGGTCTTTGTCTGCCTCGGGCCTTATGCGAACCACCTGATCGGCACCGAGACACATGGCACGGGGATGCCAGACTTCAAGTCCACACCGGTGAGTATCGAACCGACAGAAGAACCGGTGCCGTCCGTGGCAGTGCTGATGCGGCAGTGCGGAGGTGTCCCCTATGAAGGTTGAAGACGTGGTCTGTCCCTTCTGCGGCTGCCTCTGCGACGACCTTGTCGTAGAGGTCGAAGGCACCAGGGTGGTGAACGTTGAGAACGGCTGTACCCTCGCCAACGAGAAGTTCATGGGCGACCACCGCCTGAAAGCGCCGATCCGGCGGGCCGGGAATGCATGGGAGGAGATATCATACGACGAGGCGATCGAGGAGACCGCCGCAATCCTGCTCGATGCCGATCGCCCTCTCCTCTACGGGTGGAGCGGGACGTTCGGCGAAGCGCAGAGCGTGGGCGTCCACCTCGCCGAACTCCTCGGAGCGGTCATCGACAACACCTCGACTGTCTGCCATGGCCCCTCCATCATGGCAATCCAGGAGGTCGGCCATCCCGGGTGCACGCTCGGGCAGGTGAAGAACAGGGCGGACGTGGTGGTATACTGGGCGGCCAACCCCATCGAGGCCCATCCCCGGCACATGAGCCGCTACACCACCTTTTGCGACGGGTTCTTTGTGAAGAGCGCCTTCAGGGAACGGAAGGTGATAGTCGTTGATGTCCGGGAGACTGAATCGTCGCAGGTGGCAGACGAGTTCGTGAAGGTGAATCCCGGCGGTGACTACGCGGTCCTCTCCGCGCTCAGGGCGATTGTCAGGGGGAAGCGCGACCTCATCCCTGCGACTGTCGAAGGAGTGTCGCGCGAGCAGCTCTTCCGCGTCGCAGATCTCTGCATGTCTGCGAAATTCGGCGCGATATTCTTTGGTGTCGGCCTTACGATGGCCCAGGGGAAGTACAAGAATATCAGGAACGCAATCGAGCTCACGGAGGAGCTCAACCGGCACACCAAGTTCACCATCTCGCCGATGCGCGGACACTGGAACGTATACGGCTCAAACGAGGTCTTCACGTGGATTACCGGCTACCCGTACGCCGTCGACTTTGCGAGGGGCATCGCCTTTTACAACCCGGGCGAGACCACGAGCGTCGATATCCTCAGGAGGGGCGAATGCGACGCATGCCTCGTCGTGGCAAGCGATCCCGGGGCACACTTTCCCCGGGCCTGCGCCGAGCACCTGGCCCGGATCCCCACCGTGCAGATCGACCCGCACGTCAATGCCACCACCCACCTCTCGCGGATCCAGATCCCGGTGGCGGTGACGGGAATAGACGCCGAAGGGACTGCCTATCGCATGGACGGTGTGCCTATCCGGACCCGGAGGCTCTTTTACGGGAACTACCCGGACGATCTCGACGTCCTGGAGAAGTTGTACCGCATCATCAGGGAGGCGAGGGGATAATGGCAGGAATCCTTATAAAAAATGCTTTTGTGATCGATCCCATCTCCGGGATAAAGGGGGAGGTCATGGATATTGCCATCAACAAAGGCAAAATCGTGGAAGAGGCGCCACCCGGATCGGAGATCATCGATGCCGCCGGCTGCCTGACCCTCCCCGGCGGGATAGACTCACATTCGCATGTCTGCGGGACAAAAGTGAACTTTGGCCGGTACATGAGCCCAGAGGACATGCGGGCCGGCAGGACCGCACGGAAAGGGGTCATGCACGTGACGTCAGGCTACAGCGTGCCCACCACGTTCGGGAATTCGTACCGCTACAGCACCATGGGATACACGACCATCCTCGAGGGCGCAATGGCGCCCCTCGAGGCCCGGCATACCCACGAGGAGTTCACTGCGACACCTCACCAGGACATGCTCGCCAACACTCTCTTTGACGGGAACTGGTCGATCATGGAGGCGGTGCAGGAGAAGGACACCAGGAGGGCTGCGGCGGTGGTGGCCTGGGTACTCGCAGCGGCGAAGGGTTTTGCCATCAAGCTGACGAACCCAGGCGGCACCGAGGCATGGGGGTGGGGGGAGGATGTGCACAGTGTCCACGACCCGGTTCCCAAATTCGGCGTGACGCCGGCCGAGATCATCAGCACGATGATCAGGGCAAACGAGCTTCTGAACCTCCCGCACTCTGTCCACCTCCACTGCAACAACCTGGGGGTACCGGGCAACTACCAGACCACCCTTGACACGATTGAACTCGCCCCCGACCTGAACCGCGAGCGGCAGAGCCTCTATCTCACGCACGTCCAGTTCCACTCCTACGGGGGGTCGACCTGGCGCGACATCTGCTCGAAGTCCGAGGACATCACCCGTGCCGTCAACAACAGGCCGCAGGTGGTCATGGACATGGGCCAGATCATGTTCGGGAGGACCACCACGATGACGGCCGACGGGCCCATGGAGTTCAAGCTCTACATGCTCCACCACAACAAGTGGAGCAACCACGACGTGGAGCTCGAGACAGGGTCCGGTATCATCCCGGTCTACTACGGGAGAAAGAGCCTGGTCAACTGTGTCATGTGGTCGATAGGCCTTGAACTTGCCCTCCTGACAAGGAACCCGTGGCAGTGCCTCCTCTCCACAGACAGCCCGAACGGTGCCCCGTTTGTAAAATACCCTGAGATCATCGCCCTCCTCATGAGCCGGCGGCTCAGGGAGAACGAGAGGAGGATGATCGACCCAAGGACCGAACACTTTGTCCCGCTCTTTGCGATAGAGAGGGAGCTTGACTGGTACGAGATCGCGGTGATGACCCGAGCCGCCCAGGCAAAGGCACTTGGAATCACCCGCATCGGGAAGGGGTACCTGGCGCCTGGTGCCGAGGCGGACGTCGCGATATTTTCCATCAGGCCCGACCAGGTCGACCCATCCGTCGATTACCAGCAGGTGATGGCGGGCTTCTCCCGCACCCGCTATACAATAAAGCGGGGGAGGATAGTCGCACGCGATGGCGAGGTGGTCGTCGAGGGTGCAAACAGCACCATCTGGACCAAGGCTATTGTCCCGGACGCGTATGACATGAGTCTTGACCCCGAGTTCCGAAAGAAGTTCGAGCAGTATTACACAGTCAGGATGAGCAATTACCCGGTGCAGGACGTCTACCTGCCGCGCGGCGTACGTATCGAGACCGAGGCACAGTTATGAGGGTGGTTCTGAAGACAAGACCCCGTGAGAAACCGAGGATCCCCATTGAAGCAGAGGAGATCATCCCGCAGAACTTCCTCCGGAAAGACGACATCACGGTCTATTACGGAAACAAGGAGAGATCGCTTGAGGACCTCTTCTTTGTCACCATCGAGGGTCCCGCGGTCTCTCCCGACCAGGTTGAGGTGGTCCTCACGGGAGAGACCGGGATGATCAAAAGGGTGGGCGAGTACATGAACGCGGGCCGCATCATCATCGAGGGGGACATCGGGATGCATTGCGGCAATTTCATGAGCGCGGGAGAGATCGTCATACGGGGAAACGCGGACGCCTGGCTCGGGCGCGAGATGAGGGGCGGGCGGATCCTCTGCGAGGGGAACGCGGGTCATTACTGTGCGGCAGGGTACCGCGGCGAGAAGAGGGGCATGCGGGGGGGCACGGTGGAAGTGAAGGGAAACGCAGGGGATTTCACCGCGGAATACCTCTCGGGAGGCGAGGTGATCATCCACGGGAACTGCGGGGACCTGCCAGGCGTCGAGATGAGGGGCGGGACGCTCGTCGTCGGGGGGGACTGCGCACGGCCCTGCGGGAACATGACTGGCGGGACCTGCATGGTGTTTGGGAAGGCCCGCCAGTTTCTGCCCACCTTCCGCAGCAACGGGTCGCAGGAAGTGGAATATGCAGGGAAGCGGTACCGCATGAACACCTTCAGGGGAGACGTGGCAAACAGGGGGAAGGGGACACTTATGGTCCGTGCATGAACAAGCCAGAGATGCTCCCCCTCATCACCTCCCATATCCTTTTTACACCTGAAACTGCATCTTTTTTAGTGGAATTGGCGCGATTTCACCGTGGTATGCTATGATCTCCGTTCTCCTCGTTGACGACGAACCTGCCCTCCTGGATATCACCCAGATATTCCTCGAAAGAGATGGAAAGATGTCGGTGACCCTCTCAGAATCGGCAGGATCTGCCCTTCGCCTGCTGGAGAGTCAGCAATTCGACATCATCGTATCAGATTACGAGATGCCGGGAATGAACGGCATCGAGTTCTTGAAGGCGGTGAAGGGAAAAGGCCTCGAGATCCCCTTCATTATCTTCACCGGCCGGGGAAGAGAGCATGTCGCCATCGAGGCGCTGAATATCGGCGCCTCATTCTATCTCCAGAAAGGAGGCGACCCCAAGTCCCAGTTTGCGGAGCTTCGCAACATGATCATGCAGGCGGTGCAGCGCAAAAAAGCAGAAGAGGAGGTGCGGCTGAACCAGCGAAGGCTCCAGGCGATGATCACCCTCCACCAGATGTCTTCGGCCGATCAAATGGAGCTCTGCACCTATGCACTGGAGAGTGCAATCGACCTCACGGGGAGCACGATGGGCTACCTCGCGTTCCTCAATGAACAGGAGACAGTGCTCTCCATGTATGCCTGGTCGAAGGCCGCACACGCCGAGTGCCGCGTCGCAGAGAAGCAGGTCATATATCCGCTCGAAAAGACCGGTCTCTGGGGGGAGCCTGTCCGGTTGCGTCGCCCGGTGATCACAAATGACTATGCAGCTTTCGACCCTGCAAAGAGAGGGGTCCCTGAGGGGCACGTGAAGGTGTCCCGGCACCTCGGGGTCCCGGTGATGGACGGGACCAGGATCGTGATGGTTGCAGGTCTTGGGAACAAGCCTTCGGAATATGGCGAGGACGACGTCAGGCAGGTCACGCACCTGATGGGAGGGTTATGGCAGATCCTCAAGAGGAAACGGATCGAGACCGAGCTTGTTGACAGCGAGAAGAGGTTCCGCTCGTACTTCGAACTCCCGCTGGTGGGCATTGCCATCACTTCACCCGACATGCGCTGGATGAATGCGAATCAGAAGCTCTGCGAGATGCTTGGCTACAGCCTGGAAGAGCTGAAGGGCATCAAGTGGACGGACCTTACTCCGCCGGAAGACCTCGAAAAAGAACTTGAAGAGTACCGGAAGGTGACAGCAGGCGGGAAGCAGTCGCATACCGTCAAGAAACGGTACATCAGGAAGGACGGGCGGTATATCGACGTGGAAGTCTCCGCAATCCCCGTCAGGCGGGAGAACGGCGAGGTTGACTACTTTGTCGCCCTCATACAGGACATATCTCCCCTCGAGCGTGCAAGAGAGGAACTCGAGGCCTCCAACAACCAGATGGCAGCAACCCTCGAGGAGCTCCGGGCCACCCAGGACTCCATGAACGACTACTGCAGGCTTCTGGAGCAGGAGAAGGCTGCGCTTCGCAGGAGCGAGGAGAAGTTCCGGACGATGGTGGAGACGGCGCCAAGCATGCTCATCATCACCGACCTGAAAGGGAACATCACCTACGCAAGCCCGAACATCAAGGAGTTCACAGGGTATAGCTCCGGGGAGCTTGAGTCGCAGGCGCTCTCACTCGTCCATCCTGACGACAGGGACAGGGTAATTGAAGAGGTCTCCAGGGCGTACAGGGACTTAATCGGCCTTCGAAACCTGGAGTTCAGGTCGCAAAGAAAGAATGGGGAGGTCTGGTTCGCATCAAGCTCGCTCGAACCGCTCCGGGAACCACAGGGATCGATCACCGGGTTCCTTTTACAGACCATTGACATCACCTCGCGAAAGCAGGCAGAGGACGCGCTCATCCGAAGCGAGGAGAAATACCGCGAGCTGGTGGAGACGATCAGTGACATTATCTTCTCGCTTGACTCATCCGATGTCATCTCCTATGCAAGCCCCGCAGTCACCCGCGTCCTCGGATATCGGCCAGAGGAGGTGCGTGGACACCGTTTCACCGAATACCTCCGACCCTCAGACGTGCCGCAGGTGATGCAGGGCCTGGAGGTGTTGAAGAAGGAGCCCAAATCCGGCCCATTCTCCGTTGAATGGCAGGTGAGAACAGGTAATGGAGAGGATCGGTGGGTCAGGGTATCGCTTCGCACCCTGTGGGAGGGCAGGGAGTATGTGGGCTGTACCGGCATCATCACCGATATCGAGGAGCAGAGGAGATCGAGGGAGGAACTCCGCGAACGCGAGGCGCTCCTCGATGGCATCTTCCGCGCGGCTCCCATAGGCATCGGTATGGTGCAGGACCGGGTCCTCTCCTGGGTCAATGCGTCGGTCGCAAGGATGACCGGCTACTCGCCTGGGGAGCTGGAGGGGAAGAGTGCACGGATGCTCTACCCGGGCGACGAGGAGTTCGAGAGGGTTGGAAGGGAGAAGTACCCCCTCATGTGGGAGACAGGGGTCGGATCTGTCGAGAGCCGCTGGGTCCGAAAGGACGGGTCCCTCTTTGACGTACTGATCAGATCCTCTCCACTCAATCCCGGAGACCGGACCTCACCGATCGTCTTCACTGTCTCAGATATCACCGATCAGAAGAGGACTGAGGCGGCGGTTCGCGCAATGGAGAAAAAATACCGGGAACTCGTCGACGACCTCCCTGACATCATCTATACCGCTGACCTGGAGGGGCGTATCACGTTCATGAACAAGGCAGGACTTGAGGCGTTCGAGGTCACTGAAGAGGGGATGATCGGCCAGCCGTTCGACCAGAACCTCCACCCCGCGGATCTCGATGCGGGCAGGGCGCTGTTCCAGGAGATCCTCAGGACAGGGAAGCAGGCGATGAATTTCGAATGCCGGTTTGTCGCCCGCAGGGGGCAGGGCCGCGTCTTCCCGGTCATCAACAACGTGAGCGTGGAAAGGGACGAGGAGGGTCGAATCGTCGGAACCCGGGGAATCGCCCTGGACATCACGGAGAAGAAGAAGGACGAGGAGGAGCTGAGGCAGAGGGAGGAGCGGTTGCACATGATCGCAGAACAGGTCCCGGGATCGCTCTGGACCACAGATACCGATCTTGTCTTCACCTCCTCCTACGGGGCTGGGCTCGCGGACATGGGCATCTCGACCAACCAGGTGGTGGGGACGAAGGTCGGTGACTTTTACCGGAACCAGCCGGGGGCCAAAGAGGCCATCTCTGCACACCGGCGGGCGATCCAGGGAGAATCGGTTAGTTACGTCGCACATTACCGGGACCGCATCTACAAGGCCCATCTGGAGCCGCTCAAGGGAAAAGAGGGGGAGATCATCGGGGTGCTGGGTATCGCATTCGACATCACCGAGCTCCAGCGTGCAAAAGAAGCCCTGGTGGAGAGCGAGCACCTGCTCCGCACCTTCATCAATGCCATCCCCGAACCCGCATGCCTCATCGATGCGGAGGGCCGTATAATCTCCGCGAATGCAGCCTTCGGCACCCGCTATCCTGTCCCTGATGAGGGCGTGTCAGGGATGAATGGGTCTGCCCTCACAAACGACGAGATGGGCGAGACGATCCGGGCACGTGCAGACGACGTCTTCTCCGCGGGGAAGGAAGTCAGGTTCGAGATGGCCCGCGGGAACTCCGTATACCTTGTCAGCGTGTATCCTGTGCGGGACCCGAACGGAAGCGTCACCCGCGCAGCGGTCTTTTCAGTCGATATCACCGACCAGAAGAAGGCACAGGAAGTCCTCTCGCTCATGAACAAGAAGCTCTCCCTCCTCTCCCGAATCACCCGCCATGACGCACAGAACAGGATACTCCTCCTGAAGAGCTACCTTGAACTGATGGAGGAGCAGACCAAAGACCCCCTCCTCCTCACCTACATTCACAAGGAGCGGCGCGGAGTGGATGCCCTCCAGGACCTCCTGGCATTCACCGAGACCTACCAGAACGTGGGGATGAAATCCCCCTCATGGCAGGACGTGAGCGCTGCAGTCCGGAGAGCTGCCGGAATGCAGGACCTCCATCAAGTCACCGTCTACCTTGATACCCACGGCCTCGAACTCTACGCGGACCCGATGCTCGAGAAGGTCTTCTTTGCCCTGATCGAGAATTCCATTCGGTACGGGGGGGACCTCTCCCGCATCACTTTCTCGTCGCGGGAGGACGAAGCGGGGCTGGTGCTCACATGCGAGGACGATGGAGTGGGGATACCCGATGACCAGAAAGAGGCAGTATTCAACCCGGGGGTGGGACAGAACACGGGGTACGGGCTGTTCCTGGTCCGAGAGGTCCTCTCGATGACGGGATTCTCTATCCGGGAAAACGGCGAGCCCGGGAAAGGTGCCCGGTTCGAGATCCGCGTCCCGTTCGGGTCTTTCAGGTATGCCGGGCCTCAATGAATGGTCAGGTTCTCGCGGTAGTTCAGAGAAGGTGAAGTTTCAGGACCTGAACTCCAGGACCTGGTCGTATATGCGGTATCGTTCACCGTTCATCATCGTTGCGGTGACGATCACCCTGTCTTTTCCAGTAGTCCCGAGTATTTCCATGTATTCACCGATTGCCGGCTTTTGAAGCCGTGCGGTCCTGACAATGCCATCCCCCCGTATGACTTCTGCATCGAGGGAGGAGACGAGGCCCATACCCCTGCCTCCCCGGAACTCAACCCTGACGAGAGGGTTGAAAGAGTAGGTATTCCTGGACACCGTCACAACGACACCGTATTCCGCGGGAACCGTGTCGGTCGGCACAGGAGAGAGGTCCGGAGGCGGGGCTGTGGGAGTGGGTGCAGGGGTGGGCGTGGCCGGCACCTCCTGCTGCGTGCAGCCGGAGGCAAGGACAAGCCCGCACACAAAGACGGCAAGGAAAAATGCCTGCAGGTTCATGCCATCCTGTATGCACCCGGGTCTAAAAAATATACAGGATCACTTCACTTATACGAACCCGCCAATATGCCGGGTAAGTTCCGCCGGGTGTAGTGGGAAAAGAAAGCCTTTTGTTGCTACCGGCATGACGGTTCCCCCCTTCCCTGTCCCGGGTCAGCCGCCAGGCAAAAAGAAATAGTATCGGGGAAAAATGAAGGGGCGTATCCGGGGATATCGCCCCAGTATCGGTTATGCTTCTTCCACGTCCTCTGACTGGCAGGAAGGACACATGGGATGCCTGCCCACGCCCTTGAACTTCTCCCCGCAATCCCTGCACCGGTAATTCTTCCCCTTCACCCTCTCGGGAGGGAGGTCCATGTCAACAGGGCCGCCAACTGTGCACACGCTCGTTTCACCTCACCAGAAGGGATAGGGAGGAGGGGATATAAGGTTAACTCTTTTTGGCCTGATCGGGAAAATCTCCCCTGTACCCCTGTGATGCAGAGCAGTGAGAGAAGGAGGCCGCCATTCTGCACTGCGTGAGAAAATGCGGGAATCAACCGACCCTCCTGAAAAGAGGCCCTGCAAGGACCGGCATTCCTTCGATGCAGGCGCATTTGCTGCTGAAGGAAGAAAAGAGACGTTCACCGAGGTGCTCTCCGGTGACCACCGCGGCGTTGCTTATACTCTGTCAGGACCCCGTTTGGAGGCACCATCGGACCGGTCACAAAGAGAGACAGACCATGTCTGCACGCTGCACTGTACCTTTCAGCGGAATAGAATTGCAGATGGTCGCAGTGATGCTGCCACCAGGAGCATGTCCCGCACGGTCCTGAACGCGGGGGTGCCATGACGGTCACGAAGAGAAGGGCAGGCGCACATGCGCGCTCACACACACACTTCCCCTTTTACCGCCACAGGAGTCAAATGAGGGGGTGGCGGAAATTGGCCCTTTTTTTAAAACCCCCGTACCATGGATATGATCAACGGGGCCACTTGTTTGCAGCAATTGCCCTCTTCCAGGCGTTCCGGGCGTGCAAGAGAGTCCCCTTCGCGATACCCTGCTTCCTGTACTTTTCAAAAAGGCCTGCTGCATAAGGGCGGACTGCCATCAGGTGTTATGTATTGTAAGTCTGCCTATAGAGTGGTTGCGGGGGTTTCAACAGAAATAGTTCCGGGTCTTCGTGGATTATGGAGAGGACCTCATACCCCACGAATGTGTAGTATTCAGCCTGCGGTTACGAGCTGCACCATGGGCACACAGGCAAAGACCGTGATTGCCAGTATCATCATAACTCTCTCTCTCATCGTATTGCTCCGCTGCACTGGTTGAAGGATAGAGGATAAAAAATAGCTTGATACTCCTGGTTCAGGCACCGGGCCGCTCGTCTTCATCCCGGGCGAACCCGCAGGCCAAGAATAGCCGGTGGATGAGGGATCCGGCAACTCCCCGCCCAAGCAAGAGTGCGCCGTCGGTGCACATCTCGTGGCAACAGTAGCATCGTATGCAATGGCGGGGGCTGATGCGGGCACGGCCGCCGGTGAGGGTAATTGCATGAACGGGGCATATGGCGGTGCATTTCCCGCATCCCGTGCACCGGTCAGGGTCAACGGAAGGCCGCATGGCATACACCTTCCCAAACGCATGAACCGCCCGGAAGAGGGGAGTTACCTGCATCCCGCCCCCGACTCCCGAACAGGTGCGCGGTTTTTTGACAGGAGGAGCAGTGCAGGGAGGCAGGGGGTCGCCGATTATTTCAATGTCGCTCCCATCAGGGGAGAGGAGTCCTCGTTCCATGGCACACCTGAGGTAGGCGACATCCATCGGGTCGAGGGACATGAGCCTGCAGAGGACCATATCGAGCGCAAGAGGGCTCGGGCTTACCAGGAGAAATCCCAGGTGCCTCGGCGTACCTGACGTGGGCCCATCCCCTTCCATGATCACAATGGCATCCGCAACCTGGAGGGATGGCCTGACCAGGAGGTTCAGGTCGATCAGCATCTCACCGAACCGTTCCCCGGAAGGAAACCGCGAGTGGAGGAGCGGTTTCTCGAGGCCCGGAACAAGACCAAAGAGGTTCTTTGTTGCACCTGAAAGGAGTGTCAGGACATGGGTCTTTGCCTTTGAGACCACGACCACATGATCGGAGGAGAAGTAAGGACGAATGAGCGGAAACTCCCTGCAGACCTTGCCCTCCGGATACTTCGCCGTATCGGAACCTGTGTCGAGGTTCAGGGTGCAGCCGGGGTCGCCGGCCAGGCTTCCGTAGCCTGCCCTCTCGTACTGCCGTGCCAGGGATGCCGGGGTGTATCGGATGCCCCCTCCAGGGCTGTCAGCAAGGGTGACCTCGCACCCTCTCTCCCGTAAAAGCCGGATCACCGCCGCCACCACTGCAGGGTGGGTGCAGACGGCCCGTTCGGGCGGGAGGCCCTGCAGCAGGTTGGGTTTTACGAGCACGTGGCTGCCGAAAGCGACATAGGAGTCAGGGCCCCCCGCAAGCGAGACTGCCCTGCGCAGGGCATCATATACCTGGTCAGGCTCGTAGTCCTGACACTTCACAATGGCAACCGGGACCGGGCCGTCCCGCTTTTTGGAAAAAGCGGCCCGGATACCGTCACCGGTCTGCAGAACCATTGCAGTTCTCCTTGTTGCGCCCGGATGGGACGTTCCGTACTGCAAGGTATTCTTTTCCGGCTGCTTCCAGGTCGATGAGGAAGTCTTCGAGGGACGGGTATCGGTCGGCCGGGTTGACGGCGAGGCAGCGCCCGATGACCGGGTCGAACATGAAAAGACAGGAGTCATCGGCAAAGAAAGGCCCGGCTCTCCCGGAGAGCCGCTCTTTTGCCACCTCGGCGATGCTCTCGCCGGGGAAGGGCAGCACTCCTGTCAGGAGCTGGAATAAGATGATCCCAAGCTGGTAGATGTCGGTCTTCTCCGTCGTCCTGCCAAACCTTCCGGGATCGAGCTGCTCCGGGGCCGCGTAGGCGAGTGAGAATCCGTGGAGGGTGGTCTCTGCAGGGACGCCGTCGTTTTGCGACAGCCCCCAGTCTCCAATCTTAGGCTCCCCTTCTGCGGTGAGGAGGATATTGCCTGGTTTGAGGTCGCGGTGGATCACGCCGCGGCCGTGCGCAAACGTGAGGGCGGCTGCGACTTTCCTTACAAGGGACACGGCTCTGGCCGGGTCCATGGGAAGCGTGATGCCCTCGAGGCTCCCGGGAAGGTACTCCATCTCGACGAATGGCACAGGGAGGATATTGGCGGCGTTGACCCGGACAATACCCGGATGGACGAGTGTCCTCCAGACGTTCATCTCCCGAAGCATCGATCTCCCGGTCTGCTGGTCGGGCCTTATGGGTACCTTGACGGCAACCATCACCCCGTCGTCCCTGCGCCGCGCGGAGAATACCCTGGCAATTCCCCCCTGGTGGAGAAAACGGGCATCGAAGTACCTCGATGAGAGTTCCGGCGGAAAGGAGTGAACGGATTCTGCGGGTTCATCCTCAAAGAGCATCGTGTCGGTGTAGGCGGGTGCCTCCTGGCGGGGATGCTTCCAGGGGAGATATGCCTGAATGGCAATGAGGCAGAGTCCGGCGAGAAATGTCGCAGGGGGGACCGGGCTTTGCGAAGGGATTACGGGGACAAGGAGGAACGCTCCGAATACGGTGAGACCTGCCGCGAGGAATGCAGTGTGCACGATCAAGCCCATCTTCCGTTCAAGTGTGCAGAAGGATGAGTACGCCATCCCTGCCGATGAGATCGCGCCGTACACAAGGAGGAACCCTCCCGCGACAATCCAGACAGTTTCCTGGCCCGAAGAGACGGATCCCGGGATCCCGGACGCGACAAATGACAGGCTCTCCAGGAAGAAGAGAGATCCGACCAGCGCGTGGGATGCAGCGACCGCCCTGCGCCATGGCCCCCACCAGGGGGTAGTGTTTCCCGGGGCCTTCGTCTCCCGCGAGCGGAGGACGAGGAAGAGAAAGCCGCAGACGGCTACCAGGGCAAGGATAAGAAGGGTGGAGAAGAAGGCTCCCGTCGCCGTATCCCCTTCCTTTCCGTCTCCGGGGACGGCGCTCTCATTGGAGGTGGGAGAGGGCGAGACCGCAGTGAAGACAGGAGCGGGGGATTCTGCAGGCGGGGGTGTGAAGACCCGGGTCTGCGTGGCCGTGAACGTGGGAGTCGGGTGGACCGTGGTGAACGGATTTGGGAAAACGGGACCATCTCTCTCTGCGATATCCCTGTACTTCTCCTGGATTGCCCGGGTCTTCTCGATGAGGTCCGTTGGTATGCCCCTTGACGCATTTCTGTCGTATGTTATCGCTGCCGGGCAGAGCGTCCCGGCTATCACGGTGCCGGTGAGCAGGATGGCGATGAGAAGGCCGATCTTCCTCAACGCGCTTCACTCCTTTCCCCCTGTCCGGGATCCCCGTCAGAGAGGTAGAGGAGGGAGACGCCGAACTCTCCCATGGAGAGCGAGATCTGGTCTCCGTCCCTGGCAGTGACTTTGATTCGGTCCCCGATCCTCTTTCCATTGAGATACGTGCCCCCGGTACTCCCGCAGTCCTCGACAAGGCACCTGCCATTGATGACGGAAATCAGGGCATGAGGCCTTGAAATCCGGGTCAGTGACCTGTAGGAGGGGGGGAATGCCACGATCACGCATCCCGGCAACTCTATTGTCCTGCCATCTTCTGCTCTCCCGAGCGCGATGGCATGAGAAGAGAGGGGGATTACCTTCTGGTCCCATTCCCCACCGATGATGACGAGGACCCTTCCCGGAGATCCGAACTCTTCGGCGATCCGCCGTCTCACTCCCGATACCTGCTCCCGCATTCCCTCTGCCCGGACCTGAGGGGGCAACGCCGAGAGGACCCCAAGGTCCCTCTGCAGCCTCTGGATGACCCCCGGCACCGGTGAATATTCCCACGCGGGGTGGATGCCCCTGGACGTCTCTCTCCCAAGGCCCGGGCGCCTGGTGACAAGGCCTGCAGAGAGGAGTCTCTCCAGGTGTCTCTTGGTATTCTCGTAACTGGTTTCAGTCTCGATAGAGAGTGAGCGTGCGTCCATGGCCCTGCGCTCAAGGAGGCGGAGGATGCGAAGCCGGGTGCTGTTGGCGAGGACCTCGAGGTACTCCGACAGCTCCTCCAGGAACTCCTCGTCATCGGCAGTCAGTATGGTGCCCGGCCCCTCTGCCATGCAACACTCCTCCCGCACACCATTCCTGTAGGTGAGTTTGGCAGGGGTTTCTCAAGAGGGTGCCGGTCGGCATATCCCTCACCCTCAACCCCCCCGTCATCCCGGCAAAGAACCGTTCTGCCTTTGGTTTCCGCTGAGGGGGGGCGGTCAGGGGTTCAGACGCCCTGCGGTGCAAAGGAGAGCGATGCCGAATTGATGCAGTATCGGGTCCCGGTTGGGGGAGGCCCGTCGTCGAAGACATGTCCAAGGTGCGCGTCGCACCGTGCGCACAGGACCTCGGTCCTCTGCATCCCATAACTCCAGTCGCGTGCGAAACGGACATTCGCCGGATGAACCGGGGCACGGTAACTCGGCCACCCGGTCCCGGAATCGAACTTGTCCCTGGAAGAAAAGAGATCAGTTCCGCAACAGACACAGCGGTAAAGCCCTGCATCGTGATGATCGTGATAGGCTCCCGAGAACGCTCCTTCAGTCCCTTTCAGCCTTGTCACGCGGAACTGCTCATCCGAAAGCCTCTTTTGCCATTCTTCCCGGGACAGGGTCACCCGCTCCACGAATTCAAGCCTACCCGTCGCGACGGAGAAGACCTGGACGCGGCAGGGGGCATCGGGGGAATCGTTCATGCAGTATGGACGCTTCTCCTTTCTCCTGTATAAATGGGGTGATCATGGCAGCCGAAAGACCACGAATGCTTTTAAGTCGCTCGCCCTAACCCCTGAGGGTAAGGTGATGCAGCCAATGGAGATCGCAGAGAAAAAGGAGAGCGGCGTGGTGGTGCTGGTGTGCCGGGGGAGAATGGATGGTCACGGTGCGATGGTCCTTGACCAGGCAGCAAAAGGGGCCCTGCATGACGATGACCGGTCTCTCGTGCTGGACATGAAGGACGTCCCCTATCTCTCAAGCGCCGGAATCAGGGTCATGCTCGCCCTGCAGAAGAGACTGCGTGAGCGCGGCGGGAAAGTGGCACTCGCTGGGACTGGCGATTTCCCCAAAAAAGTCCTTGAGATGGCAGGTTTTCTCTCGATCTTTCCAGACTACCCCACCGTGGAAGAGGCCGTGCGCGTCCTGGGGAGGGCAGAGGAGAGGGCCTCACTCCTTGCCGACCTGCAATCGCCCTCATTTGAGAAGAACGGGGCACGAATCAGCATCGAGCAGGGTTCCCGGCGGCACTCAGCACTGCGGCTGTGGGGAGACCTTGATGCGGTGCTGCATTCCCGCATCGAGGCGGAAAAGATTGCCGTGATCCCCTTCAGTGGGATAGAATATGCGCTTGGGCTGGGGGCGCTTGGCAAGAACGCCGAAGAAGTCCTTCCGTTCCTGGGAGAGATGGTGGTGCTCCACGGCTCACTTGTCTGGCTGCCCACGGATGGGAATGATACCCCCGATTTCTTCACCCCGGTCAAGGACACCGGAGAGGTCAGGATCTTTTCGGGATACTCTCTCTCACTGGAGGGGCCGTTTTACGAGTTCATCATCTTTGAGAGCATTTCGCGGGAGGGCATGCCCCTTCGGGAGATCTCCCGCATACTCCTCGAGAGGGCAAGGGAACATTACCCCGACTTTAAGGGTGTACTGGGTGTGGCATGGTGGGCAGTCCTCGAGGGCCTGCAGAGCCAGGGAGTGAGCCGGTCCCCTGTGAGGGAACATGCGCCGCCCACGGGCGTCTCGATCATGGATCCTTCCGTGTACGACTTGTGGTTTGAGCATGAGACCACGCCCAGGTACCGGGGCGACACCATGGTCGGCTTTGGGGTGCTTGCCGACCTCACACTCGCAGGCCAGCACTTTGATTCGCCAACCCTTGATGCGTTCTTTGGGCCGCATGAGACGGCACACGGGGGAGAGGCCCGGGTATTCAGCCATACTCACGGTGTGGTCTTCAGGAACGTCGCATACGACCCGGCCGCATCGTTCGAGGGCCAGGTGAAGAAGATCCTCGCGCAGGGAGAGTTCGTGGATATGCGCCACCTCCTGGATGAGACAAGGATCCGGAAGGCCAAGATAGGGATAGCCCCGGTCGCACGCCTCCTCACGAACTGAAATTCCCCATTCCTGGTTTTTTTTTAAAAAACCCGCCCACGCAGGGACAACTCTCAAGGGATCAGTTGCCTTCACTTCGAGGAGGAGATTGGGAGAACGACGAGGAAAAAAGAGAGATGGCCGGCCTCTACGTTCAGGGCCTTCTCGATACAAAAAGCAGCCCGGCAACAGCCAGGGCCCCTGCCAGGACCAGCGGCGACAACGCTGCCCTCGTGCTTCCGGGCACAGGTGTCCCGGGGTTCAGGGTCTCGCTCACCAGGGTATTTCCTCCACCCGTGACCTGGACTGCGGATATCGCGTCCTGGAACCCCTCGCTTGAGAGGGTCACCGAGTGGCTTCCGGAGGGGATATCGCTGAGCACAAGCGGAGTCACCCCCTTGAACTGCCCGTCGAGGAAGACGGATGCGCCCGCGGGGACAGATTCAAAAGTGACAGACCCGAGTGGCACTGGCTGCAGGGTAAGCGGAACTCTCATCACGTCGTTCCTGGCGACATTGAGCACCTGTTCTGCGGGCTGGTACCCCTCCTTCGTCACCCTCACCGTATGCTTGCCGGGGACCACGTTGTAGATGATCAGGATTCCCGTGGGCGGTACATCTCCCGCAGGTTCTCCGTCCCAGGTGACCTTTGCATCGGGGGGACTGACCAGCAGGTGCACCCTGCTGTATTCGACAATGGGCATCGCAGACATTGTGACATAGATATGCAGGACCTGGCCCTTTGCGGGCACCGAGTTGATGACACCATTGTAGGTGTAATACCCCTCTTTCTGGAAAGAATACGTCCGGTAGGGAGTTCCCGATGCAAAGGCAGGGAGGTCCAGGAGCCCGCCCTTGATCACTCCCATCATCTGGCCATCAACATACACCTCGGCGCCCTCGACATTCCCATGGAACCGGTATATTCCGGCATCTCCTGCCGCGAGAGTATCGGCCTCCACGCAGAACGGGATCAAGAACGTGAGAATGGCACACAGAACCAAAGATTTCAGATATGAACGCTGCATACACTCCACCAATCAACTATATATATGTGGGGGGAGCGGCGATATTTAAATGTATCAGTTCTCCTGCTGTACTACCCAGATTTTTTTCGTCCGCACTTCCTAAAAAACCCCCTTGGAGAAGGACAACCCCGACTTCCCGGGTGAGAAAAATTGCGTTCACCTGGATGCGTCTATCCCCGCGAGGTATCCTTGAGGAAGGTCTTTTTAATTGACCCGGAAGCAAGAATTCCCCTGCAGGGAGGATAAAGGAATTATCGGAATTGAAGCTTCAAGTATTCCTGGGTAAGAGAGAACAATGGAGTGATACTGGTGATGAAACGCAACAGTGGTGGCAGGGGAGGACGTGGCGGAGATTCCATGCCCGGCTCCGTGTGCGTGTGCCCGGTATGCGGTTTCCGGATGGATCGCCCACCGGCCGCTCCCTGTTACACCCTGCGCTGTCCCCGCTGTGAAGCTCAGATGGTCCCAGGGTGAGAACGCGTGAAGGGGAACGAAGATGCGCGAAGGAAATGACGGGGTGGCACAAGGTCAGGAAGGATGAATAAGGCCAGGGCCGAGACTCGAACCCGGGTCGGGGGATCCACAGTCCCCTAGGATAACCAACTACCCCACCCTGGCAGGATGTACCCTCCTTTATTTCACTCCGTCACTCTT
Source organism: Methanoregulaceae archaeon PtaB.Bin056 (assembly GCA_002067095.1). GTDB lineage: Archaea > Halobacteriota > Methanomicrobia > Methanomicrobiales > Methanospirillaceae > Methanolinea_A. The sequence goes on from MVQD01000087.1 coordinate 41,614, forward strand.
TAATATATCTCCCTCCCCATTCCTCAACTCCCCCGGGATCTCCGGTGCGTATTTAATTCCTGGTGATACATAACATTGCGCAGTTGATGCATGGGGGACGACGGCGGGCATCACCTGTCCGCGGCGACTGGTGCCGATCCCGCCGGTATCCGTTCGGACCATCCCCTTGAGGTGGAGGAGAATGACACAGAAGAAAAATATCAGGACGCCTATCGTCTGCGTGCTCGGCCACGTAGACCACGGCAAAACATCGCTCCTTGACCGTATCAGGGGATCATCTGTGGTGAGCACAGAGGATGGCGCAATCACGCAGCATATCGGGGCAACCATCGTTCCTATCGATGCAATCAGGAAGATGAGCGGGAGCATGGAGAAGGTCGCGCTCAATGTCCCTGGCCTGCTCTTCATCGATACGCCCGGCCATCATGCCTTCACCACCCTGAGGGCAAGGGGGGGAGCACTTGCGGATATGGCGATCGTCGTCGTGGATATCACCCAGGGATTCCAGCCGCAGACAATCGAGGCTCTCCAGATCCTTCGCACTTACAAGACGCCCTTTGTCATTGCGGCGACAAAAATCGACCGAATTCACGGATGGAGGGTGCACAGGGATGAGGCGTTCCTGGCCAGTTTCTCAAAACAGAATGACAGGGTGAAGGAACTTGTGGAGACCCGGCTCTACGAGATCGTCGGGGAGCTCTCGGACCTCGGGTTCTCGGGGGAACGCTTTGATCGGGTCTCCGATTTCAGAAGAAACCTGGCAATTGTCCCTGTCAGCGCCCATACAGGAGAAGGGATCGCAGAGATCCTGATGGTGATGATCGGGCTTGCACAGCGGTACATGGAGCAGGAACTCTCGCTCTCCGCCGAAGGCCCGGGAATGGGAACGATTCTCGAGGTGAAGGAGGAGAAGGGGCTAGGGACCACCCTCGATGTCATCCTCTACGACGGTCGTCTCTCGGTAGGCGACGAGGTTGCGGTTGCAAAGCATGACGGCATCGTCGTAACCAAGGTACGGGCGCTGCTGCAGCCCCGCCCCCTCAAGGAGATCCTGGTCGAGGACCGTTTTGAGCGGGTACGGGCAGTCACGGCAGCCGCGGGGATCAAAGTGAGTGCCCCGAACCTGGAAGGTGCAATCGCAGGCTCCCCTATACAGGTGATAAGGGGCAACCAGGAGGAGGTGATTGCCAGGATCAGGAAGGAGATGGAGGAGGTGAATGTCCACCTCTCGCCAGAGGGGGTGATCATCAAGGCAGACACCATCGGGGCGCTCGAGGCCCTCTGCAAGGAGCTCGAGGAGAAAGAGATCGGGGTGCTGAGGGCTGAAGTGGGCGCGGTGAGCCGCCATGACCTCATCGATGCCGAGACCATCAAGAACCCGTATTACCGGGCACTCATCGCCTTCTCAACCCCTCTCCTCCCTGACGCAGCAGAGATGGTGAAGGAGCCGGGGTTTCCGGTCAAGGTCTTCGAAGGCAGGGTGATCTACAAACTGGTGGATGAGTATATCCAGTGGAAGGAGGAATTGAAGAGGAAGACCGAGCAGCAGCGTTTCGAGCAGATTATCCACCCGGCAAAGATACGGGTCCTTCCCCATTGCATATTCCGCCAGAGCAACCCCGCGGTGGTGGGTGTCCGGGTACTGGGCGGGACGCTGCGCACCGATGTGAACCTCATCCAGCCTGACGGCAAGAAGGTGGGCCACCTCAAGTCGATCCAGTTGAACCAGGAGACGATCCGGGAAGCCCAGACGGGCGCGGAGGTGGCAATCTCTATTGAAGGAGCGACGGTGGGAAGGCAACTCGACGTGGAGGACGATCTCTTCGTGGATATCCCCGAACGCCACGTGAAAGTCCTCGAAAAAGAGATGATCTCCCATCTGCCGGTTCATACCCAGGAGATCCTGGGGGAATTCACCGCGATGAGACGGAGGGAGAACCCCTTCTGGGGAAAGTAGTCTTTAATAGATCTTTCATCCAATTTCATAGGTACTTCATGGAGGCTCGGGCCAGGCCCGGAGAATATGCCTGCCGGCTGTGAGTCCGGGGAAGGGAGAACCTGTGACCTGGCGCATTGCCAGGTGGACTGAACCGGATACCGTAACGAAGGAGAGATGAGATTATGGCAGAGTTCAAGATCGTCCTGTCTGACCAGAAGACGGGCAGGGCATACAAAGTCGATGTGAGCGGCGGGGCGGCCGGTGCACTGGTCGGGAAACGGATCGGTGACGAGATTGATGCAAGTTCAATGGGACTGCCCGGGTACCGTATGGAGATCACAGGGGGTTCCGACAGGAACGGGACTCCTGCACGCAGGAACCTTCCTGTCGCAGGGAGAAAGAAGCTTCTCCTCTCGGGAGGGGCAGGGTTCAAGCCCGTCATGGAAGGACAGCGCCGGAGGAAGACCCTGAGGGGGAACGAGATCACGGCTGATTTCGTCCAAATCAATGCAAAGGTCACCGCCTATGGCGACAAAGCACTCGAAGAGTACTTTGCGAAACCCGCTGCCGAAGAGAAGAAAGAATAATCACTCGTTTTTTAACAGGTGCTCCCTCAACGCGGGAAGCAGGTCACGGAACTCTACCCCGTAGCGTTTTGCCATGAGCACCGCTGCCGCTTCCTGCCTTAAGTTTCCACCGAACCGGTCCTGCACCAGCATGTTCAATTCCGCGACCAGCTGGCCCCTGGAGACTCCTGCCTGATGGGAGATCCGGAGGAGGAGATCGTCGACCGGGTCAGAACGCTCGAATACGGAGGATCCAGGCTTGTATCCAAGTGGGATCTCGACCGTGGCGACATCGAAGAGCGGCCTGATCATGTCCCCTTTCATCTCGATGAGCCCCTCTTCTTCAGCCCTCGCGATGAGCATATTGGCCTGTTCGATTCCCATCCAGTGCTGCTTGAACGAGAGAAAATACACGACCTCGTTCTTCTTCAACTGGTCCCTGCGGGCATGGCGAAAGGGGGCTGCGATTGTAATGGTGAGGCTCATCTCATCCTCTCACGCATAAAAATCTCCACCCCAGGGTATCAATTCTCCCCTCCTCCCAGGGGATGAGAGCGAACTGTCGATACAATGAAAAAAGATTACACGATTGACGAAAAAGCCCACATTTTCCCAGCCTGTCAACGGTCGCCATTCCTTCACCCGGCCGTGGTGAGAATCCGAAAGGGAAGAATTCACGTTCATTCAAGAGGAGATGGGGCAGTGAAACCGCGAACCTTTTTCAGGAATATTCCACTCCGGCATGGAGACCCCGGGGTTCTCTGAATATGCATTTATCGTAATCTATATATTTTTGTGAATACAACATAAGATACGACAAAAGTCGTATCCGGTCCTGTCCTCCTCCTACACCCAGGTTCATTCCAGGGATACGACTTTTGAAACCGCCACCTTATTTATGCGAATACCCCTGCAGAGAGAGCGGTAGCTGAGTGGTTTTTCTTGGGTTGAGAAAAGAGGACTGGAGAATTTATTCGATCAGGACTGCGTTGATGACGCCTTCCTGGCCGGGGCGGCTCATTATGCGCGCTTTTCCGAGTTCAGTCCGAATAATCGCACCTTTTGTCAGGAGGTTCCGCCGCACATAGTTGGGATTTGCCACGTTTGCGTCAACAGTCTCGATCCTGACTTTGCGGACAGTGCCGGAGCGGGGGTCGGCGACGTTGGCATACTCGGTCCTCATTGTCCGGACTTTCCTGTTCCCCCCCGTGGTGCGCACGATGGATCTCCTCTCTTTGCCGATGTGGCTGTCAGTGGGAGCAGAGCCGATCTCGGTCCTCCTCTTTACGAGCGTGAGCCGTATACGACCCCCGGTGGGCAGCCTTACAGATCTTCCTTGCCAGAGCATGTCATTTCCCCTATTTATTCTTCCCGAATACTCTCGGATTCAGCGGGAGAGTCCCTGCTGGAGTTCTTTAATAGTTAAATTCCCAGCTATTTAATTTCACTGGTTATTCCAGCAGGGCGTCGAGGAATGCGTCTACCCCCTCTCCGGTCTTTAAATTTGTCCGGAATACTTTCATACCCGGGTGGTAACGATAAATGTCATTCTCCATCCGGTCGAGGTTCGCTCCCACCAGCGGTGCAAGATCCACCTTGTTGATGATGGCGATGTCGCACCCACGGAACATCATGGGGTGCTTGTTGACGACGTCGTCGCCTTCCGTTGCACTCACAATCACCACCCGCTTCTCTGCACCGAGCGGGAAATCGGTCGGGCAGACCATGTTCCCCACATTTTCGATGAAGAGGAGATCGATCCGGTCGAGGTCGATATTCTCCAGGGAATGCTCGACGAGGTGCGCATCAAGATGGCACTCTTTGCCGGTATTGGCATTTACAGCGGGGATGCCGAGCGCAATTATCCTCCGGAAATCATCATCCCCGTATACATCTCCCGCGATTGCGCCCGCTCTCACACCACGCGCAGTGAGCAGCGGTACCACCCGCTCGATGAGTGCGGTCTTCCCCGACCCGATGGCACCCAGGAGATCGAAGGCACGCACCCCATGGGCCTCGAAGTGGCGGGAATTGGAGTCTGCGATACGGCGGTTGACATCGTAGACATCTTTCTCCAGCCGGACGTCGACATGGTGCATGCGGTACTGGTATGATGCTGCAGAGTTTATAGGTTCACCATCATACCATATGAAGGATGAAAGGTGAGCGAATACTCTATCCCTGTTATTTCAATGCTGCGCTGAAACGGGCAGAAGGCCGCAGGATACCGCGGGAACGCGCGGTGAAGGATCCCACGCTTATGGACCTTGAGAAGGCCGTCAAGCGGGCCGGTCTTTCGTTCCGCTCTGAGCAGAAGCATTATCCTGCCCGGTGGTGGCAGAAGGAGGGGAGGATTGTAGTCCAGTGGAAGGAGAGCAAGGAAGAGCTCCTGAAGAGGGTTGCCACGCAGATGGCTTTGGGGAAGTGACAACTGTGTACGACCTCCACACCCATACCACCATGACCGACGGGGAGATGCTCCCTATCGAGCTTGTCCGCAGGATGTCTGTGCTTGGGTACTCGACGGTGGCAATCACCGACCACGCGGACGCTACCAATCTCCACGAGCTTCTCGCATCCCTTCAGCGGCTGGTCCCCGCTGCGAAGGAATACGGCGTGACGCTCCTGCCAGGTGTCGAGCTGACGCATGTCCCTCCCCCGCATATCCCGGGACTCGCAAGAGAGGCGAAGGCTCATGGAGCCCGGATCGTGGTGGTTCACGGTGAGACCGCAATGGAACCTGTCGCTCCAGGGACGAACCGTGCGGCATGCGGGTGCGATGACGTCGATGTCCTCGCACACCCGGGACTCATCACGGCGGAAGATGCCGCACTGGCAGGCGAGCACCAGGTTGCCCTCGAGATCACCTCGCGCGGGGGCCACAACCGGACCAACGGCCACGTGGTACAGATGGCGCGCCTGTCGGGCTGCCAGCTGGTGATCGACTCCGACGCGCATGCACCCGGAGATCTTCTTGACATGCGCGCGAAAAATCTGGTGGGACGGGGTGCAGGGCTCGATCAGGACCAATGCAGCCACTTACTGTCTTTAAATATCCAGGAATGGCTTTTACGGCGAAAATGATATTTATACCTTTACAATAACTTTATATACATTTATTTTCAATATATATAGATTACTAAATCCTTCAGTCTGTCCTCACAGGCAGAAGAACAAGAGGCTTTTCGTGTGAAGACCATTGGCCTGGCGGTTCATGCAGTAGGGGCGCGCATCCTTGTGGTGCAATGCGATGCGGCACAGCTCCCGAAGCTCTACAGCGAGGTTGTGGACAGGCGATTGAAGCCGGTTGGCAGGGTCGTGGACATATTCGGCAATGTGTCGAGGCCCATGGCAGCAGTTCTCTGCAAGGGACCGTGTGCGGTGCCGGCTGGGGAGAGGTTGTTCATCAGATAAAAAAGGTGTGATGTGTCGTGCAGGAAGTCGAGAAGCTGAAAATTCTCCAGACGGAGAGGGAAGCCTTAAGGAACAGGCTGAAAGAGCGTGTGAAAGAGCACGAGAAGAAGGCAGAGGACCACACCGAGACGGTCTGCCCGGAATGCGGGAGCCGTCAGCTGGTCCACGACTACGAGCGGGCTGAGCTTGTATGCCAGAACTGCGGGCTGGTCATCGACGATGATTTCATCGACCGGGGCCCGGAGTGGCGTGCGTTCGACCATGACCAGAGGATGAAGCGGTCCCGTGTAGGGGCTCCCATGACCTTCACCATCCATGACAAGGGGCTCTCCACGATGATCGACTGGAGGAACCGCGACTCCTACGGGAGGGCGATCTCTTCCAAGAACCGTGCCCAGCTGTATCGGCTGCGTAAATGGCAGCGGCGTATTAGGGTGAGCAACGCTACCGAGCGTAACCTTGCATTCGCCCTCTCGGAACTGGACAGGATGGCATCGGCACTCGGACTGCCAAGGAACGTCCGTGAGACTGCAGCGGTGGTCTACCGCGACGCAGTCGACAAAAACCTGATCCGCGGCAGGAGTATCGAGGGCGTTGCGGCTGCAGCACTCTACGCGGCCTGCCGCCAGTGCAGCGTCCCGCGGACCCTTGACGAGATTGCCGAGGTCTCTAGGGTATCCCGAAAGGAGATTGGGAGGACTTACCGGTTCATCTCGAGGGAACTTGGCCTCAAGCTCCTCCCGACCTCGCCGATCGACTACGTCCCCAGGTTCTGCTCGGGCTTAAACCTCAAGGGGGAGGTCCAGAGCAGGGCGGTTGAGATCCTCAGGCAGGCAGGGGAGCGCGAGCTGACCAGCGGGCGCGGGCCCACGGGGGTCGCCGCAGCGGCCATCTACATCTCCTCAATCCTTGGCGGCGAGCGCAGGACCCAGCGGGAGGTGGCGGAGGTTGCAGGAGTCACCGAAGTCACGATCCGGAACCGCTACAAGGAACTCGCAGAGAAGCTCGACATCGAGATCATCCTCTGAAATCCTTTTTATCCCCCCGCTTTATACCTGCCCCGGTCTTCTGGTCTCCGTTCGTCGCGCAGTTCAGAATGAACCGCACAGATCAGCAAGAACTATAATCCAGCCGCAGAATACATTACTACTCCAATCGGGCTTGTAGATCAGGGGTAGATCGTTACGTTCGCAACGTAAAGGCCGCGGGTTCGAATCCCGCCAAGTCCATGCAGTTCTGTGTATTTTTCAATTCTTCTGTCTTTTTGTATTTCCCAGATCTGTCCATGGGATGAAGAACAGGTGACCCAAGGTTGCCGTGGTATCGAAGGGCGTTACCTTCGTTCAGCAAGACATATGTGGAATGGGGGAAAACAGAATACGGCACATCTTCTGGTGTGCGGCATGGGCTCGTAGATCAGGGGTAGATCGTCACGTTTGCAACGTGAAGGCCACGGGTTCGAATCCCGTCGAGTCCATCTCATTTTCAGGACATATTCCGACACATCAGGATAATTCCGACACATCAGGACATACTCAAAGGGAATACAGGATAATGGGGAAAGGAGAACAGGTGACCGGAGGTTGCGGCGGGGTCGAGGGGCGGCAGGCCCCCGCGAAAAGACGGGTTCGAATCCCGTCGAGTCCATACTGTTTTTGGGAAGTGATTGAGAGTGGGCGACCGGAGGTTGCGGCGGGGTCGGGGGGCGGCAGGCCCCCGGCAGGCCTTCTATGATACATTGGCCTGGGCGCGATACTATCAGTCAATCCATTCCAGGAGTCTTTTACCAGGGTCCGTTGCCTGTGTCTTTTTTATCTTCAAAGGAGGTTCTTTTTCTATTCCTGGATCCCCTTCGGTACCTGCGAGTTGTCCAAGGTCCCGGTAGCCCGGAAGGATGTCCTGGTCCCTGCAAAAGGAGATCTCTTCGGCGAGGATGATCGGACGGGGGGGGGAAGTTGCAGGAGGAGGCGAGAGAAAACCCGGGACCTGCTCTTCTGCCAGGGGAAGGGGATTTCGCCTGAGCAGAAAATCGATGTAATCCTCAACCTCTCTCTGCAGTTCCGGCGGGAGCCTGGAGATCTTTTCTTCAATCCCTGTCATGGCGTTCTCATCCCCCGTTCTGCCTTACACTCTGCATTCCCAGGTCTTATGTTCTTTGATTCCTCGTTCAGGATACGAGGAAGCGTGATCTCACTTCACCTGCGAGAGCAACAGCACCCGGCAGCTGTGCTCGACAATTGAGGTGAGGACGTAGCCCTCTTCGAGCGTTCGCGCACCACAGAATGTCCCATGCCCCCTGACGATGACAGCCACGCCGTCTTTCAGGGCAGATGCCGCACGCTCCGCCATCTCCATACTCCCAGGGGGGCCATTCACCACAGGAATGGCTGGGCAGAACATCTCGCCCTCGCTGTCGACAGGAATGATGCAGTCCCTGTGCAGTGAGATCGCCACCGCGTGCGGGGGATGGGCATGGACAACCGCACGGTGCCGGGTGAGCCGGTATACCTCCCTGTGCAGGCGGTATTCGCTTGATGCATCCGGCGGGACTGCCCCCTCGAGGGGAACAAAGACCAGATCTTCCGGGCAGTCCAGGAACGCGCCTTTGCGGGTGATCAGGAACCCTGCACCATCCCGGACACTCATGTTTCCAAAATTTGCGCCCACCAGCCCTTCCTGCCGGAGCCGCATTCCAATCCTCTTGAACTCATCTCTCTGGTTCATTGGGGAGTGAGTAACGCAGGAAAAGGTGGTTATTTGAACTGGATCCCGACGTCGCGCATCTTGTTGAAGCGGGCGATATTGAGGAGCAGGGGGGTCAGGCACTCGACCATGCAGGAAGCGGCAAGGGGGCCGGCATTGTACGCCCTGACGCGTGGGACGCTGTTGATCAGCTCCATTACTACCGCTTTTGCGTCCGGGTCATCCCCGCAGACCGGGATGGCCAGATCAAGTTCCTCGTCAAGCGCACGCCACTTGTTCGCGGCAACGGTGTTGAAGGCAGTGCAGAGGCGTGCATCGGGAGGGATGAGCCTCCTGATCATCATCGCCGCAGAGCCTTCCGGTGGCGGGACGAACATGAAATACTCACGCTTCTCCATCGGGTTGACGGGGGAGATCACGATCTTACCCGAAAGTCCCTTGAGCGTCGCGAGGGTGGGCTCGACGTGTTTGAAGGGGATCGCGAGGATGATCACGTCTGACCGGTCGACCGCCTCCTGGTTCGTATAGCCCTGGCAGCTGCAGGGAAGGCCCCGCTTCGTGAGCGTGTCCAGGCAGCAGGCGCTGCTCTGGGCCGCTTTCTCCTCCTCCCTGGACCCGATGATCACGTCGTGGCGGGACGCAAGGCGCATTGCGATCCCCTCGCCGATGTCGCCGGTTCCCCCTACGATGCCGACCCTCATCTAATCCACCAGGCGGGAGAGCATGGATTCGAGCGTCTCGGCACTGGTGACCCCTTCAAGGCTGTGCATCACCTTCCCGTCCTTCTCGATGATGAGGGTCGGGACCACCCGTATGCCGTATTTGTTTGCCATCTCCATGTGCTGGTCGACATCGATCTTCCTTATGTCCACCCTGTCGCCCATCTTCTTCTTCAACTCCTCGAGGATAGGCCCCTGCCGCCTGCATGGCCCGCACCAGTCAGCATAAAAGTCGAGTAATACCGGTCTGCTCATGTAAATTCCCAAGAGTCTAAGTGGAGAAAAAAGAGTGATAAAGGTTGTTATCGGTTATTTGGAGAGTATCTCCTTGATTATCTCTCCATATGCCGGCCGCGTGATGGCGACGCCGATCACCACGCCGATGATCGTGATGAGGGCAAAGCCCCGCAGAGACGAGAGGTCCATCAATGCCAGCGGTATCATGGCGATGATGACAGTGAACGCGGAGACCAGGATGATCCCAAGTGCCCTCGCAAGGCGCTTCTTGTAGAGCGTAGGGGAGGGGACCTTCCCTTCGTGCAGGATCTCGTCAGTGATGATGACCAGCTGGTCGATCCCGGTTCCCATCACCGCGATCAGTGCCGCGATCGCGGCAAGGTCCAGTTGCTGGATGAGGGTTGCAATCCCGAGGAGGATGACGATCTCGGTGAGGTTGGTACCGATCATTGGAAAGACGATACTCGGTTCCCGGTAACGGTAGTATATGACCACACCGACCGCAATCGCCGCGGCGACGAAAGCGATCACGCACATCATCCTGAAGTAGTCTGACAGGGCTGCGGGCACGTAGCCGGAACCCGCGACGGTCACGTCCACCGGCAGCGCCCCTGCCCTCAGGTGGATCTCGAGGTTCTTTGCCGCCTCGAGCCCGGCAGCGCCGGTCCCGGTCGATGCATAGAGTTGCCGGATGGGTTCTACGGCAAGTTTTGCGGCAAGGTCACCGGAGAGCGGCGCACTGTAGACCACGTTTCCGTCAAGGACCATATCAAGGTAGTGAGCATCAGGGGCGCTCACCGCTCCGGTTGCAATCGCGCCTTCCTGGAACTTCCTTGCCCCCTCGTCGGAGAGAGTGAACGAGACGCCCCAGACTGGACTGCCAGGGGGCTCGTGGCTTGGGACCCCGACGGTGGTGATCGTGTCCCCGTAGAGAACATGCTCGGTCTGATTGCCTGTCGTATGGATCCGGATCTCGAACTTGCCCTGGGTTCCGACAATCTCCTTGGCCTGTGAGAGGCTCACTCCTGCAAGCTCGACGCGGATGTAGTGGGAGACGCCGGAGATGCCGGTGAGTGGGTTGACCCTCGCGTCCTTTGTGCCGAGTGCGTTTAACTTGTTCTCAAGGATCCGCTTGACGTCATCTGCGGTATCCCGCGATACCCCCTGCTCGTAGGAGGTGAGCCGTCCTCCCGCAGCCGAGAATATCGTCCTTAAAGTCTCTTCGGGGTAATAGCTCCGGATCTCGAGTTTATTCTCGTCGATCAAGTAGATCTCGGCATCAAGCTGCTTCTGGAGGTCTGCCACGAAATCTTCGACGGACCTGTCGGTCTCGAACCCGACCACCTCGGCCTTGAACTCCATCTGGAGCCAGGTCCCTTCCTGGAGGTCGAGACCGTACTGGAGGTTGGTGGTGAACTTCCCGTCTTCGAACCTGGGGCCGATTGCAATTGCAGACGCCACCAGGAGGAGTATCATGAGGGCGACCTGCCAGTGCTTCAGGCAGGCCACAAGTTTGCTGTCGCTCATTTTCCACCCCGCTTCAGGACGTACCACTTGATTATCCCCGCGTTCGTCAGCCAGGTGTTCATCATGTCAAGGACAAGCCCGATGAGGAGCACCGTTGCGATCTCCCAGATGACGGTGATCTGGCCCACGAACGCGATGATCCACATCGCCGCCACTGCGGCAAGCGTCGTCGTGGTCATGATGATGCCCGTCTGGAATGCGCCGGAGAGTTTCTCTTCAAGCTTCCCCTGGCGCTTGAGAACACGCATGGTGAGGAGGATATCAGAGTCCACCGAGTACCCGATCAGCATGAGGAGTGCGGCAACAGTGGGGAGCGAGAGTTCGATTCCCACCAGGCCCATACCCGCCGCAGTCATGGCAATATCGGTAAATGCACAGAATATCACCGCCACGGCTGGCACGAGCGTGCGGAAGGCCAGGAATACCACGATCGCCATACCGATAAAAGAGATGATCAGGGCGAGCAGGGCCTGTTCCTGGAGCGTCTTCCCGAATGATGCCCCGATCTGGTCGATCTTGGCATCAGGGTATTCTGCATTGATCAGTGCGGCCAGCGCCTGGAGGCTCGCATCATCCATGGGTCCGAACTTGAGGTATTTCCCGTTGTTCACCCCCTCTCCTACAGAAAGGAGCGGGTACCCCTGGAATTTCTGCTCCAGCTGCCCTGGCGTATCGGTCGTAAAAAGGGTGACCGCGGTACCTCCCGAGAAATCGATTCCCGGTCTGACCGGCATCCCGGTGGTGGCCATGTTGTATCCGAGGATGGCCAGCGAGAGGATGAGGATGACCATGGGGATCATCATCATCTGCCGGGGCGTGTATTTGTTCACATCATACGCGATGAGTCCCATAGCCCAGTACTTTGGCTACTCAGGAGTAAAATCCTTCGGGACTCCGAAGAATCAACGCTCTTTTTCTGGAGCCGGAAAGAGTCGCCGTCGTGGCCCCCACGCCCTTTAGGGGATGGACTCTCCCGGGGAAATCTGCACCCCTTTATGAAGGGGAGAAAAGAAAATCCTTATATAAATCTTATGGTCAGTACCATTTCATGAGATCTCCGCACGAGATCAAGGCTGTCATAGAAGGCCGGCTGCGGATGTACCTTTCCAGGGACCATACCGGGATCAGGCGTGCCATGCTCCAACTCTTTCTCAAGACAAAATCCCTCACCATCGCAAAGATCTGCGAATACCTCAACAGGAGGTTTTCCATCAGTTACCACTCGGTTGCCGCGATGGTGGGGATCATTGCATCCCGCATTGGCATCCTTCACGTGAACAAGAACCGTGAAGGCACTCACAGCGTATACCAGCTCAAGGAGCAGTATACGGACCTGGTCGCAAAGATCGTGGGGACCACCTGAATCCGTCTCATCATAATTTTTTTACCGTTTCAGGTCAATGTGGTGAGAATCATGTACGTGAGACCCAATATCCGCACTCTCCCGGAAGAGATCATCGTCAATGAGGATGTGGCAGAATACATCGACCGGAGGGGGTGCGACTTCCGGATATGCACATCATGCGGAGGCCCGCTCCTCCTTCCCGTCAGCATGAAGCCACCGAAAGCGACTGATCTCCAGGTCAGGGCAGGAGACCATACCATTTTTATCTCCATCCACCAGGCCCGCTACCTCCAGTCAATTCACAGGGGCATGCTGCCGATGTTCCTGGACCAGATCGAGGACAATTCGCCGGGACATGAGTTTTGAGGAACTTGAGCACACCGCCGACGCGAAGGTCAGGGTGAAGGCAGGAACGCTTGAGGAACTCTTCTCCGAGGCGGGGCGTGCACTGATGCAGGTGATGTACGGCTGCCCGGGCAAAGACGGCCGGACGCACCCTGTCGCGGTCCGGGGAGATGACCTCGAATCGCTCATGCACGCGTATCTCTCCGAGCTGCTCTTCATCGCCGAGGTGGAGGGGCTCGTGATATCCGGGGCTGACCTTCGGATTGGCGACGGATTCGTTGAGGGGGTGGTCAGGGGCGAGCCCTTCTCGATGGAGGCCCATAACGCGGGCCGCGGCGTGAAGGGGATCTCCTACTCCGGACTCTCCATAGTCCATGATCAGGAGTCTTATATACTGGATGTCATCTTTGATGTGTGAATGACCATGCTGCCAGGAATACAGAGGCTGGGTGAATTCGAATGGCAGGTTCCGGTCGGATACGTCCCGGGGATGCGGGTGCCCGGGCTGTTCTTCCTCTCGGAAGCCCTCGCGGGGACCCTCGAGGAGGGGGCAGTCCAGCAGCTTGCGAATGTCGCCACCATGCCCGGTATTGTGCGCCAGTCCCTCGCCATGCCGGACATCCACTGGGGATACGGGTTTCCCATTGGAGGAGTTGCGGCATTCTCTCTTGACGAGGGGGTGATCTCGCCGGGCGGGGTGGGATTCGACATCAATTGCGGTGTTCGGCTGCTTGCCACTCCTCTCCGGGAAGAGGAGCTTGGAAAACGGCGGGAGCTGGTGGAACGCCTGTTCGGTGCGGTTCCGACCGGTGTCGGGGGAAAGAGCACGCTCCGGCTCTCGAACCGGGAACTTGACCGCATGCTCGTTGAAGGGTCCTCCTGGGCGGTCAGGGAAGGGTACGGCATTGACGAGGACATCCGGATGTGCGAGCAGGAAGGATGCATGAAGGAGGCCGACCCTGCTGCCGTATCCCAGAAAGCCCGGCAGAGGGGCATGCCGCAGAGCGGCACCCTTGGATCAGGGAACCACTTCCTTGAGGTGCAGGTCGTGAGGGAGGTGTATCACCCTGAGGCCGCAAAGGCGTTTGGCATCTGCCAGGGGCAGGTCTGCATCATGATCCACTGCGGGTCCCGCGGCCTTGGACACCAGGTCTGCACCGACCACTTGCGGACCCTTGAGGCGGCCACGAAGAGATACCGGATCTCGCTTCCGGACCGCCAGCTTGCCTGTGCACCACTCGACTCACCCGAGGGGAGGGCCTACTTCGGGGCAATGGCCGCATCGGCGAACTATGCCTGGGCCAACCGCCAGGTGATCATGCACTACACCCGGAAAGTGCTGGAGGAGCTCTATGGAGTTGCCTACAGGGACATGCACCTTATCTACGACGTGGCCCACAACGTGGCCAAGATGGAGGAGCACCTTGTCGGCGGGACGAGGATGAAGGTCTGCGTGCACAGGAAGGGTGCGACAAGGGCATTTGGTCCCGGTGCACCGGACCTTCCCCCTGCATACTCTTCAGTCGGCCAGCCGGTCATCATCCCCGGGAGCATGGGGAGCCCCTCGTTCCTCCTCCACGGCACGAGCGGCGCGATGGAGAAGACCTTCGGGAGCACCTGCCATGGTGCGGGAAGGGTGATGAGCCGCACGCAGGCAAAGAAGAGGCTTACCGGCAGGGAGATCAGGGACGCCCTTGGGAAGGAGGGCATCATTGTGAGGGCGCCGAGCGATGCAGCGATTGCCGACGAGGCGCCTGAGGTCTACAAACCGAGCATGGAGGTGGTCCGCGTCGTGCACGAGGTCGGAATCTCCCGCCTCGTTGCCCGGTTCGAACCCCTGGGAGTGATCAAGGGATGAACGCCCGCTGTGCGTTGCTCTGGGACGAGAAGATCGTCTTCTCCCGCCTCCTCGAGGAATGCGGACTCACCTGCGAGCATGTCACCCCCCACCTCCTCGCTGCGCCATTCTACCGGGGACGCTATTCCACCCTGATCATCCCCGCGGGTTTTGCGAACCCCGCATATTCACGGCTACTGCCGGCATTGCGGGCGTCTTCGGCCCGTATAAGGAGATACGTCGAATCCGGGGGAAAACTCATCGTGTTTGGGCCGGGTATCGACCGGGCGGATGCGTACGACTGGCTTCCGTTCGACGTCACCTACTGCCACCTGCACCAGAAGGGAGGCCTCGAGTGCGTATCTTCACACCGCTGTGCCTCGCTCTTTGCAGGGTACGATCCCGCATCCATCGAGAGTGACGGGTACTTCTCCTCACACGCAGGAGAGGTCATTGCGACGATGGGTGAGGGGGCGGTGCTGATCAGGGGCGGCGTGGGCGGGGGAGAGGTAGTTGCCACCACAATCCACGAATACCCCTCCCGGGCATTTCTCGGGGAATTCTGCCGGGGTTCAGTGGAAACATTCTTGTGACTGGAAATCAGGGATTTAGTGTAGTGATCCACGTATGAACCGCTTCATCCTCTCAGCAGATTCCGGGCCGGAGGATCTCGAACCATTGGGACGGGCTCTCCACGAACTCCTAAACAGGCTCCCCATTACAGCGCGATCCCTCGAGCGGCCGGGCATCAGGATCGAGGAGGGGCGGGTGATCGACTCGAATTACACGGGCCCCATCCTGGAACGCGTGCTGCACGAGAACCGGGTACTCAAGGCCACCCCTGAAAAAGGGGCCTACCGGGGTGTCCCTGTCGTTGTTGGACCTGTCAGGGACACGGAAGGGGCCGCCATTGCAGCCATCGGGATCGTGGACATCACCGGGATATTTGACCTGGCCACCCTCATGGAGCACCAGTCCGAGATCATGAAGCAGGTATGCGGGAAGGACCCATGTCCTCTGCCTGGAGAGCAGGTCGTGGCAAAAAGGTAGGCACTATGTACCAAGCAGCGTTCAGGGTCCTCGAGGTGCTGGAGAAGAGCGACGGGCCCGTTTCCGGAGAGGCGATCAGCAATACTCTTGGGATATCCCGCTCGGCGGTGTGGAAGCACATCAAGGAGCTCATCGATATGGGCTACGAGATCACCGCGTCCCACCGGGAGGGCTACCGACTCAAGAAGAGCAGCAACCGGTTGCTCCCCTACGAGGTGCACAAGAAGCTCCGGACCAGCTTCACGGGCAAGAAGATGCGCTACTTCGAGAGCACCACGTCCACGAACTGGGTGGCCCGGCAGATGGCCGAAGAGCAGGACCCGGCGTCTCTGCACGGAATGGTAATCATCGCGGAGCAGCAGACAGGGGGGATCGGGAGGCTCGGGAGGTCATGGGTCTCTCCCAGGGGAGGGATCTGGGCCACCGTGGTGGTCAAGCCGAAGATCCCCATCGAGAGGGTCTTTATGATCACCATGGCCGGGGCGATCGCTATCGCCAGGGCGCTCCGGAAGGAGTACGACCTCGGGGCGCTGATCAAGTGGCCGAATGATATCTATATCGGCGACAGCAAGGTTGCCGGTCTCCTCCTCGAGATCTCCGCCGAGGCCGACCAGATCCACTACGCGGTGCTGGGCCTTGGGGTGGACGCGAACGTCTCGCCGACGGATCTCTCTGGGCTGCCGAAGGCCGTCACTTCAGTCAGCATCGAAGTGGGCCACGACGTGGACCGCCCGGCCCTCCTCGCCCGCATCTTGAAGGAGTTCGAGAGCCGCTATCTCCTGCTTGAAGCAGGGGAGTACGAGTCGATCGTCAGGGAATGGAAGAGCCTCTCCTGCACCCTGGAGCACCGGGTCCGGGTCAATACCCTCAAGACCTGCGTTGAGGGGGAGGCGATTGACATCGACGAGTATGGGGCCCTCCTGATCCGAAAGGACAACGGGAAGGTCGAGCGCGTGATAGCCGGCGACTGTACTCAGCAGTAAGATTCTTCTCGTCAACCACGAATTTATTTCGGGTTGACAATGAACCTCCGCCGGTATCGTGCCCTCTCCATTGCCCATGCGGGGGCTTTCACTGCGTTTCTTGCGGCCGGCTCTTGGATCTCCATCCCCTTTGTTCCCGTTCCTTTCACCCTCCAGACGCTCTTTCTCTTCCTTGCCGCAGGGATCATGGGGAGGTACGCGGTGGTTCCGGTCTCCCTGTACCTCCTGATGGGTGCCATGAACCTGCCGGTATTTCATAGCGGCACCGCAGGCATCGGGGTATTCCTCGGGCCGACGGGTGGATACCTGGTGGGGTTCATTCCTGCGGCACTCCTCGCGGGAATCGGGTACGAGCGCAGCCCCCGCATCGCGAGGTACGCCGGGATGGCGGCAGGCCTTTCTGCGCTCTATGCATGCGGGGTGGCATGGCTCTCCTTCTCGACCGGGTTGTCACTGGAGGTGGCGCTGCTGCTCGGGGTGGTCCCCTTCATCCCCGGCGATATCCTGAAGGCAGCGGCCGCATCCCTCGTCACCGATCGCATCGCCAGGCTGGGGGGAGGGAAGCATGCAGGCATCGAGGGTGAGGGGCAGAGGCCGGGACGATGATCCGGATCTCAGGGCTTCGCCACGGCGTCCTCGATATTCTTTCCCTTCTCGTCCCTGCCGGGAACACCGCGGTCATCGGCCCGAACGGGAGTGGCAAGACCACGCTCCTGCGGCTCCTCGCCGGGATGGAGGAACCGGTTCAGGGATCCATCACTATCGGGGGAGAACCCGGCGGTACGCTGACGGTGGGCTGGGTCCACGAATTCCCGGGGAGGAATGCCCTCTTCTCCCGTGTCAGGGATGAGATTGCCTCGCCACTCCAGTTCCGGCACCTTGAGTGTGACGAGATCCTTAAGAAGGTGGAGGAGATCTCGGGGCTGCTGGGGATATCCCCGCTCCTGGACCGCGAACCGGAGTCGCTCTCGGGAGGAGAGCAGGTGCTCGTCGCACTGGCAACGGCCATGGTATCCAATCCCGGAATCCTGGTCCTCGATGAATGGGACTCTCACCTGGACGCCCATACTACCGCAGTGCTGCAGGAGCACCTGCACCGCACGGGAGTCCGTTGGAAAGTCCAGTGCACGCAGGACATGGACCTTGCGGCATCAGCCGACACGGTGCTCTTTCTCTCAGGGGGGCAGGTCTTGGCGTGTGGCCCCCCCGGGGAGGTCTTTTCGGAGCATCTCGGGTCCTGCTGGTATCCCCCCTCGTGGAGGTGGAGGGAATGGAGCTCTTCTTTGACAGGGCAGCGGTAAGTCGCGGTGGTCCAGACATCAGGGTCTCTGGCCGGTTCGGTCCCGGGATCAACCTCGTGAGCGGGAGGGTGGGGTCAGGTAAGTCGACCGTTGCCGCGATGGCTGCCGGGCTCCTTGCCCCAGGCGAGGGGGCTGTTATACGCCAGGGAATCAGGAGCTCCATGATCTCCTTCCAGTTCCCGGAATGGCAGGTTACAGGGAATACCCTCAGGGAAGAGATCAAATCGTGGGGCGCCGATGAGGGGGAGATACTTCTCAGGGCAGGCCTCGTGGGCAGGGAAGGTGACGACCCCCTCTCGCTATGCAGGGGAGAACTCAAGAGGCTGGTCCTCTCCTGCATTTTTGGAAAGGCATGGGACCTTCTTATCCTCGACGAACCGTTCGGCGCACTTGACTGTTCAGGCAAGAGGGAGATCTGCCGCTGGATCGAGGCCAGGCGTTCATCCATTGTGGTCCTCTGCACGCACGAGCAGCGTTTCCTGCCCCGCACTGATTTTCTCTGGGAGTTCCAGGGCCACGACCTTGTATGCAGGGGCACAATGCCGGCAGCACTTGGCGACTGGGAACTGGCCCCGCCTTTTGTGAAAGCGCTCCTTTCACGAGGGATTGTCCCCCACAACATCTCAGAAGACGACCTTGCGGAGGCGGCATGCAGGATCCACGGCTGAGACTCCTTGCGGTCGTCGCGATCTCCATCACGGCGTTCTCGGGGATTGCCGGGGCGTTCCTTGCGGCTCTCTGGTACCTCACATGCACCAGGGGACCCGGGATGCTGAGGCGATCATCCTGGCCACTGGTTGCCTTTATCCCGCTTCTCCTGGTGACGGCGGCGATCTGGATCACCGGCGGCGAGTGGCTCTCGTACCTGGTTCGCCTGGGGGTGGTGATCCTGGTTGCAATCTACGCCTACCAGGACCAGAAGCCGGGAGAATTCATCCAGGTCTGCACCTGGGCGTTCGGCCCCGGGGTGGGATTTGACCTGGGGCTTGCAGGAGAGATGGCAGTCTCGTCCATCCGTTTCCTGGGAGGGGAGGTGCAGCGGGTGCGGCAGGCATACCTGCTGAAGAGTTCCCCCATAGGGGCCAGGGCGCTCTCCTCCATCGCCACGAACCTCGTCTTCGGGCTGCTGCGGAGGGCGGAGGACCAGGCCGATCTCCTCTTCGTGCGGGGATACGGGAAGGGGGGTGTATCGTGTGCGAAGTTTTCATCCTCCCGCAGGGATTTCATTGCCGCAGGAGTTGCGGTTCTCCTCTTCCTGCTCTGTTTTTTCCCGGTGAGAGAATTTTTTATACTTGCACAATGAAGGTTTTAGAGGTTTAGCTCTTTGTTCGCCGCTGGAGCGTGGGCCAAGCCCGGAGGAGCCCGATGTGTGCTGCCAGTAACAAGAAGATTTCCATCACCGACACCACACTCAGAGATGCCCACCAGTCACTGATAGCGACGCGTCTCCGGACCGAGGATATGATCCCCCTGGCCCGTGAGATAGACCGGGCGGGCTTCTTCTCGGTCGAGGCCTGGGGTGGGGCGACGTTCGACACGAGTATCAGGTTTCTTGCAGAAGATCCCTGGGAACGTCTGCGGGCACTCAAGGCTGAAATGAAGCGGACGCCCATCCAGATGCTCTTACGCGGGCAGAACCTGGTGGGATACCGCCATTACCCGGATGATGTCGTGGACCGATTTGTAGAGCGTGCGCACGCCAACGGCGTCGATATCTTCAGGGTATTTGATGCCCTCAACGACATCCGGAACATGAAGCGAGCAATGGAGATGGTCAAGCAGGTGGGAGCGCACCTCCAGGGGGCCATCTGCTACACGACAAGCCCTGTCCACTCGATCAAAGGGTTCGTGGAGATGGCAAAGGAGCTCCATTCCCTGGACTGCGATTCAATATGCATCAAGGACATGGCAGGGCTGATCATGCCGGATGCCGCAGCCGAGCTCGTGACCGGGATCAAGGATGAAGTTGACACCCTTGTCGACCTCCACTCCCACTCGACGAGCGGGATCGCACTCATGAGCTACGAGGCCGCGATCAAGGCAGGCGTCGACATCGTAGACACGGCGATGTCACCGTTCGCACTCGGGACGTCCCAGCCCCCGACGGAGAGCGTGGTGGCGGCGCTTACAGGGACTCCGGCGGATACGGGGATCGATCTCCGTGTCCTGAAGGATATCCGGAATGCGTGTCTGAAGGTCCGCGCAAAATACGAGGGGCTCGTCGACCCAATCTCCGAGCGTGTGGACAGCGATGTCCTCCTCTACCAGCTCCCCGGCGGGATGATCTCAAACCTCGTCTCGCAGTTAAAGGAGCAGGATGCGCTCGACAAGGTGGACGCAATGTTCGAGGAGGTCCCGAGGGTGAGGAAGGACCTTGGCTACCCGCCACTTGTCACCCCCACCTCCCAGATCGTCGGGACCCAGGCGGTCTTCAACGTGCTCATTGGCGGTGAACGGTACAGGAATGTCACGAACGAGGTGAAGGACTATGTCCGCGGCCTCTACGGGAAACCGCCCGGCCCGATCGACGAGGAGATCCGGAGGCTTATCATCGGCGACGAGCCGCCCATCACGGTACGCCCGGCGGACCTCCTGGAGCCGATCTACGAGAAGATGAAGGCCCAGGCAACCGCAGAGGGGTTGATCAAGAAGGAGGAGGATGTCCTCACCTACATCCTCTACCCTGCGATCGCACCCGCGTTCCTCCGGGGAGAGAGGAAGCCGGAGGAGATACCCCAGAAGAAAGCAAAGGTCCAGGACATGCCTTCGATCCCCCCCTCGATGGAGGTTGAGGTGGATGGGGAGGTATTTTCCGTCAGGATCATCTCGGTCGGGGGGAGCGCGGTTGTCAGTGCCGCACCGGTCCAGGAGAAGATCCCGAGGGGAGAGATACAGGGAGGCGTCAAGTCGAACATGCAGGGGATGGTCCTGAAGATCCTGGTGAACCGCGGGGCAGAGGTGAAGAAGGGGGACACGCTGCTCGTGCTCGAGGCCATGAAGATGGAGAACCCCATCCACAGCCCGGCTGACGGCCGTGTTGCGGATATTTTTGTGGATACCGGGGACACCGTCAAGAGCGGTGACGTGCTCCTGGTGGTGGAATGAAGTTCTTCGAGAAGGTCCTCATCGCCAACCGCGGGGAGATCGCCATCCGGGTGATGAGGGCCTGCCGGGAGCTCGATATCGAGACGGTGGCCATTTACTCCACTGCTGACTCCGATGCACTCCACGTGAAGTACGCAGACGAGGCATTCCTCCTGGGAGAGGCCCCCCCTGCGAAGAGCTACCTCAACATGGAGCGGATCCTCGATATTGCAAAGAAGTCGGGGGCCGAGGCGGTCCACCCGGGGTACGGGTTCCTCGCCGAGAACTACCGGTTTTCGAAACTCTGCCAGGAGGAGGGGGTGGTCTTCATCGGCCCCTCCTGGAAGACGATACGGGCCATGGGTTCGAAGATCGAGAGCAAGCAGATGATGAGGGAGGCCGATGTCCCCGTCCTTCCCGGCACACTCGAGGGCGTGCAGGACCCGGATGATGCAAAGAAGGTCGCTTCCGAAGTGGGCTACCCGGTGATCGTCAAGGCGAGCGCGGGGGGAGGTGGCATCGGCATGCACATCGTGCAGGACGAGAAGGGCCTCGAAGAGGCGATCGAGGCCGGACGCCGCATCGCCCAGTCCGCGTTCGGGGATGCGACCGTCTTCATAGAGAAGTACCTGGAGAGGCCCAGGCACATCGAGTTCCAGGTCCTCGCAGACGAGCACGGAAACGTCATCCACCTGTATGACCGCGAGTGCTCCATCCAGCGGCGGCACCAGAAACTCGTGGAGGAGGCGCCGTGCCCGATCATGACGCCGGAACTCAGGGAGAGGATGGCGGCGTCCGCCATCGCGGTGGCGAAGGCATCGGATTACACCAATGCGGGCACGGTCGAGTTTCTCTATGCGGATGGCAACTACTACTTCATGGAGATGAACACCCGCCTGCAGGTCGAGCACACGGTGACCGAGATGATCACCGGCAGGGATATCGTCAAGCACCAGATCGCGGTCGCTGCCGGGGAGTCACTGCCCCTCGACCAGGAGGACGTGACGATCCGGGGCCATGCGATCGAGTGCCGGATCAACGCAGAGGACCCACTGAACAATTTTGCCGCCGATCCAGGGAAGATCCTCCGGTACCGCTCACCAGGAGGTCCGGGGATGCGGGTGGACTCCGGCATCCACATGGGGTATTCCATCCCCCCCACGTACGACTCCATGATCTCGAAGCTCTGTGCCTGGGGCGCCGACCGGAGCGAGGCCATCGCCCGGATGCGAAGGGCTATCTACGAGTATGTCATCATCGGCGTCAAGACGACGCTTCCCCTGCACCATGCTATCATGCACAACCGGCATTACATCAACGGGGACACCCATACCCACTTCCTGCAGGAGGAGCACATGCAGAAGACCCTGGCCCGGTACGTGCGCGAGGAGGAGACCCGGATGCAG